>NZ_CP150269.1:6737500-7427485 GCF_037976825.1 Paenibacillus sp. FSL K6-1330
ATGCGTGGGGAATCGGCAATGTTATGATCGCCATCGGCTTCCTGCCGCTGCTTGGTCTGCTTGCCCTGCTTCTTCCCGGTGATGACAAACTGGACCAGTGGGCGAGGGATTAACTGTCTCCGCCAGGTCTCTGTAACCGATCAGGTTGTTTGTATGCTTTAAACATAGTTCTGGCCCTCATAAGACAGACGCCCAAATCATCCGCACCGTACGGATCGACTGGACGTCTGTCTTTTACATTTACATAAAACGGATATCTGCGTCTGTATCGCTAACCTTTCATTCCTCTTAGTGCTTTTGTTTTTGATAATCCCAGTCTATAGACATGATATACTAAACAAAATACAAGCCATAGTACGACCATGCCAGATACGAGCATACGAACAGGCTAGACCAAAGGAATGTGCGATATGTTGAAAATCCCAGGATATACGATCACCGGCATCGTCTATGAGGATTCATATATAACGGTGGCGTATGCCCGTTCCGAGCGAACCCGGAGAACGATGCTCCTGAAAATTGTAAAAGAAGGTAGCCGTACAACGATCGAGAATGCGAAGCTCATCCACGAATATCATTTCCTCAATGATTTGAATGTGGACGGGCTGTTCAAGCCTGTATCCTACTTATCGTTCAAGACAATGATCGTGTTGGAGTTTGAACCCATTCACGCTATAACCTTAAGGGAATATGTACGAATCCACGGCTCCTCACCCTCGGTATTAATTCCAATGCTTGAGCGTGCTGCCCGCAGGCTGCAGGATCTGCATACCCGCGACGTTCTGCATTTAAACATCAGGCCAGATACCCTTCTTGTTCAGGAAAGCACCCAGGACGTTTATTTAACGGGCTTCGGATACGCCGTTCGCCGGGATCAATTGAATTTACAGGGGCATGTCAGTCTGGAAGCCAATCCAATCTATATGTCTCCGGAACAAACTGGGAGAATGAGCCATCGCCTGGATGGCAGAGCCGATATGTACTCACTTGGCGTGACATTCTACGAGCTATTCGCTCATAGACTTCCCTTCACCGCGAACGGTGCACTTCCTTGGGCTCACGCCCATCTTACCATAAGGCCTGATCCCTTCCATGATATTCATCTGCCTCAATGGATATCAGAACTTATCCTGAACATGCTGGAAAAAGACCCCGATGACCGCTACCTCGACATGCGGAGCATTGCTGAGAAAATAGCCCGGCATCGATTAGCTGCTGAATCAGATCCGGATGCCAAGCGCTGCAGGTATGAAACCAGGCAAAATCCTTCCGTTTCCAATTCATTTCAGCAGCATGAAACACTCACTGATAAGGACGAGGGAGATAAGCCCTTCCAGGAAACCGTTCCCTCCATGTCGCTTTCGGGCCATATCGTCAACTATCCGCAAGTGTTGGATTTGGCCGCCATCATGCAGGCATCACATATTTTTAACTCGGAGATCGCAACGGAGCGAGTAGCTGAACGTTTCATGCAGCTCCTGGTCATGAACGCCGGCGCCCATCGCGGTCTGATGCTAATGTTGCAGGACGGCAAATGGTATGTAGAAGCTGCGGCAAAGATGGACGGCAGGCGATTGGCGGCTTCTTCTCAGCGAACTCTCCTGGAGGATGCCCATGGAGTCAGCCGGCGTTTGCTTATTCAGACAGCGGAATCCCAAGCTGCCCTTCACGGGCCGACTGCCACACCAGGGATGGTTGAGTTGAACTCAACTTCTTCCGCTCATTCGACAGAAGGTTCCGTGCTTTATTTTCCTATCGTTATTCAGGATCAATTGCTAGGAGTATTGTTTCTGCAAAATGAGATGAGCACAAAAGCATTTGCCCCCGATCGTTTTCATGTGTTGAGCACCATTGCCTCCCAAGCTCTATTTGCCATTCATGCGAAAGTCCGCTCCCATACCGAGCTGCCGCTTTCCGATCATGGCCTCCAATCGGCAAAAAAGCGTGCGGGAGGAGTGCATGATTTAACAGGACGGGAGAAGGAAGTGCTTCGCCTGATCTCGAAGGGGCTCTCGAATAAAGAAATCGCCGCGGCACTTACCATCACCAATGAGACAGTAAAGACCCACATCAAGAAAATCTTCGAAAAACTGAAGGTTGACCGAAGAGGAAAAGCCGCAGCCATCGCTAATACGCTCGGTTTGCTTCACGAGGACCATCCCTTTCCTGAGTAGCCCCTATCTCCAGAAGGGACTAAACGCCAGCTATAAGCTGCAATTCCATCGCCTCTACCCTTCTATTCCACGATCAGTATGTTTGGGAAGCATGTGAATGCTCTTATAATAGATCTAAAAAGCTTACTTAAGGAAGAGACCTTAAGTAAGCTTTTTCGTTTATATGCTCTGTTCAATCACATTTATAAGACGATGTATAACCGCTGCTATCTCTGCACGTGTTGCCAATCCTCGAGGCAAGAAGCTTCCTCCGGGGTACCCGTTCATCAGCTCGTTCCCAACCACGTCAGATACCTGTTGCTTTGCCCAGGCGGATATGGAGCCTTGGTCTTTGAAGGAAGTTAAGTTTGTACCGGAAACGCTGGAGGAAAGACTCACAAGCTGGCTCGAGTTGGCCAGCATGACAGCCATTTGCTCACGTGTGATCGGATCATCGGGGCCAAAAGCTCGGCTGCTGTACCCACCAATAATTCCATGGGCTAGAGCAGTACGAATCGCGTCGCCAGCCCAGTGATTTTTAATATCCTGGAATGTAGCGCTGTTTTGCCCCTTTAATCCCAGGCTCCGTATCAGCAGCGCGACAAATTCGGCCCGGGTCACCGGACGGTCTGGTTTGTAGCTTCCGTCAGGATAACCTTTTACCAGCTTCAGATCATATAGCGCCTGGATGTCAGACTCGGCCCAGTGTCCGGTAATGTCGGTAAGGGCTGGAGTCTGTTTGCTAGGGGGCGGTTGTGCAGCAGACGAACCGCCGCCATTTCCTGGGGTTGGCGTTGGGGTTGAAATCGATCCTGGAAGTCCTTCGTTCTTATCCCCCTTATCTACTGAAGAAGGATTCGGCTCGCTCCCGCCACTTCCCGGTGTAGGATCAGTCGGTCCTGTATCTCCACCACCTGGCCGAGGCGTAACGTTAACCGTTCGAACAACCTCTTCCGCCTCATTGCCGGCACGATCGGCTACCGAATAACGGAGCGTGTATTGTCCCGGTCTGGAAGTATCGACTTTACCTTCAACCTCGATGCGATCCGTTAGATCTCCGTCTAGATTGTCATTGGCCATGGCGCCCGGATCCGTATAGTCAGAACCTTGCACCAATGAGATTCGAGAATCGCCAAGCAGGGTAATTACCGGCTTTTCACGATCGATATTCGTGATTTCCACCAGTTTCACCGACTCATTGCCTGCATGATCCCGGACATAATAAGTAATCCAGCCATTGTCATGGACCTCCAGCCTATCACTCCAAGGCTCGCCACCACCGTGTGCGAAATAGAAAGCATCCTGTTGCCCGAAGGCAAGCTTACTCTCAACCAACGGATGCGGAGCATAGACCGAGGCGGTCACCGTGACGTCGGTTTGCGTCGGAACAGACGGTGACACCGCAACCTGAATGACTGGCACCTCTTTAAAAATGTTCATGACTTCAATGGTCTCAATTGTTTTGTTGCCCGCAGCACTCTCGGCGTATACGCTATACCATCCATTCAACTCCGCTTCGAAGGTTCCGTTAAAGTCGTTCCCTTCCGCTTCAAAATAGGACAACGACTTGATCCCCGGCGCCCACTTCGTAGACATAATCGGACTTAACGTACCGTAAACATCAGCCGTCACGGCCACGTTCTGGTTTGTCGGATCCTTGATAGAAGGCTGCAGGTAGATGATCGGTTCTTCCCTATCGATGTTGCTTACATGGAAGGATCTAACATCCCCGTTACCGGCAGCGTCTTTCGCATATACCGTGTATTCTCCGTTCGCATCCACCGTAAATACATCTTGGAACACGATGCCCCTTCCTTGCTCGAAGTAAACTTCGTCCTGCACACCGGCGCTCCATTTCATAAGTGAGATCACGCCGGAGTTATCCATGCCGGATACCCACACTTTGACATCCTGACTCGTCCACGTACTAGGCGTTAGCTTGGGCTCCGATATTATCGGTCTTTCGTTATCCATTCGGGTAACCTCAATGACGGCCACGGCATCGTAACCAGCATTGTCTTTGATATAAACGGTATACATTCCATTGCTGTCAACGGTAAAGCTGCTACCGGTAAACGGAGTGCCTTCATTCTTGAAATAATCGGAATCATGATGTCCGGTAGCCCATTTCTGCACCGCGATCCCGCTACCGTTGTCCGTTACATCGAGTTGTATTCGAACGGGGCTGTTCGCCCAATCGGGGTTGTCGAGTGACAGCCGGAGGTTTGGGCCGCTTTTATAAATATTGGTGATTTCTACAGTCTCGATCTGTTCGTTCCCGGCCTTGTCCTTGGCATAAACTGTGTATAGACCATTCTCTGAAACCGTAAAGCCTGTCCCTTGCAAGGTGTTCCCCTCTGCCGCAAAATAGGAGGCCGGCTGCTTGCCCACTGCCCATTTGACGATCTCGATGCCGCTTTCCTGATCGGAGGCGTCTACAGTAATAGCGATATCCGTCTGCGTCGGCTCTGTCGTGGATGGAGTCAACGAAATCGCAGGAGGGATGTCGTCCAGATTGTGAATCGTAATCTGCTCTGTTACCGGATTCCCCGCTTGATCCTCTGCATAGACGGTGTAAACCCCGTTATTTGTCACTGTAAAAGAATCGCTGAACATGGTTCCGGCGCCATTCTTGAAAAATGCCAAAGGCTGGCTGCCGGCAGCCCACTTCGTGAGCTTAACCCCGCTGAGATCATCTACGGTTGATGCGGTAATTTGGACAGACCCAGCTGTCCACCCCGTCGGCGATGACGTCAGACTAAGCGAAGGTGATACTCGATCAATGTTCCCGATTTCAATGAACTGCACCATTTCATTTCCTGCACGATCCTTTGCATACCAGGTATACCATCCGTTATTGAATGCGGTGAACATGATGCCCCCTTGCGGCAGATGGCCGTTATTATGGAAAAAGGACACTGTTTGGCGGCCTTCCGCCCATTTCTCAATCTGGATCCCGCTCCCCGTATCATATGCTCGTCCGTTAACAATGACGTTGCCCTGTGTCCATTCTGACGTAGATTGCGACATAGATACCGATGGCGGGCTATTGTCGAAAAATACGGAGCTTCCATCCGTGGTCGCCGATACGGTCATGGGAATCCCTTCGTCTTGGTATGCAATGCTGAAATTGATCTCCCCTTCCGGATGGCTAGCATCCAGCGTCATAGATGCCCTCCAATCGTTTCCGACAGCGTTCGGTATAGCGGTTGCTTGCATTTGCTGTCCAGCCAGTGTGACCCTCGGGGATTGGAGCGCTCGAAGCGAAGAAAAGGACAACGTAACCGTATCGCCTGCCCTTGCATAACTCGAATCTGCCGCATGGGACTGAATAGAAACGCTGCGGATGAGGTCGGCATTCAGGTTGTAACTCGCCCGGGAACGGCTGTAGTTCAACGATTTGTTTTCGCCAGCCCAGGTCGTCGTATAATAGCTTATTGTGGCCCATAACGCGTTGGCCGGCACCTCTGGACCGCTTAAAATATTGACACCGTCCACACTGTACGTATACTGCTGATTATCGATGGGTTGATTCTCAAAGAACGCTCCATCAAAGTTACTTAACGTCAGCCACCTCACATCGGCAGGCAGGTCATTCAACCCTCTAAGGTTCATCAATTTCTTCTCGGTTGTAATCCCGTCTCGGCTGTAATAAAGCTCCACCCCGTCAAAATTGATCGGCATGAACGTGACCCAGCGCGCGTTAGAAGGGACTTTATTAAAGTCGTCCAGAACCCTGACGGTGGTACCATCGCTATAGATAGAGTGGACTCCGGCAAATCCTCTTGGATCATAAGCGATGGTACCAATCGTCTCGGCCTGCACCTTGAATGCAGAGGCCCGATCTTTCACAGGAATGACCAGGCTGCCTAATAGAAGCGGAACGATCATGGCCACCACAATGAATGCTTTTGCTACACTGCGTTTAATGGTTATTTTCCTCCTTTTTCTAGTTAGTTAGGCATACAATTCAGTTAAATAGGAACGTATACTCAGATAAAATAGTAGCTTTTGACTGGGTAGATATACATCCCCCGTATGAGGGATCTTTGGCGAAAACGAAAAAAACTCGGGTAAACACCCGAGTCTTTCTTGAGCTTTCATACGGCCTTGTTTACTTCATCTTGCGGACCAGCTTAATAAACCAATACAAGAAGATCCATGGCAAAATATAGGTCGTTAACCATTCGACGATTCGCTGGATCGCACCGCCTTCCGTTCCTTCGGCAATACTTCCTAACACGGTGAAGATGATGAATAAAGGTACGATTGCTATGGTAAAATAAATGACGGCTTTTTGGGTTTTTATCTTTGTTCGCCTCCCGGTTGCTCATCCATTTCCTTTATATTACAAACGTTCATGCAGAACGCTGTCAAGAAAATAAAAAGGACTCGGCTGCTAACAGCCGAGTCCTCCATCGTTAAAGCTCTGTCTCTGCCTATCCTTGATTAGATTTTATTCAGATAATCCAGTAAACGGTACACAATCACGGATACCTGAGCCCGAGTGGAAGTCTCGCCCGGTGCGAAGCGGTTGCCGCTCACTCCCTTCACCAAACCTTCGTTTACGGCAAAGGCCACGGCCGCACGTGCATCCTCCGAAATCAGATTCGTATCGCTAAATGACAAGGATGCCGTTTCGGAATCCATCTTCAACGCTTCCGCAATCATGACTACCATGTCCTCGCGGGTCAGCGGATGCTTCGCCCCCGCTTCTTTGCTGCGTGTTTCCCAATCGATGCCTGTCTCGAAAATACGATCAAGCAGCGTCGCAAATTCAGCACGGGTTACCGCATTGTTCGGCGAGAACCGTCCTGCACCGGTACCGTTCGTGATATGCTGCGAGGCAGCAACCTCAATCTCATCCTTAGCCCAGTGGCTGACGATATCGTTAAAGGTCACGTTATTCTCGGCGGCTGCATAAGAACCCGGTCCGTTGATACGGAACGTGATCGATCCGCGCGCAGCCGATTGCAGCAATCCTGCGGATTGCAGGTCTCCTTTTTCCGACTGCAGGTAGGCACCTACTTTACGCGAATCCTTCACTTTTGTTGGGTCATAGTTCAATGTCAGCAAAAGCGGATGTTTAAACTTGTCCCCGTGTTTGACCGAAACGATCGGGGATACAGCGTTCAATCGGCCCGCCGCGGTTCCCCCTTTGCTTGCAGCTACAGAAACCGCTAAGCTGAATCCGCTGCTCGTTTTAAAATCATCCAAAGCATCAGCAGGAACTGTCAGGGAAAAGCCGTTACCTGCAATAACAAGCGGTTTGCCGGATGCTTTCAGTTTATCCACGGCAGCCTTACCGAGGGTAAGGGCTACATCGCTATATTTGCTGAAATCCAGCTTTGATACATCCAGCTTCACTTCTTTGCCGTCTCCGGTAATTCCTGCTGCAACAGCAGTTTCAGACAGAGCGGCCGTTGCAGACTCAGTACCATCCGCATTTTTCTTCGTGGTTACTTTGGCATCACCTGATACTTCGGGTGCCGGAGTGGACGGAGTTCCTGTGGAACCGCCACCGGATGACGAGCCTCCTCCACCTCCGCCGCCGGATCCGCCGCCTGGGTTACCTGGATCCGGGTTGCCTGGTCCAGGCGCTCCCGTCAGCTGCAAAGATACGGAGGCTTTTCCCTGAAGTCCTTGATGGTCTTTGACGGAAAGCTCGACAGTGTAGTTGCCAGAAGACAATCCATCTAATGCAATGTTAAAGGCACCATCCTGCTCGACATCAAATCTGCCTTCTTTCGCTATTGTTTTATTGGCTCTCTTAATCACATAAGTGGCATTCAACCAGTCGCTGACGTCAAAATCAATGGCCCATTCATCCCACAACGCCGGAACAGCCGTTACATAGAGGTCATCGATCGTGCCGGTTAATGCAGGATTGTTCTTGCCGGAAATTTTGACATCGAGCTCGGTTTTAATCTCAGGCGCCGTTCTCTTCATGAAGAATGGAATTGTCGCATAATCGGAATACACGATTCCATCCGTACCGAGGGATAGAAGCTCAACCGAGTATAGACCATCCTGAACCTCTACCTCTTTCCCAGTCGCATAATCGGCATACTTCCCGTTCCAGCCGATCGTAAATGAGGTGTTCGCATTAAAAAAGGCTTCTCCACCAAATATTTGGCCGAGAATTCCGTCGCCGTCAACACCCGCTTCTGGATTAAGGCTATCATACAAGTCCATGATAACGATCTGCATCGGATTGTAAAATTCGAAAGCCAGGTTGAGCTTGCCCAATTCACCCGTCTCGGTTAACGGAACATGCGGTAAGTAGTTCTCGGTATCACTGTAGGCTTTCGTATACTTCACGCCGGTGATCTCAAGATTAAAGTACGCAACATACGGAACCGAATAAGTCCGGGTTCCATTCGTAAAGGTGATATAGCCTTGCTGTTCCGATACGCCCTCTATCCCTTCCGGCACTTGAAGAGTTACCGTAAGTTCTTCTTGACCGTTGAGGGTGAAGGTGCTTTTATCCGTTTCAACACTTACTCCAGGCGTAACCTGCGTGTTATTGATTCCCACGTTGAATGTTCCGCCCGAATTCCCAATACTCTCTACCTTTATTTTTTTCTGAACGGTCTTTGCAGCTTTGCCGGTAAAGTTACCAAAATTAATGCTTCCGGTAATGTTATCCTTTTGATTGGCTGATCCGTTCTCCTGATACGAAGTCTTGTCCAGAACCTTCACCAGAGCCTCTGCCTGGATCGTATTGAGTGCTTGTACGCGCCCGGCCCCTTGATCCGTTACGTCGTAAGACTCGGTATTTAGTACTTTGGCGTTGTTCATCAGTGCGACTTTGACATCGAATGGAGTCCAATCGTTGTGTTTCTCCAAAATGAGAGCTGCAAGCCCTGCCACATGCGGGGATGCCATACTAGTACCTGTTAAACGATCATAGGATTGACTGTAATCTGCTTCTGGAATGTCCCTTCCGTATGCCGGAACGGATGACAAAATGCTTGTTCCCGGTGCAACCACGTCAGGCTTGATGTCCAGCGTCTTTTTAGCCGGTCCTCTGGAGCTGGAATCATTAATCTCATCGCCTGCGGTTCGGTTTTTAATAAAATCCGAAAACTTCACTTTCAGATCCGGGTTGGCATCGAGCAGCGATTTGATATAATCGCCGTCTTCTTTACTCATACTAAAGGTTGGAATGAAGGAGAAGCTGTCCCCAAGCAAGACGCCGATTGGGCCAGGGTTCTGGTTGAATACGATGACACCCGTCGCGCCTGCTGCTTTCGCATTGGCAATCTTATCGACAAAGGCGAGTTCGCCGCGTTTAATCAAAGCGATTTTACCTGCTACGTCTTTATCTGCGAAGTCCTCTGGCTTACCCAGATCCGCATAAAAAAGTCCAAAATCTCCATCAAGGACGACTTCTGGGTCCTCAGCCAGGTTCCAAGCCATTAATTCAAGCTTATACGTAGCATCTACCACAGTAATCGGAGTGACATCATCTGCCGGAGGCACTTCATCAGTGACGGGCTCCTCTTCTGCACCATCTCCCGATTGAACTGGATTGGAATCCTGCTCCGTATCGACGGAAGCTGCAGTTCCATCCATAGCGGCCGTGTCATCAGTCAATGCAGCCTGGGCAGATTTATCGATTGGTGCAACATCTTCAGTCGATGTTGGCCCAGCCGCTTCGTCTGCCTGTGCTCCTAAATCCTTCTTCACTTCAGGCGTCACGGGTTGTGTTGGCTCCGCTCCAGGTTCCAACGTGCCCTCATTGGTTTTAGTTGGGCCTTCTGGCATTTCCCCATCCGTGAAAAAGTGCGATGTTGCCGCAATTTCGTCACTTGGACCTGTAGAGTTTCCTACTGTTATCGGAAAAGCCGCCGCCCCCGGTGATCCAACCGTCCAGCGGTTTGGCCCTGTATTTCCGCTTGCAACGACTGGCGTGACACCAGCCAGCGCAGCATTGTTAAGTGCTACGGATGTTACATAATCCGGGTCATTGCGGGAATTACCAAGCGAGAGGTTGATTACATCCATCCCATCCTGCACGGAGCGGTCAATACCTCCAAGCACCCAGCTGGAATAGCCGCTTCCGTAGGGCCCAAGAACGCGGTAAGCATAGATATCCGCGCCCGGCGCAATGCCTACGACTCCATATTCGCCGACATCGCGGGCTCCGATGGTACCCGCTACGTGCGTTCCATGATCCGTCCAATACGTACTTCCCCTGTCATCGACCTCTGGGGGATTAGAAGGGTCATTTTCCCAGTCGACTGGAGTAGTCTCATATGGATCATTATCATTGTCAACGAAGTCATATCCGCCCTTATAAGCATCTTTCAGGACAGGGTGAACATAATCAATACCTGTATCAATAACGCCGACTTTAATGCCTTTACCTGTATATCCGAGATCCCATACTTCCGGAGCACCGATGAATGGCCCCGTATCTTTCATATATGGATTCACTTCGCCCTTCGGTCCAACCGTTACCTCCAGATCGGGATAAACGCCTAAAACGCCTGGAATATCAAGCAGCGCTTCAACCTTGCTGCCATCGATCTCCATGGACACCCCATTGAATGCGTAACTGTATTGGTTCGAAATTTCGTGTGATATATTCTTCGTGTCCAGACTGCGAATAAAAGTCTGCTGCTCCAATTGTACCTGGGCTTCGACCTTCGCCTCTGCCGAAGAACTAAAAGATTGGCCCTGAATGGAGGATAGGCCCTTTGCCAAAGCCACTGGCTCAGTAGATAACTCTACGATGACTCTTGCTGGACCCCCAGCAGACTTCTGTAGACTTTGATCAAGCTTGGGAAACTCCGCTAGCTTTGCTCTCTGTTTTAGAATATCCTTTAACTGCCTTGCTTCATCGGCACTGAGCTGATTGCCCAGTTCGATCTGCCGTTCTGCCGGAGCGGCCCCAGCCGCTGGTGCAATCAATGATAGCATCAATATAAAACTTAGTAGTGCGGACCATAACTTTTTACTCAAGGCTTTGCCCCTCCCAAAAAATTAGATTTCTCAATCAATTCAGGGTCTGGGATGTCATCAGCATAACTGTGCTGCCTATCGATGGTATCCACTCCTTTCCGCATAAGACTGACCCGTGGTAAATTATTCGAGAATCTGAAATTAGATTCCTTCATCCTTTTCTGTATGTTTTTGTTAAATCCAGTCGATTGTATAGGAGGTTTTGACGAATGCCAGGAAACATCATAAATTCAAGGGAATTAAGGCTTACATAGGAGGTAAGGGGGGAGAAATGAAATCGAGGAAAAAGAAAAACCGAGACTATGAAATAGCCTCGGTTTCTAAGCGGTGCAACTGATTCTGCAAGATATATCCAGTCAATCCTATGATTCGTTCAGCAACCGCACAAACTCTTCTTCATCCTCCAGGATGTCGATGCCGAGCTGCTGGGCTTTGGTCAGCTTGCTGCCGGCTTTTTCGCCTGCAATGAGGAGGTCGGTTTTCTTGGACACGCTGCCGGTGACTTTGGCACCGAGCGCTTCCAAGCGTTCCGTTGCCTCTTCACGGGTCAGCAGATGGAGGGTCCCTGTCAGCACGACCGTCTTGCCGCTGAAATAGGAATCGGTGCTAACTGGCTTCGGTGCTTCCGGCGCTTTCGCCTGGACACCCAGCGAAAGCATCTTCTGAATGCTCGCTTGCGCAAACGGATCCGCGAAGTATCCAGCGATACTTTCGGCCACGATGCCGCCTACGTCCGGCAGCTCGACCAATTCTTCTGCGGTTGCCACCATCACGCGGTGCAGATCACGGTAGTGATCGGCCAGCATTTTGGTTGTAGATTTGCCGGTATTCGGAATACCCAGTGCAAAGAGGAAAGATGCAAGATCCCGCTCCTTGCTTTTCTCGATGGCATCCAGCAGATTCTGGGCTTTTTTCTCACCGAAGCGCTCGAGCTTCAGCAAACTATCAAAAGATAACGTATAAAGATCTGCCGGTTCTCTCACACCCAGTTCGTCGTATAACTGGATCGCAGTCTTGTCGCTAAACGTTTCAATGTCCATGGCATCCCTGGAAGCAAAATGCGTGATGCGGGCCACGATTTGCGGCTTGCACCCGGTCTTGTTGTTGCAGAAGAGATGAGCGCCGCGCTGCTCCAACGGGAAACCGCAGGATGGGCATTGATCCGGGAACAATATCTCTTCCCCATCCTGCTCCTCCGTTACTTTGCCAAGGATCTCGGGAATGACGTCATTCGAACGGCGAATAAAGACCCGCGAGCCCAGGGCGAACTTGAGGTTCTTGCGCTCAATATCCCCGATATTGTTCAGCGTACAATTTTGCACGGTGACTCCGGCAAGCTCAACGGGCTCTACACGCGCTAATGGTGTGATTTTTCCGGTCCGCCCCACATTCCAGCTAACCGACTGCAGCACGGTCGTGGTTTCTTCCGCTTCGAATTTGTAAGCGACTGCCCAGCGCGGGAACTTGTCGGTATAACCAAGAGCTTCGCGAATACGGAAGTCGGTCACCTTCACAACCGCCCCATCAATGAGATAATCGAGCTCGGAACGGCGTTTCTCGATATCGGCCAATTGCTCCATTACATCATCAAACTGCTCAAAATAGAAAATGTACGGATTGACCTTAAGCCGGTTCTCACGGAGGAAATCCATCATTTCCTTGTGATCGGCAAAGGTGATTCCATCCGAATAACCTACATTATAGAAGTAGGCGTTCAGCTTACGCTCGGCCGTCACCTTCGGATTGAGGTTGCGGAGCGCCCCTGCGGCGGCATTACGCGCGTTCTTGAGCGGCTCGGCCGCGGTTTGATTGTATTTGTCCAACACGGACAGGTTCATGATGCCTTCGCCCTGCACTTCAATCGTGCCTTCCGTGTACGGGATCGTCATCGGTACCGATTTGATGGTTTTCACCTGAGCCAAAATGCCCTCGCCAACCGCACCGTTGCCCCGTGTCGACGCTTGAACCAGCTTACCATCCTGATAAGTCAGATTCAGCGTCAACCCGTCAAACTTCAGCTCCAGTGCATAACAAGGAGTAGGCAGAGGATTGCCGGGATTCTTCGTATTGTAGTCAGTGACCAGCCTGACGACGCGATCATGCCAGGTACGGAGCTGCTCGATGTTCTGAGCCTTATCAAGGCTCCATAACGGAGCCAAATGGCGATGCGGGGCAAAACCTTTCAGAATCTCCCCACCCACCCGCTGGGTCGGAGAATCCGGAAGCGTCACTCCGGTCTCCGCCTCCAACGCTACCAGCTGGTCGTACAGGGCGTCATACTCCTTGTCACTTACAAGCGGCTGATCCAGCGTGTAGTAATGGTAATTGTAATTGTTCAGCTCCGCAATGAGCTTCTCCATCTTTTCCTTGAAATCCATGCAGGGGCAATCCTCCTTCAATAATATAAGTTGTAACCCTTATTCCACCTTCGTAATCGGCGCGAAGCCGGCAAGTAGACGTTTCACACCCACAGGCGCCGGGAATGCAATCTGCAATTCCATGTCATTGCCGCTGCCTTTGACCGCTACAATCGTACCGGTTCCCCATTTGCCATGGGCTACTTTGTCACCAGCTTTAAAATCGCCGTTGTCCGAAGAAGCTGCCGAACGGGATGGCGCACCGGTTGTCATGGTCACCCGGCTCTTCGGTGCGGCTTGGGCGGAAGCTGTCGATCCGCTAAGGGAGAGGTCCACGTTGCGTCCACCGCCGAAGTTGCTTCCTCCACCGCCGCCGAAGCCGCGTCCAGCGTAAGATCCGCCCACATTGCTACCGCCGCCGCGGCGGTATCGGTCATTCGCCATCTGGGTGTCTTCCTTCAGCTCTTCCGGGATTTCCTCCAAGAATCGCGATGGCGGGTTCGCCGTCGTACGGCCAAATAGCGTACGCATGCGCGCACACGATAGGAACAGCTGCTTCTCCGCACGTGTGATACCGACATAGGCAAGTCGGCGCTCCTCTTCCAGCTCTTCGTTATCCATAAAGGCACGGCTGTGCGGGAATACCCCTTCCTCCATGCCGATGATAAACACCACCGGGAACTCCAAACCTTTGGCGCTGTGCATCGTCATGAGCACGACAGCGTCGTCGCGGTCTTCTTCGTCATCATTCATCGAGTCGATGTCCGCAATCAAAGCAAGATCTGTTAGGAAGGAGATGAGCGACTTATCCTCGTTGTTCTTCTCGAACTCTTGCGTCACCGACAGGAACTCGTCGATGTTCTCAAGGCGGGATCTGGATTCGATCGTATTCTCGTTTTGCAGCTCGAGGCGGTATTCGGACATTTCCAATATTTTTTCAGTAAGCTCGGTGACCGACAGAAACTCGACCATTCGGCTGAGCGCGGCAATCATGTCGTAGAAGCCCACTAGCGCATTGCGCGTCCGTCCGGCAAAGCCAAGATCGTCAACGATTTCTAGCACGCGGAAGATCGAGATGCCCCGCTCTGCGGCTGCAGCAGCCAGCTTCCCGACAGTTGTGTCGCCGATGCTTCTTTTTGGCACATTAATGATCCGCGTTAAACTGATATCGTCATCCGGGTTGGAGATCAGGCGAAGGTAAGCAAGCATGTCCTTAATCTCTTTGCGATCATAGAACTTGATGCCCCCGACGATCTGGTACGGGATGTCCGACTTGATCAGAATTTCCTCGATAACCCGGGACTGCGCATTGGTCCGATACAGAATCGCGTGGTCCTGATAACTCTTGCCGGCGTTAATGCTCTTGCTAATTTCCGAGGTAACAAAATACCCCTCATCATGCTCCGTATCCCCGCGGAACACCTTGATCTTCGGTCCTTCACCTTGCTCGGTCCACAGATTCTTTGGCTTGCGGCCAGTGTTCAGGCCAATGACATTGTTGGCAGCGTTCAAAATGTTCGCTGTAGAACGGTAATTCTGCTCGAGCAGAATCGTACGCGCCTCAGGGTAATCCTGCTCAAAATTCAGGATGTTCGTAATATCCGCACCACGCCAGCGGTAGATCGATTGATCGCTGTCCCCGACAACGCAGATGCGGTGATGGCTATCCGCCAGCATCCGGCAGAGCATGTACTGCGCCCGGTTGGTATCCTGATATTCATCCACGTGAATGTACTGGAATTTGCGCTGGTAGAAATCGAGAACCTCCGGCACTTCCTTAAACAGCTGAATCGTGGTCATGATCAGATCGTCAAAATCAAGCGAATTGTTGCTTTTCAAGCGCTTCTGGTATTCGGTATATACCTTGGCTACAAGGGATTCAAAATAGTCTCCGGCTTTCTGTTCATACTGCTGCGGGGATATCAGCTCATTCTTAGCGGCGCTCATGGCCCCTTGAATCGCCTTCGGCTCAAATTTCTTCGTATCGATATTGTGATGCTTCATTACGTTCCGAATAACCGACAGCTGATCCGTCGAGTCCAAAATACTGAAATTCGAGGTGAAACCAATCCGTTCAATGTCTCTACGCAAAATCCGCACGCACATCGAGTGGAACGTCGATACCCAGATGTCCTGACCTTCGCGGCCAACCAGCTTGGATACCCGCTCCTGCATCTCGCGGGCTGCTTTATTCGTAAATGTAATCGCAAGGATGCTCCATGGTGCGGCTTTGCGAGTGGCGATCAAGTAACCGATCCGGTGCGTCAGCACCCGCGTCTTGCCGGAGCCGGCACCCGCCATAATGAGCAGCGGTCCGTCGGTTGCTTCAACGGCTTGACGCTGCTGTGGATTCAGACGGCTGACGGCGTCGTGTATATCAATGGAATGCATAGTGTTGCCTCCTAATAGGTGTAGATTTGATAAGGGAGAAACTTGTGTAAAGATGATAATCGAAAAAATGGGATAGAGTCTGGCAGATAGATAAAATTTAAAGAGAATAAATATGAATATAGATTACAATGTATCTGTATCTAATACACTGTGAGTTCTGCGTTGCTTGACTTGATGAATTACAATATTTAAATGAAATAAATACAAAATACATGCTTAACCGCCCCAAGGCAGATGGAAAAGACACACTATTAGAACCTGAGGTTACCGTAACGCGTCTCAATATTTTTTAGCGGATCTTATAACCGAGACCAGTCAGCCCTTCACGGCCTTGACCGTCTCGAGCGCCTGCTCCAGATGATCATACACAACGTTGCCAACAACGATCGTATCCGAGATAGCTGCTGCCTCCGACGCCTGCTGGGCGTTCGTTATTCCGCCACCGTAGAACAAACGAGCGTTATCCAGCGATCTGCGCACTGTCCGGACAGTTTCCATATCCCCAAAGGCACCGCTGTATTCCAAATACACAATCGGAAGATTCATCAGCTTGTCCGCAATCTGCGCATAAGCAGCGGCTCCGCTGGCATCAATCGAAGTCTCTGCTCCGGTCAGCTTCGCCACCGCAGCGTTCTCATTCAACACGATATACCCCTCGGTTACAACCAGATCCCACGGTATCATATACCCGTAGCGTTCGATTCCTTCGTGATGCCGGCCCATGATCCACGTTGGATCCTGCGTATTCATGACCATCGGAACCATATATAGATCAAATCCGGGTACAACGGCTTCCAGATCGGATACTTCCTGCACACACGGCAGCTCGTAACGTCGAACTCGGGACAGCAGATCCACTGTATTTTCATAAGTGACTCCGGTTGAGCCTCCGACCATAATGGCATCGGTTCCTGACAAACATACCGCATCAAGGGTCTCGTCATCGATCTCCTTGTCAGGGTCCAGCTTAAACACATGCCTCCAGGATTGTATCATCTCTTTCAAGCGTCATTCCTCCACGTTCACGAGTTACTATTATACTAAAATAAGTCTATGCTAGCACGGTAAGCAAGTCAATTTATGTTCGCATAAAATACGAACATTTTTTTGGTAATTGTGATTTATAAGTTCAGTCGATATCCGAACCGCGCCGCTGAAAAGGGATTAGGGCTGATACTCCGCTAAGAAAAGCGTCTACCGACGTCTAATCCCAAACCGCATGACGCACCACCCCAGACCGCATTAAGATGGTGGGTTTCTTGGGATATCAGGTAGGCCATGCTTCGAAACTTGTACTTTCTCATATTATGAAAAAGCCCGCGTCTTCTTTTGGAGACAACGGACTTCGATGTTCAGCATCACTTTATATGAAGAATAGCCTATTCCATAGAGGGGCCATGCAACATGAAGTAAGCCATGCAAGGCACCCTCTATGCCAGTCACTTTTTAATCGTATATCTCAAACTGTTCTGCTCCAATTCCGGCTCTGTCAGCAGGTCTGAATAAACGCCGTACACGCCCCATTTTTCATAATTGTTCACGGTCGTGGTGTCATTAATGGTGTGGACATAGGTCACGGCACCCGCTTGCCTCAGCTTGGCTACAAAATTCGGGCTGACCTTGTACTCCGGCATGGTAACGGCGTCAATGTTGTTCTCCTGCACGAAAGCCGTGATCTCGGCAGGTGAATCCTGCGTGGCATACAGCGTATAGATAATTGACTCAAACGGATAGATGTCCAGAACCATATCGAGCATGGGCTCATTATAAATTTGGATGACCACCCGATCCAGAAGTTCCGGGTCCCGCTCATTAGCAGCGTTTACAATCTCCGTGAACAGGTATTGAATATCCTGATCCTCCTGCTCCTTCGTGTCTGTCACGATGTAGATATCGGGATGACGCTCCATCATATCCATTATCCCCTCAATATCCATCGGTTGGTATTGCTCCAAAATCGGTGTATTAATGAATTCCTCATGGCTCAGACGGGCTGCCTGCTTATCGTCCGGGAGTTTTTCCTTCTGGCCTAGCTGCTGTGTCATGCTCTCCGTCCACTCATGCCTGGCGACGACTTTACGGTCCTCCGTCAGCATCAAATCAATCTCGAATACCCGAGTGCCTTTCTCGTAGTTAACGACCATGGCTTCATAAGCGTTCGTATAGGGCTGTTCACCTATACTCCCCATGGCGTGCGCAATCAGGCGATAGGCCGCGAATCCTTGCGGTTCTTCCTCATCCATCTCAAGATGAGTCTGAAGCAGTATCATAATGGCGGAAAATAATAGAAGGACAGCTGCGATCCGTTTCATGGTATCCCCACCCTTTGCATCGTTCATCGCTGTTGCTAGGTAAATACCCGGTTGAAGGGTGGGCCAAACAAAAAACCGCCACTCGGCTGCTGCCAAATGACGGAATGATTTTATGGATACTGCTGATCACTAGCTCTTCGCCTTCAAAAGATGAATATACCATTTCAAACCCGCATTATGGTTAAACACGCTGACTTTATCCACGACATCAAATAATCCGCAGCTTTCAATCTCGCCAATCTTATGCTCTACCATGAGATAATCAGGATCTTTGGTATTCTTGTGAGAATAAAGGGAAGAGATGATGACTCCATCCGGGGTCAGGTAACGCGCATATTCTAGCAGTTTGTTCGGGGTGTTTGGCACGTACTGCAATGACTCATTAAACACAATGACGTTGTAACGCTTATGAGGGACATAGTGATTGATGTCCGCGCGCTGGAATAGGTTCCTTGATGTTTTGCTGGATGCGATTTTGATCGCTTCTTCGGACAGGTCGACACCCGTGTAATTCAACTGTTCAACATCAAGGAGCATGTCATACAATATCCCGGCCCCGCATCCCATATCCAAAATGCCCTCGTCCCCAATAAACTTTCTTATGTAACCGTACACGACCGAGTATCTGGCATATTCCGTGATGTCCGATAAATAATCCCACAGGTTGGATCGGTACTCTTCGTCCCATTGCTGTTGACTGCTTTCGATGAAATCCTGAACCTTCGCGTGTTCCATTTCAATTCCTCCCCATATTGGATGTTAACTCCCATCTGGCAAATGAAGTGACAACATGAAAACAAGGTCATTTGAAAAACATTAGCTTAGCGCTCACAAAGAAAATCAAGAATTGGATCATCCTTGCGTACTAACGATCCTACATATGGACCACGAAAGACATTGGCGAGTCTCTTATTTCATTATAATAGTATTATAGTTATATATTGTAAATGTATCCGATTGACTATTGTCCGATGTGATGCCCATGCATGTCTATAGCCTGATGAATGGATCAAATGTCCGAAATTAATTCTCTGATACGCCACAGCCTTACAAGAAGCGACAGCATTCGATATCTTTCTGCATGAGTCGGGACCTGGGGAGCATATAAGCATCTGGGACAGGTACGCAAACAAAAAAACGCCATCTGGCTCATGCCAAATGACGTTCGCATCGATTATGATCAGTATGCGTTCTTGAATCCATTGCGGATTGTGCGCAGAATAATTTTGATATCAAACAGAATGGACCAATTCTCGATGTAGAAAATATCGTGCTTGATCCGCTCCTCAATCGAAGTGTCTCCGCGCAGACCATTGCTCTGCGCCCATCCCGTGATGCCCGGGCGCACGTGGTGTTTCACCATGTACTTTGGAATTTCCTCTTTGAATTGTTCAACATAATAAGGGCGCTCCGGCCTAGGGCCTACTACGCTCATATGACCGAACAGGACATTGAAAAACTGAGGCAGCTCATCCAGACTGGTCTTCCGAAGAAAAGAGCCGAACTTGGTGCGGCGCGGATCATTTTCCACGGTCCAGCCCGTATCCGATGCCCCCTCTGGCAGTGGCTTCATAGAGCGGAATTTATACATATAAAAGTTTCTGCGGTTCAGCCCGACCCGCTCCTGCTTGAAAATGACAGGGCCTCGGGAGGTCAATCGGATACCCAGGTAAATCCCGATCATCACCGGCAAGGTAAGGATAATTGCCACTAACGAGAATACGATATCAAACGCTCGCTTAAACAGCCGGTTTGCCGCTAGATCCAGCGGGATATCGCGCACGTTGATCATCGGCATACCCGCAAAGTTATCAAACACCGGCCGTGCCGGGAGGTAATCGAAAAAGTCCGGGATAATCAGCGTCCGAACCCCGGCTTTTTCACAAGCGGCAATGATCTCCGGGTACTTGTGGTGCGCATTAAGCGGAAGTGCTAGTACGACCTCATCGACGAGATTTTCATTCAGCACCTTATGTAGATCGCTGACCGACCCGAGAATAGGTTTAAGCCGTCTGTCTTCGATCTCGTCCCACTGCTGGTAATCATCCAGGAAACCGATGACTTCATACCCGAGCTCCGGGTATTGCTTCAGATTTTTGAAGAAGCGCTTGCCGAGCGTACCTGCTCCCACGATGAGCACGAATTGGCGATTATATCCTTTTTCCCGAAAATGTTTTAGGGATTTTTTTAGGAAATAACGGTATAGAATAATGAAGGCTACGTTTAGAATCATGTAGATGGCGAGATACCAACGTGAGATATTCACCTCTTTAACAAAGAACATGATACTCAAGAGGACGAACATACCGATGAAATGAGCCTGAAAGATCTTCATGAACTCGTCGGCAAAGCGCTTTTTCCGCTTCGGCGAGTACAAGGTAATCATGATCCCGACAACCACGGCAACCGCGCCGTAAACTAGACTCCACAAAGTATAGGTTTCTAGAGGGAGCGGCTCTTCGTACGGAAACCAGCTGCTCTCAAACTTGATCCACCATGCAATCAAGAATGCCAGTTGGATAAAAGCAAAATCGGTAATCATATATAATTTGGTCAAAAACCCCTGATTCTGGCGGATCATGATTTCACCTCCACTCCACCTGAAGATTGCGTTATGGTTGCTGGACGAATAGGCTTAAGCCGGTTCATAAGCAAGGATAGGAGCAATTTCAGACCAACGCCTGCATAGACGGCTCCATTAACGAATATGTTGTATTTCTGCCGGTAATGCTTCCGATGAAAAAGAATCATCGCCCGATGGAACTCATAAATGATCTTGAACGGCCTGCGCCGGGCGCTGCCGCCTTTATAATGGATAATCTTGGTCCGAGGATAATAGTGAATTCCCCATCCCGCCTGCTTGATGCGATAGCACCAGTCGATGTCTTCCCCGTACATAAAAAAGGTTTCATCCAGCCCGCCTACCTGCTCAATCGTCTCGCGACGTACCAGCATGAACGCACCAACCAAACAATCCACCGGATACTCTACGTCCGGATTCAAATATCCTAATTGATACTGGTTGAACTCCGGCTTGTTCGGGAACAGCTTGCTGAGCCCAAAGGCATAGTAAAAAGAAGCCGAAGGCGTAGGAAACCCTCTTTTACAGGCCTTATCCAGCGAACCGTCCGGGAGGACGATTTTACAGCCAGAAGCACCAATGATCGGGTTATAGTCCATAAAAGCGACCATCGTCTCAATCGTATCCTGCTGGATAATCGTGTCGGAATTTAGCAGCAGCATATAGCGACCTTCCGCAACTTCCATCCCCTGATTGTTGGCTTTGGCAAAGCCGGTATTCTCCGTGTTCTCGATCAGCTTGACCTGCGGGAATAACTCTCGGATGGTCTGAACCGAGTCGTCCTTCGAGTTGTTATCTATCAAAATGACTTCGTATGTATAGTCCGTCTCTGATGCAAACACGGATCGCAAACAGTCCACCGTCAGCTGACAGGTATTGTAGTTCACGATTAAAATGCTTAAATCCATTGCATAACGTCTCCTGACAAATATAGTAATCTATCGACATTATAGCATAAATGTAACCGTAGATAATCGTATAACATCGATTCTATAGGTTTTCGCGCTTTCTCCTCCAATTTATATTAATTCAATCGCTTAACATAGTAAGCGGTCGATTAACGGTAACTGGTTAAATGGTCCACCGAACATAGCATCACTCCTTTCTTGACGAGTTAACAATAAAAAAGCACGCTTACTCATAAGCGTACTTGAAGTCCTTCCTGATTGATTCTTTTTTTTGCTGTTATTTTATCTCTAAATCTTAATATCGGCTTCTCATAAAAAAAGTAAATAAGAGATGATATTAGATATATGGATAGAATTGAAGCAATTAGGTATAAGGATTTTACCTCAAATGAAGAGTTCACAATGTACCTTTGAAGATAGACAAACAGTTCATAGTGTACCAGATAAACTGAGTAACTGGTCACACTAAAGAAATAAAAAGCCTTTTCTGAGCGGCTGCCTCTGAAGAACGAGTTGAGCTTCTGATCTTCTGACAGGGTTATCACTAAGAAGCCGGAGCTAACAGAGATCACATTAAAGAAAATTGTTCGTCCGAACAAAGAATTATTCATTGCTTCTTTCCCGGCATCGAGAACAAAAATATAATAAAATACACAAAATAATAGCAAGAATGTTGTGAGGAGATACATGCAGCTTCTATGCCTCATTAATTTCTCAATAACATGCGGATAATATATTTTGATTCCTGCCAGCAATACACCGAACATTATGCTATCCAACCGAAGAAATATCTGTTTTCGAACGCCGTAATCCCAAGTTGGGTTTATCGTTAGTACATAATAAAACCTTGCGATGGTTACGACCAAAATAACTAAGCAACAAATGGCAAAAAAGGTTGTTCTTGAGTTATTCCTCGTAATAAGCAAAGCTATGATAAATAACGGCGGTATCAACAAATAGAACCACTCTTCTATCGATAAGCTCCATGAAACCGGCATAAATCCCAAATGCATCTCATTAAAGTTCTGGAGAAATATTAAATTTGTCCAGTTAGGATGCTTTCCTACTATTATGATGAGAAGAATCATAATCAAGAAATAAACAGGAAGCGTCCGGAACCATCTTCTTTGATAAAAAACGAATAACGGTTTAAAAGAATTTTGCGGCAGCACATCTTTAATTATGATGCGGCCAATTAAATAACCACTTAATACAAAGAAAATTTCTACACCAATCAAACCGTTATATGACAACCATTGAAGATCATACTCTCCAAAAAAAATGCGGCCATGGCTAATTAAGACCATAATTATTGCTATGCTTCGTACTACATCGAGACCGAAATTGCGCATCCTTATACTCCTTTAGGTTTTCCAGAATATTAATATTATAAGGAATATACGAATATGTTGCTATACAAATAACTAATCAGTTAACGGGTAACAGATCCCATCAAGAGAAATCCAACCGATATTTTCATATAACAGTCCACGCAAAATCTCGCATTTTCGGGGATGAGGGTAGGGGAGTTATGTTCATTAAAATGGCCTGACATTAATTTTGATGAACATAAAATCAAATAATCTTACGAATTATGAAATTACCCCTCCGAAGGAATCCAAGATCTATCAGAATTGTTGTTCTGGTCCTGCTGTAATGGAATGACTTAAAATCAGCAAAAGAAACAACAAAAATTCAACATGACCTATCGTAACTTTATTGAAAACTACCATGATGAAAAGTTTGTATTCGCAAGAGACAATAGTTCCCCTGCTTCCTATTGATATCTACCGGTACATGAAGCAAATATTAGCGAAGACCAATACTACAAAAAAATGCATTCCCCACATTCTTCCCCACACCTATATAAGTTTACTGGCAGACGCAGGGTTGGATTTAAGTACAATAATGCAGCGCGTTGGACATACTGAGGCGAAAAAATTCCGGTTTGCAGGAAGCGTGATTTTTTCACTGGAACAAAACCCAACAACGCCCGTAATCGCAGTTATACGGGCGTTGTTGGCTGTTCATGTAATCTATCGACATTGTAGCATGAAGGCGCAGGCCGGGCAGGAATAAAGAACTTCAAATCTAAAAGCTATTGATGACTCTTTATATATAGCCCACAAGAATTAAAAAGCGAAAAAGTAACTGCTCTAAAATGGATTGACGATATAGTTTTGATCTTGAAAGAAAATAGATTTTTTCTCTAAGTCGTTCCCTAGGAGCAATAAAAAGTTCAAGCTGCTCTCTCTTTTTTTCGTCCATTAAATGCCCGTATGCTCCATAAAACTCTCTTGCTTGCATGACAAGAAGATGCTTATCCTTATGTTTTATGTAACTGCGATATTTCTGCTTTAGTTTGTTGAATAATGAGTTACTTCCACCTACAACATTATTTTCATGCTGGCGATACAGTATCGAAGGTCGTTTATCATATATTACATTGCCGAATCCAGATACCAACAAGTAAAACCACCAATCATGCATAATGATTTTACTAGGATCGACCTCGTACCCTTTAACAAATTTATTTCTCGCGGGCCTATTTATCGTAATAGTTGCCCCAACAGCAAGATTTTGCACCAAAGCGTTGTAAAATGAAGGTTGCTTCGAAGGGGCCTTGGGCCAAGTACCGAGAGAATTTAACTCTTTATCGGTAAGCTCCGTTGACGTAAATACCATCGAGGGAGTATGATCCGATTGAGAACTTAACAAACTTACAGCACGCTCAATTTTATGCTCCAGCCATACATCATCCTGATCGCAGAAACAGTAATAATCCGCATGGGGATCGGATTGTTGAACCAACTCAAAAAAACTGGAGACAACCCCTATATTACTTCCAGTGATCACTTTGATTCGGTCAGGATGAGTTTCAGCATATTCCTTTAATAATGCCAATGTTTGATCGGATGATCCATCATCCCGTACAAGAACGGAGATATGAGGATAACTCTGCTTTAATATACTTTGTAGTTGCTCGGATATATAGTGCTCTCCATTATAGGTAGATAACAGCACCTGGACCTGATTCATTCTTTGTATCCTCCAAATAACTGCTAATTATAACATAAGGCCTGATCATACAGATCAGGCCAATATTTGCTGTATTCACTTCAAGTATAGTTCAGGGTGCTCTTTTATATCCAGCATAAACTGCTTCAATCCTTCTCGCCAATGCGGCAGATCTTGCAATTGATTTAAACGGATCGAAAGATGATCCAATACAGAATTGGCTGGCCGAGGAGCCGGCCGAGGGAACTGTGCGGTCGTGCATGGCTGCAAACTAGCCATAATCTTTATACCCAGCTGTTCCTCTGCTTCTTCGAAAATAGCTTTCGTAAACTCGAACCACGTGCATGATCCGCGGTTAGAGGCATGGTAAACGCCGTATTTTTCAGTAGTCGATACTTGCAGTAAGAAACGAGCCAAATCTACCGTGTACGTAGGTGATCCCTTCTGGTCATCAACAACTTGCAAAAGCGGTTTCTCTTGTCCTAGGCTAAGCATCGTCTTCACGAAATTACTTCCCTGAAGTCCAAATAACCATGAGGCACGAACAATAAACCACTTAGTACTAAAATCTCTTACGATCTGTTCTCCAGCAAGTTTGGTTTGGCCGTAAACTGTTCTCGGATCGGTTGGATCATACTCATGATAGGCTCTGTCATGGGTACCGCGAAATACATAATCCGTGCTAATATAAACGAGCTTAGCTCCAACTTGTTCGGCTGATCGAGCAACATTTCTTGTACCTATAGCATTGACTAGATAAGCTCCGTCGATATCACTCTCCGCGGCATCCACTGCTGTATAAGCAGCGCAGTGAATGACACAATCTGGACGGTGTGATGCGATTATTTGTCGGCATTGATTCAGGTTTGTAACATCCAATTCTTGTCGGCTGCAAGGAATTACTTCATGTCCGACCTGACCAAAAATATGAATGACGTCCTGACCGAGTTGTCCTTGAGCTCCAGTTACCAAAACCCTCATTGGTCTTTACCTAATCGACTGCCATATTGCTTGGTCAGATATTCACGATATTCCCCAGATTGAATTCTGGTCCACCATTCCTTGTTACTCAAATACCAAGTGATGGTTTCCTTAATTCCGGTCTCGAAGTTATGCTTCGGCTTCCAACCGAGTTCTTTCATTATCTTGGTTGGATCGATGCCATACCTACGATCATGGCCAGGTCGATCCTCGACAAATTGAATCAGCGTCTCAGGTTTGCCAAGCTCCTCTAAAATTGTCTTAACAATATGAATATTTGTACGCTCGTTATTGCCCCCAATGTTGTAAACATCACCAACTCGGCCTTGATGAATAACAAGATCAATTGCGCTGCAATGGTCCTCAACATAGAGCCAGTCACGAATGTTCATGCCGTCGCCGTAAACCGGCAAAGGCTCATCATTTAGTGCACGAGAAATCATGAGCGGAATTAACTTTTCGGGAAATTGATACGGACCGTAATTATTGGAGCAACGTGTAATATTCACCGGAAGGCCAAAGGTTTCGTGATATGCTCTGACGAGCAAATCTCCACCCGCTTTGCTGGCTGAGTAGGGACTGTTTGGAGCAAGAGGTGTCGAATCGGAGAAGAGTCCTGTTTCCCCTAGGGATCCGTACACTTCATCCGTTGAAACCTGCACAAATTTGGTTACCCCGTATTTTTTAGACGAATCCAATAGAACCTGTGTACCGAGTACGTTTGTATTCACAAATACTTCTGGCTCCAAAATACTGCGGTCTACGTGGGATTCAGCAGCGAAATTAACTACAACATCGATGCCTTGTTGAAAGATTTGATCTACTGCTTGTTTATCTGCAATATCCGCCTGGATAAAGGTATAGTTTGCTTCCTTCTCAACAGAATCCAAATTTTCCAGGTTCCCGGCATACGTAAGGGCATCCATGTTAATGATCTTATAATCTGGATGCTGCTGCATCATGTATAGAATAAAATTACTACCTATAAAACCGGCACCACCGGTGACTAATAGTCTCATGGCTAGATACTCCCCTACTCAAAATTCATTTCAGCATCCTTCAACAATGGATGCCGCTGATCTTTATCCGAAAGAATCGGGTTCGATGTTGGCCAATCAATCCCTAAAGCCGGATCACTCCATAATATGCCGCGGTCATGTTCTGGGGAATAATATTCGTCTACCTTATACAACACTTGCGTGTTAGGAACGAGGGTGCAGAAACCATGTGCGAACCCCTTAGGGACTAAGAGTTGTCGCTTGTTGTGTTCACTCAAGATAACGCCTACCCATTGGCCGAAGGTAGGTGAACTTTTCCGAATGTCTACCACTACATCATAAATAGCTCCCTCTAGTACACGAATTAGTTTTGTCTGGGCTTTGGAATTGAGTTGATAATGAAGACCTCGTAACACGCCAGGCTCAGATGAAAGGGAGTGGTTATCTTGAATGAAGTTGTAATGGACGCCGTTTTCTTGAAATAATCGTTCATTATAGCTCTCCATAAAAAATCCCCGATGATCCCCATGCACTTTGGGTTCAAGTAAACAAGCTCCTGTTAATTTTAATGGAGTTAATTTCATATCTTTAGGACCCTCCTTTATAATTTATAATTTGAGTTTCCCAAATTCCTCTCCAAACTCTAAGTTCTTTGCCAACTCATTGGCACGAGCTAGTGAAGAGTGAGTACCTGCATCCGTCCACCAACCTTGAAGAACATCAAAAGTAAGTTCACCACGTTCAATATATGCATTATTTACATCTGTAATCTCTAATTCACCGCGTGCAGAAGGTTTTAGTGATTTAACAATCTCAAACACTCTATGATCAAACATATAAATCCCTGTTACAGCATAGTTGGATTTTGGATGTTGCGGCTTCTCTTCAATAGATGTAATTTGGTCCCCTTGTAATTCCGGAACTCCAAATCGTTTAGGATCAGGAACTTCTTGAATCAAAATTTTGGCACCATTCTTTTGATTTTGAAAGTTCAATATAAATGGAGTTATATTATCCTCGAATACGTTATCACCTAAAATAACCACCATTTGATCATTTCCAACAAAGTTCTCAGCTAGATCAAGAGCCTGGGCAATCCCCCCGGCTTCGTCCTGTACCTTATATGTGAAGGTAACGCCCATATCTCGGCCGCTACCCAAGAGATTAACTACATCCCCCATATGTTCTCTACCAGTGACAATGAGAACTTCTTTAATATCAGCCTGCTTAAGTTTATAGACGGCATGAAAAATCATCGGATATTTGCCTACTGGCAAAAGGTGTTTATTAGTTACTTTTGTTAACGGGAACAAACGCGAGCCTGTGCCACCTGCAAGAATTATTCCTTTCATTGGATCCCTCCGGTACTTCCCTTTAATAATTATTTTGAAATAATATATGTGATTGGAATGGTAACAACAAAGACAACAGCCCTGTCCAAAAAAGATAGGGCTATGGTATTAAACAATTACTTCTTTTTTAAAATCAAACGTCTAGATTCCTCGACCGCTTCTTTAGTAGCCTGTAAATAAGCATATCCATATCTTTTATCTGGTTCTAAATAGGCACCTTCTCCCCACTCATTCCATGCATTTATGAATACCATTTGATCGTCTAGATCTAGCCTATTCTCCCCTTCTTTTATTACATCTTTTAACCATTGCTTGTACAATGCAGGTGTTGCCCCCTGGAAAATCATCCCTTTGTTATTACGACGTGCCGTATTGTCCCACATTGGCATTACCGCTCGATATAGCTTAGGGAGGTCATATTTAAAATAACGCTGATTTTCTACTAGATCTTTATAATCGAAAACTTCCCCCGCGAAATCATCGCGGACATAATCAATATCCTGAGTAATATTCTTACAATTAGTATATACTGTCCCCGGGTGAAACTCTGAGACAGCATCGTAACCTAAACCAAGCAGATCTAAATTAGTCATATTTTCTTTTACTGCAATGATATACAATTCACCTATCTCTTGTTCCAGGCAATATTCTCGCCAATAATTGAGAACCTTTTCCGGTTCCGGCATTAACGACGGTCTATACACCGTAATCATTTTTTTTCCTTGAACTGTGATATATCGCTCATCTCTTAAAAACCGAATCATGTCTTTAATGACATTCTTGTAGCTCTCTACACTTTTAGGCTGTTCCATCAATATCCCTGAGTTCGTTCCGTCAAAACGCTTCGTCCAATTCTCATTTGCCCAGCACAGAGAGAAAGGAAAGTCCAAACTTTTATCGGCCAGGAACATCTCAATCGGCTTCTCTAGCAGTCGCTCTCCGTCAAACCAGTAATAATAGAACGAGAAACCGTAAACCCCATACATTTGAGCTAATTCTATTTGCCGGGCCATATTTTCCCTCAAACGAAGATCGTAAAACCCAAGTTCCCCTGGCAAACGCGGCTGATAATGCCCAACAAACTGCGGGACAGCTCGACAGACATTATTCCATTCTGTAACCCCTTTTCCCCACCATTCTTCATTATGCGGGTCTGGATGAAATTGTGTCAGGTAATAGGCAATTATCTTACTATCCCCACCCTGACGCTTATATGGAGCTTCGGTAATTGGAATATAAGCTGATAAATCCTTATCAGGGATTCTTAAAATCTGTTCAATATACTTCATTGATTCAGCATTATTCTCTGGAACCAGATCTACCGTGTTTATAGATGAAGCAATTGACTCTATATCATCATCATCATGGTTATCACCTGGATAGTCTAATAAGGAAGGTTTGAATGTCTTTTTTGACCAGTATAAAAATCTTCCTTTTGCATTTGGAGATAGTAACGGTAATTTCCAGAATGCACTCTTCATTGCACGGTACAATCTTTTATCTTGCGTATATTTTTGTGCTGCGCTTTCTACAACTTGAGACTCTAGAGTCTTGGTAGCAACCACTTCATTCAAGGCACTGACCGTATGAAATTGATTGCTTCTTACCAAATCAATAGTCTGTTGAGTAATTGATTCCCATGTATTCTCCAACGCTTCTTCTGTCAACAAACGGCAATAAGATTTATCAAAACGTAATTTTAGAGCCTTCTCAATCTGCTCAATAAACTCTTTCTCCGTATTTGCTATTAAACATGATTTGTATTTCAGACATTCAGGAAGAGCATAGGTAACTATCGGTTTTTGTGAGGCCATGTATTCAAAAATCTTTACTGGAGAAACAGACTCCGTAATATCATTAACAATAAACGGTAAAATGGCGATGTCATAAAACGCCGCATATTGGCTTAGCTCACTATATGGTTTTGAACCTATAAAATGTACGTTTTTGTAAGTTAAAAGTCCACTATCTTTTAGACTTTCATCATGCTCATGACCAATCAGTAACAGAATAAATCTTTCATCCATAGCTAATTTTATTAATAGATCATAGTCGATCCATTGTGCTAGCGCACCATGATATCCGATCACGACTTTATCGCTGTTAACGATACCCTTAATATCTTCAGGGCAGTCAATCGAATTGCGGTCAATATTCCAATGATCGTAATCGACGCCATTCGTTATCATTTCCATGTTTCGAGTTCGGTAAGGTTTTACCTGATTGAATAATTTATCAGATGTTGCCACAACAGAAATCTCTTCATTTGATAGAACATATTCATGTCTATCTAATACAAACTTAGGGATGTTACCTGTTATTTGTGGAGTTATTTCATCTATATACTCATATAAAATGTTATATCCTTTTTCCTGGAATGATCTCAAATCATCAATAGTTGTAGCTAAATCAATAGACTGCAACCGAATAATTTTAAGACCCGATTTTCTATCTAAGATCTCAAACAACTTCCTTTTAACCTCGTAGTTATCGAGATTCACGATACAAAGCGTGGGAGAAATAAATTCGCAGATTTCAATATCTTTATCTACTAAAGGATGTGCGCCATAAAATGAGATACCACCTACATTCCCAGCTTGTATGGACAAGTGCTGGAACCGCTGAAATAACGGTGTATTCCAACCCATTGGGACATGGAAAATATCAATAAAAGTATGTGACGTTTCCTCAATCCACGAATCTATCTTTTGCCATATATCGCTGGTGTGAACTAATTCGGCAATTTTACCGGAATCTCTAACATTCTCAATGCACTCTGGTCCTTTAGTTAGTATCTTTTTCATTGTTTTTTTCCAACCTATAGTTTTAATATTTTGACTGGTTTTCCCCAACAACTTAATACTTTCCCTACTAACATTAATCGCTTTTTGCCTTCTAGTTTTTGCTATATCCAGCACTTTCCTTATCGGCTTAGTTAATTTCCAAGTTTTTGAGTTCACTAGTATATTATATTCCCTGGCTAAAATCTCCAGATTATGAGCAAGTTCATTCCGGTCTGTACTAAGAAAGGATAAGTCAATTTGTTTTTGTTGCAGATCGGAAGTTAAATGATCTACATCCGATTGTTTTTTCTGCAGTTCGGAAGTTAAACCATCTACATCCGATTGTTTTCTTTGCAAATCGGAAGTTAAACGATCTACGGTTGATTGTTTTATTTGTATATCGGAAGTTAAATGATCCACAGTTAATTTTAGTTCGTGCTGATTATTTTCTAGCTGCTCTATTTTGAACTCATATTCTGCATTTTTGAGAATAAGATTATCTTTCTTTTGATTAAGCGATAGATTTTCAGCACGCAAGGCATCTTTTTCTATAATTTCTGATTCAATCGCTGTTGATAGATAAGTAACAAGTGTATCTTGTTTAAGTGTTTCCAGATGAAATGTCACTTCCAGAAAATTACAATTGGTACTGTTTTCTTGTAAGAAATAAATAGGATCTTTGGTTAAAAAAATATCCCCCACACTTTTTAAAGGAATGGAATTATACGGCAAGAAAACACACTCGTTTCCATCAATTTCTGCACGGGAAATTTCACATACGCAATATTCTCCTTCGATCGGATCAAACCGAAGGTTTCTCACAGCAAACTGGCTCAAATCAAAATTCAGGGTAATCTCTCTTGAACTCTTAGTATAATCAACTTGGATTTTATCATGATCATTAAATCCATTGCCTGTATCTATATATAAATTCGCAACACCATAATCATCACTAAAGATATAGTCGTCATTCGTCAAATACTTGGTTTTTTTCTGCAGAATAGACTTGTCAAACATTTTTACATAATTCGCAGAAAAGTATCCTTCCCATTGATAGAATGTTCCTATCATTTCATCGGTTATTTCAAAAAGTTGATAAATTCTCTCCTCTGGAACCTGATTGTTAACAACGATATGTTTTTGGTAAAATTCTTTAATAGCCCGCCAAAAAATAAATTTCACTGGTAAATGACAACCCATATACCATTCATAATCAAAAATCACTAGGTTACGAGTATCATAGAATATATTATCAAATAAAACATCAATATTACTGAATGGGGTAAACTCTAAATCCTCGTTACACTTTGTAGGTCCAAAAATCCCATGAAACTCACTGGTATAATAATTTTGTTGGATCCCATAAGAAGTAAGGACGTTATAGAACATAGAAAGAATAGAGAAAAACCCACTGTCGTCAATATTTTTCGATTGTTCCAACAGTATTTTCTCGACTGTCGGCAAATTTACGTAATCATATATCAACTCTTTCCCAATCATCTCCACAGGCAATAAATCAACTCCGCCCTTAGAATCGTTGGATTGTTGATAGTAATGTTTCATTTTTTCAAGATGAGTAACCGCTTCTTTAGTCAGTGCTTGTTTCTTTACCTTTAATTTTCCATCATCATTATAAACAACGGTGCAGATTTTATATGCATCGTCTCTGTTGGCGTTAATCTTAACATACTGTATGTCGTGCTCGTTGCTTACATGCTCATAGCCATTATCATGTGCTACAATCAAGAAAGAATTCGAGAAGCTGCTTTCGACTTTCTCTCGAATTAATAAATTTTGCATCTCTATTTCGTCAAAAAACATAAACCTGTCAGTATCATAACTATGAACATCATACGATAGAGGAATCTTATCGAATCCTTGCTCTGAATAGACAACTTCAGGAAATTTATAATCCGGGTACGGATAATAGAATTTCTCTGCCACAAGTCCACATTCGCTCAATAATGATGAAATTTCAGTTTTCGAAAAAGTTCTAACTTTAGTATTGTGAGGGTAACCATCTAAGCCAACAAACAACTCCCCCACATGATCTTCTTTTGCTCCAGAGAAATACTTCATCCCCAACCTATTTTCGATAGCCAACAAGAGCTTACCATTTTCAGCAAGGAGGGGAGTTAACTGGTTCAAAAATTCTTCATACGGTCTATCACCCTCAATGAACCCTCCGGCATACTCTAAAACGCCGTTTACAATAACGTAATCAAACTTCCTGTTAAAGCGCATATTTTTTATATTGCCAACAAATATTTCTAGATTTCCCTGAGACTTGTGTCTCTCGTAATTTATGGTTGCCCTTTGTTTGGTTAACTCTACAGATGCTACATAGTCAGCCTTTTTGCATAGGAGTCCTGTTAAAGCGCCGCAACCTGAGCCAACTTCTAAGATTGAACAACCTTCTTTGAAAGGGAACCAATTCAAAATATTATGGCGAAGTGAGGAAAGATGATAGAATACTGGCCAACTTACATTATCTAAACTTTCTATGTACGGATAATTTTTGTTACGAACTATCTCTAATATTTCATTTTCTACTTCCTCACCATCTGAATAATCATCTTCGTTGTAATAGTATTTCAAGTTAAAACTAGCCAAAACAAAGCCCCCTTAATTCTTTCCTTATAGATAATCAGACTAGCTCTTTTTTCGGCGCTGTATTGAGACCTCGTCCGGTTCGCCTGAGTCAAAATGAACCTGAATATCTGTTATTTTGTTCTCAATGACTAAAAAAGATATTATCCTTGAATAAGAATCGATTTCCGTTAAGAAGGTTCGTCCATCAATTTCAGAAAAATTATAAGGAACCCCTTTTATGCCCAAAACACCACCAATATCCTCATATAGAGAATTTTCCAGATCCTTCAGATCCTTTATTCTTACGATTTTTGGAGCAATATCTCCATTTCCATTTTGATAAACAGTTAGATAGAAGTAAGATCCAACTTTTATAATATCGTTCATTCCTCTTAGTTCAAATGGAACTTTATATTCCCTGAGAAAATCAAAAGACGAATTCATATAGTTTGCTACAATGATTTTCCCAGGCCCCGACACAAAATAAAGCTCTCCTTCAATTAATCGGATAGAGCGAATATATGAGCCTTCCATCAAATATCCTAGTCTAATCACTTTCTCAGTTAATAGCTCAAGACCCACCTTTTTGAGCACGAAGACATGCTGAGACATAGCAGATATCCCATAAAAGCGTTCCTTATCTGCATCATAAAATATTTTATTCGGACGTTGTCCTATACGTTCAACGATTTGGGATTGTAAAAACCCCTCTCCATTACGTTGAAAGACCCTAACTTCATCTCCCAAAGTATCCTCTATTAAGTATATGGACCCGTCGCTGGATATAGTGTGGGGGTCTCCCATGTTATCTGATATTGATTTCCAGCTTCCGATAGGATCCTGTAAGTTTTGATTATAGATAACCCTATGATGCCAGCAATCAACAATAAAATACTCATCCCCAATCTTCTCTATAGAAGTCGGTGTGAATAGTTTCTCTCTCCATCTCATTGACTCCGCATTTTCTGCTTCTACCATACTATTAGCTTGCACTTCTTGAAGTGATTCTTGCCTTGTGAATTTCATATATGAACTGCAAACTTCTTGTGTATTCCCCACCATTTTCACATTCCCATGTTCCAACCAAACTACCTTTGAACACATAGAGCGTATCTGATCAATGCTATGAGAAACCAGAATAACTGTAGTTCCACCGCTCATCAGTTCTCGCATTCTTTTTGCGCTCTTCTTCTGGAAGTTGATATCTCCTACGGACAGGATTTCATCAACAATAAGGATATCAGGGTTAACCAGCGTTGCAATAGAAAAGGCTAGACGCATTATCATACCTGATGAGAAATTACGGATAGGTGTATCCATAAAATCTTCAAGCTCAGAAAAACTCACAATTTCATCGTAACGATCAATTAGATATTGTTTGGAGTAACCAAGGACTGCCCCATTCAAAAAAACATTCTCACTAGCAGTTAAATCCACATCAAAACCAGCACCTAATTCAAGCATTGGCGCTATGCTGCCTTCGACTTGAACAGAACCAGTAGTAGGTGTCAAAATCCCCGATATGATCTTCAACAAGGTGCTTTTCCCAGCGCCATTACTACCAATAATACCGACCACTTCACCTTTTTCGATTGAAAAAGAGACGTTTTCTAAAGCAACAAAATCGTTGTATTCGAGTTTCCCTGCAATTTTTTTAACCATGAATTCTTTCAAACTAGAAATACGATCATTTGCCATTCGAAATTTCATGGATACATTTTCTACATTAATCAAGCTTAGCCCTCTCTTTATAGATGAAGAATAAATTTATTTTGAGTCCGCTTAAATACAAAAACACCAAAAATGAAGGGTATAACGGCAAAAACCCCACAATATAACCACGCCATTGGATCAGGGAATCCTCCATTTAATATGATGACTCTAACAAATCTAATAAAATGATACATAGGATTAAATTCCATTACAGTCATCATGAAAGGAGGAAGGATACTCTCCGGATAAAAAATGGGTGTGATATATGTCCATATCGTTAAACCAATACTATATAAAAATTGTGTGTCTCGAAAGAATACCATCATAGAAGCGAGAATTAGTGAAAGTCCACAAATAAATACAAATAGACATGCTATTCCAAAAATAATGGCGATATGATGATATGTTATATTTATTCCTGTTGATAAAATAACTATATAAAGGGCTAGTAAAGACAGTAGAAAATTCACCCCACAAGATAAGATGCGAGAAAAAGGATAAATATATTTCGGAACATATACCTTATTTATTAGAGATGCGTTCTGGACTATACTGGTCATAGCTTGCGAGGTTGCCTCTCCCATAAAATTAAAAAATACAATACCACTCAGTAAATATACTGCATAATTGGGTATATCAAAACGAAACAAGGTAGAAAACACTAAGTATTGTACCGTCATGGTCAACAACGGATTTAATAAGCTCCAAAGTATCCCAAGAACAGATCGTCTATATTTTGTTTTAAAATCTCTTTCCACTAATTGCGATAAGAGAAATCCATACTTAGTAAACTTTTTTATTAACGTTCCAAACATCAAATAATCCCCCAAAGGTGTGAGTTTCATTCTAAAATGCTATTTAACCTCTTTAATTCTTGAGAAATCTAGCCCCTCTCTTCCTCATATGCTAGAATATTGTCGTATCTACAAGAAAAGGAGCTAAATACGTTGTCGAATCCAGTATACGGTAAAAAAGCCGCCGCGTCGAGAAAAGGTCAGACGGGATCGGTTTTGTTTTGGGTGTTAATATCAGGAATTATTCTGTTCCTAGCTTGGACGCCGTTCCAAACGGCTCTATTTAACGGACAAATGTTAGAATTTGAGAAACCGATTTTCTGGGCAGCTATCTTGGCTTGTCTACTACTATTTCTCTGGATTGCTCATTCCTATAAAAGCATCCAATTAAAAGATCAAAAAGATTGGCTGGCCGTGGGTGTGCTTTTACTCCCTATAACTTACATACTTTCACTCATTAGCGCCGCCTCTCATGTTCTTGCCATGAATATGGTAATCATTAATTGTATCTACGCCATAATGTTTATCATCGGTTTATATGTGCTACGTGAAGAATTGGGAAATCGAATTATCCAAGTCACGATGATGACGGTTGCCTATCTTATCGTGGGATTCGGCTTGCTCCATTGGTTTGGGCAAGGCAAGACTGCGGGTGCCATTGCGAAATGGTTTTCCAATACCGTTTTAAACGGAACCTACACCCATGCGGTCATGACAGATTCTAACGGTCTTCGTCTGACTTCCGTATTCCAGTACGCGAATACTTATGCCGCTTTTCTCATGGCATTCCTTTTCGCAGCCGTCTTTTTCGTTACAACATCACGTAAATGGTACGGGCAAGCCTTTCATAGCTTCATGTTGGTACCTATCATCGTCTCGCTGCTCTTGACGTTATCTCGGGGCGGTCTGGTGATGTTACCTGTTGTGTTTGTTTTGTTGCTCCTATTCCTGAAACCAGCTAAACAACTATTATGGATCTTGTACTGCGGTATAGCAGGCGTGACATCACTGATCGTTTCCAAACCGGTAACAGAGCTGGGGTTGACGTTAAATGAAGCCTTTAGCAGCACTGGTGCCCTTAAGGGCTGCGGTATTTTGCTCGGGGCTTCCGCTACTGTAGGACTTCTCGGATGGGTAATACAAAGTTTTATTGCGCCAAAACTTGAACGGTCTTTAGACAATTGGTCGGCTAAAAAAACCTCCAACTTATGGATTCCACTCGGTTCCGTTGCAATTGGAGGCTTGCTGATCTTCCTATTCATCGGTACCGGATTAAAAAATATACTTCCGCAAAACATCAGCGTCCGACTCGAAAATATTAACTTTAATCAGCACAGTGTTCTGGAACGTTTTACATTCTATAAAGACGCCATGAAAGTGCTGGCTGACTACCCGATCATCGGGGCCGGAGGCGGAGCATGGGCTTCACTCTATGAGCAATATCAGAACAACCCATATACAAGCCGTCAAGCCCATAACTTCTTTTTGCAGTACTTGATCGAAGTCGGAATTGTCGGATTTGTGATATTCATGTCGTTTATTCTGTATATTTTCTACAAGTATATTCGCGGTTATATCAAAGGGAATGAAGACGAACGTAATAGCCACTTCCTTTATCTCATCATCGTCCTTTCCATTTTGATTCATAGTATTTTGGACTTTAATATGAGCTATGTGTTCATGGGAATTCTAGTATTTCTGGGACTTGGCGGAATGGCAGCCGTAATGGATAATAAGCCTGTGAAAAAATGGAGCCTCAAAGATTCAACGGCCAGAGGTGCATATAGTGCAATCGTTGGGCTTTGCGCTATTTTTGTCATGATTACATCTATCCGGTATGTACAAGCCGCCGACTCGGGAATGGAAGCACGAAGAATCGTTCAAGTCAGCTCTTCATTTGAGGAAATTAAGGCTCCTCTTGATAAAGACTTGAGCATACGCCCGAGCCATCCCGACTCGGTATTGTTAACCGCATCACTCTATCAGACTATATATAAGCAAGAACAAGATGAGAATTTTTATAACGCATCTGTTGATCTACTTAATAAAGCGTTAAAAGCTGAACCATATAACAAGTCTATGCTAAATCGATTAATTGAAAGTTACGAAATGAAACAGCAACCGGAGCAAGCCTATGAAGTACTTATCAACAATGCCTATAAATTTAAATGGGACATTAACTGGTCCGAACAGATTATCAATAAAGGTTATGATCTAGGGACGAAGGCACTTGGCACAGGAGACCTAGCAACGAAAGACAAGTACTTCAAGCAAGCAACCGAGGCATTTGCCGAGGTTCAGACAGGTATTCAGCATTTAGCTACATTACCAGAAGGACAACTGCAAGGACGCTCATTTGAGAACACACCAGATATGATCCTACATGCAGGCAAAATGTACTACATGATGAATCAACCGGAGCAAGCATCAGAAGCTCTTAAGCTAGGCATACAAGAAGATCTCTCGCAGACAACACAACAGGAGATTGTACGGTGGTATTTGGCAGCATTACAAAAACAAAACTTGAGTGATGATGCCCTTATGGAGAAACTAACCCAAGTTGATCCAAATGCGAAACAAAATGTTCAACAGATTAGTGATCTTCAATTCTAATTAAAAAAGGGACAGTTCGTGGTAGAAAATTGGTATTATCCCCTCATGGTAGACAGTGAAAAAAGAGATCATGTTAAAATGAACTCAACACTGGAACCGGAGGGGATTTTTGTTATGTCAGCGAAGAAAGGTCAAACTTTTAATCGATATAGCGAAGAAACGAAGAAAGAGGCTGTTCGTCTTAGAGTGGAAGAAAATTGGACATACAGCCGGATCATGGAGAAGTTGGGCATCAAGAGCGAAAGCCAAATCATAACATGGGTACGTAAGCATCAAAACGGGGAAAGTTTCGAGGATTACCGAGGACGCTGGACCAAGAAACATTTTAGTAGTGCAGAAGAAGAGAATGCCTATTTGAAAGCGCAGGTGGAGTACCTAAAAAAGCTCAATCCGAACTTGCACGGGGAGGGAAGCTGGATTTCGAAGCCCGGTGCAAGTCCATTCAAGAAATAAGCAAGTGGGCTCCAGTGACTTGGCTTTGCAGGATCGCTGAGATTTCACGTGCAGGGTTTTACAAATGGAGAAGGACTCTCGCCAGCAGAATGAAGCGAGCAGACCGGGATGCGGTTCTGAAAGCACACATTCTAGGCATACATCGAATCCGCCCTTATTTTGGTTACAAGCGTATGCGAACCGCTTTAGGGAAAGAAGGCTTGGTGGTGAATCACAAGAAGGTACGTCGCTTAATGAGAGAGCTGCGCATTCGTTCCGTGATTCGCAAGAAGCGTCCATTTGCTGGCCGGAAACCGTCAGTACTGTTCCGTAATGTCTTAAATCGGGAATTCCTGGCTACGGCTGCCCAGCAGAAGCTCGTGACAGATATTACGTATGTCCGAATTGGACATGAGTTTGCTTATCTTTCGGTTGTGATGGATCTGTATAACAATGAAATTGTGTCCTGGGAACTCTCCGAGCGAAATGACTTGAAACTCGTTACGGACACAGTAAAGAAACTAAAATGTGGGCCATCCTTGCTCCATTCAGACCAAGGGTTTCAGTATACGACACAAAGCTATGCCAAGTTGCTTGAAGAGAAGATGCTGACGGGGAGCCATTCGAGGTGTGGGAACTGCTTTGACAATGCCTGTATCGAGTCGTTCTTTTCCCATTTAAAGACCGAGAAGTTATATTTGGAGAAGCCACAGAATCTGGAGCAAGCGAGAATTCAAATTACAGAATATATTTTGTTTTATAACGAGGAGCGTTTCCAAAACAAACTCGGCGACCTCTCACCGATTGAATTTCGGGAAAAGGTCGCCGCTTAATAAATTCTCTTTTTTTATTGTCTACTTGACGGGGCTATGACCAAATCTCTACCCAACTGTCCCATTTTTCTTATCGATTATGAAATCGTCTCTACTACTGCACCTTTGCCAAAACCCCACTCAAATAAGCAATCAAATCATCTCTCAAATCTTCCCGCTGCAGTGCATAATGAATGCTGGTTTCAATAAAACCTAACTTCTCGCCGACATCATGGCGCATCCCGTCAAAATGATACGCATAGATCGGGCTCCGATGAGCTAAGGTGGAGAGCGCATCGGTCAGTTGGATCTCCCCGTTCTTTCCAACCTCCTGATTCTCCAGCAAATCGAAGATTTCCGGCGGCAAAATATAGCGGCCCATGATGGCCAGGTTGGAAGGCGCCTCGGCACGTGAGGGCTTCTCTACCAATCTTGATGTTTCATAGATTCGTTCTGATTTCTGAAATCCATCTACGATCCCGTAACGGTCCACTTCGTCACAATCAACTGGCTGTACGCCAACTATGGCAGATTGGTAGGTGTCGTAGACTTTCATCATCTGCTTCAAGCATGGCGTCTCTGACTCTACAATATCATCGCCTAGTAACACCGCAAAGGGTTCATCTCCAATGAACTTACGTGCGCACCAAATGGCATGGCCTAGCCCCTTAGGCTCCTTTTGACGGATATAATGAATATCTGCCATATTGGAGGGCCTACGCACTTCTTCGAGGAGGTTCCATTTCCCTTTCTCAGCAAGGTTATGTTCCAGCTCAAATGAAGAATCAAAATGATCCTCAATCGCCCGCTTCCCCTTACCCGTCACAATGATAATGTCCTCGATGCCAGAAGCGACCGCTTCTTCGATGATGTATTGTATGGTCGGCTTGTCCACAATGGGTAGCATCTCTTTCGGCATCGCTTTCGTGGCCGGCAGGAACCGCGTACCAAGTCCAGCGGCCGGTATGATCGCTTTTCGAATGTTCATCCTATCTTCTCCATTCCCGTAAGTCTCCCATATTGATGACATTGTATCATGAGTCCGGCTAACCCATCGATTAAAATCGGTTTTTGTCAAAGGCAGGCGGCTTATTATTCGTGGCTTTGCCGCTTAGGCCTCGTTGCCCTTCCCTTCATTTATCGGTTTAGATGTGGCTTTTTCAAGGCGAGACAGATAACTGGAAATAATGCCTTCCAACTTTAACCATGGAAAGCCCCACTACCCTCCGATATACTAGTACGAAACTTCGATGGACCAAAAAGCCAAAGGAGCTGGTTGCTGATGAAAGAGAGAGACGTCTATTTCGATAACCTCAAATTCATACTGATCCTGTTGGTGGTTGTGGGACATCTCATCGAGCCGTTTAACGGCGAAGCAGCGATGGGAACGATCTATCAGTTCATTTACTCGTTTCATATGCCGCTGTTTATTTTCGCAGCCGGTTATTTCTCCAAACGAGTTCAATCCCCCAAACAATACGTCGGCCTGCTGTCGGGACTGGTCGTGCCGTATTTTATATTTGAGACGCTCTATACCCTGTTCGACTACTACATGCAAGGCTTGGACCGACTCGACTTCACGTACTTCTACCCCAACTGGATTTTGTGGTTCCTGTTCAGCATGATGCTGTGGAAAATGCTTCTGCCGTATCTGCTGATGCTCAAATACCCGCTCGTCGTCTGTTTCGCGATGTCCATCATGCTCGGGTACTCGATCGATGTCGACTATTACGCAAGCATTTCGCGCACGCTGTACTTCCTGCCCTTTTTTCTCATCGGCTTTTATTTTAAAAGGGAATGGCTGGATACCATCAAGACCAGGCCATTTCAGCTGCTATCACTACTCCTGCTTGCCGCAGGGTTTGCCTTGTTATACACGCTGTTGCCGATCCTGCACACCAGTTGGTTCTACGGGGCGATGCCTTACCTGGAGTTCGGCTTGGAATCGTGGTATGCGGGCTTCTACAGAATGATCACCTACGCCTTCACCGCCATCATGGGAGTGGGTGTCCTCTCCCTCATTCCGGACTCGAATACACCTTTCACCGACCGAGGGATCAATACCATGTACGTCTTTTTGCTTCACGGGTTCATCGTGAAAACGATGCAGCATCTCAACTGGTTTGAAGCGTTCCGATCGGCGGGAGGCAAGCTGCTGCTAATCCTACTCGGCGCAGTCTTAACCTGGCTGCTGTCCTCACCCTGGATCAAGCGGGGTTTCGGGTGGATCGTCGAGCCGAACGTCGGGTTTCTATTCAATTATCGATCCAAGCACCGCCATGAACGCGTTGAATTGAAACGTTCCGATGCAAAAAGGAGTGATGCCTAATCTGGCATCACTCCTTTTTTATGAGATTGGGACCGCTCAATAGGAACTCCATTTGAAAATCAGAGTTCCTGAAGCAGGTGCAACCAATTGCAGTGTTATCCGCTATTATCGACATTTTCAAATTGATCTGCTTTTATATTTATGTAGTACAATATATCATTGGTTTGCTGTAGATAGTGTTGGCTCAATGTAGTGATGGACATCAATTCCTGTTGTGTTGCTCAAACGTAAATTTCATTTTTCTTTTTGTAAAATATCACCTTTATTAAGCGCATCATTCAACTCGGTACTCAGAAACGTATTCAAGGTGGTCCAATCTTTATAATTAACGGAGATGTTAAATCGCTGTTCTTCCTCTCCGACCACGTGTCCCTCCATATTAATCTGGGAAGCCACATAGGTAGGGAGCATCTCTTCTTTCGTTATTCGGACCTCTAAACCGTACTCTTCTTGAAAGTGCGTAATTGCCACTTTTTGTGCTTCCTCTATGATTGCTGTTTGTTCATTTCCCTTCACGTCCTTACACCCCCCAAGAACTACAGCCCATAAGGTAAGTAACCCGAGCCAAAGCATATATTTTTCAGATATCATATTCCCCCGCCTTTTTACTCTTAATCCATAACAGGCTATTCTCTCGATTCTATCACTAAATAAAACAATAGATTCCAATTATAAACAATTGTCGTATAAATCTCACCCTGCGCATAGGGAACTGAAGTCCCGAATACAGCGCATATTAAGCCCCCCTCATCTTATTCCAAAACAAAAAAACATGCCTGACCCATGCAAAGGTCAGACATGTTGTATTTACAATCCGTTCCTTATTTCACCAACTGCCCCCGCGTAACGCCGAGCTGGTTAGTAGCCTTCAGCTTCTTCCACACCTGGGTGCCGCTGATCTCGCCGCGCAGGGCGCGGTTGTAGAGATCGATGACCTCGTGGACTTGTTCTGGCGTTTCCTCGAGGAACTCCACACGGTAGCTGGATACGCCCAGCTCCATGAAGTTCGCCAGGTACTCGGCGCCGGATTGTTCGATGGCATTGTACACGGTGTTACGGCAGCCTTCGTCGACCCGAACCGGATGGGACATGCCAATCCGGTCCTGCAGGGACACGCGGCTCTCTTCGCACGGACGACCGCAGTTCGTGAAGTCCGTTCCTTCGCTGAGGAACGTACAATACACGCAGTGCTCTGTATGGAACATCGGCAGATGCTGATGGATAACGATCTCCATCTTGGACGTGTCTGCCTTGCCGAGAAGATCCACCATCTGCTGGATGTTCAAGTCATAAGAAGGCGTGACGGCGTCACATCCGGCTTCGACGAACAGGTCAACCGCCTTATGGTTGGCAATGTTCAGGGAGAAGTCGCCGATCAGCCGGGGATGCTTCGCCCCCGGGTTTTCCATCCGGTGGCGCAGGTAGAAATACAGCGCACCGGTGTTGCGCACCAGCACGGCGTCCGGCTGGAGGCGCAGGATGTTGTTGTGGTAGCCGTTCTCGCCCGGCATGTGAATGCGCGGCGTTGCCAGCGCAATCTGCTTGCCGGCTGCACGCACGGCTTCCACCGCTGCCGGGAACTGCTTGATGAACTCGAAGTCGGCGTAGATCATCTCGACGCCGGCCTCAAGCGCAGCCTCAACCTGCGGGAGGCTGCGGCACAGCGCGGTGAGCTTCGCCTCACCGCGAGCCACGGGCGCTGCGGGCACAGCCGCATCGCCATACACCGACACCGCCCGTTTCACGTACACGGGCGGCTTCGGCCGCTCGCCGGCGAGCAGCTCCACCGCACGGCGGCGGATGCTGTTGAGCTCGCGAATCGGCACGATGACGTCGCCGTACAGGTCGACGTCAAGTGCCTCAAGCTGGAACACCGTTCCGCCCAGGCGGCCAAGCTGCTCCTCCAGGATCTCCTGGCTGAGCGGCCGCTTCTGGGCAATCTCTAGTTCCAGCTCCGAATCCACCTGGACCGTCGTGCCCTTCTGCACATCGGTCCACCAGGTCGTCAGCGGCTGTCCGGGACGGCCGCTGACACGCACATGTACCGGGAATACCCGGTACGGCTTCTCCGTCTCGTACGTCTGACGGAGGCGCTTATCCAGCGCTGGATCGTTTGTCTTCCAGATCCGGTCGCCAACGTGCAGCTTGCGCAGGTCTACGTCGCTCCGGCCGGGAACGATATCGACGATCCAGCCTTCCTGCGCTTCACCGTCCAGCTTGACGCCTTTGCGGCGCACGTCGTAAACGCGACCGCCTTCTTCTTTTTTCGTTGGGTCGCCTGCATCAAATACGATACCGTCCCCGCGCTTCAGCGGTGCATCCAGCTTGCAGACGACACCGTCGCGCAGAATCTGTTCCACCCGGCCGAGATACACGCCACGGCTTTTCGGGAACGTACCCTCGACCAGCTTTTTATTGTTCGTTCCATCCAGGAAGCCATGGGTGAAGCCGCGGGAGAAGCTCTGCTGCAGCTCACGCACCTCTTCCTTGCTCGGTCTCGCATCTTCGCCATCAAAATACCGGTCGATCGCCTTCCGGTACTTGCTCACGACGTTAGCCACGTATTCCGGACTCTTCAACCGGCCCTCAATCTTGAACGAGGTCACTCCCGCTTCAATCAGCTCCGGCATCAAATCGATAGCGGCCAGATCTTTTGGCGAGAGCAAGTAGGCGACGTCGCCCATCGGCTTCTGCTCACCATCCACGATTAGATCGTACGGCAGACGGCAGGCCTGCGCGCACTCTCCGCGGTTGGCGGAGCGGCCGCCCCACATTTCGGAAGTCAGGCATTGGCCCGAGTAGGATACGCACAATGCACCATGCACGAATACTTCCATTGGAAGCTTCGCCTGCTCCCCGATCTTCTGGATTTGCTTCAGATTGTTCTCGCGTCCCAGTACGACTCGTTCCATATTGAACGGCTTCGTGAATTCAACGGCCTCCGGCGACGTAATCGTCATCTGCGTAGAGCCGTGGATCGGGAAATCCGGGGAAATCTCGCGAATCATTTTCACCAGACCCAAATCCTGCACGATCACCGCATCCACGCCGGCATCCACGCATGCATCAATCAGCTCCTTGGCATCCTCCAGCTCATTCTCGAACACCAAAATATTGAAGGTCAGAAATCCCTTAACCCCATAACTGTGCAAAAAGGCCATAATTTCGGACAGCTCATCCATCCGGAAATTGTTCGCTCGTGCGCGCGCATTAAATTTCTCGACCCCAAAAAAGATCGCGTCCGCCCCGTTAGCCACCGCAGCCCGCATGCAATCCCAATCCCCTGCAGGGGCCAGCAACTCCACGTCTTCTCTTCGTAGTGCTTTCGTGTCCATCTATATCCTCCCAGGCCGGTTCAAGCCGGCGTGCTGTGTACTACTATTCTTTCATTGAAACCTGCAAGCCATACTCTATTTTCATAGAACAGGACATCCGACATCTATATCAATTGATTTTGTAAATCTTTGAAAGCTTTTCAACTTATCTAGTTTACCAAAAGTCCGGCTTCTCTTCTACCTGCTAACTTGATTTCCACACTTTTGATAGTGTTGCCATAATCCGCATAGCACCCTGTTTCGTAGAAACAAAAACAAGCCCTCCCAATCGGAGGGCTTGCCTCACATCATCCGCAGCGGATACTACCGGTGGATGATCGTCCATACGCGGCCAGTGTGCTTATCTCTTTTCTTAATATAAGAGATTACCTTCCCTTTCCTTTACCAGGGATTTGCATTTCGATCTCCGAATCCTGTAGTCAGAGCCTCCTTAACATCTCAGCGGATGACAGCCATCCAAGCATGCCCCGGACCACGCATCGTGCGCATTGGGAGCAGTGCGCGCGATGTACAATCCTTGGGAACGGAATCGCCTCGAACCGTCAAGCGGTCCAGGAATTCTTCACCACAGGTTTGCGAGTGCTCGTCCTGCACTCTAGGTTTGCCAATGCACGTCCTGCACCACGCGCCCTACTCCTACTCCGCACCCTCCAGCACAAAATCCATGCTCGCTAAACGCTTGCCATTCACGACAATGTGAAGACGGTGATCGCCGGAGTAGAAACGGCGGGTGGAGATTGGTTTAAACGACTGCTTCTTCTCCACCTTCCAGCTTCCCGGCGCATAGATCTTGTCCGAGCATTTATAACGTTTCGGCGCAAGCTTGCCGTTTGCCTTCATATAATCGATCTCGTAATCGATGCGGAGCGTCATCGGATTGCCGGTTTCGTTAACCACTTGAAAAGCAAACTCCAGATCGTCCCCCATCGCAATCACGGAACGTTTAATGCGCAGCTCACGCACCTCAAGTCCTTCCAGCTCTTCAAGCTCCTCATACCCGAAAATGGCCAGTGCCCGAATATCTCCCTTCCGCAGCAGCGAACGCAGCGCATGCCGCACGATCCAATCCGTTAACGGATGTTTGCCATACCATTTGGCGGCAATCTCAAGCACAAGGTCCGGGTGATCCTTGGAGATATCATTCAGGTGATTGGCAACGCTTTTTCTAACGTATAAGGAAGGATCCTCTTTCAACTGCTCCAGGATCGGAAGAGCCGGACGCGGATCCTTAATCAGAGCCGGCAGCTGCGGCGCCCAAGGCAAGCGTGGTCTGCAGCCTTCACTCGCCAATCTGCGCAGATGCTCGTCATCAGACTGTGCCCATGTCATCATCTGTGCCAGCATCTGTTCCTGATCCTGGATGATAAAAGGCCGAACGGCAAACTCCGCCGTAGAAGAATGCGTGAATACCGCCAAAGCCTCCATCGATGTCTCCAGATCCTCCATCCCATTAACCTCTACGTAATCCGGAAAGAACACATATTCCACGCCTCTAAAGTGCGGGGCTACCTGCTTCAAGATCCCAATGGCTTCCGGGTAAGAAGCAGGCAGCGTATCCGTTAAGGCTAGCGTAATATGCCGAATGCGCTGCTTGAACTCCTCCTGTGCCCAGTCTTCATTATGAATCAGCTCCATGAACCGGTTCGCATCGAATGCCGGATAAGTCTCCTTCAACCGGTCGGTCACTTGCTGGAACAACGTATTTGAATATAGATCCTTCAGCGTCTCTCTCATAACAGATCTCCCCAAAAAAATAATTTTTACGATATTTTATCCTTGTATAATGGAATCCTGAAAGCCCTTTATTTATGCGATAACCCAGCGGTTCCAACCCATCTCCAAAAGAGCCGCCGACCGCTATAACCCCGCTTTCCGCCTCTTCCCAATCCAAAACATGTGGTGTAGGATGAAGTTGCACGCCTTTCGCTTTAGTGCGGTAGTCTGGTTGATTCCAGTTTGCCAAATTGGGGGGCGTTTTGCTTTATCCAAATCCGACCTCCCAACGTTGGGATGCCTCAAGATGAATAGTTGGGTTAGTCCATGAACAACTTTCTTATCTCTAAAGAAAAACGTCTATCGACGTACTTTCACAGATGACAGACCCCATTTAGAGAAAGTTTTTCTTTCGAGATAAGGGCAGTAAGCCTCGAAGTTTATGCTTTTGTTATCTCTAAAAATGTAATACATACATCATTACCCCATTTAAAAGACAGGAGGCGAAGCTCGAAGGATTACAACAAATCGCACATCAGGAGATGAAGAAGACATGGAAAGTTGGAAAAAGAACTTATGGATATTATGGTTCGGCTCATTTATCGTTTCATCAAGCTTCTCGATGGTCATACCATTTCTCCCGCTTTTTCTGATTGAGCTAGGCGTTACCAAGCATACGGAAATGTGGTCGGGACTGCTGTTTAGTTCCGCTTTTTTTGCGGGCGCCTTGTCCTCTCCCTTCTGGGGAGCCGTCGGCGATAAGTATGGACGCAAACCGATGATTATCCGCGCGGGGCTGGTGCTCTTTGTCATCTATATTCTGATGGCATTCGTCACGAATGAGTATCAGGTGTTGGTTCTCCGCCTGCTACAAGGCCTTCTCTCCGGCTTTATTCCGGGTGCAATCGCCATTGTAGGCACCAACACCCCCGAGAAAAAAGTCGGCTACGCCCTCTCCATGATGTCCACGGCAACCGCAACCGGCGGCATCATGGGCCCGATGATCGGAGGCACCCTGGCCTCCCTGTTCAGCAACCGAATGGCATTCGGATTGGCAGGGATGCTGTGCTTTGCAGCCACGCTGCTCGTCATATTCTGGGTCAAAGAGGAAAAATTCGTACCCAGCAAAGAGCGCGTCTCCGTCATGAACACGTTTAAGGTCGCCGGACATAACAAAGCGCTGATGACCGTGCTTATGCTTACGGTGCTGACACAGTTCTCCGTCATGACAATTGAGCCCGTACTGCCGCTGTATATCGCTCAAATCGGCGGTTCTTCCTCGCATACCTCGATGATTGCCGGGTTTGTGTTCTCCATCGTTGGGATCGCCAGCATCCTGTTTGCGGCCCGCTGGGGACGCCTGGCTGATAAAATCGGGTTTCAAAAGGTGCTGCTGATCGGTCTGCTCGCCGGCGGAATCGGATCGCTCGCCCAGATCCTGTTCAGCAACATTTGGGCATTCTCGGCCATTCGCTTTGCTTACGGCGCGTTCTTCTGTGCCGTATTCCCTGCTCTCAACGGCCTTGTTGTCAAACATACGCCAAGCGAATTCCGCGGACGTGCGTTTAGCCTTAACCAGACAGCCAACCAAATCGGCGGAATGGCCGGACCGCTCGCGGGCGGCATGATCAGCGGCATCTTTAACATCCATTCGGTATTCTTAATGACTGGTGTGTTAATGCTCATTACCACCGCCATCACCTATTGGACAATGCGGCCATCGCGCCTGCAGCCTGTAGAAAAGGGATCCCTCTCGTCATAATGGCTTTAAGCTGTACGCACGCGTGATGATTTCATAACGCGCGTGCGTAACTCATTACGGAAATAAACTGGATCATCGGGGGGCTTGTTTAGTTCAACATCGTTAACTCATATTCGCTCAATTACCTACATACTCATTACATAATTAATGTCATTGATATTTAATCCTGCTGATAACCACTTCGTTACGCATGATTGACTTCACAGCATACTGCCTCGCTACACATCATTCAATTCATTGCTGCACCATTCACTTGTCAACGATGTTAAATCCAACGATTCCCTCACGACCACGAAACATCTTTCCTAACCACCTATCGCTTCCGCAACATCAAGCATTAGATATGCATATGACGGTCCGCTTCATCCCATGGCACCGCATAACCGCTTCCCTTCGCACAGAATATCGAAGAGGAGCTGTATTCCGGGTCCGCATTTTTATCGTATTCTTTACGTTCAATGACCTCAGCCTCGTTATGACACCGGCCATATCCCCCGTAAACCAGGGATATCGTACCTCTTCCCTTGGTGTAGGCGGCTAATTCCATGCTGTAATTCATCATGGTCGATACGGGAGCCGATCCCGTGACCGTCACCTTGTTTCCCGCTGTTTCCGGCGGCTCGAAGCTTGCCTTCGCCTGGGTCAGATCCGACATTAACCGTCCAATATACTCGGCATCCACCTTCACCTTGAAATGATAGTAAGGCTCCAGGAGCATATTGGCTGTCTTCTCCAGCCCTTGGCGTAATGCACGGTAGGTGGCTTCCCTAAAATCCCCGCCATGCGTATGCTTGTTGTGCGCCCGTCCTTTTAGCAGGGTAATCTTGATGTCCGTGATGGGAGAGCCAGTAAGCAGCCCGTGATGATCCCTCTCCCCAACATGCTGGGCGACCAGATGCTGATAATTGACCGGAAGCACATCGGGATGGCAAGCATTGGCGAATATGATGCCGCTGTTGCGCTCTCCAGGCTCCAGCCGGAGGTGCACCTCCGCGTAATGCTTCAACGGTTCGAAATGACCACAGCCCACAACGTCTTCCGTTATGGTCTCTTTATATAAAATCTCCGGTTCACCGAAGGTGATCCGGTAACCGAACCGCTCGAACACGATTCGTTCCAGCACTTCAAGCTGAATGATACCCATCACATGGATATGGATCGCCTGAGCGAACTCATCCCACTGCACAGACAGAGAAGGATCCTCCGCATCCAGCAGACGGAATTCGCGCAGCATATCCTTGGGATGAATCGAGGATTCGAATTGCACCTTCGACTTCAGAGTCGGTACAAGCTCATATACCGTCCGGCCGCTCAGAGTCCCAAGTCCGTCGCCCGCCGCAGCTGAAGAAATACCCGTAACGACAAACAGATCACCCGCATGCACCTGATCGACATTCGTCACGCGTCCCCCATTGATCAAACGGATATGCGTCACCTTCTCCGTGATCGTCTCCGTTCCGGCAAAATAAGTCATCTCATCGCGCACCCGCAGCGTTCCACCCATGGCTTTGATATACGTCAGCCTGGCTCCCTGTTCATCATGACGAATCTTATATACCCTTCCGGCAAAATCAGCCCCGGCATCATAGTCCGTAACTGTCAGCAGATCCAGCTGATGCAAAAAATGAGACACGCCCACGTATTGCAGAGCTGATCCGCTGAAGCAGGGGAATAGCTGCCCTTTCCTTATCATCTCGGTCATCGTATCCAGCCACTGAGAAACCTCATATCCTTGTTCCATATAGAGCTCCAGCAGCTTCTCGTCCCGCTCCGCGATAGCCTCAATAAGCGAGGACTGCATCACGCCTTCGTGCAGCACATCCTCCTCCGTGATCATGCAGACCTCTTCAGTAAGCTCACTCCGAATCTCTGCAAACACACGCGTCACATCCGCGCCTTCCCGGTCGATTTTATTAATAAACAAAAACGTAGGGACGCCATGCTGACGCAATAACTGCCATACCGTCTCCGTATGCCCTTCGACACCTTCCACGGCACTTATGACGACGACGGCGGCATCCATGACCTGAATGGCCCGCTCCATCTCCGGCGAGAAATCGACGTGACCCGGCGTATCGATTAAATAATAAGTGGAACCGTTAAAATGCATGGTGGCCTGATCGGCAAATACGGTGATACCCCGTTCTTTTTCAATGTCATGTCGATCAAGAAAAGCACTCTGATGATCTACGCGACCGCGTTCCTGAATCGTATCGGTCATATATAACAACTGCTCCGCCAACGTGGTTTTGCCTGCATCCACATGGGCGAACATGCCTATCGTTTTTTTCATCAGCTTATTCCCTCTTCTGCAAGCCGGTTTATTTACATATCCATTGCTCTCACGATTTAATTTTAACATATCAGATCCCACGAGCGTACATATGTTCTATAATTTTGGGTGAGGATCGACCATCCTCCTTATAAAACCAAAATAGCTGCCCGCCCGCATCCCTATGGATGCAGCAGGACAGCTATCAGCGTTATCAAAAATATGACTCCCACTAAGTGTGTGATATACGTTTATAATTCCATCCTTCGGATTTACTTCACCAGCTCAAACGAGGACAGCGCACGCCTAAGTGCGGCTTGCTGCATCTCCGTTGCATTGGCATCATTCAACGTCGTCGTAATCGTGTACACGATATCTCTGTTCTCAAAGACAATCTCCTGCGTCGTAAAGCCAACGCCGTTCTTCACCTGATGCACCTTGAACGACACGGCAGGCACACCGGCAAACGTAATGTTATCCACGCCAAGCAATTTCAACGTCGTCCCTGAGGCCGTGCTGGCTTCATTATAATAACGTTTCAGGTTGCTGACGATGAATTCTGCTGAGGTATCCTTCTGAGCATTAATTTCAAACCCGCCCCCGGCAAATCCATATTCCACCGTTCCCTGCTCGAATTGATCATTCAGCGGTTCCCAGTACTTTGGAATATCGATATGGTAGCGGTACGTTTCGGAGTTCTTGCTTCTCATCTTGGTTTTATCGGTAAGATAGCCTTCATCGCCAATGCGGCCGAAGTTCTCAGGTACCACATCATAATCAATCTCTATCGATTCCAGCACCTTCTTCCAGTTGGAAGCCGTCCGTTCCTGGCCATCCGGTACCGCATACTCCAGATAGTAGCGGTAGCCGTTCTTCTGGATCATCACTTCATATTCCGTCACCCATTTATCTCCGAAGTTGTACCGAACCTCTTGAATCTGCCCTTTGACGCCGGATATCTCCACAGGCGTAAGTCCGACGTATTCGTAAGAATCTTGAACAAAGGATTCCGACAGCCAGTCTTTAAGCCGCTGCCCCCAAGCTGTGAGCGTGCCATCAACCCCTGAGGGAGCGGATGTCACCGAGACGGACAGATAACCTTGCCCTTCGCTGCCGTATAACATATCCTTGTTGTTGATTTCCCAACCTGCAGGAATGCCAAACCATATGCCGTATTCTTCATTTCCTGCTTCGCGGAGCCCACCTACGATGGAAGAGACGTCTTTTAATGTTTTGTCTCCAGCCTGATAGGTCGTTCTAAATGAACCCAGCAAGCTCGCGTGCTTGTCCATATCCTTATAGTGAACCGCTTCTGCATCGGCAAAATACAGCTCATAGACGCGATCATTAGCATAGTACTGCCGACCTTCCCATAAGACGCCGTCGATATCGCGGGAAATTACTCTGGCATACGGCAGAACTCCGCTTGCAACCGTCTCTTGGTGAAGCACAACATCTCCAGAATCGCTCAGTTCTTTCAGGAGCCGTTCTAACAAATCGTCAGGACTCAGCTTTACTTTCTGGGAGGAGGCATGAACCTCAAGATAGTAGCGGCCCGTAGCATCGTTAAAAGCAGCACCGCTCTCGTCGTCCGTTCCTCTCCCAATGATCATCCAAGAAGGATAATTCATACTCCATTCATAATAACTATTTCCGATTCGGGTCTTCCCGGTCGTATTGTTGATCTCGCCCTCGTCATGCTTCTCTTCCTTATCCGTAACCATGAGGCTGATGGATAGCTTGCCTTGGGAGGAGCTTACTTTGGCGCCAATCCCCGCGGCAACCGGACGCAGCGGTACCATCAGCGTTCCGGACACCATCGCCGGTTCTACCGGCAGCTGTACCTTTTTTCCGTCGATCCATGCGGTCTTGTTGCCGATAACGAGCACAATCGTATGCGGTCCTTGCAGCAGTCGAACCCGGTTCTCGCCCTCCAGCTTGATCTCGCTGCCAAACGCTTTTTTAAACACGCCCAGCGGCACCATCAATACGCCCTGCTTCTGCTGTGGCTTGGCAATCGTATAAGAAGTGCCATTAACCGAAGCTGTGCTACTTCCGCTTTGCACGGTCAGTATACGTTTCTCCGGCACAACGTCATCACCCCATACGGGAAGTGACAACGACGTGAATAGCATCAAAGCCGATAAGGTTCCGGCTGTCATCTGCCGTAAACGTCGGCTTGACTCCGTTCTTTCTCTCTTCACCATGACTCAGCCTCCTCAACGCTTGACGAAGCAGCTCGATTACCATCCTGGCTGAGCGTCAGTTTTACATTTACAATATCTCCATCCCGCTGCATTAATAGCTGAATCTGCTGGCCTGGGATGAAAGGCTTTAACCGTTCGTTGATATCAACGACGGAATAGATGCGCTTTCCGTTAATGGCGTATAACACATCATCCTCTTGGATTCCGGCTTTCCGGGCTTGCTCGGACAGCACCTTCGTAACGGTCAATGGGTCGTCTGAAGGCAGACCCACGATGGCGGACCAGCTTTCTTCCAGTTCCAACCCGAGACCGGCTCTTCGAACCTCACCGTATTCCAACAAATGATCCACAATATAATGGACCGTTTCCGCAGGAATGGAAAAGCCCATATTTTCAATGCCGACAGCGGCAAACTTCTTGCTGTTGATGCCAATGACCTCGCCTTTCAGATTGACGAGCGGCCCTCCGCTGTTGCCCGGGTTAATGGCGGTATCGGTTTGAATCAGGCGATAAGAGCCGTCTACGCTCCGGTTTAAGCCGCTTACCACACCCACGGATGCCGAGTTTCGTAACGAGAAGGAGATTGGCGTACCTATGGCAACCACCGTTTCTCCAACCAGCGCATTTTGCGCGGATGCGGCAAATTTGGCCGGCTTCAGAGACTTGGCGTTAATTTTGACCAACGCAATATCACTCATGGGATCGCTGTATACACCCTTGGCTTTATAGGATTTGCCGTCTGACGTCACGACTGTGATTCCGGTTAGCCCGTCCACCACATGAGCGTTAGTAACGATCCACCCGTCTGCCTTCCAGATCACTCCCGTACCGTGCGCCAGGTTGTATCTGTCATCCACTTCGCTGGTTCCTTGTGGTGCCTTTCCGATAATGCCAACAACCGATGGCGACATCCGGCTGATCACCTGAGGCACCGCACTTTGTTCATATGTATTCTTGGACTTAGCGCTTGCTGCAGCCGCTATGTCTGTATGCATAATCGCATCGCTGCTTCCTGCCAGCATGATGGCCCCTAACAGTGCAACCGCCGACCGTTTTTGCCATTGTAAATTCTTCAATTCGTTTGTTCCTCCCCCGGTTCCATCCTCTACCCAACCTGTACTCCTCAATTTATCATGTTTTTCCATTTGCAGCCATTGCTTCTAGACCTATTTCTTTTACGTTTTTCCTGCGGACCTTGTAACTTTTTCCCGAAGAAACAAAAAGACGCCTTCACACTGCGAACAGCAGACGGGCGTCTTGTTTGTATGTATTTCATTACATTCGTCAAATGAAGCCGCTTTAAAATAAGGTGCCTAGGCCAACCTAATTGTTAAACCATCCTGTAATCATGGCATAGTCAGAGTACAAGAACACAAATAAGCTGACGAGACCGAAAGCGATTGCGAATTTATTTTTTTGGCGGGCCATCAACAAGCGAACCACACCAACAAAGATCAGAATCGTAAACAGGATCATAAAAATATCAAATGTCTTAAATGTCGCGCTCGCATCCGATGCTGCTGCAAGGATCATGAAACGTACCTCCTCGTGGGTTTCTTCTCGGGCAAATTTACATATCTTCTTCTATGTTATCCATGTGCCCGTCCAGATGCAAGCCCTCCGCCCCTAAAAATGAAAAAAAGTCATAAAAATTTCTCATTTTTAACCAAATTTTCAGATATTAGCATGACTTTCATCATGGCAGAAGCTAGATCAAGTTGCGTTATGGAGTCAGGCATAGGCTGCTTCGTATATTCAAGTGACTCCGAACAGGATTCGAGAAACGTTCACTCCTGTTCCTCATACTCCTCAGGAATCGGTCTCTGCTCTTTTGCCGGTTCCTCCTCTAAGTCTTCACTTGGCAATGCCACAGAGGGATCTGTGATCGTAATCCGATCCTCAGGGTCCTTCTTGACATCCAGCGCAACCTCACTGGACGGTTCACTGCTTACATTCAATTTGTTCACAGCAACCACATGGATCGTATACCGGCCGGACGGACCTGCCAACATATTGCGGTTCGGAATAAGATAGGAACGGCTCACTACAGGTTCATCATTCAAACGATACAGTACTCCGTCAGGTCCTATGTAATATACATGATAGTTTATGCCTTCCTGCGTATCTGTCCAGATTAAACCAATGGATTCATCTTCCTCATTTAGGATGGCCTGAAGACCGGATATTTTATTCGGACGGCTCGAAACTTCGTTAGAATAGCTACTCTTGCCGAAGCTGTTCACAGCCTCGACCACATAGTAGACGGTCTCCTGAAAACGCGCATCAGATGTTACGTAGGCACCTGATTTCACATTCGCTCCGTCAGCAAACAATGTATAACCCGTTCCGGACTTCTCGCTGTAATAGATATTGTAGGTTTCACCTGGCTGCTTCGTCCAGGTTAATTGAACCTGACCCTTCACATATTGGAACTTCAGATCCATCGGAGCAGTTGGTATCGTTGTCGGCGAACCCGACTGAGATACAAGGGACTCTGTCCCCCCATGTGGCTGTACTGATCCGGTAACGGCAGGAGTTGTGGATGATGATCCCGATGATGAGGTCACTACACCATGGATTACCGAGTTCGGACTTTCTGGTGGTGTTTCTCCCCCGTCTTCGGCAGTTTCCAAGTTGATTTGCTCCACAGCTTTCAACCACTTCGCTGTAACCGAAGCCGCTTCTTCCTGAGTAACGATACCCTTGGGATTCAAAGCATCTGCTGTGGATTCCTGAAAGAGACCTAGCTCCATGGCCATTACGATAGCCTCCTTAGCATAATGGCTGAAGGAGCCTTCATGTAACTCCAGCTGCGTGGCTTCCCCGTCCGTGGTTTCCTTGTTGGTAACCCCTTGCAGAGCTCTTTGATACAGCACGGCCATATCCTGACGTGTCAGCGGTTGTCCAACTCCAAATCTTCCGTTCCCTACCCCCTTCACCAGTCCTGCATGAACCGCAGCTTCGATTGCGGAGAAAGCATAGTGATCGTTAGGTACATCCTTGAAGGTAGCCCCTCCTGGAAGTTCACCTGTGCCCAGATTCAAAGCATTGACGATTAATATGACAAAATCCTGCCTGCTGATGGCCGCTTTCGGCTGGATATCCCTACCACCGTCACCGGGATGGAGTCCTCCTTCGGTTAACCGGATGGCTTCCTGCGCATTAAAGCCCATCATATCTGAAACGGGTACACCAGCACTTGCTTGAACGTTATCGGATGAGTTTATGTATAAAGCACTTGCTGCCAGAGCTATTAGAACGGAACAGGCGATTTTCTTCATACAATCCCTCCATTTTGTCGCAATTATCAAGATCATACCATATCCTGGAATGCGAAGATATTGGAGGATGATATGAAAATAAAAAAAAGAGCCCCTATTCATACACGGGGACTCCATTATGACGCCAACCTGTTCAATCTGCTGAAATATGAAATGCAATAAGCTGTGGGCTGCACAGCTCCCTTCCAGCATGGAACAGATTCGAAGCTATTAACGTGCCGCTTCCACCTTGTTCAATTCCTTGGTTCGCTTCGTATCGCGTTCCAGGATGGGTTTTAGGTACTTCCCTGTATAAGACTCGGACACCTTGACTAAATCCTCTGGCGTTCCGGTAGCGATGATGGTACCACCGCCGCTGCCGCCCTCCGGACCTAGGTCAATCAGATAGTCCGCTGTCTTAATGACATCGAGATTGTGCTCGATGACAAGGACGGACTCCCCGGAATCCACCAGGCGGTGAAGCACAACGAGCAGACGGTCGATATCGTCCACATGCAGGCCGGTAGTCGGTTCATCCAGAATATACATCGTTTTGCCTGTGCTGCGGCGATACAGCTCGGAAGCCAGCTTCACGCGCTGGGCTTCACCACCGGACAACGTGGTGGCAGGCTGGCCCAAAGTAATATAACCCAGACCGACATCCATCAGCGTCTGCATCTTCCGGTGAATCTTCGGAATGTTCTGGAAGAAATCCGTTGCATTCTCAACGGTCATCTCCAGTACTTCAGCGATGTTCTTGCCTTTATATTTGACTTCGAGCGTTTCGCGGTTGTAGCGTTTGCCCTTACACACTTCGCAAGGCACGTAGATATCCGGCAGGAAGTGCATCTCAATCTTGATAATACCGTCCCCGCGGCAAGCCTCACAGCGGCCACCCTTCACGTTGAAGCTGAATCGGCCCTTCTTGTATCCGCGAATCTTCGCTTCATTCGTCTGGGAATAGATATCCCGGATATCGTCGAAGACGCCTGTGTAGGTCGCCGGGTTGGAGCGAGGCGTACGGCCAATCGGAGACTGGTCGATGTCAATGACCTTCTCGATATGCTCCAAACCTTTCATCTCGCGGTATTGCCCCGGACGTACTTTGGCTCTGTTCAAGTCACGAGCAAGTGTCTTGTAGAGGATCTCGTTGACCAGTGTCGACTTGCCTGACCCGGACACACCGGTTACCGCCGTAAAGACGCCAATCGGAATTTTCACGTTAATATTCTTCAGATTGTTCTCTTTCGCGCCTTTAATCTCAAGCCAGCGTCCATCGGTCTTGCGCCGCTTGCTGTTGACCGGAATGAACTTACGGCCGCTCAGGTACTGGCCCGTCAGAGAGTTAGGGTCGTTCATAATCTCCTTCGGGGTTCCCTCCGCGATGACTTGGCCGCCATGAATACCAGCGCCAGGACCAATATCGATGATATAGTCCGCAGCCATCATGGTGTCCTCGTCATGCTCGACCACAATCAGCGTATTGCCCAGATCCCGCATATGCTCCAGCGTCGAGATCAGGCGGTCATTATCCCGTTGATGCAGCCCGATGCTGGGCTCGTCCAGAATGTACAGCACGCCCATCAGGCTTGATCCGATCTGCGTGGCTAACCGGATCCGCTGCGCTTCCCCACCGGACAGGGTTCCCGCCGAACGACTGAGATTCAGGTAATCCAGACCCACATTGACAAGGAAGCCCAAACGACTGTGAATCTCCTTCAGAATGAGATTTGCGATCTGTTGTTCTTTCTCGCTAAGCTCCAGATGATCGAAAAATTTCAGGGACTCTCCGATCGACAGGCTAGTGACATAGGCCATGTTGCGGTCATTGACCGTAACGGCCAGGCTTTCCTTCCGGAGACGATGACCTTTACACACATCGCATGGCTTGCTGCTCATATAACCTTCGATGTATTCGCGAATACCCTCGGAATTCGTATCGCGGTAGCGACGTTCTAGGTTCGGAATGATGCCCTCGAAGGTTACATACGCTTCCTTGCGCTGACCGAAGTCATTCTCATAACGGAAGTGAACCTTCTCATTGCCTGTACCGTACAACAGTTTATTCATCTGTTCTTGGCTAAAAGTACTGACCGGCTTGTCCAGCGGAATGCCGAAATGCGCGCAGACCGATTTCAGAAACTGCGGATAATAAGTGGATGTGCCCCCGCTCCATGCGGCAAAGGCACCTTCCTCCACGCTTTTGCTCGTATCCGGTATAAGCAGCTCCGGATCCACAATCATCTCGACGCCCAAGCCGTCACAATCGGGACAAGCACCGAAAGGGGTATTGAAGGAGAACATTCTCGGCGTCAGCTCTTCCATACTAAAACCGCAGATCGGGCAAGCAAAGTTGGAGCTGAACCTGAGCTCCTCCTGACCCATGATATCAACCAGGAGCTGACCGCCTGATAGGTTCAGTGCCGTCTCGATCGAATCGGCCAGACGTGCCTCTATATCTTCCTTAACTACGATCCGGTCCACAACCACCTCGATCGTATGTTTTTTGTTCTTCTCGAGTTCGATGCTTTCCGACAGATCGCGCAGCTCTCCATCGACGCGCACCCGAACGAAGCCCTGCTTCGCTATATCGGCGAACAGGCTCTTATGCTCGCCCTTGCGTCCGGAAATGACCGGCGCGAGGATTTGCAGTCTCGTCTTCTCGGGATACTGCATGATGCGGTCTACCATTTGCTCGACCGTCTGGGAGGTAATCTCCACGCCATGCTCCGGACAGTGTGGGTGTCCGATCCGGGCGAACAAGAGACGCAAATAATCATAGATTTCCGTGACGGTACCTACCGTAGAGCGGGGGTTGCGACTCGTCGTTTTCTGGTCAATCGATATCGCCGGCGAGAGGCCTTCAATGGAATCGACATCCGGTTTCTCCATCTGTCCGAGGAACTGGCGTGCATAAGCGGACAAGGATTCCACGTAACGGCGCTGACCCTCGGCATAAATCGTATCGAATGCGAGAGAGGATTTGCCAGAGCCGCTAAGCCCCGTAAGAACGACGAACTTGTCACGCGGTATCGTGACGTCGATATTTTTCAGATTGTGTGCACGAGCGCCTTTGATCACAAGATTTTCAATGGCCAAACGATATCATCTCCTACTCCATATGGCATGCATGTGATGCTTATACTTTCACAAAGAGAACGACAGCGTAGGCCGTCCCCCCTGTCATTCGTTTCTCCAACATTTATTCGGCTTGCAGCTCCAGCAGCGCATCACGAAGCTCTGCCGCACGCTCGAATTGCAAATTCTTGGCCGCTTCCTTCATCTCGGATTCCAGACGCTGGATCAGATTCTGACGCTCTTTCTTCGACATCTTCTGTCCTTCTCCCACCAGATAATCTGCTTTTCCCTCTGCAACCTTTGTTGCTTCGATGACATCGCGGATCTTCTTACGGATCGTTTGCGGTGTAATACCGTGCTTCTCATTATATGCAATCTGGATGCTGCGGCGGCGCTCGGTTTCCTTAATGGCCCGATCCATAGAGTCTGTGATCTTATCACCATACATGATCACTTTACCTTCCGAGTTCCGGGCAGCCCGGCCAATCGTCTGGATAAGAGCGCGGTCCGAGCGGAGGAAACCTTCCTTGTCCGCATCCAGAATCGCAACCAAGGAAACCTCCGGCAGGTCAAGACCCTCCCGTAGAAGGTTAATACCCACCAGCACGTGGAATGTACCAAGCCGCAGATCGCGCAGAATCTGCATCCGTTCCAATGTCTTGATATCGGAGTGCATGTAACGAACCTTGATGCCAATTTCTTTCAGGTAATCAGTCAGGTCCTCTGACATCTTCTTCGTGAGGGTGGTCACGAGCACACGCTCGTCACGTTCCACCCGGTCATGGATCTCGCTAATCAGGTCATCGATCTGCCCTTCTGTTGGGCGCACATCAATGATCGGATCAAGCAGGCCTGTCGGCCGGATGATCTGTTCGACCATCGTATCGCAGTGCTCCATCTCATACGGACCCGGCGTGGCCGATACGTAGATGATCTGGTTGACTTTCTCCTCGAATTCCTCGAACTTCAGCGGCCGGTTATCCAGCGCGGACGGCAGGCGGAAGCCGTGATCAACCAGCACCGTTTTCCGTGCCCGGTCACCGTTGTACATCGCGCGGATTTGCGGGAGCGTAACGTGCGATTCATCAATGACAAACAACATATCATCCGGGAAATAGTCAAGGAGCGTATATGGCGTAGCACCAGGCTCCCTGAAGGTCAAAGGGCCGGAGTAGTTCTCGATGCCGGAGCAGAATCCGACTTCCTTCATCATCTCGATGTCGTAACGGGTACGTTGCTCGAGGCGCTGCGCTTCCAGCAGCTTGCCTTCCGAGCGCAGCAGTTCAAGGCGTTCTTCCAATTCGCGCTCGATGTTCACGATTGCTACCCGCATCGTCTCTTCACGGGTAACGAAGTGAGACGCCGGGAAGATGGCGATATGCTCGCGTTCCCCAACCAGTTCGCCCGTTAAGACGTCGATCTCCGTGATCCGCTCGATCTCGTCGCCGAACAGCTCGACGCGAACGGCATGCTCCCCCTTGGAGGCAGGGAATATCTCGATCACATCCCCACGGACGCGGAATGTACCGCGAACGAAGTTGATATCGTTCCGCTGGTACTGGATATCAACCAGCCGCGACAAAATCTCATTGCGCGGCTTCTCCATGCCCACCCTGAGCGAAAGCAGCAATTCTCCGTACTCATGCGGCGAACCCAAGCCATATATGCAAGATACGCTCGCCACAATGATGACATCGCGCCGTTCGAACAGCGAACTCGTTGCAGAGTGGCGGAGCTTATCAATCTCTTCATTAATGCTGGAATCCTTCTCGATATACGTATCGGAGGAAGGGATATAAGCTTCCGGCTGATAGTAATCGTAATAACTCACGAAATAATCCACCGAGTTATTCGGAAAGAATTCTTTAAACTCGCTGGCCAGCTGTGCAGCCAGCGTCTTGTTATGCGCAATGACGAGTGTGGGACGGTTTACCTTGGCGATTGTCTGCGCGATCGTAAACGTCTTACCCGTTCCTGTTGCACCTAGCAGCGTCTGATGTTTTTTCCCTTGGCGGAGTCCTTCGACCAACGCATCAATAGCCGTGGGCTGATCGCCCTGCGGCTGGAATTCAGACTGGATCTCAAAGGATTTGGTACTGACAACTAAATCGCTCATTGCCCTTCATCACCCTCATACTCTAAAATGAAATTCATGCTAAAAGATATGTCGAAACTTCCCGATGATATACTATGGGAAATTAGTGGTGTCTACGTAAAGAATAAGAATATTTGTTCCCGTCTCATTATACCCTTTACGTTTTTTTGATGCAAATAGTTTAATGAAAATTTCAATAAGTTCCAGCGCGAATGTTCCGTGCTTCAACTTGTATGACCCCACAGCCTTCATATTACATGTCGGACTAGCTTCAAGCGAACCCATGGTCTTCAATTAACTTCCTTAAGGAGATGATACAGCGTTATGGATATTACAATTATTTTTGGCATTCTCGCCGGTCTGGCCGCGTTGATCGGAGGGTTTTTATGGGAAGGCGGGCATCTGAGCGGCCTGCTGCAAGGAGCGGCTGCGCTTATCGTATTCGGCGGCACCATCGCGGCCGTCATCGTCAGTTTTCCGGCCACCCGGCTCCGCACCATCCCGGCTGCGCTCAAGCTGGCCTTCGGCCGCAGCAACCGTTCAACGGACGAGCTGATTGACGCCATTGTTGATATGTCGGTTACGGCCAGAAGAGACGGGGTCCTGGCGCTGGAGCGTATCTCCGCCGATCACGAGGATCCGTTCTTGCGGGAAGGCATGCAGATGGTCGTCGACGGCAACGATCCGGAGATGGTGCGCCAAATCCTGGAGCTCGATATCAATGCCGCCGAGCAGAAGCACGAAGGGTATGCCAAGATTTTCGAGTCCGCCGGGGGATATGCTCCTACCATGGGGATCATCGGTACCGTCATGGGATTGATCCACGTGCTGGGCAGTCTGCAAGACCCAACCGATCTCGGACCTTCGATCGCGGTCGCGTTCACCGCTACTTTATACGGCGTCGCAAGTGCCAATATTATCTTTTTGCCCATTGCGTCCAAGATTAAAGCACGTTCCGAAGAAGAAATTGCAAATATGGAGCTGCTGCTCGAAGGAATTATGGCTGTTCAGAACGGAGAGCACCCGCTGTTAGTTCGTAAAAAGCTAGCCTCCTTCGCTTCCGCTGGCACCACGGACATTCCGTCCTCAAGGGGGATTGTGCATGAAAAAGCCGAATAGACGGCGCCGTCATCGCAAGCAGACCGAAGGCGAACAGCGCGACCGCTGGATGATCACCTATGCCGACCTGATTACGCTGCTCCTGATCTTTTTTGTTGTAATGTATGCCATGAGCCGGCTCGATACGGAAAAATACAAACTTGTCACCCAATCCCTGCAAGCCACCTTCCAGAGCGGAGACAGCATCCTGGAGATGGGTTCGGGCATTACCGGCACAGCCGATACGGAGAACCATAAGAATCCTCCACCGCAGCCTGCCGCCAATGAGGAAGAAGAGGATAAAGATGCTGGTTCAGAACCGCTAACTGAACGGGAGCTGGCTTTCCGTGCCCAGGAGGAAGAACTGGCGAACTTTATGGGGCTTATTCAGCAATACGTGAAAGACAACCAGCTCGAAGAGGATATCTTTATCGCGGACGAGCCGCAAGGGATTGCCATTACGTTAAGCGACCGCTTTCTGTTCGATGTCGGCAAGGCCGAGCTTAAACCCGGGGCCGCTCCCGTTCTGGGCAAATTGGCGAGCCTGTTCGGTGATTTAAACACCACCGTGAGCATCGAGGGGCATACGGACAATGTGCCAATCGGACGCTATTCCAGCTACAAGGACAACTGGGAGCTTTCCGGTGCCCGGGCGATGTCGGTACTGCGGTTCTTCCTTGAGAGCAGCAAGCTGGATCCGGAAGGCTTCCAGTATGCAGGTTATGCCGATACGAGGCCAGCCGCGGATAATGCGACTGCTGAAGGCAAGCAGAAGAACCGGCGGGTCGAAATTACCGTGTTACGACAGCTTAAGGAGTAGGAAGATAGCCTCCACGCGGCTCAACCCACTCCACGCCTTGACTTAGAAGAAAATGCCACCCCATCGTCCCCAATATGAAATAAGCGCCCGGTAGACTGAATCCATGCATTCAGATCTGACCGGGCGCTTTCGTTTAAAAAAAATGATTCGATTACTAACAACGTTCCTGAGAGACATTAGGTTTCCAACATACTTGTTAAGCTAAGCGCCTTGCCCTGCCCCGCGCTCGCTTGGCCGCAGGACAGCGGAACCGACGGCCAGCAGAATGACCGCCATCAGACTGAGGATGGCTAGCGGCAGTGCGATATCGGAAAACGTGCCGCCTGTAGCCGCGATCTCCACCGCCTCAATGGCCCATTTTTGCGGTATGAAGTTGGCGATCTTCTGCATGAATTCCGGCATGATAGCAAGCGGCCAGAAACACCCGCCCAGCATGCAGGTCGGCGTGACGATCATGGAATTGATCATAGCCGCATTTTGCCCGTTTCGGATCAACCCAGCAACCGTACTTGCCAGCCCTAACGATACCATCATAAAGGCCATCAGAATAAGGAAATGCAGCAGTAACGGAATTCCGTAATCGTAACGGAGCACATACCGGCTGAGCGCGAGCACGATGATCACCTGCAACGAGCCGACCACCAAGCTGCCCAGAAAATTACCTAAAGCGATCTGATAGGCACGCACCGGTGCAGTGTACATGCGAGACAGCGTTCGCTGTCTGCGGTCATCGATCATCATCGACACAACGCTGGAGATGAGGGTCATCATGAACATCAGGGTAAAGCCTGTTACGTTCGAGAGTCCCGGCTTGGCGTACAGATTCAAATCCGTGACCTCAGTATCCACCCGATTCAGCGCGGATTGCTTGAGCACTTCTTGCAGCATCAACATGCGGTCAACAGCCGGCTCCGAGGTTTCCCGAATCAAAGCAGCCGTGCCGCTCAGACGCGTAACCGCAGAGTCCGCCGTCATTCGTATCATCACCGAAGCTTCCGAAGTTGAAGCCTCATATACCTGAACCGTCGGCCACTGTCCTTCAATCAATCCGTCGCTGAAGCCCCCCGGTATATAAACGCCTACCATGCTTTTATTCTCCACCAGGTCTTCTCTCAACATGTTCTCGGATTCGAACTCCTTGAGTACGTATTGGCCGCTGCGCTCCAGCTCGTTCATCAGATACTGGCCTGCCGGGCCCTCATCCTCATTCACATAAGAGACCAGAATGCTCGCAGCCGAGGTCTGCCCCAAGAAAAACACCGTCAAGGTAACAACCACGCAAGGAACCAGCAGGAAGACGATCCAGCCTCTTTTGCGCCCCAGTGTGCGTCTTACCATATGCCAGGCTATGGTTAAGCTATGCATGGTATCCCACCTTTCTGTACGTAATCATGGCTGCAGCCGACAGGGCCGCGGTAATAGCCGCTAGCATACCCAGACAAGTGAGAATCAATTGCACGTCGCTGTTCAGCATCATCCGCAGCATGCTCTGCATGGCCCAATGATTGACGGTGAAGGAAGCGATCTTTTGGAAAAATTCCACGGGAAGCGGCATGAATCCCCCGCTGACAAATGTCATGGCGATAATGATCGCCTGCATCAGCCCCCTGGCTCCTGCCGCCGTTGAGGAGACTAGGGTTATAAACGTGGCAATGGTCATGGACGATAGCGTGATTAAAACGCAGACCATGATGAGCAGCAAAGGGTGAGGCCCCCATTTCACGCCGTACAGCCACATGGAACCCAGCACAATGGCTGCTGCCTGTACAAGCGTAATCAGACTGCAGCCAATAATCTTACCGGCAAATACAGTTCCGGGTGTGACCGGTGCGCTTTGCAGGCGATACAGGGTCCGGCTTTCCCGCTCTCCCAGCAGACTGCTGCTTGCCATCTGACCGGAATACAAAAGAAACATGATCAGCATGGAGGCTGCGTAATATTGGGCTGCTGAATACGTGGCTCCTTTCTCGCTTAGTTTCCCGATCGTTACGTTCGATCCGGACGAGGTTTCAACAGGTGCTGCCGTTTGAGCGGCAAGAACTTTATCTCCGCCCATAACGATAACCTCCGCCTGTTTGTGATTGACATCCGCGATAAAGGTCTTGAAGATGGTGTCTGCTACCAGGTTAAGATTACGGTCTCTTCCGGGCAACAATTCAAGCTTCACGTCCGCTCCCTGGCCCATTCGTTCATCAAAGGAAGCGGGAATTATCACCGCATAATCCACCTCGCCCCTGCGCAGCTTTCCTTCAACCTCTTCACGGCTGGATGCCATCTCTTGAACCAGAATGTCCTGTATCTCCGGTGAGCCGGTTAGAGCCTGAACACTCCCCGGCAGCTGGCCTCCGTCCACAGCATTCACTACAAATCCCACTCTGACCGATGGCTGTTTAAACTCCTGATCGTTGCCAAACCAGCCCGAGAGTGCATTTCCCAATATAAAAATAAGGAGGAGTGGCAGCAAAAACTGGTTAATCAGCACCGATCGGCTGGTAGCCATCCGCTTTAGCTCAAACCAGGCAATAATCATCGTATTCATCTTCGGGTATTCCTCCTTCATGAATTCCTCTGCATATGTCCCTTATGATCAATCACGCAGCGTCCGCCCGGTCAGACTGAGAAATAGCGTTTCAAGCCCCGGTTCCTCGCACTCCAGAGAGCGAAGCGTCGTATGCTGCTTACTGCAGATGAACAGAATATCCTGTAGCTCCTCCTGAGCCGACGGTACATAGACCTCAATCTGGTTATCATTCTGCGTGACGCGTCGAACGCGCGGGTGAATGGTCAACTCCTCCACCAATTCCGGTGTGATCCCATCAGCCGTAAGTATGATTTTTTCCTCATGCGCCACGCGTGCCCGAAGCTCCTGCTGCGTCCCGCAGGCGATAACATGACCTTGATCCATAATCGCCACCCGATCACTGATCGCAGCAACTTCCTCCATATAATGACTCGTATAAATTACGGTAGAGCCCATGCGGTTCAACGTCTTCACGGATTCCAGGATGTGATTTCGGGACTGCGGATCAATCCCTACCGTAGGCTCATCCATAATGATCAGCTTCGGACGGTGCGTGATTGAGCATGCAATATTCAATCTTCGTTTCATCCCCCCGGAGAAGGTGGACGGCTTTTCCTTCGCCCGATCCTGCAAGCCGACAAACTCCAGCGCCTCTTGCACCCGTTCCTTCAACTGGTGGCCTCGCAGCCCGTACAATTTTGCAAAAAAAACGACATTATCCCAAGCCGACATCTCTTCGTACAGAGCCAGATCCTGCGGCACCAACCCGATTCTCCGCTTCACTTCCAGCGGCTGCTCATCAATCGAGATACCGTCCACCTTAATGCTGCCCTGATCCTTGGGAAGAAGGCCACAGATCATACTGATAGACGTGCTTTTGCCGGCCCCGTTCGGTCCTAAAAGTCCAAAGATTTCCCCTTCGTTCACTTCCAGGTTCATATGATCCACCGACAGCTTGTTTCCATATCTTTTCACGACATCCTTCATCTGCAGAAAGACCGCCATATTCACCATCTCCATTTCTCATATCTCTCGTAACCATTTGTTGATTTCATTCTACCTGGAATATCCGAATTATTAAGGTAGAAGAAGTCACCTTATAGGGTGACGAAAGTCATCTCCTTGCCCAAAACATCCTTGTGATATAATGAAGCCAATCGTTTGAACGTTTTGATTTCACTATGGAAAAGGGTCTGATCGCACGTGACATCCCCACTCACCTATCTAAGGTATGGATTAATTCTTCTTCCGGCCGCCGCAGACATCTTTTTGCAGCAGCTCGATGATTACGGGGAATATATGGTGTACATATTGCTGTTTCTGGCGATTACGGTGCTAAGCCGCTTTTTGCCATCGCCTGCTTATCTGAAGGCAGCCGCTCTGCTGGAAATTCCACTATCTCTGTGGCTATGCCATCAATACGGCTTCATGATGGTGTTCCTGTCCATCTCCACCCTATGCGTCTATTTGCCCTTATTGCAGCGGCCAGGTAGGCTATGTCTGGCGCTCGGTCACCTTCTGTTGCTCAACATGGCCATAACCGATTACGATGCCCTGCTGCTGACGACAGCCAATCTTCTGTTTCTGTTCATGGCAGTAACGTTCAACCACATCCATGAAATGCATCAGAAGCAAGTGGATCATATTCAGTTATACGACGAGCTGAAAAGGCTGCATTTCCAGCAGGATGAAGCAGGCAGACAATTGCTGCAATTTGCCCATCAGGTAGAGAGCGCAGCGCAGGCCGAGGAGCGTAACCGCATCTCCCGCCAGCTGCATGACGATATCGGCCACCGCCTGATTCGCATAAAAATGATGATGGAAGCAGCTCTCCATATCGTGCCTCAAGATTCCGGCCGCGGCATGGATATGCTCCATCAAATCCGTGACCAGCTAGGAGAGAGCATGGAGCAGATGCGATCGGCCGTAAAACAAATGAACCCGGTCCGGCGGATTACGGACGACTATTCCCTGGATCGGCTCCTGGAAGAGACCGGCCGGGAGACCGGGATCGAGACCGACCTTATATTGCAGGGCATCCCCTATCCGCTCTATCCCAGTCAACAGGTGGTGCTGTACAAAAATGCCCGTGAAGCTATCACAAACGCCATCCGCCATGGCGAGGCTAAACGAATCCAAATCATCCTGCATTACGGAGATCAGGACGTCCGGATGGAGGTTTCCAACGATGGCACAGTCCAGGAGCCAGCTGGCCACGAAGCTGCACCAGACCATCAAGGTATCGGAATGAGCAGCATGCTCGAACGAACCCAAGTGGTGGGTGGGACGCTGGAGGTACGGAGAACCGTACCTTTTACTGTCATCACCCGGCTGCCTGTCTACCAGAAGCGTGAGATTATGTAATTTAACAAGACAAGACGCAGTATCTTATTTTATAGAAAAGGTCGTGGCCATCCATGATATCCGTTTTAATTGTAGATGATGACCCGTTCATTCGGGAAAGCTTGAAATTACTGGTGGGGATGGACCCGGATATCGAAGTATCGGCTGTCGCGGAGCACGGCGAGGAAGCGCTGGCTTTGTTGGAGGAGGGACTTCCTGTCGATGTTGTGCTCATGGACATTCGGATGCCTGTATGTGACGGTGTGGAAGGAACGCGGCGGATTCGTGAACGACATTCGGATGTGCGAGTGCTTATGCTGACTACCTTCGATGATGATGATTATATCGTGGAGGCTCTGCGGAACGGGGCTAGCGGTTATCTGCTGAAGAACATTCCGCCGGACCGCATCATCCAGGGAATCAAAACGGTGCATGACGGTAATATGCTGATTCATCCCGATATCGCCCGCAAGCTGACTGGCATGCTTCGTCCAACATCGCAGCCCGTCCCTAAAGCTGCTGAGCTGGAACAATTCGGGCTGACCCCGGCCGAGAAGAAAGTCGTCGTCCTTATTGCGGACGGCTTGTCCAATAAGGAAATTGCCGGACAGCTTTTCTTAAGCGAAGGCACCGTCAAAAACTATGTCACCGAAATCCTGGGAAAACTGAATCTTCGGGACCGGACGCAAATCGCCATTTTTTATCTTAAAAAGTTGCAGGGTTAACATTCTTCGTTAAACTGGTCCGAGCATATGCATCCAAAAAAGCGGGCTGTCCCAAAAGATCTTAGATCTTGCGGGAGGCCCCTTCTTGCTGTTAGAAGACGCTCCATGTACGAATCGTTCCTCCCATCGCTGATATGAACGAGACCTGTCAAATAGCAGTTTGTAACTCCCTTGTTTTCCCAATCCCCTTTATACAAGAGAGGGTGTAAAAACTGAACTAGAAGGCAAAAGCTATCAACGGTGAGCAGTCTGATATCCGCGGGTTTTGTATACCGCATGTTTTCTCTCCGTCTGCAGAGAGTGCACCACGAACTGTTGTCGTGCGTCGTTTCCTTTGGAGGGATGGCACATAGCGATGGACGTGGATTCTCTCTTACGGCTTTTCCCTTTGCCTTCTAACTCAGTTTTTCATCTTCCACCTGTTTTTGGGGGAACGGGATCACCTTGAATCAACCATTCTCACAATACGACTAGATTCCAATAGGAATGGTGATCACCTATTTATCCCTTTCTCTTCAAGTTCTCGGGCAATCGACCAAATAAATCCACTTAGTTCACGCGCCACGGCCACAACTGCTTTGCCACTAGGCTTACCCTTTGACAGCATTTTCGTGTATTTTCGATGTAGTCGATACTGTGCCTTCCAGGATATGGCCTGAATTTCAGGAGATTTTCCTTGTTGACGTTTCTTTAACTCTCCTTGTAGCGCAGGTTTATAGCGGTAACTCCAAGCGGATTCGACCAATAAACGACGAAGGTGGGTATTCCCCGATTTCGTAATGTTTCCCTGCCATCGGCTTTGGCCACTTGAGTATTCCCTCGGCACCAAACCTGTGTACCCCATGAAAGCCTTCGCATTACCAAACCGGGTAAATGAACACACTTCCGCTACGATTCCTGTTGCTGTCGTTTCAGCTACTCCACGTAAGGTTTGAAGGGCTTGTATTAAGGGGGCGTGGTGCCCTTCCGTGGCTTCTTCGTGAATGGCTGCTTCCATACGCTTCAGACGTTCTTCATTTTCATCCATCTGATGCAGCATTTCCTGCAGAACCAAACGTTGAGAAGCGGACTCGAATGGAATACGTCCTAACCATAACCGGTATTTAGCCGTCCAACGGCGAAGTGGCTCTTTAGGTGCAATCTGATGACGAAGGAGAAACTTCCCGATCCGCTGCCGGATTCGAGCTCGATCTTCCTTAACATCTTCACGCATTCGTACCAAATCACGAAGCGCTTCTTCCTCTGGAGTAGGTACATGCACATGTGTTAATTCACCTGCTCGAAGTAATTGTGCCAGACGCATCGAATCCCTACGATCCGTTTTTACCCGTTCTCCTGGACGACTAGGCATAAGTGATGGGGCGATAACAATGCAGTCATATCCATGTGCAGTTAGCAAACGAACTAAAGGATATCCTGTTGGACCTGCCTCGTAACAAACGCTTAATTCATTGGGTTGGCCTAACTTCCTCAATACTTTCAAGATGTGATACTCGGTATGAGGAATCGTGCCCAAATACCGAGCGCCTTCTCTTCCTGGATCAGCTACAGATACAGCAATATTTTCCTTCGACACGTCTAAGCCTACGTATTTTATGGTATCCTTCATAGTACAGACTCTCCTTTGCAATTTAGCTCTGATTTTGGTTTTGGTTTAGCTTCTACTACACCATTATTCCCAAAATTAACCTAAGATGTTGCAATTACGGGGAGTCTGTCTCGTTCATGATAACTGTTGCCCCCACATTTCTTGGATTGGTTCTGAGCAAGGACGAAATGTGGGGGCAAAGGCGAGCGCTGACGCTTGTCCGGAATCGATTCGTCCTCTCCGCTAAGTTGTGCAGATCCCTCACTTTAATTAGACATACGAAAAGAAACTGGATTTGGAGGACGACATTCCACCTCATCATCTTGTTCGCATCATGCATGAAGCGGTTAACTGCTTGGATGACCGCATCTTTTCGGCCACCTATCCCGGTGGCGAACGAGACAGCTACCATCCCAAGATGCTCACCAAAGTCATCATTTACGCCTACACACAGCGAATCTATTTTTCTCGTCAGATCGCCAGCTCCCGGACTTCCGTACCATCAATCGTTTTCGTTCCTACGTCAAACGGGAACACTATTATTTGTATTTCTGCTTCGAGGACTGACGAAAGTGAGCCTAGGTCGGATGGCTTTCGCTTGCCCATAATCTACTCAAGCAAGCGACAAAGACCGAAAAGCAAGAAATGGCGGTGCAAGGATAACATCCTGAGCACCGCCATTTCTTCATTTGACACATTTTTTATCTGACGAACCGCCCGTCAAGTGAGCAAACCTACTTATGGGACAGCTCCTTTCAGTATTTATGATGAATGGAACCCGGCTTCTTCGGAGCCGCCGGTCGTCTTACTACCGGAAGAACCCCGCTTGCTGCGAATATGAAGTTTATTCGCCAGCAGGGTGATCAAGCTTACCGGCTTCAACCCGACCGCTATGCCATCCCTCGGGTCGGGGGCAACGATAGCTCCCAATTGATGATGATCCCCCGCGTAGATTGCACGCTGCAGGAATTTACTCTCCCCCTGATGGTTCTGAACCTCCAGCTTACAGAAGGCCGAATTCTGACGAAGCGCGCTATGCAGCTGTTCCTTACTGTGAATCAGTTTACCGTTCACCTTCAGGATCGTCTCTCCTGCCAGAATGCCAAGTTCGCTTGCCGGACTATTCGGAAGCACTGCGAGAACGCGTAGTCCACGAATCGGATGCACAAAGATCGGACTGCGCTGCTGTTCTTCATAACGGCTGTACCACACCAAGCCCTCATGCAGCAGTAATGCCGCTAATGCAGCCACGATCGTGAGTGGTGTCCACCACTCGGCCAACAGGCTCAATGCCAGCACAATGGCTCCGTAAAATATGAGCCGCTTCGATGTGATGCTTGCCTTCTCCTGCGGGAGCATGCTCTGCGTCATTTCCCCGAAGCCAATCACGACCGGGAGTGCCATCATGGTAAAGCCTGTACTCCAGGCATCACCACCGAAGAATGGCGTCCATGGCAGCACGCTTCCTCCGCTTACCGCCGGAACAAGCAAGAACAAGGGCAAGGGCCAGAAGCTCTGCATGTGATAACCGCCTACGAGCTTGCCACGCTTACCCTCAAGAAACAGCGGTGTAGCAAAACCCGAACCCTGTATCCTGACAAGCAAGGCTTCTGCAAAATGCAGAACGGCGGATAAAGCCAGCAGCGCAGGAATGTCCAATCCATGGATCGTTGTCGTTATGTGACTGACCCAGCCATCCGGCTGCCAATTCGGAAACCAGCCTAATCCAAACTGAATGATCCCGAGAAGACCGATGGAATAGGCAAAGCATAAGTACCGGATATGAAACAGCATCAGGATCAGGGAAGTCACCCATATGCATATGATGGCTTCCAGGCTTAAGGATATTCCCAGGAAGGCTACTACGATGGACACGCCGATTCCTGCCAGCAGCCCGCCCAGAAACGTTCGCCATGTCTGCAATCCCCAGGAATGCAGCTTCACATGGAACAACTTACGCTCCACCAACACCTGCCTTCGGTAGAACAGCATGACAAACAAAATCGAAATATAATAAAAGGGCTGCGTCAGCAGTTGTATGCCTGCATCTATCCCATACATCAGCAGTTGTTTCAATGTCTCCAACAGCTTGCCACGCTCCTTTCAGCTTCAAGATGCTTCGAAATTTATACTTTCAGATATCTTAAAAGAAAAAAAGAAGGCTAACGTTCAGCCTTCTTACTTGTTCGACGCCTTGGCGGCGATTTCCTTCCGGACCTCAGCAATTCCGCGATTCATTTGATTATCCTCTTTCGGATCCTGAATCTTCTCAATCAATGCGGCTTCCAATGCCTCGGCTGTAGCGCCGTTAAGGATACCGTCCGCTTTCAGCTTGTGCTTGCTCTGGAAACTCTTAACGGCCTTCTCTGTATTCCGGTCGAAATAGCCATCCGTACGCCCGATCTTATAACCAACCGCTTCAAGCATGATCTGTGCATTCTTCACGTCCGTGCTATTCGTGTCGTACGTATAAGTTTTCTTCTTATCGATCGGTGCAACGGTAAAGTATTCTGGCTGTGACACCTGAATATCCGGCTCAATTCCCTTCTCATGGATCCAGGTACCGTTTGGCGTCAACCACTTGGCAATCGTTACTTTCAGCAGGCTTCCATCGCCAAACTGCTTATCAAAGCTCGTTTGCACGGTACCTTTTCCGAAGGAATGCTCTCCCATCAAGGTAGCTCCTGCCGATTGCTGCAGTGCGCCTGCCAAAATTTCGGAAGCGCTGGCGCTGCCCTTGTTCATCAGCACCGTTATCGGATAAGATTTCGCCTCACCGCCCGAAGGATGCTTCTCCCGCTTCTTATTCTTATCCTCTACCTGAACGATCAACTCGCCTTTAGGTACGAACTGCTCTGCAATGTCGATGACAACGGACAGCACGCCGCCTGGATTGTTCCGGACGTCGATCAGCAGTCCCTTCATGCCTTGGCTTTCCAGTTTCTTGAGTTCTTCCTTAAAGCGTTCGCCTGTATTCAGCGAGAATTGGGAGATCTCAATAACACCGATTCCGCCCTTCTCCATCCGTGCCGACACGGTTTCCAGATCGACGTCATCACGAACGATAACATACTCGACAGGCTGCTCAGAGCCTGCACGCTTAATCTGAAGGACGGCCTTGGAACCTTTCGGACCGCGAATCTTGTTGACTGCCGCGTTCAACTCCAGACCCTGCAAAGATTCCCCATTAACTGAGAGGATGGTATCCTTTGCCCGGATCCCGGCTTTATCCGCAGGAGATCCCTTGATCGGGGATACAACAACGACACTGCCATCTACAGAGGATACCTCCGCACCAATCCCTGAGAAGGAGCCCTCAATGCTCTCTTCAAACTGGGCTGCCGTTTCTTTTCCCATATAGTTGGAATATGGATCTTCCAGCGCTTCCATCATCCCGTTGATGGCGCCGTCGATCAGTTTCGACCGATCGATATCCTTGTAATAATTGCTTTCGATGAGGTCAATCGCTGTCCCCAGTTTTTTCGCTTCAGACTGCTCCAGTCCATTCCTGTTTGCTATACTGGCCAGCAGCCCCTCACCGTCTCCGGTCTGGCTAGGAGCGGGCAGCTGGGTCAAAGCCATCGTTAACAGCACGCCGCACAGCATGGCAGCTATGACCAGAAAGACAGCCGTTCGTTTTTTCAGCAAGTACTTCACCGCCTTTGTACGTTTCAACTGCTACACATGGGGAATCCCGTCCACCTAGTATATGATTGGCTTGCCGGGAATATTTATACAGCGGTCTGAAGGTTATATGGTATAAGTCCTAAAAGTTTGTTACAGATAAGGCGAAGGATTGACCGGCGATCCATTGATCCGAACCTCAAAATGAAGATGCGGTCCTGTGCTCTGACCCGTGGAACCCACTTCGGCAATCTTCTGCCCTCTAGACACCTTGTCGCCTTCGCTGACTTTAATCCCGCCATTGCGGATATGTCCATACAAGGTCCATACGCCGCCCCCATGATCAACAATAACACAGTTTCCGTAACCGCTCCACCACTCGGCCAATATGACCGTGCCGCTCTCAGCTGCCCGGATCTCAGTCCCCTGTGGTACCGCGAAATCCTGGCCTGTATGCATCTTGCCAGCCTGGCCCGTTACCGGATGAACTCGAGGCCCATAACCCGATGAAAGTCTGGCACCGGAAACTGGGATCGCGAATGGTCCGCCGTTACCTGTGTATCCGCCGCCACCTTTACTTCCACCGAGGGTGGTCGCCTTGGCTCTTTTCGCCGCAGCCGCTTTGGCAGCCGCTGCTTTACGGGCAGCTTCCTCAGCCGCAAGCTTATTCTTTTCCTTCTGCAGATCCGAACGTTTGCTTGCTAAGGCAACCAACATTTTATCCTGCTCTTCGGTCAAGATTTCCGCATCTTCGATATCCTGATCATACTGGGCCAGTAGTACGCGCTTCTCCTGTTCCTTCTCGTTCAGGATACTCTTGCGGTCCTCCATTTGGCCATACAGGTCCTTGGCGGTTGCATACTGTCCTTCAAGCTCCTTCTTCTTGTCGATGACAAGCAGCTTGTCCTGCTTATGCTCCACCAGCAAATCCTGGTCCTGGTTAACGATCGTCTTCAAAGAATCCGCACGCTCAATAAAATCGCTGAAGCTGGTCGAGGAGAGCAGCACATCCAAATAAGATACTTGCCCATCCATATAGATGAGGCGAATCCGGGATTCCAACAGCTTCTCACGGGAGGCGATACGCTCCTCCGCCGCTTCAAGTTCTTTGGTTGTTTTTCTCAGCAGATCCTCTGTCTCCTCGATCTTCATGGAGATTTTGGTCAATTCATTGCTGACGATGCTGATCTGCTCCATCACATATTTCAAATTCTTCGTTGTTTTTTTCTTGTAATGCTGAGCTTCTTGTTTATTTTCCGCTGCTTTGTTCTTCTGTGCCCGTGCTTTCTTGACCTGCTCCTGAAGCACGCTCAGCTCTCGATCTACATCGGCTGAAGTCTTCTTCTCGGCTTGTCCGACGGTCGGTTGGATCATAACAGTGGCCAGTAATAAGGCTGCTACTCCTGCGGCGATTTTCTTCAAGTTTCGCTCCCCATCCTTTACCTTGTTTTATACTTTCAAAAATTTACGTATCGACATGGTGCTGCCCCAGATGCCAATGACCATTCCCAGCCCAACGATAATGATGCCGAGCTGCAGCCACAAATCTCCCAGCGGGATTAAGCTCTTTGCCAGCGTCAGATCGGTTTGCGACGCAGCGTACAGACGATTGTAGCCTACAAACAACAGCGTGACCGTCACAATGGAGCCCATCAGGCCGATCATGGCACCTTCCACGAAAAACGGCCAGCGAATGAAGTTGTTGGTCGCGCCGACAAGCTTCATAATGCCGATCTCGCGGCGACGGGCCAAAATAGTAACTCGAATGGTGTTCGAGATCAGGAACATAGACATCAAACCGAGTCCCGCTACGAAAATAAAGCCGATATTCCGCACCGTCTTCGTAATCTTGAACAGAGTTTCGACCGTGCCTTCCCCATACTTGACTCGCAGGATCGGCTCCTCCGTATACTTCTGGTTCAGAGCGGTAATCTTGTCGGCAACAAAACCGACCGTGGTCGGTTCAATAACGGAAACCTCGAATGCATCAGGAAGCGGATTCTGGTCCGCCTCGCTGAAGCCTTCCACCCATTCGGAGCCCAGGCTTTCTTCAAGCTCCTTCATGCCCTCTTCCTTGGACACGAACTTGATGCCGCCGACCTCCGGCATTGCCTCGATTTCACTCTTGATGGTTTCGCGCAGCTTCTTATCCACATTGAGATTTAAGTACGTATTGATTTGCACATTGCTATCTGCTTTATCGGCTAAAGCGTTAACATTCATGACTAATAGCATGAAAACGCCCAGTATAAACAAAGACACTACGATGGAAGTAACCGATGCCACCGACATCCATCCATTCCGGAAAACGCTCTTCGCCCCTTCCCGCAAGTGCCGCAAGAAGGTTCTAAAATTCATACCCGTAATCTCCTCTCTGCTGGTCACGGACGATCTGTCCATGCTCAATCGCAAGAACGCGTTTACGCATGGTGTTCACGATATCCCTGTTGTGGGTAGCCATTACGATGGTGGTTCCCCTGAAATTGATTTCATCCAGCAGCTGCATGATGCCCCACGAGGTTTCCGGATCCAGGTTACCTGTAGGCTCGTCCGCAATAATGACGGAGGGGTTATTCACAATCGCTCTGGCGATTGCGATCCGCTGCTGCTCACCCCCGGAGAGTTGGGAAGGTTCGCGGTTCGCCTTGGCTCTCAGGCCCACAAGCTCCAGCACCTCCATGACCCGTCTCTTGATGAGACGCTGCGGCGCTTCAATAACCTCCATGGCAAAAGCTACATTTTCGTAAGCAGTCAGCTTGGGCAGCAGACGATAGTCCTGAAAAATAACCCCGATATTTCGGCGAACATAGGGAATTTTGCGCTGCTTCAGCTTCCCGATATTAAATCCATTAACAGAAATTTGCCCCTTCGTAGGCACTTCTTCTCTATAGATAAGTTTCATAAACGTCGATTTGCCAGCACCTGACGGTCCGACAACATAGACGAATTCATTTCGATTGATTTTGACGGAAACTCCTTGAAGCGCATGAGCGCCGTTCGGATAAGTCTTCCATACGTCCTGCATTTCGATCACTTCATCACTTCCCAATCCTTAATTAGCCATTATACTTTTCGACAGTTTCCATCGAATTCCTTTAAAATCCATGAAAAATCCTCACGACATCGTCTATTGTAACAAATTTGTTACCTTTTGAGTACCCGAAAGTTTAAGCCCACCGTGACATATACATGAAAAAGTGCATGAACTGCGGCCAATACGAAGTTAAGAAGGTGGTTCGAATGAAAAAAATTCATCTTGGTCTCATCATTGTCATCAGTTTCGGTCTTCTCCTCTCCGTCGGCTTCGGTCTATTGACGATGTACGTGAACCAGAAGGAACTCCCGAAGGGGGTCGTTCTCTCCGGTTGGCAGGTAGGCGGTACACCCGCAGACGAGGTGCTGTCAGAGCTGGATCAACGGCTGCAGGCGATGACAGCATTGAAGGTGGAGCTGCAATCGGACACTCTGAAAGGGCACACGGAAAGCTTCACTCTCCGGGAAGCCGGAGTTCAATTCAGCGCTGCCGATTTTCGGGAAGCTATCGCCAGGTTGTCCGAAGGATCATTATGGGATCAGGTTCTTTACCGGCGTAACTTTCAGCTGGAGTGGCATATATCCACGGACTGGGATCGCAATGTGTTAAAAGAGCGGTTGAGCGAAGACTGGCAAAAGGAACGCTTTGGCGAACCCGTCAATGCGGTGCGGAGCATATCCGAAGATGACGTTGTCCGGTACACCCCGGAGAAAACGGCATACCGCATCGATTGGCCGGCATTCTATGAAGGGTTCGGCGCTGCGCTTCCGAATGAGTCCCACTTCACCGAGCCGAAATTCGATGAGATCATTACGGTCCAACTGCCTGTCATCCGTCAAAAGCCCCCCGTTACCGTAAAATCGCTGCAGGATGAGGGGATTGAGCGCAAAATCGTCGAATTCTCTACGAGTCTCGGATCCAGCGGGCCTGGACGCGTTCATAACGTGACTGCCGCTGCCAAAGCCGTAGACGGCATGATTCTGAAGCCCGGCGATGAATTCAATTATGCTCATATTATTGATGCTGCGAAGAAGGAGTACGGCTTTGAAGAAGCCCCCGTTATCGTGAACGGCAGGCTGGTTCCCGGGATCGGCGGCGGGATCTGCCAGGTATCCAGCACAGTCTATCATGCCGCTTTGCTCGTCGGGCTGGAAATCACCGAACGGCGCAATCATTCCCTTCCGGTCAGCTACCTGCCCAAGGGGCAGGATGCCACCTTTGCTGAAGGGGTGATCAATTTTCGCTTTCGGAACAATACAGGCAAGCATCTGCTTATTTTATCGGAGGTATCGCACGATAATTTAACACTAAAGATGTTCGGCACCTTCCCGGAAAATACGGAATATGAGCTTGTGTCCACCACCGTTGAAACCTTGCCGTCACCAGAGAAAATCATTCACAATAACTCGCTTCCTCCAGGACTCAAGCAGGTGGTTCAGAACGGGAAGCCAGGCTATGTGGTTGAAACCTACCGAGCCAAGAAAGTAAACGGCAAAGTTGTGGAGAAAGTCAAAATATCCAAGGATACCTACCGCCCCCAGAACAGCATCGTTGCCATTAATCCGACGAACGATGTCCAACTGCCTGAAGCGAATGATACCCCGAAAGAGGAAGTGGTTGAGGACGGTATCAGTGCCCCGTAAACCTGAAGACAGCATGGAACAGCCCGGATTCGCGATAGAACCGCGAATCCGGGCTGTTTGCCTTGCCGTTATTTCAATGTAATGTATCGCCTTTATAGCAGCTCTCGTATTCACCAGACGGATATCCTCGCCTTCAATCAGCTCGGCATTCAGATGTCCCATCCGGAAGGGCATCGTTGTTATCCTTAAAACTGCCGAGATGCTCTGACCTCGGCTTCCGGATGCTGTGACAGTTCATCTCTGTACTCCACTTGCCGAATCTCGCACCCTTTGCCTAAGATCACCCGGTTACCGCGGACGATATCGGCTTCAACATACTCGAGATCAAGGACATCGCCTTCAATAATACGAGCCTCCAGCCGTGTTCCCCGTAAAGGCAAGGACAGCATTTCCCAGAGCCGCTTCCCTTTTTTGCGGACCGTTATCCGGTCTCCAACGATTTCCTGTGCAAGGCAGCGGCCCAATACTCGGATATCCGCTGTTCCAACATGCAGGCGGCCATCGATCTTAAATCCCCCTTGCAACGTGGCGGATTCACTCCGCACGTCACCACGGCTTCTCAGGTTTCCGGTGACCTCAAGTTTTTTCGATTCGGAATCTCCGTGAATGCTGCAATGCCCCCCGATAAAGATGGAGCGACAGCGCAATCCATCCTTCAAACTCAAACTGCCGGCTACATGCAGCTCCTCAGACTCCACAGCCCCCTTAATGGTTCCCGATCCGTTCACGCGAATCGTACGGGCAGCTATGGCGCCACTAACACTCATATTTCCATTACCTATTAATTCTCGGCAATCCAGATCTCCATTCACCTGCCCGGCACCGTCAATGCGCACCTTATCGTATTGGCCGCCGCTTGAACTTCCGGTTCCCGTAATCTTCAGATCGGACAGCTTGTCGTCATGTGGTATCATGAGTATCCTCCTCCAGATTTACAAAGTAATCACTATCTATATCTTTACTTCTTCATCACAACAGTTATTTCTACAATAAATGTCCGTCCTCCACCAGGTGGAGTCATAATCTCCCTCTAAGATACCACACCTCCGCTATTCATAGAACAGCCCGTTGGCTGAACTTCACCTCGGTCCCAAGACCGAGGCGTTCTCAGGCACTTTATCTCGTCTTTGCCTGCAAATGATGGTTCGGGTTTGCTTGGAGCAAGGGAGATTGATTGTGATATGATTCAAATAGGCTCGTCATTGATCTCTCATTTATTAAAGTGAAAGGGGATACATCATCATGGCTCTTATGCAATGTCGCTTTTACTCGGAGGTACTGGGTCTCAGTACGTCCATGACCGTCATTCTCCCTCAGCAAACCTCTTCGCAGATCGGTATGACCAATCATGCCAAAAGCGGTCTGCATCCGACGCTCTTCCTGCTGCACGGCCTGTCCGACGACGATTCCATCTGGCTGCGCAGAACCTCCATTGAACGCTATGTGGCCGAGATGGGCATTGCCGTCGTGATGCCGCAAGTTCACCGCAGCTTCTATACCGACATGGAATACGGTGGCAAATATTGGACCTTCATCAGTCAGGAGCTGCCGGCCATTGCCCGTTCCTTCTTCCCGTTATCCCCCGCGAGGGAAGATAACTTCGTCGCCGGCTTGTCCATGGGCGGATACGGGGCATTCAAGCTGGCGCTCCGCTGCCCGGAATCCTTTGCCGCGGCTGCCAGTTTGTCGGGCGCTCTCGATATGGCGGGTCATATCCGGAGGAATGAGGCCTTGTTTGAACATCAATTAGTCTACGGAGATCAAGATATTACCGGTACCGACAACGACTTGCTGTGGCTGCTACAGGAAGTCGAACGATCCGAAGGGCCTAAGCCGCTGCTGTATCAATGCTGCGGAACCGAAGACTTCCTCTATGAAGACAATCAAGCGTTCCGAAAAGCCTGCGAAGAAACCTCCCTCGAACTCATCTATCAGGAAGGTCCAGGCAATCATGATTGGGGATATTGGGATACCCACATTCAGGATGTGCTGAAGTGGCTACCGTTGAAGGCCTGATAAACCTATAGACACACCATGACATGCCAGCGGTTCGTTTTCGGTTCTATGAGGTGCGTTTCTGATATCTTAAAAAAGGTGGATCAGCAAACTTATCGTTTGCCGATCCACCTCTATTTTTTTCACGCCAAGTATTCTATGCCGTTACTCTACATTCCCTTGACGGAGACCCAGCCATTCCTCCGTGACCTGAAGGGTCTGCACGCTGCGATCAATGGCCGCCTTCACTTGCTCGGTTGCCGTGCCGCCGTATACGTTACGCGCATTGACCACCGTCTCCGGTTGAAGGACGCCATAAATGGAGTCGTCGAACAGCTCCGAGAACTGCTTGAATTCGTCCAGCGTCAGGTCCAGCAAATACTTGCTGTTCTGGATACAGTACAATACAGTCTTGCCGATCACTTCGTGCGCCTGACGGAAAGGAAGTCCTTTGCCCACCAGGAAGTCCGCGATGTCGGTTGCGTTGGAGAAGTCGGTATTCACCGCTTCGCGCATGCGGCCTTTGTTGACCTTCATCGTGGCGATCATCGGCGCGAACAGCTGCAATGCGCCTTCCAGCGTAGCCACCGTATCGAACATGCCCTCTTTATCTTCCTGCATATCCTTGTTATAAGCAAGCGGCAGGGACTTCAGCACGGTGAGAAGACCCATTAAATTGCCGTATACCCGTCCGGTTTTGCCGCGAACAAGCTCAGGCACATCCGGATTCTTCTTCTGCGGCATAATGCTGCTGCCCGTGCAGAACGCATCATCCAGCTCGATGAAATTGAACTCCGTGCTGCTCCAAAGCACCAGCTCCTCGCTTAAGCGGGACAAGTGCATCATGATGATGGAAGCATCCGAGAGGAATTCCAGGATGAAGTCCCGGTCGCTGACCGCATCCAGACTGTTCTCGTAAACACCATCAAACCCAAGCTGCTCTGCCACGAAATGGCGGTCGATCGGGAACGTTGTACCCGCAAGCGCGCCTGCCCCGAGCGGCAACACGTTAATACGCTTATAGCTGTCGATCAGACGGTCGATATCCCGCTGAAACATGGACACGTAAGCCATCAGATGATGTGCGAACAGAATGGGCTGTGCACGCTGCAGATGCGTATACCCTGGAATAATCGTATCCAGGTTATCCCTGGCTTGTCCGATCAATGCGGTTTGCAGCTCATGCAGCATGCCAGTCAGCGCCACTACGCGGTTACGTAAATACAGATGCATGTCCGTAGCCACTTGATCGTTACGGCTGCGGCCTGTGTGGAGCTTGCCGCCGACAGGTCCGATTTCCTCAATCAGATTCTTCTCGATGTTCATATGAATATCCTCATCCGATACGGAGAACTCGATGCTGCCCTCACGGATGCGCTCCAACACCTTGTTCAAGCCAGCCTTGATCGTCTCCACGTCTTCGGCCGGCACGATGCCGCATTTGCCCAGCATGGACACATGCGCAAGGCTTCCCTGGATATCCTCTTCGGCCAACTGCTTGTCAAAACCGATGGATGCCGTATATTCCTCTACCAATGCGTTGGTCTGCTTCGTAAAGCGTCCGCCCCATAACTTGCTCACAACACTTGCCCCTCTCTGTTTAAGGCAGAGGGCCGCTTCCCGCTTAAGAAGTCCCTTTCATCCCGGTTACGCGAGAATCAGTGGAGCTCCCTAGCATGAAACGGCCTTCAGCCTGTTCATTATTGTAAACTTATTGATTCTGGTTCACGCCGGTTGCCACTTTCAAACGCAGTGCATTCAAGCGGATAAAGCCGGTGGCATCGCCCTGATCATAAGCTTGCGTCGGATCGGCTTCCATCGTTGCGATATCCGGGTTGTACAGACTGACCGGACTCTTCACACCTGCGCCGATAATGTTGCCTTTGTACAGCTTCACGCGCACCGTACCGGATACGTTCTTCTGGCTCTCCGTTACCAGCGCTTGCAGTGCCAGACGCTCCGGCGCAAACCAGAAACCGTTATAAACCAAGGTACTATAGCGGGTAATCAGGCTGTCGCGCAGATTCATCACTTCACGGTCCATCGTGATGGATTCCATTTTGCGATGAGCGGTGAACAGGATGGTTCCGCCTGGAGTCTCATAGACGCCGCGGCTCTTCATGCCAACGAAACGGTTCTCTACCATATCCACGCGACCGATGCCGTGTTTGCCACCCAGCTCGTTGAGCTTCTCCATTACTTGCAGCGGACTCATCGATTCGCCGTTCAGCGCAACAACATTCCCTTGTTCAAACGTAAGCTCGAGGTATTCCGCCTCGTCTGGTGCATCCTCAGGCGATACGCTGAGCAGGTACATATCCTTGCTATCCTCTGCACTTGCATCGAACCAAGGATCTTCCAGCACACCGCTCTCATAACTGATATGGAGCAGGTTGCGGTCCATGGAGTAGGATTTGGCAGCCGATGCCGTTACCGGAATGCCGTGCGCTTCCGCGTATGCGATCATCTCCGCACGTCCCGGGAAGGAGTTACGGAACTCCTCGATGCGCCAAGGAGCGATTACTTCAATGTCCGGTGCCAAGCCGGCAACACCCAGCTCAAAGCGAACCTGATCGTTCCCTTTACCCGTAGCGCCGTGCGCAATCGCCGTCGCGCCTTCCGCACGTGCGATATCCACCATGCGTTTAGCAATCAATGGACGCGCGATGCTGGTCCCGAGCAGGTACTGCCCTTCGTACATGGCACCCGCCTGGAACATCGGATAGATGAAATCTGTTGCAAATTCGTCGCGCAGATCGTCGATGTATACTTTGGAGGCGCCTGTCGCCAGCGCTTTTTCCTCAAGTCCGTCCAGCTCTTCCTTCTGGCCGATATCGGCCGTGAAAGCAATGATCTCCGCATCGTAGGTTTCTTTCAGCCACTTCAGAATAACGGACGTATCCAGGCCACCGGAATACGCCAGTACGATTTTTTGTTTTGCCATGGTTAAACTCCCTCTCTTTGTTACTAACAACCCTGTCGTTCATTATACTAAAGATAACGTCCATTAACGCATTTTCATAGAGAATGTTCGTTGCAATTGAATGACTCTAAGCCATCAAAGCAACCATCAAAGCCTTCTGGGCATGGAGACGGTTCTCAGCCTGATCGAAAATAACGGAATTAGCACCGTCGATCACGCCTTCGCTAACCTCTTCGCCACGGTGGGCAGGGAGACAATGCAGGAACAGGTAATCCGGCTTCGCCGCCTTCACCAGCTCCTCATTCACCTGGTAGTCCGCAAAAGCGGCTTCCCGCTGTGCCTGCTCCTCTTCAAAGCCCATGCTTGCCCATACATCCGTATAGATCACGTCCGCATCCTTCGCGGCTTCGATCGGGTCTTGGGTGATCGTGATTTTGCCGCCCGTTTGCGCTGCGATCTCCTCGCTCAGCTTCACGATGCTGGCATCCGCCTCGTAGCCCTTGGGACTGGCCACAGCCACATGCATGCCCATCTTGGCTCCGCCAATCAGGAGTGAATGCGCCATATTGTTGCCATCGCCGATAAAGGCCATTTTGAGGCCTTTTAGCTTGCCTTTGTGCTCCAGCACGGTCTGCAAATCAGCCAGTACCTGACATGGATGCGCCATGTCGCTCAGGCCGTTGATAACCGGAATGGAGGCATATTTCGCCAGGTTGACTACGTTGTCGTGCCCGAAAGTACGGATCATCAAGCCGTCCAGATAACGGGACATCACCTGCGCCGTATCGCTGATCGGCTCGCCGCGTCCGAGCTGAATATCGTTTTTGCTTAAAAAGAGTGCATGTCCGCCCAGCTGGAACATGCCAGCCTCGAACGACACCCGCGTCCGCGTGGACGACTTCTCAAAAATCAAACCAATCGTCTTGCCCTTCAGCGGCTGATAGACTTCGCCGTTCTTCTGCTTGCGCTTGATCTCAATTGCCGAATCGAGCAAGAACTGAATCTCTTCCGTCGAGTATTCGTCCAGCTCGATCATATCCCGCCCTTTCAGGCTCAATTCCTTCACTTGTCCGCTTGCGGCCATATCCTTCAGTCCTCCTTAACCATGCTGTTATTGTCCAAAATGCTGCTGCACGATTCTTCTATGCTTGGCTAACCGCCGTATGCTCATGTATAAGTTCCGTAACAATCGATACCGCCTGGTCGATCTCTTGTTTTGTGACGTACAGATTCGGAAGCAGCCGGATCACATTCGGTCCTGCCGTTACGAACAGCAGCCCGCGGCTCTGTCCTTTCAGTACCAGCTCGCCAACCGGTTCAGCGCATTCGATGCCGATCAGCAAGCCTTTACCCCGGATCGCCTTCACAAAAGGATGACTGCCCAGGCTCTCATTCAGCTTGGTCATCGAATATTCTCCAGCTTCGGCCGCGCGCTGCGGCACGTTGTCCTCGAGCATTGTCTCGATGGTGGCCTGGATGACGGCGCTCGCAATCGGCGTGCCGCCAAACGTCGTCGCATGGCTTCCTGCCGTGAAGGCTTCGCGCAAGTAAGCTTTGCCCAGCATCGCGCCAACCGGGAACCCGGAACCGAGCCCTTTGGCCACGGTGAAAATGTCCGGCTCGATGCCGTAATGTTCGTGCGCAAACAGCTTGCCGGTCCGGCCCATGCCTGTCTGCACCTCGTCGACGATTAGCAGTAGTCCGTGCTTCTTGCACAGCCCTGTGACGGCTTGCAGGAACTCCGGCTCCACCGGATGCACGCCGCCCTCCGCCTGCACCATTTCGATCATGATGGCGGCGGTGTTGTCGTTAATGGCCGCTTCCAGTGCCGGAAGGTCATGCAGCGGAACGCTTTTGAAGCCTGCCGGAAGCGGAAGGAAGCCTTCCTTTACCTTATCCTGGCCGGTTGCCGTCAGCGTAGCCAACGTCCGTCCATGGAAGGACTGCGTAAACGTAATGACCTCGTACCGTCCCGTTCCCTTCACCTTCTGATGGTAGCGGCGCGCCAGCTTAATGGCCGCTTCGTTCGCTTCCGCTCCGCTGTTGCAGAAAAAAACGGCGTCAGCGCAGGTGTTGGCTGTCAGCAGCTCAGCTGCTTTTTCCTGACCGGGAATGTGGAACAGGTTCGAGACATGCCACAATTCATCCAGCTGGGCTTTCAGCTTCTCTTTTACTTTCACCGGAGCATGGCCAAGATTCGTTACCGCCAAACCCGCCATAAAATCAAGATATTTGTTGCCTTGATCGTCCCATAACCAGCTGCCTTCCCCTTTGACCAAGGCGATTGGATATCTGGCATACGTTTGGAACAATGAGCTTTCATTCGCTGCTTTAACACCGCCTGCTGCTGTTTCTTTTCCCATGACCTTCACACACTCCTTTGCATATGGCATCGCTTCATGTTTCAGGTTTGAAACGTCTGCGATAAGAGACATCTACTATGCTTACCCAGCACTGCGAATTCGGATCATTCTTCCGATCCCTGTTGCCCACAGAATTTTATTGAATGATATAAGTTAGGATAAATTCCGTGGACAAAGGGGCCCACTTCGCTTCTACGGAATGATTCCGCCTTCTCCGTTGAAGTTTTTCGGTTTGAATATCAAGCCGTAACCTGTTCATTCCTTATTACATCCGCACGATGCGCGTTCCCAGCACTTCTCCACCAAGCACTCGGCTCAGTACATTCGGTTCGCTTCCGTCCACGATGACGACTTCGCTCACTTTGCCGTGAATGCAGCTGATGGCCGCTCTGACCTTCGGTATCATGCCGCCGTAGACTTCGCCTGTCCCGATCATGTCCTCAATCTCCTGCACCGTCACGGTCGGAAGCACCCGCTTCTCGCCGCCTGCTCCCTTCATGATCCCGGGTACGTCGGTGACAACGATCATCCGGTGTACCCCCAGATGGGAGGCAACGGCACCAGCCGCTGTATCGGCATTAATATTGTAGCGCTGACCGGATGGATCCACCCCGATCGGTGCAACCACAGGCATATAGCCCATTTCCAGCACGCCGCTCAGAATCGACGACTTCACAAATGTCACATCGCCGACCCAGCCAACCTCCGCGTGGTTCGTCACCGGTTTGGCCTCAATCAGTCCGCCGTCCGAGCCGGACAAGCCGATGGCAGAGCCGCCCACGCTTTGAATCCGCCTTACGATCTGTTTATTGATGGTACCCGCAAGGACCATCTCCACGACGTCCAGCACATCCTCCGTCGTCTTGCGCAGCCCGTTCACAAACTCGGTCTCAATGCCGAGTTTCTCCAGATTGCCGGAGATCGCAGGTCCGCCGCCATGAACGATAACGGGGTTGACTCCCTTTTGCTGCAGATCCTTCAAATCCTCGAAGAAGCTGTCAGGAAGCGCAGCGAGCGTGCTGCCGCCGCATTTCATAACAAACGCATCTGCACCTGCTGTTTGGACCGGCAACGTATCCTTTTGATCGATCGTGCTCTTCATATCCGTCTCCTCCGTCCTACTGATTATTTATCTACGTACGATAAGCCGCATTAATGCGGACATAGTCATAAGTTAAATCACAGCCCCAGGCCGTAGCCGAGCCATTTCCGATATGCAGCTTCACGTCAATATCCACGGTATCACCCTGGAGGTAAACCAGAGCCGCATCCTCGTCAAAAGCAACGGGCCTTGACTGCTCCAGCACCGAAATTGGACCGATGGCAATATCCACCGTCTCCGGATTGACCGGACGGCCCGCACGGCCGACAGCCGCAATAATGCGTCCCCAGTTAGCATCTGCGCCGAACACCGCAGATTTGACCAGGCTGGAACCAATGATCGTCTTGGCGATGGCTTGCGCGTCATCGTCGCTTTCGGCGCCGTTCACGCGAACTTCGATCAGGCGGGAAGCTCCCTCTCCGTCACGTGCAATCGCCTTCGCCAGCTGCTGGCATACATAATGGAAGCCGGCTGCAAATGCATCCCAATCCGGATGCTCCGGCGATAGCACGTCATGCCCTGCCAGGCCGCTGGCCATCGCAACCAGCATATCGTTGGTGCTTGTATCCCCATCCACCGTAATCATATTAAAGGTCAGGTTGGTCGTTTGGCGCAGCAGCAGCTGCAGCGCTTCCTGACCAATGACCGCATCCGTCGTCATGAATCCGAGCATGGTCGCCATGTTCGGATGAATCATCCCCGACCCCTTCGCCGTTCCGGCGATAGTCACCTTCGTACCGTTAACTTGTACGGTGACGCAGGCTTCCTTTTTCACGAGATCGGTTGTCAAAATCGCCTGGCTGAAGCTTTCAGCCCCCTCGCTTCCGCCGCTGAGTCGTGCAGGCAGGCCGGTGATACCCGAGGAAACGCGGTCCATCTTCAGCAGTTCCCCGATGACTCCCGTTGAGGCGACAGCCACATCGTTCTCTTCCAGACCGAATTGTGCAGCCGTGCTAGCTCGCATCGTATAAGCATCCTCTTCACCCTGCTTACCTGTACAGGCATTGGCATTCCCGCTATTGACGACGATCGCGCGAAGCTTGCCGTCCTGCAGGCTTTCACGCGTCACCTTCAGTGGTGCCGCTTGAATGAGGTTTGTCGTATATACAGCAGCCGCCACAGCAGGCACGTCACATACGATGACGCCCAGATCATTACGATCGGTCTTCTTAAGTCCACAGTGGAGTCCAGCAGCTTTAAAGCCTTGCGGCGTTATGATGCTGCCCCCATCAATAATCGCAAACATATTCTCTCCCATGTCTGTATCCCCAGCCGCTTACGGATAAATCGGCGTAAACGTAAGTCCGAGGCTCTCCTCCCATCCCATCATCAAATTCAGGTTTTGGATCGCCTGCCCGGCCGCACCCTTCACCACGTTGTCAATGACCGATATAATGGTCACTCTGTTCGTACGCGCATCCACCGCAAATCCGATATCACAGAAGTTCGACCCGGTGACTTCTTTTGTCGCAGGCCATACGCCCAAGTCACGGATTCTCACAAACTGGCGGTCCTTGAAATACTGGCGATACAGCTCAATGATATCCTCTTCCGTATAAGGGCCATTCAGCGTGGCATACATGGTGGTCATGATTCCCCGCGTCATCGGGACCAGATGGGTCGTAAAGGTAACGGTGATCGGTTCGCCCGCAACCTGAGTCAATACCTGCTCAACCTCGGGAATATGCTGATGCTTATTCACCTTATAAGCTTTAAAGTTCTCGTTGATCTCGGCATAATGCGTCATCAAACTCGTTCCCCGGCCTGCACCGGACACGCCGGATTTGGCATCGATAATAAGGGAAGAGGCATCAATCCATCCCGCACTAATTGCCGGAATCAGCCCGAGCAGCGTTGCTGTCGGATAACAGCCCGGATTGGAGATGAAATCCACATCGCGGACCTCTTCGCCAAACACTTCGCATAGGCCATATACAGCCTTCTCCAAAAGTTCCGCACTCGGAGCCGTGTGCTTATACCACTGTTCATACACTGCTCCGTCCTTCAAGCGAAAATCTCCCGAGAGATCAATGACCTTCAGGCCCGCATCCAGCAGCTCTGGCACCAGCTTGGCACTAACGCCCGAAGGTGTGGCCGCGAACACCAAGTCCGCCACCTCCGCGATTTCCGCTGGATTAACACCATCCAGGTTCCGGGTCATGATATTCGTCAAATGTGGAAAACCATCCGATATCGGTACGCCTGCAGTTGATGAAGAGATTACCGATGTAATCTCAACGCGCGGGTGTGCTTGCAGCAACCGGATCAGTTCCACGCCACCGTAACCGGTAGATCCAACAATAGCAACTTTTACTGTGTTTGTGTCCGTCATTTATCCTCATCCCTCTCCCCAAGGAACAGCCAAAGGACCTTATGCAAGGTCCCATTCATCCATTCCCTTCATCTCTACGTCATGCCCATCCGTTTCCATCCTCCGATCGATTCACATTGTCCCCTGAGCTCTGCCCTTGACGTGGTAAGCCATAAAAATCAGGTGACTGACTGCTGATGCTCTTGATATGGTTTTCCATCGTGAAGCAGTCAGGCTAGTGATGATCTTGTTCGGAAGTCTTCTGTCTCCTGCATTAAAACGACGCTTTTGTCATAGGTATTCATTGACTTTATCCGTCTCATAAATATGTATTATTATACGACTGTATTCATATAAATACAATGGATTATTCAAATTTGGTCCCCATTTACAAATGAATACCAATCGCCTTCAATGTCTAAAGAGTCGATTCATATTCCTCTTTTAGAATGGAATACAATTTGAGGTCCCAATGCTGACCCTTGATCTTGATCCCCTTCCTCAACGTCCCCTCATAGGACATGCCGATCTTCTCCATGACACGCTGAGAGCCGATGTTCCCTTCTATGCAACGAGCTTGGATGCGTACAAGATCCATTTCGCCAAATCCGAGTTTCAGTAACGCGGAGGCTGCTTCCGTCATAAGACCTTGTCCCCAACAATCCCGCGCGAGTACGTAACCGATCTCGGCACTCTGCTGTTCGGGCTTCCACCACACAAAATCCACCGTCCCCACCAAACGCCCGCTCTCCTTCAGCTCGATCCCCCAAGGGGCAATATCATGCTTGGCATACTGGACTAGTATAAACTGGATGAATTTCTTACTGTCATCGATCGAGCGATGGGTTTCCCATGTTACGTACTTGGCAACCTCATCATCAGAGGCATAGGCATACATCTGATCCGCATCCTGCATCGATATTCTGCGAAGCCGCAGGCGCTCGGTTTCCAACACCGGCAAATTAGCAAAGATCTGTTCGATTTCCATTCGTAAGTCCCCCTTACTTGTTCTATAAACTAAGACTTCACGCCCCCTATTACTATTAACCTAATAAATATGACTATCGACCTAAACTGTGCTTTGATATAATCCACTTTAGGAAATATGTTCCTACAACTTAGATTCCTGGAGGTAAACAATGATATTCAAAAGAACAACAGCCCTCTTATGTCTTCTCTTACTGATTAACCTAACGTGGCAGGCCCCTCTACCAGGTTTCGCTGCCGATACGTCCACCAAAGCAACAACCAATCCGGCGCACTCGTTAATCCTTAACAAAAACACGGCGACTTATTTAAAAAAGGGAGTCATTCCAGGCTTTGGTGGCATTAAATTCGATATGACCAAGAAACAGATTGCCTCCAAATTGGGAAAACCTGTGAGTTCATTCTACCACTACGGCGGTGAGTTTTGGATATTCAAAAACATTTCATATGCCGGATTTAATTTCGAGAACCCCTATACAGGCTCTAACGGCATGTGGTGTTTGTTAATAGGCAAAGAGGCATTCCCGAATAAAACCTTTGCGGACGTCAAAAAACATTTGGGCAGCGCCTACGAAATGTATTACAACGACATGGAAGAGGAATACGAGATGGTTTATACCTTCGACAAGGTTCGTATCTCCTTCATGGCGGAAACACCAAAGGCTGAAATTACGCTTGTGCAAATTAGCCGGTAATGATTACATCATATAAAAAAAGAAGTAACACATGTTCAGATAGCAAATCTGACCGACGTGTTACTTCTTTTTTTAGAGTATGCTGACGAGCCCTGATGTTACGCCTTAATATTGCGGAAGCCTTCACCCAATACCTCATGGGCATTGCTAATGATGACAAACGCATTCGGGTCCACCGATTGCACCACCGTTTTCAGACGGGGAATTTCACTTTGTCCGACTACGACCATCAGAACTGTCCGGTGTTCACCCGTATAGCCTCCCTCTGCGGTCAGCTTGGTTAGTCCACGGTCAAGATCCTCGAGAATGGCCTTCGTTATCGGCTCCGTATGATCGGATATAATGTAAGCCACCTTCGTGAAGCTAAAGCCCAGCTCAATGGCATCAATCACTTTGCCTGTCACGTACAGTCCAATGAGAGCATACAATGCCTGCTCCAGTGACAGCACGAGGGCTGCCGAGGAGATCACAATCGCATCCAAGAGCACGACGCAGACGGAAAAGCTGAGGCCGCTGTATTTTTGCAAAAGCTGAGCCACGATGGTCAATCCACCAGTTGAACCCCTGCCGCGATAGACCAGCCCCATGCCGATACCGACGCCGATCCCGCCATAGATGGAAGCCAAGAGCGGATTGGAGGTTGGAATCGGCCAGTCCTTGGTCAAAAAGACGAACAACGGCAAAATCACGCTTCCCAGCAAGGAACGGATGCCGTAATCGCGTCCAAGGAGCCAGAAGCCAAGCACAAACAAGGGGATATTCAGCGCCCACTGCGTAAATGCCGGTTCAATGCCGAGCCATGCTTGCGCAAGAACGGACAATCCGGACACACCGCCAGAGGCGATGTGGTTGGGCAGGAAAAACAGGTTAAATGACAGCGCCATAATAAAGGAGCCGATGATGATAAAAACGGTGTCCACCGTCTGTCGAAGGGGACCGTTGATCGGAATCAGGGGTTCTCTTTTTCTTTTGTTAATCGATGGATTACCAGCGGATTGCGCCATAGCTCTTCAAATCTCTCCTCAACGTCCTACTCGACTTCCAGCTTGATCTGACTGCGCAAATATCCATCGATAAAAGCATCCAGATCCCCGTCCATGACGGCTCCTATATTACCGGTCTCCACCTGTGTACGATGGTCTTTCACCATGCTGTACGGATGGAATACATACGAACGGATCTGGCTGCCCCATGCGATGTCGGACTGCTCGCCGCGAATTTCCGCCAATTCCCTCTGCTGCTCTTCGATCTTGCGCTCATAGAGCTTGGAACGAAGCATGGTCATCGCACGCTCACGGTTCTTGATCTGGGACCGCTCATTCTGACAGGTTACAACCACTCCTGTTGGCAAGTGAGTGATCCGTACGGCCGAGTCCGTCGTATTGATATGCTGACCACCGGCACCGCTCGCACGGTAAGTATCAATCTTCAGGTCCTCCGTGCGGATGTCCAGTTCAATCTCATCGTTAATCTCAGGAACGACGTCACAGGACACAAATGAGGTATGGCGACGGCCGGAAGAATCGAACGGGGAGATGCGAACCAGGCGATGCACCCCTTTTTCGGCCTTCAAATACCCATAAGCATTGTAGCCCTTAATGAGCAGTGTCACGCTCTTAATTCCCGCTTCATCCCCGGGCAGGTAATCCAGTGTCTCCACCTTGAAGCCGCGTTTCTCCGCCCAACGCGTATACATGCGATGCAGCATTTGGCCCCAGTCCTGAGACTCGGTTCCCCCCGCGCCCGGATGCAGCTCAAGGATGGCATTCATTTTATCGTAAGGCTGGTTCAACAGCAGTTGGAGTTCAAACTCTTCTACACGCCCAACCAGGTCCTTGATCGTTTCTCCAATTTCTCCTGCAAGGGAGTCATCGCCTTCTTCATCCGCCAGCTCGATCATCACGACGGCATCATCGTAATCCACCTGCAGCTTCTGATAGTGATCCACCGATGACTTCACGGCATTCATCTCGGTAATAAGCGCCTGAGCCTTCTCATTGTCATCCCAGAAATCCGGGGCTGCCATCTTCTCCTCAAAGTTCTCAATCATCTCCTGCTTTAAACTTAAGTCAAAGAGACCCCCTAAGATTGGTTAGTTTCTTGCTAATTTCACGCAGGTCCTGCTTCACACTTGGATCGATCATGAGTCCTCGTCCTTTCTTATCTACATGTAATAATTTCAGTATACCCTCTCCTGCATGGAAAACGTTCCATTTAAGAGAAAATCCACATCACATCGCTTCACAAAATATTTCGCTGTTTATTCAGATAAACTCCCTTAAACGCAGCAGTGATTTCGGATCACGGTGGAATAGTCCACAGTCACCCGGTTCATCTGCCGCTCTTAAGGGAGTTGAAAAGTTCGCGCCCATAACCTGGACGGGCTATATAAGGATGATCGAAGTTTACAATAATGCTGATCAATTTCAATCATCGCAAGAAAAATATCCTCTAAACGCGGTCTTGCTTCTGTGAAAGCACACATCGATGGACATTTTTCTTATATTCATCACCACTTGGCTAGATTGCTTAAGCGTTCTGTCCATGGCAGTGCTTATACTTCTTGCCGCTGCCGCAAGGACATGCATCATTCCGGCCGATCTGTTCAGCCACCTGGACCGGGCGCTTCTCCGCAGGTTCGCTGCTGCTGTTCGTGGAGACTTTATTTTCGTCCACAACGGCTTGACGCTCCTGGTTTGTCGCGATTTGGGCCTTCATGATGTACGTCGCCACTTCTTCTTGGATTGTTGCAATCATGGCATTAAACATCTCGAAGCCTTCGAATTGGTATTCGCGAAGCGGATCGGTACCGCCGTATGCACGGAGGTGGATACCTTGACGCAACTGGTCCATCGCATCGATATGATCCATCCACTTGCTGTCCACCGAACGCAGCACGATAACTTTTTCGAACTCGCGTACCATTTCTTCGCCGATGGCTTGCTCACGCTCTTCGTACTTCTTCATCACGCGCTCGAAGATATACTCGGTAATCTCTTCGGCTTCTTTGCCCCACAGATCTTCGCGAGTGACGGAACCTTCGTCCAGCAGCTTGCTGTTGACGTAGTCTGCCACTTCTTGCAGTTCCCAGTTCTCCGGAATATCATCGCTGCAGTGAGCCTGCACAACACGATCAATGACCGGCTTAATCATCTCTACAACGATTTGCTTAATGTCTTGGGACTCCAAGATCTCGCGGCGCTGTTTGTAGATGATCTCACGCTGTTGGTTCATGACGTCATCATATTGCAGAACGACTTTACGCATGTCGAAGTTGTTGCCTTCTACCCGCTTCTGCGCGGATTCAACCGCACGGGTAATCATTTTGCTCTCGATCGGCTGATCTTCTTCAAAACCAAGACGATCCATCATATTCAGCACGTTGTCTGTACCAAAACGTTTCATCAGCTCATCACCGAGGGACAGGTAGAACTGAGTTGACCCCGGGTCACCCTGACGACCGGCACGACCACGCAACTGGTTATCGATCCGGCGCGATTCGTGACGTTCTGTACCGATAATGTGAAGTCCGCCAATATCCTGTACGCCTTCACCAAGCAAAATATCCGTACCGCGTCCCGCCATATTCGTCGCGATCGTTACCGATCCCGGCTGACCGGCGCGTGAGATGATTTCCGCTTCCTCCGCATGGTACTTCGCATTCAGAACTTTATGCTGGACGCCTTTGCGCTTCAGCAGCTCCGATAAACGCTCGGAGTTCTCAATGGAAACTGTACCTACCAGAATTGGTTGGTTCTTTTTGTGACGTTCTACGATCTCCGCTACAACCGCCTTAAACTTGCCCTCTTCGCTCTTGTAAACCACATCCGGCATGTCGACACGCTGATTCGGTTTGTTCGTAGGAATTTGCAGCACTTCAAGACCATAAATCTTCTTGAATTCTTCTTCCTCGGTTTTCGCCGTACCAGTCATACCTGCCAGCTTGCGATACATCCGGAAGTAGTTCTGGAAGGTGATCGTTGCAAGGGTCATACTCTCGTTCTGAACCTCGATGCCTTCCTTCGCTTCAATCGCCTGGTGGAGACCGTCGCTATAACGGCGTCCAGCCATCAGACGTCCCGTGAATTCGTCAACGATAACCACTTCGTCGTCGGTAACAACGTAATCCACATCGCGGCGCATGATCACGTTCGCTTTCAGCGCTTGTACAATGTGGTGGTTCAATGTTACGTGGTTATGGTCATACAGGTTGTCGATACCGAAAGAACGCTCCGCTAGTGCCACGCCTTTTTCGGTTAGGGCCACGGATTTGACCTTAATGTCTACCGTATAATCCTCTTCCGCAGTCAGACGCTTCACAAAGCGGTCGGCTGCAAAATACAGCTCGGTCGATTTCTGAGCTTGTCCCGAGATGATGAGCGGCGTACGCGCTTCGTCAACCAGGATGGAGTCCACTTCATCAATGATACAGAAATAGAGCGGACGCTGAACCATCTGCTCTTTGTAGAGGACCATGTTGTCCCGCAGATAGTCAAAGCCGAACTCATTGTTCGTACCATACGTAATATCGCAAGCATACGCCTGCTGTTTATCCGGGTGTTCCATACCGCTCAGGTTAACCCCGACCGTCATTCCCAGGAAATTATATATTTGCGCCATCTCTTGGCTGTCACGCTGCGCCAGATAATCATTGACCGTTACAACGTGAACACCTTTGCCAAGCAGGGCATTTAAGTAAACCGGCAGCGTACCTACAAGGGTCTTACCTTCACCGGTCTTCATCTCTGCAATTCTGCCTTCGTGGAGGGCCATTCCTCCAATCAGCTGCACGTCATAGTGACGCTTGCCAAGTGTCCGTCTGGAAGCTTCACGAACTGTCGCAAACGCTTCAGGAAGCAATTCCTCCAGCGTCTCACCTTTCTCGATTCGTGCACGGAACTCTTCGGTTTTGGCTTGCAGCTGCTCATCGGAGAGCTTCTCAAAATCCGGTTCCAGTTTGTTGATCACATCGACCGTCTTCATGAGACGTTTGACATCACGCTCGTTGGTGTCGCCGAAAATCTTTTTGACAAGTCCTAGCATGGTTAACCCCTTTCGTGCAAAACAAGTGATAGAATCAACTTCATTAAATGCCAAAGGGTTAAATGATGAAATCGATTCATTGATTCCTTATGATGGTCCCATTTGATGCAGGCTAAAAAGCCCGTCCCATAAAATGAGGGTTTGCATAAATTGTAACAGTTTGTAAGGGATGCCGCAACAATATGTGCTATCACAAGAGATGTCTGTTACGTGAAGCCCTACTCTATGAGACGCGGGGAGGCTCAAAAAAGTTGCGTCGAGCATTTACCCAGCTTTAAACAATGGAATTATATTCATTTCACAAACAAAACACCACATCTAAATAAGTGTGAAATATTCATCTCCCATTGTCCAGAAATAACAAAGACTCCGCCCCGGTGATGCTGTTCAATCATGGCTAACCGAACGCGAATCCTCTTATAAAGGAAGTCCTTAAGACGTTATACTGGAGCTGTTTAAGAAACGGCCCTGAAGTCCCCTATAAGTCGTCTCATTAAAATAATGGTTGCACTATTCAGCATACTCTGATGGTTTACCATCAAATACCACCATCTTTACGATGCCTACCGCATCAAAAACGTATATATCCAAATAAAGAGCCCCACCCGCTTACACGGATGAAGGCTCATCTTACATTTCAATTTCATTTCACCATTTTAAAATTCGAATCAGGTCCAGCTACTTCTGCATTCCGCTTGGAATGCCGCTTAAGCTTAATCCCGCTCGATCAATCCGTACTTGCCGTCATCACGCTTGTAAACGACATTTACTTCCTGTGTGTCAATGTTGGAAAATACGAAGAAATTATGGCCTACCATGTTCATCTGCAGGATCGCTTCTTCCACGTCCATCGGCTTCATGGTAAAACGTTTCGTACGGACAACTTCGTAACTGTCATCGTCATACTCGACTTGCTCTGCCTCCATCTGACTGGTTGCCGCTGCTCCGTTCGTCGCAATGAGCGTTTTCAATCCGCCCTCTTGTCTGATCTTACGGTTCAGCTTGGTTTTGTGCTTGCGAATCTGACGTTCCAACTTGTCCACAACAGCGTCAATGGAAGCGTACATATCGTCGCTTCGGTCTTCCGCACGCAGTACCACGCCTGTGAGCGGAATGGTCACTTCCACTGTGTGCAATCCTCGAATGACATTCAGTGTGACATATCCTTCAGAGGTGGGGGGTGCATCAAAATACTTATCTAGCCTGCTGAGCTTCTTGTCAACATAGTCCTTCAAAGCATCGGTCACTTCAATTTGTTGACCTCGGATAGTGAATTGCATTGGGCACTCCTCCTTTGCACCTTCATTATAGCATTTTGTTAAGGCTATGTAAAAAGTCAGAATTGTGAATTTTAGCACAATATTTTTCAGGGAACGGCGCACAGAAAAAGACTCCGGACAAACCGGAGTCTTGGGCTAGCGAATCTCGAATTGTTAACCATCTATACCGTTTATGTAGGTCGGCTGTGCCGGGATGATTATAATTTGATTACGTTAGCTGCTTGCGGGCCACGAGCGCCTTCAACGATCTCGAATTCTACGGATTGTCCTTCTTCCAGAGTCTTGAAGCCCTCGGATTGGATCGCGGAAAAGTGTACAAATACGTCGCCGCCGTCCTCAGTCTCGATGAAGCCATAACCTTTCTCTGCGTTGAACCATTTCACTTTACCTTGCATGCACTAACATTCCCTTCATTGTCAAATAAAGTGTGACACTAATTGTCCACATTTCCGACTATAGCACCCACCTTATCCACTGTCAATTACCAAAGAAAAGGTTTTCTTTTGCAAAAAAACCGGAAAAATGTCGACTTGGCTTCAGGACTGAATTGGCGGGCGAAAATAGTTTGCGGACAAAATAGGTTTATGGTTATTTACCCTATAATAAATGTCATGAACCATGTTCCTTTAGAAAAAAATCTACTTAAATGATACAAATGAACAGATTCTCAAGTAGCCAAAATGAAGCCATACAAAAAACTCTTGGCAACGCCATCTGCATCGCCAAGAGCATAAATTAGTCGTCTTAATGGGCACCCGGATCATAGGGTGGGGTTTCCGGAATACTTGTCCCCGTATCATTAAAATTCTAGCAGTGCAAAAGGGTAAAATTCCGTACTTGAGATTTCCTTTAATGTGGTTGGAACCGGGTTGCCCTCAGCATCAAGAAAAAATAGACGCCCTCCTAACCGATTTAGTAGATCACTGATTAAGAGGAGGAAAGGCTGTACGTCTTCTCCTAACATCGGTCTATTCCATTCGAATGATATTCTTTTTATTTTTTTATTTTCAATCAGTCCCATCATGCCTAAAAAAGCATGGTATTCCCCGCCTTCGATGTCAATCTTTATAAGGTCAATGAATTCTATATCTTGCAACTCTGAATCTAACGATACAGCATTTATTTCAGTTGAGATATAAGTGTCTATCAGGTTTTCATCTTTTGGTTTCTCGTGAATAGAAGAATAACCATGAAATCTTTCGGAAGTAAGAAAGTTTAGTATAGTATTCTTTGAGTATATAGCTTTATTGATTATCTTTGTATTTTCAGTAGTCCAATTCATAGCAAGATTATCTTTTACGTTCAGGACTAATTCAGGATTCGCCTCATAGCCAATTACTTTCCCATTAGCACCTACTAGTTTAGAAGCCAATAATGTAAAATAACCTACATTCGTTCCTACGTCTATCACTGTTTGGCCAGGTTTGACATGATTTAAGAAATACTTAGTTAATGGAACTTCAAACATTCCTGTCAGAACCAAAGTAGGCATAAGACTTAAATCCTTGGAAGAAATAGTTAAGAAAGCATTGTAAGCAAGCTTGACTAGCATTTTATCATTACCTATATAGGTTCCGTTCATAAATATCTCCTTTGTTTTCAATAATTATCTTATAATCGGCCTGCTACATCAAAAAACCATTCTTTCTCATTCATACTATCCCCAACTAATTGAATTGTCTTGAGAACTTCTTGGGCCTGCGTTTCGGATCTATGGATACAGAGTAACAAGTAATACAAATAGTATGCATCAGTGAAACATTCAGACACGTGCAATAGGTCTTGAATTACTTGTAACGCATCATGGTCTCTTTCCAATTCAATCAAACACAGGATAATCCATTTACTACAAACTGGTTTCCATTCGTCGCTTGAATGATTATACTGTCCAATAAAATACTCTAACGCCTCTAAATATTTTTCATCCATTACATGCTGGATTCCAGCCCAAAACACAACTGATTCTGTTAGATATTTCGGGTTATCTATAGGGGTGAAGATTCGGGTTGAACTGTTGTTACTGCCACTTTTTCTTGTTGCAGCAATCTCCCACCTCGCGATCGGGTGATCCTGTATCCAATCATAAACTACTGGAATGTATACCGTATCATCCATCACATGATACAAATTCCTTCTAAATTTAATCTGATCCTCCTTATTTTTAAAGAGTGACTCATCTATTGTAATGTCCCAATCCTCGACCTGATTCAAGCTCTCAATTGAATGCGCTGATACATAGAATAAATATTCCATAAGTATTGATACACTATCTTCCCAGTTGTATTTCTTGGCAGTTATCAGTCCATTTTCCGAGGTTTTTCGGCGTAGTTCCCCATCTTCCAGCAAATTCATTATTCTACAATAAAGGTCGTCTTCGTTACCGATTTCAGCTATGAGAATGTTTTCTCCATCGATACCGTATTCCATTACCCCATCATTATTTGTTGATACAACAGGACAGCCGGTAGCCATCGCTTCAATCACAGGAAGTGAAAAGGATTCAAATTCGGAAGCAGAAACAAACATAATTGCATGCTGGAAAAGCTCTGCTATCTCATTCTGCGGAGGATTTACATACACTCGGTCAGCTGCATCTGCCCAGGAATCGCCAGGATTCTTGGGATTAATCCAATAGAGTTTAACTACTGGATATAACTCTTTTACTCTCTGAACAACATTAATAATTCGGGGTATTCCCTTAAACGTAATATTCTCATTTCCCATTATGAGAATGTATGGTTCATTATATTTGTTAATATTACTCTTGATAATGGTTGTAAAAACATCATGATCTATTGCATTTGGAATGATTACGGAATCTCTTTCAAAATTCTTCTTTAATGAATAAGATGCCTTGTGCGATACCGTCATGATAAATGCGGGAAGTTGCATTTGTGTCTTAACATAGGATTGTACATCTTCGGATAGACGTTCGATATGAAATAAATGCTCATCACCTTGCTCAAAATAAACAACTGGTGCTATCCCTGTCTCGATACATGCTTGTATATGATCCCAATAGGTTGCGACTATAACGTCACATAAGGGAATCCCTTGTGCCAGTTCAATCCCGAAGGGAACTTGCTTGTATTCGGCATAGATTGGATACCAGTCTGGCTTTGGGAAATGCGATACTATACAAACCTCCCATCCTTTTTTCATTAATCTATTAGAATGTTCAAAAATTACTTTTACCCCTCCGCACACACTCACATGGGTCATTACATAAACAATTTTCAAGTTTTCTTTTTCCTGTTGTTTAGGAGTGACCTTTTGAGATTGTGCTAGATACAAACGTTTGTTACGATCAGAATATTCTCTTTGCCTTAGTTTTGAGATCATAAAAGCCCTCCTATAATGATCCTGCCCATTCTGACCTTGGAACCATTTCTTTCATTCGCTTTAAAGCATCCTTCTGAACGTTTTCATCCCCTACTTTTAATGACAATTCGTGAATTTTGTATACAACAGCAAAATCATAAGAACTACTCAGTTTCAGATATTGGTTGTAGTATTGATAAGCATCACCGTACATTTCCATTTGATTGAGAATATCCCCTGCTAATTCGTACACTTTTGCTTTATCAGTCGATTCTTCAGAATCTGTCAGTGCCTGTAATGATAATTCAGTAAACTGAAATTTGTATAGCATCCTGGCTAATTCATAACGAATCATTGTAGCATTAACATGATTCATAAAATACTCTATAACTTCATATTGACGCAACATCAATAAATCGTAAAACAAATCTTCCATCAACGAAACTAATTGAGGACTAACTTCAGCCTCTTGTACACCTTCTCTATTGATAATTTTCAACAGGATCCCTTTATCCTTATTACATATACTGAATTCATGTTTAAATTTATTAAAAAAATAAGTATCTCGAGTTACAACTGCAAGATACAAAATATCTCGATGGGTACCATCAATTACTCTCTTATTTTTTAAAAGGACCTGCTTAGCCCTTTCATATTCTCCTTCAACTTGATAAGTCCATGCTGTCATTGCGTCATTCAAATCCTGTTTGAATGATGCTGAGATTATGGTGAAGGCAGGATTTCTAAGAAGATACAGCACTTGCAATAGAAGGCTCGCTTCTTCTACTGATTCCAAAGTATAAATTGAAGCCAGCTTCTCCAAAGTATCCTTTGGATTTAAGTTTATATATGATTCCAGAAGTATTCTCAGCGATGCTGCATGCATTTTATTCTGGGTGAGGCTTTGAAAAATATGTTCGCGAGCAGATTCATAATTGTTCCATTTCATATACATTTCAGCTAGCTGAGCGTGTGCTAAATATGACCCAACACCTTCCATAGATGAATACAGATGACTGGTAACGTCACCCAACTCCAGACATTTAAGAAATGCAGCCTCTGCATCTTTAAAATATTCAATTTCTGTATATAAAACACCCTGTTCATAATATAAATCCGTATATGTCGGGTGAAGTTGAATGAAATCTCCAAGAATTCGTAGTGATTCATCATATCGCTTCAAACTCATTAACGATTGCGTCAAATACACAATCAGTTTAGGTCCAAAAGACATATTCGGATCAAGTCCGTAGGATGTGCTGTATGCTATAACGGCTTTATCCATTTCACCAATAGATTTATATTGATTCCCCAGATTGAAGTATCCAAAAGCTGTTGGTTTCCGACGTAGCTCTTCTTCAATAATTCTCATGTTTCTGCCATGCTTATTTTTATTTTCAATAATGGATTTTTCGTATCCATCATGAATAATGTATACAGACAAGGCACCCGGAGAAGTCTTCGGAAAGTCTATGAAATTAATCTGTTCATGAATTGCTCCTTGGTAAATAAATCCTTGAAATCTAGAGTACATTCGAATAAATGAATGAGTGTCGACAATACCGTTTCTGATAATATTTCGAATTCTTAAAAAATAATAGTCGGCAGTTAAAGGTTCGAGTAGTAAATGTTTACTCGCAGAATCCAGGTATTCATCAGCATCCAGAGTCAGAATATAGTCACCTGTAGCGAATTGTGCAGCAAAATTTCGTGCATCAGAAAAATCGTCATTCCACTCAAAGCTGAATATTTTTGTAGTATATTGGGAAGCAATTTCAACTGTTCTATCCGTAGATCCAGTGTCTACTATAACGATCTCATCGACGATCCCTTTTACACTCTCGAGACATCTTTCCAATGTTCGCTCTTCATCTTTTACGATCATACATAATGAAATAGTTTGAAATTTCATAGTACAACTCCTTAAGCTTTCACTGTCTTTACCCGTTCCAAACCTTCGACTGCAGGTACAAAACCTGCTTCAGCGCTTTTGGAATAACATTTTTTCGCCTCGGCTTGCTGATTAGTCACCTCATAATAAACACCCAAATTATATAAAGCCCTGTAAGAACCAACGCCTTCTACCGATTCGTAAGATCCATCCGTAATTTCCCCCAGCTGCATACAATATTCAAATACTTCCTTGATTTGAACCAGATCACTAACTTCCTTTCTTTGTATTAAAGAAAGTCCATATAAAAAGTATAGATCCGTATAATTCGGGAAGAAATCGATGGCATCTTGAAGAAGTAAGTCCAAGGAATCAAATTCAGCATTATAAAACAAACAATAACCATATGATAAAAACAACGTAGAAATATATTTAGGGATAGAATGTTCCTTAGATAGCATTCTTAGCGCATCATCAAAATAGAGGACTGCTTCTTTATATTTTTGATCTACAAACAATGTTTGACCAATTTGAAACCTAAAGTACACAGAATCAGGTTCTATCTTCAATTGTTCTTGAAGCAGCATTATATTCCGTTCTATCTTTGATTTATTTTGTATTTTAGCTTTTTGGTATCCATCATGTAATAGTTTTACATTACTATACCTCGTAGTTTCTAGTGCTCTCCCTTGAAAACAGAGTTGTTCATGAATAGCTCCACGATAACGATAGCAGGCATTATTCGGGAAAATCCTTGTGATATTGGAGCTTACAGATTTCTGTTCATTGATAATACTGCTTATAGTCACTGTTGCAGGCACTGTAGGCTTCTTCTTAATAAACTCTCGTAGAGAGCAGATCGATTCTTCGCCCAAAACTTCGTCTGCATCAATCATAAAGACAAAAGGCTGTTTAGCATGCTGAATAGCGAAGTTTCTGGCATCAGAAAAGTTATTTGCCCACTGAAAAGAAAGCAATTTCACCGGATATTTCTGTACTAGATTGACTGTGTCATCAGTTGAGCCCGTGTCTACCACAATAATCTCACGAACAACATTTATTAGAGAAACAATACATCGATCTATGACCTTTTCTTCATCTCTAACAAGAATACAAGCTGATATCGGTAGCAGATCGTTCATAGTCCCCTCCTGATTTACTCCTTTAACAATGTAACAATGTGCGGAAGCGACTCCAGCTTATTTTGACGAAAAAGTTCTGAAATCATATTCATAAAAGAGGCGTTATGCTCAAACACTCGAGTGTAAGATTGGATTATCTTAATAACTATTTCAGAAGATAATCCTTTATAAAACCCTGATACACCTACCAAATGAATTCTTAAGAGAGAATATAAAATGGACATCCTTGCAAATTGGGTAAATATATTTCCCTTAACATTGGGGAACAGAGTTTCATAAACATAATTAACTAAATAATTTTCTAAAATATATCCTTGTTGCATCATGAACGGAGTGTAATAACTTTTGTGATTCAATTCATAAGATTTAACCAAATCATTTAATTCAATCATTTCTCCCTGAATATTCAAACCTTGTAGCATTTCATGATAGCATTCCATGTATCTTGGAATTTCTCCACCTACCGCATTACGTTTTTCAATAATCTCAATGATAAGCTTTAATTGTAATTCATGATTAACTTGAATCCGTGAAAGACTGGATGTAAATGATTCATCCTGCATTTTGTTTTTATACGCTTTAATTATTGAGGGGATATCATCGTAATCATTTCGATCTATTGCCTGCTGAACTTTATCGATAATTAGACCAAGTAGAATCATACGATCATTTAAATGCAGATTTCTATTTTGCAATATTTCAATAGCAAACATTCGTAAATCCCAAAACAAATATTCCCCATTGGCAGATTCAGATGTATTCATCCACCCCATCTGTCCCCAATTGTTTTTAAATGCTATATTTGTATACTCAAAATCAATACCCTCGGAATTCAAGAGAGCCAGCCTAGCAATCTCCGGGCAAGAGAGCTTTGCAGACATTTCCAATGAATCTCCTACCTTGTTAATGACTCTAGGATAAGTACTGCAAGTTCTAGAAAGCATCTCCTCGCCCACTGAGGCTTGAATTGCACACAATCCACTTTCCTCCAGCATTGGGCAACGACCTTTTTCGCCCATAACGAAACTAGCGTAATAATTATCTCCTGCCTCAACATCTTTATTTCGCTTCATAGAATTCTTTAATTTTGCAGTAAGTACAGGTTCCTTTATATTCTTATATTTCTTGTATGTGTCCTTATCTAAAGTAACCTTCCATCCAACGCAACAGCTATCTTCACAAGCAGACCCGATACAATTAAAAGTTTTCATATAGGTTGGGATAAGAACTTCATGCTGCAAGAATATCACCCCTGTGTAAAATAAAATAATTAGAAAAGGGGGCCACATATGGCCCCCCAAGAAGCATACTACCGTTTATTTATATTCAAAATTCAATGTCCCGCTACTCTGGCCATCTGAATTAATCAGATAGAAAGACACTATTCCTGCAGATGCTGCCGCCGGAACCTGAAATTTAACTCGCGTGGTGTTCACATATGATGCGTTATATTCAACGCCATTAAAGTTAATTTTCGCTCCAGAGGTCAAGTTTCTACCGTCAATATAAATTGTAGTTCCTCCATTAATCGGTCCTGACGCAGGAGACACTGCAGTAATCACTGGAGCTGGCAACGGTGGTGGCGCTTCGTAAGTAAATGTGGCCACAGCTGACAGGCCTGATGGATTCGTAATTTTGATCTCAACCGGGCCAGCAACTCCAGAAGCAGGGGTTGTTATTCTTATTCTGGAAGAGCTGACATAAGTGTAACTTATATTAGAGTTATTCATGCTAACAGTTAACCCAGAAGCGAAGTAACTTCCATCAATATATACGGTTGTTCCACCAGCTAATGGTCCTTTATTCGGTGTCAATGCAGAAATAGAAGGAATATCCTCTTGATAGGTAAATGCATTAACCAAATTCGAAGACTTTCCATCCGGATTTGTCAATGTAACATCAACAGATCCGGCAATCGCCGATACAGGCACTCTAACTCTGACATTAGTTGGGCTCATGTAGGCTGCCAAGGTCAATGGAGTATTTCCAAAAATCACAGTTGCGTCCTTTTGGAAATCAGTTCCAAAGATATCTACAATATAACCGCCTCTCATATTGCCTAAGTTTGGAGTAAGGCTTGTAATAACTGGAGCCGGATAAACTGGTGGTGCATCGTAAGTAAATCCACCAGCTAGATCAGCACTTTGCTCATCTGGATTAATAACTTTAAGATCAACAGGTCCTGGTGCCGCACCCGCTGGAGTGGTAACCTTCATACGAGTAGCGTTCACATATGTTGCTCGGAGGTCTATTTCTTGACCACCGGTTACAAAATATAATTTAGCCTTAGGATCAATATTTGCTCCATCTACATAGATCACTGTACCTCCTGCTAAAGGTCCGTTAGCCGGAGAAACAGCTCTTAACGTTGGTGCTGGCTTTGGTGGAGGCGCGTCATACGTAAATGCATCGGCAACCGTTGCTAATTGCTGATCAGGATTAACGACAGAAAGAGAGACCTTCTCTGGTTTAGGCCAGGTTGGAGTCACTATTTTCAATCTCGAAGTATTTACCAATGTCGCCTTAAGTTCAGTTCCACCCCAAATTACTTTAGATCCTGAAACGAAATCACTACCATCAATATAAACTGCTGTACCACCCTCTAAAGGACCATTCGTTGGACTTACAGAAGTGATTGTCGGTGGTTTAGGTCCTGGTGGGTTTATATATTTGTATGCCTGCTGAAGTAAAGAAATCGTTCCATCTGCATTGACTACTTTCACGTCGACCGTATCTTCCTGTGTCCACGCAGGTGTCCTTGCAGTTATTTTCTCCTGGCTGTAATAGACGACTCCTGAAGCCAAAGTATCACCAAAGTAAACCTGACTGGTTTTCTCAAACATCTTACCGTTTAATGTAACTACTTCATCGCCTGTAGTATAACCTTCAGAAGGCGCAATGCTGATAAGTTCCATTTTAGGTGGTACTTCGTATGTAAATGCACCCGGAACAGTTATTGTAGTACCGTCAGAATTCTCTATGGTTACATCTACAGTGCCTGCTTGGTCTGCAGGAGGAGTAATCGCAAACAAATATATGGAGGAATTAAAGGTTACTGAAGTTGCATAATTCTCACCGATCTTAACCTTTACACCATTCATAAAGTTTTTCCCAGAAATAGCCAATTTCGTCCCACCAGCCATTGGTCCGGACGGAGGTGTTATGCTACTAACTTCTGGTTGAGCATAATATGCAAAATCCGCTATAGCCGTTTGATTATCAGTATTGATTAATGTAACTGTTGTGTTACCCTGGTTACCTGGAGGAACAATCACTTCCAGTTGTTGATCACTAATGAAATTAACGGAGGTAGAAAATACCCCGCCAAATTTCACTCTAGGATTCGGAAGAAAATTCTGTCCTTCAATCACCACTTTTTGTCCGCCAGTAATTACATCTTTATTTGGGGTTACGTTCGTAATTACCGGGGCCGGATTTTTCACCTCCAAATTAACAGGAGGTATATAATAAGTACGATTTGCCCCCGTATAGTCCTTGTATTTCACATTGGAGCTTGAATTTGTAATCGGAAATATCCCATTCTTGCCGTCGGACTTTTGACGAATCTTATACGTGAACGAAAGCGTATCCTGTTTTAACTCAAGGAAATTCCAAGTTAATGTATTTCCCGAAACCGTCGGCTTTGGAATGTTATTCTCGTAGGATCCTTCGACGATTTCAAATCCGTCCGCAACAGTTTCAGTTACAACTACATCATAAGCACTCGCTAATCCGATTTCTCTAACGATAGCTGCATAAATTTCAGACAACCCTGTAGAACCGAGGACAAAATGATGATGATGTGATGTTGTGGCCATATCTTTCAACAACTTGTTCGGTCCACTAGTTGCAGGATCAGTATTTACATCCAGCAATGCAATTGTATAGAATACAACTCCTGCCTCTTTCGCTTCCCGGGCCTTTTTCAAGGTGTAATCATAAGCGTTAAGGCCATCGCCGCCTACCGTAGCATCACCATCTGTTAATAACACAATAACTGGTTGAGCCTCTGAACGGTGATTTGCCAACATTTCCTGAGCTTTTGTAATAGCCTCAGCAGTATTCGTCCCCCCGCTAGCCACTATTTTATCAATATAATTCTTGGCTGCGGAGCCATCTGTTGTAAGTGGAAGGCCTGCAAAGGCATTGGAAGAATAGTCAAGGATACCAACTTGGTGCTGTGACAGGTCCATCAAATCGATGAAACCTTTAGCTGCTTCCTTAGCGTTATTCATTTTCTCAGAACCCATACTCCCAGACCTGTCAATAATAAGAATAACATCATTAGGACGAACAACGTTCACTGGAGGTGTGCCCTTTAAGTTGAGAGTCACCTCAGTCTCCCCACCGACCAAAATACTTGATGGATTGACCGTTTGCGATGCCGTGACATAATTAACGGCAGCATTAGTTTGTAAATTGGGGAAGATACCGATGCTAATTAATATTACTAGGAGCATCGTTAATAACCGCTTACCCTTTACCATACTTAACCTCCTATTAGTATTTCTGATCAACAAAGTAAGAATCAGCATATGAGTTGTTATCATATTGTTTCTGTACTCTCGGGGACATATTATGAACCCTCTGCATCTGATTCATAGCATTTGTCATTAAAGTTTGTATCGCTTTGTTTAAATCAGACAATTCTTTCAACAATACAACCTCTTGTTGGCTGTATGCTTCACTCTCCATCAAATTCAAAGCATGATAGAGTTCGTCAATTTCTGTTTCTTTACTAAGCAATTGCTTTGCATCGCATGACCTTACTATTTCCTCATAAATATACTTTAATCTGCACATTATATCGTATCTTTCCATGCTAGTTCCCTTTTCCACTTTTGACGAGAAGTACTGCCTGCTTCCATGTATCTACCAATTCCCGCGCAAATTCTATAACATTGTCCAATAATTGAAGTTCTTTTTTAATTATGAATTCACTGAGCTGTGATAAGTAAAACTGGTACAAATCACGCAATTCATAAGAAATTTGATATTCGAAATTCAATGTACTTAACAATTCATATAATATAGAGCGTGCACCATGAATGGGTGTGAGCATATCTGCATGCTGATTTTTGTCTAAAAGCATCTTCGCCATGTTCAATTTTCGATACAATTCTTCATATAAAAGAAGAGTCAGATCACCCGGACTAGCCGTTTCCACTTTTGTTCTCAAATATTGTTGTTGGTAATTGGAAGTAATCATCAATGTACCTCTCCCTTTAATTAAAATTGACTTCGAATATAACGAAGTTGTTAGTGCCACCTACTGTCCTAATTGGGCGCCTAGCCAAGAACCTCGACTGTTTAACTTTTGGATCGCCAGTTCCATAGCAGTAAACTGCTTGTAATAACGACTTTCAACAGTCTGTAAACGATTATTAACTGTGTTGATCTTATCGTTAATATCACCGATTTGTTTACCTAATTGACTGTTATCCTCCACATCAGAAACAGTGCCACTTCCAATCTGTTTAATAATTTTATTGATTTGTGTCGACAAATTATTATACAGTCTCTCGGCGTAGCCTATTTCACTTTGATAGTTTTTATCCTTAGGGTCTAAACTGCTTGATTTAGAAAACAAGTCCATAACTCCGTCTGGATTGTTACTCACGGCTTCTTTGAGTTTGTTCTCGTCTATCGTAAGCTTTCCTAACTCACTCGTTAATCCTTGTGTATATCCCTTGAATGTGATCCCTATATCAGACAAGGAATCCATATTTTTATCAAGGCCTTTTACATTAGAAATCAACGAGGAGCGCAATAATGACAGTGTATCTTGTAAAATACTATCGCGATATAGCACTCCTGACTTGGCTTTCGTTTCCCAAAGGTCGATTTGTTTGTCAGTCATTGCTTCCTTTTCTTCATCAGACAAAGGGGCATAATTACGGTTCGGTACAGTTTTGACCAAGGAGTTGACTTTATCAACCAGCGAGTTATATTGCTCAACAAAACCCTTTATCTGGTCTACAATGCCGGTAGTGTCCCGAGAAACTGAGACTGAAGCAGTCGTTGTTGATACTCCCTTCAGGTCGAATCGAACCCCATTAAATTCAAATGAGTTGGTTTCCAAGATCATCTCTTTACCATTCAGCTCGACCGTTGCATTTGTACCGGTTACTGTAGCAGGTGTACTAAGTTTCAATAATGAAGCTGCGGTTCCGCTGGTGTCATTAATCATTACAGAAGCACTAGCACCCGTCGATGTTGAGCTAAGCATAAATCGCTTGTTTATGCTGTCATAGCTCATGGAAACACCTATATTAGCGCTATTAACCTGTTTTAGTACAGATTCATATGTAGAATCAGCCGTTACTGTAACCTCTATACTTTTCCCGTCTTTTCCAACAACTTCGAATTTACCGTCTCCAACTATTTCGGAACTGTTTACCTTGGCCTTTAGATCTACAGAAACATTGTTTCCGGTAACTAGTGCGCTGGTGGCCAGGCTATTTACTTTGATCGTATATCCTCCACTGGTTGCAGTTGATGAAGTTGTGGCTGTTACTACACTAGTGTCACTGCTTACTGCGGTTTGCTTATTATAAGCGCTAGAGAACCGCATTTTATCTGTTAAGTTTCTGATTGTGGTCAGATGTGTATTCATTTCTCGATATGCATCACGTTTCCAGGCAATCTTCTGCTTTTGTTGATTCAGTTTGTTTAAAGGAGCTCGTTCTACCTGCATTAATTGCTTAATCATACTATCCGTATCGAGTCCGGAAGCATAACCACTCAATCTAATAGGTGAGGACAAGTAAATGCACCTCCTGTTACTTTATTTGCGTTCATCAAGAAAAAGGCCAACCTGTTCACATAAGTTTTGCACCAAGTCCAGATACTTCTCCGGTGGAATCTCTCTTAAGGTCTCATTAGTTTTCGTGTCCACTACTTTTACGATCATTTGATGACTACTCTTGTGAACTGACCACTGTAAGTGTGTATCCATTCTGAGAAGGACCTTGTTTCCTCTATCAATCAAATCGTTTAATCTTTGCTCAGTTACGAGCGAATCAACTTTACTCGTTGCAGTTTCTTGCTGGCTGTTGATAGTAGAAGCATCTTCGCTGATGATATTAGCCTTTTGTATCGGCCTGTCAGAGAACGAATCAACTCGCACTTAAAACAGCTCCTTATATAGTTTTAAATTTATTTAAAAAAGCCGACCGGATAATCCGGCCGGCTCCTGCATTAAACCATTGATTAACGGAGCAATTGCAGAACAGCTTGAGGTTGTTGGTTCGCTTGAGCCAACATAGCAGTAGCTGCTTGTTGCAGAATATTCGTTTTCGTGGATTCGCTCATTTCTTTTGCCATATCTACATCACGGATACGAGATTCTGCAGCTTGGAGGTTTTCAGAAGTTGTACCCAAGTTGTTAATAGTGTGCTCCAAACGATTTTGAACGGCACCCAAGCTAGCACGATTCTCAGAAACGAGATCGATTGCACTTTGGATTTTTTCAAGGTTTTCAGTTGCTTTAGCATTAGTTCCGTCAAGGGCAGCCAAGCCATTAATTTTAAGCTCAGTTGTAGTGGCTTTAGTGAGGGAAAGAGTAATTGTTTCACCTTTGTTAGCACCCACTTGAAGCACGAGGCTCGCAGGAGCGGAATCACCCAACAAGTTTTTCGTGTTAAAGCTTGTTTGAGAAGCAATAGCATCAATTTGCTCAGTCAATTGGCCGATCTCGGCATCAATTTTAGCAGTGTCAGCAGAAGTCAACACTTCGTTAGCTGCTTGAGTAAACAATTCACCCATACGTTGCAGCATGGAATGAGTTTCATTCAATGCACCTTCTGCAGTTTGAATCAAAGAGATACCATCGAGAGCATTTTTGTTAGCTTGCTCCAATCCACGGATCTGGTTACGCATTTTTTCGGAAATAGCCAAACCAGCAGCATCGTCAGCTGCACGGTTAATTCTATAACCAGAAGACAATTTCTCTAAAGATTTGCTTTGAGCATTGTTATTAGCGGTCAATTGACGCTGAGTGTTGTAAGAGCTGATATTGTGATTAATACGCATGATATAATTCCTCCTTGGAATGTGTTGGTGATTAGCATCCTTGCTTCACCCTATTGTGATCGAGACATTAGCATACGGCCGTTACTGCCATGTCTTTCGACCCATATTATATTTATCGGCTGCATCCTAGGATTGTTTATAGCAGTTTATCAATTTTCCATAAAAATTTTTATGCCTTAGACGGATCCATCACTTGTTTCAAAATTTGTTGAATATCTTCATTAAACTGGATAGCATCTTGATTCTGTTGTTTAATTGCTTCATATATCTCTTCACGATAAATGGTTACATTGGGAGGAGCTTCGATACCAATTCTGACCTGATCGCCATTCACTTCAATTACAGAAAGCACAACATTATCGTTAATCATGATCTTCTGCCCTTTATTTCTTGACAGAATCAGCATCAAAATCCTCTCCTTTCTTCCTCTCTGACAGCGATATCTTTGTCGAGTAACCTCCATTGTCCAAAACAATTTGAGCAGCAACATTTCTAGCTCTATTGAGTACAATAGGAGCCCTTAAATTGCAAGAAATATCTTCAGCAGAACGAACAGTAACGACTACCATCACTTGTACATCCTTTTCACTTTCTACACCTAAAGCTTCTATCCAATGAGAATCTAATTGAAATTCATAATTCTTAAAAAAGGCAAAAGGGTCTGTTACGATAAAGGTTAAATCTTCATCTTCAATGGATTGTAAAAACTCAAAAGGACGACGGTCCTCTTCTGACTGAACAACAAAATATTTCGATAATTCTTCGAATCCAAATATTGGGCGCACAAAGGTAATAACTTGATCATTCATAATCTCTATTGGACCAAATCTCTTTGTATTGACAATCATGGTTTATATTCCTCCCTTTCTAACAACAATAGCTATAATGACATTTGTCCATTATAGCTATTGTAAACCTGTAGTTAGACAACTGTATCCAGTTGATTTCCTATTACAGATATATTTATATAATTTTTTTGTGTTAAATAAGTACTGACCTTACCAGGCTGGTAATCAATTACCGGTTTATGAGTTTCAGGATTAAAAGTGACCCCACCTGGAATATAAGTAGTATTGACCTGTCCGGGGATGAAGGTAATCTCCACATTATCATATCCCGGTTCACCCATCACCTCAACTCTTGGCCGGTCCTTAAACACATTTTCCCTAGCAATCTCGGCAAACACGTTCCCGCCTTCTTGAATTGCCATCATACGATCTCCGTTCTGAGCGATCTCTGCAATGTTTTGCATTGATATTTGTAACGAAGACTGGGCAATACGGTCCGTCAGTTCTTCAATTCGCGGCTTTCCTAGTGCAGACCAAGCCTTTCTCGAGTCGATCTCCAAGCTCGCCTTAGTTTGTTCCATCTCCACGACACCACGCTGCTGTCTCATGTCGAGAGTCGGCCTGGGTTGTTCAATACTCAGCTGACCCTTTGTAGTCTGTAGACCAATCTGTGAGTACCCTTGCTGAATCTGTATTCGGGGGATAATCATTGAAATCCCCCTACCTTAAGAAATCCAACAAACTTGGACGAATAATGCGAGCCATGGTGTCTAAAGAAGCCTGATAAACACTCTCAGAGGTTTTGAGATCAATTATTACTTTTGATATATCTGCATCTTCAACTTTTGATTGTAGATCCATGTAGTTTATATTTAAATCACCCAGCCTACTAAGAGTAAATTCAAGACGATTTTGCTTTCCACCCATCTCCGACTGAGCGGTTATTGTCGTCTCGAGATTCTTCTGTAGTGAAGGAATGGCACTTTGGATGCCTGCTGTATCGTCTGCCAACAGCGCCTTCTTAAGATTATCTACCACAGCAAATATTCCCGTGGCGTCTCCAAACGCTCCAAACACTTTCCCTCCCAAAGTGTTCACAGAAACAGTAATTCCCGCTCCAACTTGATATCTCACTTCGCCATTATCCAATTCATATGCGGTTTGGGTTGGATCATCAGGGAATGGCTTCTCGTCGGTTCTCTCACCATTAAAAATGTACTTCCCTTTGAATTGTGAGTTACCCAAAGAAATCAGCTGTTGATATAACTGATCTACCTCTGCCGCAATATTTACTCTAGCATCTTTCGGTACTGTATCAGTTCCACCCTGCACCGCCAGTTCTGAAAGTTTTTGAACAATCTGTGTAACTTCGGTCATTACTGTGTCTCCATACTTTAGCCACGCATCTGCATCCTCCGCATTTTGCTCAAACTGCGTTGTAGCAGTGATTTGACCACGGTATTGGAGCGCACTGGCTACACCCACCGGATCGTCGGAAGGACGGTTAATCCGGCGCTGGGTCATCATTTGCTCCTGATATTTGTCCAGTCTGCGATAGTTACCTTGCAAACCGCTCATCATGGAGCTAGTCATCATGGATTGGGTTATGCGCATAAATTATTCCTCCTATCTGCCGACGACGCCGGTACCGTTGATTAATTTGTCCAGCATCTCATCAATGGTAGTAACCACACGTGATGAGGCGCTGTAAGCATGCTGGAAGCGGATCAGATCCGACATCTCTTCATCAAGTGATACACTGCTAATCGATAGACGGAGTGTATCGGCATGCTCCACCAACAACGTGCCGTTCTCCACCATCTTTTTGGCATTGCTGCTGTCCGTACCCAATTTGGAGATAACTGACTGCAGATATCCTTCAAAATTCGTGATGTCCGTTACTGAACCACTGTTGTTATTCGGATTGAAATTAAACGTACGTTCTGACAGTTGCGCAATCAGAAGCGCCATGCCGCCGTTCCCTTTCAGAACCACCTCAGAGGTCGTACCGTTATCCGGATCAGTCTTCATTTCTGTCCGCAGGGAAGCGCCGATATTCTTCAGATCGGATTGGATCGTCTGGCTTAATCTCATATTCCCAGCGGTAATTGGCCCGCCGTTAGCAGATACAAAGAAGTCGCCCCCTGTTGTGGCCGGCTCATTAAGGGTATAACCCAATTTATGTAATCCGTTAAGGCCATCAACCGTATGCTTCACATCCTGAGCAAGCTTGCGAGGATTATTCGCATCCATAACCGCTTTCGGGATACTCACGCCCGGAGGAAGAATTGTTCCAGCCGGTATGGTCACTTCCACTTTGCCTGTAGCCAGTGTGTTGGCCATAATGTTCAGCTGGGTGATATATCCTTGAACATGCACATCACGAGAGGTCACATAACCAGCGATCTCCCCACCGGTCAATGCGCCGGCGATGGCGTTCGTAATCGGAGTAGAAGTCATATCATCCACCACAACTTGATTTCCGAACGTCACTTGATAGACGTCCCCTGTCTCGGTTACATTCACGTTCCCGAGCAAGGAGAGCTGATCGATGAGCAGATCCCGCTTATCACGCAGATCATTCGCGTTGTCACCAAGACCCTCAATCCGTTTAATACTCTGGGTTAACTCTGCAACTTGGTCGATATAGTTGTTAGCTTCAGCAACCTTAGTGTCAATACGAGAAGTCAGGTTATTGCTGAGGGTATCCAATTGTGAGTAAATATGGTTAAACGTTTCCGTCAAAGCGATCGCTTTCTGCTGAACCGCCATACGGGCGGACAAGTCGGTGTCGCTCGGATTCTTGCTCAGCGTCTGCCAAGCCGTCCAGAATTCAGAAATACTTGCACTCAAGCTGCTGTCCGAAGGCTCATTAAAAATCCCCTCAATATTCGAAAGCGTCTCTTGCTGAACGCTCCATGTCGACAAATTCGTATTCTGATTGCGATATTCGATATCCAATAAAAAGTCCCGTACCCGCTGAATACTTTCCGCTTCTACACCCATCCCGAGCTGACCGGCCGCTTGGGAACGCTGCAGTCCCGGGAAAGCAATGGGGTTGGCTGCAACAAGGCGAGTAGTCTGGCGAGAGTATCCTGGCGTATTGGCGTTCGTAACGTTATGACCAGCTGTGTTAATTGCAGCTTGCTGGGCAATCAAGCCCCTCTTTCCGATTTCGAGCAAATGAAATGTGGATCTCATCTACATTTTCCTTTCTGCTTATGCCCTGGTATCAAACATGCTTCGGCCCTTGCCGGCAGGATTCTGATGCTTCGGATGCTGATAAAGCAAATCATCCTCCGGACGACTGACTAACAAATTTAAACTGTAATCTATGAACGCTAGTGATTGCTCAATTAGCTCCCGGTTAATCGCATTCAGCTCTTTGAGTTCCATGAGCCTGTCCATTAATTGCTGCTGCACATCCTGCAGCTCTGTTTTTTCCTCCGGGTTAAATACAAGACGAGTCATTTCAGTAACCGTCAGCTGAAGCTGGGAGCGGATGCCCTTCTCACGTAAAAAATCATCTGCGGCACCTTGACGCAGCGCTTCCGTTTCCGCCACCTGCTTCAGCAGGCGGTTCTCCTTGGTCATGACCGCTGTAAGACGTTCCACATCATTATCCAGAATGGCTTGCCTTTTATCTTTCCCTGCCTCTATGAGCTGCTGATGCAGCTCATCCTGACGCTTCATATATTCGATTATGGACCTAGCACTCACTTGGACTCACCTGATTTATTGTAGGATTGAAAATACGGGAGCAATTTGTCTGCTAAACGGTCGACTGGCACTTCATAAGTACCATTAGCTACAGATTCCTTCAAACGCTGAATTTTCTCCGCGCGTTCCGGATCCTGTACTTTACTCTGTGCACTCAGTTCCATCGCCTCCGAGGAGATTGATACTTCATCCTTGCGGCGCTTCTTCTTATCGATATGCTGCATCTCCCGAGATTCAATATTCCGTTGATACGAATTGATGCCGTTCACACGTCCCGATTCGTTAATCTTCACGCCCTATTCACCTCACTTAAAATAAAAGACCGATAAGCTTTACTAAGTTTATCGGTCGGATATGAAACATTGTTAATAGTTCAAAAGTTAGTATTTGCGCAGTTTATCGACTGCACTGTAAGTCTCTCTGTCTTTTCTGGACCCAGGCTGATTTTCCTGGTCGCCAGCAGCAGCCTGCCTTAGCTCCCTCGTTAAGCGCGTCCGGCAGGACTCGCACATATTGCTCTCACGAATCAACGTTCCGCAAACTTCGCAAGGATACGCCAGGTTTGGCGCGTTCGCAATCGAGATCCGGCCTTCCTTGATAAACTTCGTAATTTGCCGCACAGATACTTCCGTAGCCTCAGATACCTCATGAATAGTTGCACCTTTTTGCTCACGAAGGAAGGTTGCGCATTTTTCATATTCCTTCTCAATAACCTTCATGCAATCAGGACATAATTCCCGAATATTAACCGTATATAACTTGCCGCACCGAGGGCAATTCCCCAGATTCATGCTCAACAACCTCCATGCCACATAGAACCTTTAATACCCCTAGATTACATTATCTTAGGCCTTACGTCTATCATTCGGTAACAGAATCCACACATTTTTCCTATATTTAATCATTTACGAACGAGCCCAGGTTAAACTATAGATCTCGATGGGCATTTCTACAATGGATTCATATCTCCGCAAAACCTGAGCACAAGCGTTAATCGTACTCCCGGTTGTGTATATATCATCTACCAATAATATACGGAAAGGTCCTTTGATCCGTGATGTCCGCACTTGAGATCGATTATGCTCTACTACCTGCCTGCTTATGGACCACAGTACATCAGGTGCATCCTGCAACGCACCAAAAACACCCTCCATATCCTTTAGCCGATCCATCCGGCTCTTGAAACTCTGTTTATTCGTGTGACGTCTACGTTCCAGCAGCCGAACACAAGGCGCCTTTATTCTAAGCGCAAGCCCTTGTGCGAGCACCTCCGCTTGATTGAACCCCCTTTCCTGAAGCCTTTCCTCACTGACCGGAACCGAAGTGACGGCATGTATACTCCATGGTATGTTGCCAGAATTCCGTGACCCCTTATTGCCCAAATGGATGTTCGCTTCCCGATGGAGCAGCGTGTATACCCGTAACATCATTTCTATCAAAAGAGGAGCGTAACGCTCATTCCCCCTATATTTATACTGGGCCAACCACTCTCTCATCTGCGTATCATAGGTTACCGCACTCCGATTCAAAATAAAGCTCCGCTCGTTCATGCCTGATCGAATACAATCGGGACAGCCGATTCCCCGCCCGCATCGCCAACATTTGGGTTTCATGATCCAGGGGATAATCCGATAACAGGCACGGCATATTCCCGGAAGTTCCCGGTTGAATGAACCTGTTTTTCCACAAGTGAGGCAGGTTTCGTCAATCGGTTTGAGCAAACGATGCATATGCCCGAGCAAATGGCTAAAGACATTTGATATCAAATATGCTCCTTCCTTTCTAAGAGAGATAGAATAAAGAACACCAATAAACCAGATAAAAAAAGTACACAGCTAACAGCGCGTGCATATCGCCACACCCATTGCCGCGATTGCCGATATATGCCTGATAGTATTTTCCTCAACTAAATTGAAAGTGTTAAAATGATTCCTGATTGAATAATACATACGTCTTAGATAGAAACTCATGTCCCGATGAAACCCAATCACCCAAAACTCTCAAAGCTGAGCATCCAGTTGATTTCCAATTCCATTACTACATTTTCCTGACTTACCACTGTTCCTTCTATCATATCTATCAATCGTTTGTTAAAGATGAGTTATATGAAGAATTATGAGGATCCATGAGGATCCATGAGGTTTCATGAACTATGAGCTATGAGAGCCATGGGAGTAAATGAGAGCTATGAGAGTCTATGAAAGCTAACACTAAATATCATGTTTAACTCAATCCCCTAGTCATTCGACAATTCCTGAACAGACCATAAATACCCGCCTTTACGTGCGATTCGGTTCATCGCCTTGATTTGCCGGACTGCCGAGCTTTGGCTCCGAGTCCATTGAGGCGCAGCAAATACCACCCGTCCTGCCGGATCATCCTTGGATCGGCCCGCGCGGCCGGCCATTTGAACCAATGCAGCTTCGTCAAAAAGCTCACTGTCCGCATCTAAAATAAACACGTCACTTTTCGGAACCGTTACCCCTCGTTCAAGAATGGTCGTTGTCACAAGCAAGCGAATCTCACGGTTACGAAAGGCCATCACTTTGCTTGCCCGTTCCGGATCGATGGATGAAGTTCCTTCAATCGGCATATTGGCAATGGCCTTGCGAAGCAGCTCCAGCATCGGATCAATATGCTTGATGCGGGAAACGAACAGGAACACTTGAGCACCACGGGAAAGAGATGCACTCAGACTACGGACCAAAGGTGGGGGAAGCTTTTTTTCCTGTAGACAGCGGTTCACCGTCGAGATTTTCAGCTTTTGCGGTACGGGTAATGGATGACCGTGGAAGCGTGCGGGGACTTTGGCATGCGGCAATCGGCCTGCAGCTGCCTCACGCTGTAAAGACGTTGGTGGAGTGGCTGACAGATAGATATACTTCCCCCCTGATTTGCAAGCACCTTTGGCCGCGTAATCCAGCATCGGATCATTATGATAAGGGAACGCATCAATCTCATCGATCACGACCAGGTCAAAAGCTCCCCTGAAACGCAGCAGCTGATGCGTCGTTGCCAGTGTGATGCTCCCTTGCTTCCATCTGTCCGGACTTCCCCCGTATAACGTGACCACTGTCTGTTCCGGAAAAGCCTTAGATAAGCGTGGTGCCAGCTCCAGCACCACGTCCCGTCTTGGCGCGGCAACCAGCACGCGCCCACCCGCATCCAGAATAGAATGCAGCAGCGGAAAGATCATTTCAGTCTTTCCGGCACCGGTCACCGCCCAGATGAGAAACCGGGCGGGCCCCGCGGAGCCCCCTGCGGGCGGCTCCGCCAAAAACCGCAGCGCAGCGCTAGCGGCGGCGCTTTGCGCTGCGCTAAGCCCCCACCGGCCCAAGGCCGCGGTGGGGGAACCCCCGGCCGGGCCCCGCACGGCCGACCCTGCTGCGCCATGCAGCAGCAGGGCACAGGCGCGGCTGCGCCCCATCGCGAGGCAGGCCTCGCAATAGGCGCAAGCCGCCGAGCCGCACGCGGCGCATGCCGTGCGGCCCCTGGCCTCGCTGCCGCATCGCCGGCAGCGGAGCGCCACGGCCCGGCGGCGCAGCCAGCCGGGCGCACCCTGCGGGGCGGGCTGTGCCAGCCCCGCTTCCAAACGCAGGCGGCCCAGCAGGACGCCGAGCTGGGCCGCGGAGCGCCAGTCGCTGGTGTCCCAGGCGACCTCCGCCAACAAAGCCTCGACCTCGCCGGCAAGCAAGGCTCGTCCTGCCATGCACTGAATCAGCAGCTCCGCCTGCTGTACCAACAAAGTCCAATCCTCAACCACATTCCTTTTTTCGATAACGGAATTTACATACGATCCGTCCAATAGCTGAATCTCCGTAAACAAAAGACTCCATTGTGATTTGTTTCCTTCAGGCTCTTGTAGTAAAAACGAACTTAAGCTCTGGTACAAATATTTCTGCCATTCCGATTTCCCCCATTGATCCATGTCTTGGTTGGATCGAAATCTCTCTTGAATGACAACGGCCCACCCTAATGGAACTTGTGTTGATAACAGCACCAATGAGCGTACGCTGGTTTTCTCATCCGTCCATCGTTTCACTCCATACCACCATTGAAGATCCACCCGCATATCCAGCGAGAGAAAACACTTCCATTTCTCTGATGTTCGAATGGCATATATGGCAATCTGCATGACATCAACTCCAATAATGAGACATATAAGCTGGTAAAATGCCGAGTGCTGGTACGTTATTAAGCAAGATTTCATATCTACGGCTTACCAGTTCCATGCTGAGACCATTACATTATGAAATAGATCCTTCTCACGATGCCCTATGTCGAAATCTGTCACACCCCTAATTTAACCGCTCTATTCCCACTTCTCCTAGTCGGGTACAAGTACCGCTATGAGAGACAGAGAATCACATGGAAACAAGAACGGAGTTGAATGCAGGAGGTTCAGCGAGGTTCAGCTGTAGACAAAATAAGAACAAGCACATTTTGATATTAGATAGCCACTCTCCCTCCAAGAAACACAAAAAACACACCCTTCGCTTACGCTTGGAGTGTGCTTCACGCCTTTAACAATATGAATACCAACCTGGTAACCAAAACAACTTGCTGATGTTTAACCCTGTACATATGGAATCCGAACAGCCTCCATCGGGTTTCTTAGATCGATCCGTATCACTTCTTCTTCATTCGGACCGGCACCCATTTCCCGTGATGCCGAGTCATCGGACTTCCAAGTCCCATATACCAGTTCAATTCCGGACAAATGAGTCAATCTCTGGACAATCTTCAGCGTATCATCGTACGACTGATCATCAAGGACGGTGACACGCACGCGCGTCCCGCTCAGCAGGGCATACCATGAAAGGGCTCTCAAATACCATTCCACCTGCCGCTCATGGTTGGACGTGATCAGCACATAATGCCTGCGCCGCCCCGTGCCTTCACCGGCTCTTCTAAGATGACGGGCATGCACGATATGAATCAGAGCAACAGCAATCCCGTACACCGCGAGTATCCACAGCAATTGGGCAACCATGAGACTCACCTCCTTCTCTTATCAACAATATATGCTGGTCAGGAGGGTACGGTGACAGCTATGTAATCAGAGCCCACACAGAACTTAATGGGAACGGCTCAAACACCATAAGAACAACATCTTTTGGGGCGAACCTTCACGGAAGACAGACCGCCTTTTGAAGTATGTCTTCTTGCGATTATCGAATTTGTTCAGCTTCGCTGAAAACCTATAAATCATCATAACAAAAAGGAACCGCCCTTGGCAGTTCCCTCCCTATGTAAGACGCGTCCGTGCATTCGGATCGGCGATTACAACGTCACCCAGCCATATTTGATCGAGTTGATAACCGCTTGTGTACGGTCGTCCACTTCCATCTTCTGCAAAATGCTGCTGACGTGGTTTTTTACAGTTTTTTCACTAATGAACAGGTATTCCCCTATCATCTTGTTGCTCTTGCCTTCGGCCATTAGTCTAAGCACTTCCGCTTCGCGCCTTGTCAATGGGTTATTCTCGCCTGCCACAAACTTGACTCCAGCCTCACGCGAACCGCCCTCAGCCATAGCGCCTGCTTCGTTTACATAAGTCATTCGGCGGAGCTGTTGAATGAGCTTACCCGTAACTTTCGGATGGATAAATGCATATCCCTCATGTACCGAACGAATCGCATTAATCAGTGACTCGGCTTCCATATCCTTCAGGAGGTAACCGTTTGCTCCCTTACGGAGCGTTTCAAACACATAACTTTCATCGTCATGAATCGACAGAATGATAACTTTGATCTCAGGAAACATTTCACGTAGTTTCTCAGTTGCTTGAACGCCATTTTCGGTGGGCATGTTGATATCCATCAGCACGATATCCGGCTTCACTTCGTTACAGAACTCAAGCACTTGAATTCCATCGCCGCATTCTCCGATAACGTCAATGTCGTCCTCCATATTCAGTATACGCTTCAGACCCTCCCTAAACAGCTGGTGGTCATCCGCTAATAATACTTTAATAATCGCGTTCTCTTTCTCCAAATGTTCCATCCGATTACTCCTTTCTCTTTTCTACGTTCGTCGGGATATGAATCACGATCTTCGTTCCTTGATTCTCAGCTGAATCGATCTCCATTCTCCCTTCGAGCAGCTCAACCCTCTCCCGCATGCCAATTAACCCAAAGTGGTCCTTGCTTTTCTGCTCCAGCAAATCGACATTGAATCCCAGGCCATTGTCCTGTACAACGATTTTGACCAATTGCGCCTGGTACGTGATTTCAACAAGCACATAAGTCGGGTAAGCATGTTTTGCAGCATTCGAAAGTGCTTCCTGCACCAACCGGTAGATGGCCGCCTCCATCGCAGAAGAGAGACGATGCTCTTTTCCCCGTGTCTCGAAGATCGTGCGGATTTTCGATTTCTCTTCATAATCATGCACGTATTTACGCAATGTGGGGATTAATCCTAGATCATCGAGTGCCATTGGACGCAGATTGAAAATGACTTTTCGCATTTCCTCCAAGCTCGATCGAACCTGGCCCTTCAAATCTACTATTTCGTCCTGCACCATCTTAAATTCCTGCTTTGCGAGCATTCTTTCTACAATTTCCGTCCTAAGAACCAGATTCGCCAGCAATTGTGCAGGTCCATCATGAATCTCCCTGGATATGCGCTTCCGTTCTTCTTCCTGCGCCAAAATAATTTTGAGACCAATGACCTGTCTGTTTTTGGCAGATTCGATGATTCGGGATACCTGACCCAGCTCTCCGGACAAGTATTCCAATACCACGCCCATCTGAGATCCGATCGATTCTGCACGCTCCACGGAGTTCTCGACATTACGAACCCGCTTCTGCAGCTCATCTCGTCTTGCCTTCAGATACATTTCCTTCTCCCGGTAGATCATGAGGTCAAGCTGTAGCTGGGTTGCTTTCTCATACGCCTGCTTGATGTCCTCTTCCTTGTACCGGACAAAATCCCGGCTGACCTCGGTCAGCCGGATCCGGGAACGGCGGTAGTTCAGCTCCAGCTGATCTACCTTCTCTAAGGTTTCCGTCGTTTCTTTTAATGTCCGCTGCAGTTCATGATTGAGAGACGTAAGCTCTTGCCGCGACGCCTCCAATATTTCGAACATTTGGTATTTGCTGTCCTCCATCACTTTGATGGCATTTTTTATGACACGGTCGATGGCATCGGCTTGATAATCCACGCACTCTACTCCATTTCTAACGTTTCATATACATATCATACCATATCACGATTCGATCGTAACGGTCTTCGTGTTCTTGTCCCATTTTACTTTAAGGCCTAATTGCTCGGAAACGAGACGAAGAGGGACCAAAGTCCTACCGCCTTGGACCATAGGTGATACAGCCGCCGAACTGCGCTTACCGTTTAGAATGAATTCCTTCTTGCCGACCGTTAATTCCATGAACATGCCGCCTCTCAGGACGCCTACCCGCTGAGCAGATTGGTTCCAGGTTGCATGCCCGCCGAACGCGTCGAGCACGTGTTTAATCGGAACGTAGGTCGTCCCATTTTTCAGAATTGGCGCCGAATCTATTGCCACTTTCGAACCATTCAGCATAAGAGATTTTTGCCCAATGGTCATGACCGCTTTGCCGGTTGGAAGTCCTTCATTCCCTGATAGAGACGGCATTGTGAAGCGGATATCGTCAAAAGATACAGCTCCTGTCAATGCACGCTCGTCCTGGCCTTCTTCCACGTTCACCACATACAGCCGCTTCATCTGTGCCGGGAATGCAATGTTGTATCCGCTGAGATCGAGGCTCAGCGTCTTCCAACCGCTCCAATCAATTGCTTTTGCCAAGTCGACGTATACGGTTTTTCCATTATTGTCTTGGAGTTCAGCGCGCAGCCAGTTCAGGCTGTTATCTCCCTCCACATCAATGGTCATGGCCGTAGCCTGTGCAGGAATCACTTTGCCAGTTGTACCATTCAACTCGGCGTAAGCGTACATTTTTTGCCCTAATCCGCTTGTCATATCATAGGTCAAGTTCAAGACTTTGGACGATGCCTTTGCTCCGCTGCCATTTTTGATCGCTGCAGTCCCGGTAACTGTCGGCACATTGGTCGTGAACTTCACCGGGTAATTCACATTCTCGAAGTTCTCCCACGTGCTTTCGCCCGCTGCCGACAAAATAACGACCGTGCTAAAGCCGTCATAGCGTGCGATGGCATAACCGACTTTTGTATTGCTGTTCACGGAGGATACGGTCAGGCGGCCGTCTTTGACGCTGCCTTTAAATCCGATAAACTCCCATTTCAGCGCGCTGCTCGGAACCTCCAAGCTCTGGCCGTTGCTTGTTACGGCCGTCACCGGCACGGAAACACTCGTTCCAGCCTGCAGCGGTGCGCTTGATACGCCTGTAGTCAACGCAACAAGATCATCAGCGCCCAGCACCTTGACTTGCATCGTAGCTTTCGTGCTGCCGCTTACTGCTGTCAGTGTCGATGTACCCGGCTTCGTCGCTTTAATGCTTTGTCCGTTGACCGCTAGATTGCCGTTGCTGGACTTCCAAGTCGGTTTAATCGAACCTGCTTCAATTGGGTTATAGTAGGTATCATAGCCTTTTAGTTCATAGGTGCCCATTTGACCGATCAGGAGCGTGTTGCTGCCACTTACTTTTAAGCCCTTCAAGCTGCCCTGAGGTGCTGTGGAGAACACGCCAAGTGAGTTAACAATGCTGCGCTGCGTGGTGCCGTATTCCGTGTTAAAGGTCAACTGGGTATTCATCTCAGCTAGTGGACGGTTTACCATCGTTGTCGATCCGCCGCCGTCGAGGTTCATCCCCTTCCATACGCCAACCTTTGTCATGAAATCCTGAAGCTGCTGCAGCGTCATGCCTTTACTGTTATCGTTGCTCTCCGTAGCAATCAGGTAGGCGTATCGTCCGTCTTTGGAGTAACCTACGGCTGTACGTGCCCTGCTCCCTCCAATCGAATTCACGTTTCGAGAGAATGATGTTGCCTTGCCGTTATCCACCAGAATCGTATGGCCGCCAATCATCATTTGGAGTGTAGACGGGTCCAGTTCTTTACCTGATTTTTTGGACACCAGAGCATAATTCGCTTCCAGCTTTTGACCGACAGCCAGATTTTTTTTCACGAACTCTGCCGCAGCCCCATGGGTTCGCAAAATGTAGCTTCCCTCCGGTATCGCTGTTGGCAATCCTGCCATTACTGAAATATCGGTTATGACCCCATCCGTTACCATAACCTCCGTTGGCGTTGTCGAGCTGTTCTTAGGACGCTCAACAGCCTTCCATGCGCTTGTGTAGATATAAGCTGTATTGGCATGGCTATACGTTGATCCGGTGCCTTCTGGCGCATAGGATGTTTTGTTCATACCCGCGAGCGGGAATGAGGCTCCATTCTCAGCTGTAATACTCCCCGAGAATGCAAACTCATCCAGAATTGGCGTTCCATTGTTCGTTACTCCAAAAGCATACATGCCTTTCAGATCCGAAGGCGTTGACATCAACAGACCATTCGATACTTGAGCACCCATCGGAGCCCCTTCGCTGCCGGTATTAAAAAAGTCACCGTTAATAGCAGCTACCGCGCCGTTCTCCTTAGCCATTCCTCCCGTGCTTTGTCTCGTTGTAAATTTATTCCCTTGGCCTGTCATGACATCCAGCTTCACATATTTGTTGTTCAGATCCACCCGAACGACATTCGCCAGCGATTTTGCGCCTGTACTGTTGATATACTGATACTTCATCAAAACCGCACCGGAAGTAATGATTTCCTCGCCAAGCTTCTTAGCCGATGTTGATGCCGCATAAGCTACCGAGGATGTTGATAGGTTCCCTATCACTGGTATTCCGCTGCTCAGCACAGGACCCACCCAGATGACTCCTGCCAATGTAATAATCAACCATTTCTTGCCTACACCTGATGTTGTAGACTTCAGTGTTTTCCCCTGACTAACCATGTAATCGTAACTCTCCCATCTATCGTTCAACACGGATGCCGAACATATAAAGTCTCTAATTAATAGACTTCATTTTTGCGGAAAAGTTACGAATTTGTTATAAAAAAACACTTTCGCGTATCGTACAACAAGTCTTGTAAAATTTATAGCGGAATTTTTTAGGAGTCTATGTAAATCAATCCTATGTTACTATATTTTCATGTAAAAGTAACTAGTTTGTCATAAAGTTTATTCCTCGTTTTCCATTTATTCATTAAAAAAGCTGATAACCATAGTGGGTAATCAACTTTTTAATTATTTCATTTTTGTCATATTTTCATATCCAACTGAGTTGAATCTCTACTCACTATGAGAATTAAGAAGCAGAAAAAAGGCATGTGCCGATTTTTTTCAGAAGAAAAATTAAATCAGCACATGCCTAAACTTTATATCTGGAACATATCTTAAGATTACCTTAGTTTACGCCAGCTTGTTCTTTCAGTGCTTCCGCTTTGTCTACGCGTTCCCAAGGCAAATCCAGATCTGTACGTCCAAAGTGTCCGTAAGCAGCGGTTTGCTTGTAGATCGGGCGACGAAGATCCAGCATGCGGATGATTCCAGCCGGACGCAGGTCGAAGTTGTTACGCACAAGCTCAACCAGCTTCTCTTCGCTCACTTTACCAGTTCCGTAAGTATCAACACTAATCGACACTGGGTTAGCGACACCGATAGCGTAAGCCAATTGAATTTCACACTTGTCCGCAAGTCCTGCGGCAACTAGGTTTTTAGCCACGTAGCGAGCCGCGTAAGCAGCGGAACGGTCAACCTTTGTAGGATCCTTACCGGAAAATGCACCGCCACCATGACGAGCGTAGCCGCCATAGGTGTCCACGATAATTTTGCGGCCTGTCAGGCCAGCATCCCCTTGAGGACCGCCGATAACAAAACGTCCGGTAGGGTTAATGAAATATTTAGTTTCTGCGTCCAGCAATTCAGCTGGCACGACAGGAAGAATGACTTGTTCTTTAATATCTTTCTGGATTTGCTCCAGCGTTGCTTCTTCGGCATGTTGAGTTGATACCACGATCGTATCCACACGGACCGGTGTATTGCCGTCATACTCAACCGTTACCTGGGTTTTACCGTCCGGACGCAGGTAGTCCAGCGTACCGTCTTTACGAACCTCGGACAAACGACGAGCGATACGGTGAGACAATGCAATCGGAAGAGGCATCAATTCTGGCGTCTCGTTGGTTGCAAAACCAAACATCAGACCTTGGTCACCAGCACCTATGTTCTCGGTTTCCTTGTCCATTTGGGAAGGATCACGATTCTCCAGTGCAGCGTTTACCCCCTGTGCAATATCGGCAGATTGCTCATTCAGCGATGTTAACACCGCGCATGTATTGTAATCAAAACCGTACTTTGCACGGGTATACCCGATTTCCTTCACAGTATTGCGTACAATGGATGGAATATCCACGTATTCAGATTTAGTGCTAATTTCACCAATGACCAAAACAAGACCAGTCGCAACGGAAACTTCACAAGCTACGCGTGCGTTCGGATCGTTAGCCAAAAAAGCATCGAGTACCGCATCAGAAATCTGGTCACAGATTTTATCCGGATGTCCTTCAGTTACGGACTCAGATGTAAATAAACGTCGCCCTGTTAAAGACATGAGATCAACCTCCCATATGAATAGTATGTGATATATCAAAAGGTCCTACACAAAAAATGAACCTTTTCCGACAGGAAAAGGTTTGAAATGTACAATCCTCAACATGCATATTAACTTATTTGTTACTAGGTGTCAATCCAGTAAGTAAGCTGCTTTCCAAGGATTTTCTTGGGTTTCTCAATCGGATTTAGTCAAGGATAAGTTCCGCTTTTAACTGAAAAACAACTACAATTTACCGAAGAGACTTTGTTCAGCGTTTCGAACCAAACGTTTAGTGATCTCTCCACCAACCGATCCATTCTCACGGGATGTTAGATGCCCCCACCCAGGACGACGGCTGGAAGATCCACCACCGATGATTCCTAACTCAGAGCCAAATTCCGTATCGGCTCCATTGGAACCGCTGCCATATCCCACGGGTAATCCAAACTCTGCTGCAATTTCGTATTTCATTTGCTTCAGCATTTCACGACTCTCCGGTACCACTTGACGGTTACGACTGCTGCGTGCCATGAAAATACACCTCCTGTATTTGTTTTTACAGAAGTATTATTTGTTGATTTCAAAGCACCCACACGTATAAAACGTTGTCACTACTGGCAATAATTATAAGAGGATTATACCGATAAAATGTTGCCATGCCTCTAAGCAGGTTAGAGCAAGTATTAGCAGGAGTTAAACGGATCCTAGTGGATTCCTACTTAATGGTGAACCCGCCACGGACCATGACAATCAGATTGCTTGTCTGCCCTTCTTTCACCTGGATGCCCCGACCTTCACGGGGGAAAGAAAGCAGATGGTTCTTAGGCGCAGTTTCACCATTTAAGAGGTCTTTACCGTCCGTAAGGTCTGCAACGCCGCTAGCGACTTCTGTGTAAATCACAGCATTACCTGAGCGAACAATGAACTCCGTTCCTGCATCGGCAATCAGAATCTTGCCTGGTTTCAGCGCAACGTTCTTAACCTCATCAGCACCTTGGGATGGCTGAGTTGGATTTGTAGGATTTGTTGGATTCGTAGACCCTCCACTACCGCCATTCAGCGCGTGCTGAATTTGTTGGTCAACGTAGCTTTTGGTGACGACCGGGTCGTCAGTAGTACCTGGGGTGGTGCCAGCGCCGGTGGCGGTGTTGTTGTAAGTTGCACCAATCCAGATGCCAGCTCCAATCGTCAGAGCCGCCAAGCCAACCTTTAAATAAGGTTTCATTTAATCTGTTCCTCCTAAGGTAATCTATACTATTTAACTATAAAGAAAAAACCAGAACTGAACAACCCTACTTAGGTAAGCTAAGGATTGTTTTCTTTGGAAAATTAAAAAACACACCGGAGAACATAATGTTCTCCGGTGTGTCAAAGCTTAGATGCTAAGCTTTATTTTGGTATGTCGATTTTAGTACTTGATAGTACCTTTCAAATCAACTGTTGTATTATCTTCCAGAACAACACTAGCTTTCAACTCTCCGCCATTAATGGTATCTTCTTTACCAACTACTACTTTGAAGGTTTTTCCAACAGCAGGCAATTCTGCATCATAAAGAGTTGTTCCTTTATTAGTAGCAATCGAAACTTTACCATTAACGATGCCTTTAATGTTCTTATCTACATTAACAGTCAGTGTAGAAGTCGCTGTGTCATAAGTTGTAGATTGTACGGTTACTGGTGCGACAGCTGGTGCAGTAGGAGCCTCGACAGTAAATACATCGGATTCAACGGCTTTAACATCTGTTCCTCTTGCAACCATATACTGAGCATCCTTACGAACTTGCACAGAGATCGGAGGATTTGCTTTAAGCAGCTCAGGGTTAGTAAGTGTCACTACAACATTACCCTTTCCATCAGTAGTGAAGGAAGTAGTATAGTCAGTTGCAGGGATAACTGGAGTATTATCCTTGGAAAGATCTTTAAGAATGAAGTCATTTCTCAGATCTTCAACTTTACCGTTTTTGGAATCTACATAAGTAGAGAAGGTAACAGTAAACGACGCGTCTTCTCTCTTAGTAACACCAGTAGCTTTAGGTGCTACAGTGTTTTGAATATTCATCACAGCATTACCATTAAGGTTAAGTCTGTTGTTGGAATAAGTTTCGATGGAGTTGTTAGCAAACAAAGTGATTGTTCCACCATTTAAATGCTCATTGCTTGTTTTCAATGTTACTTTAGCTCCATCAATTTTCACTTCTGATGGGTAAGTACCGTTAACAGTGAAATCACTAGCGCTAGCATAAGCAATTACTTGATTGAACTCAAGTTCAAAGGTTTTAGCATCCTTTTGAACAGCTTTTGTCCATTCGAGTTTACTTTGTTTTGCCTCTCCTAAGCCCGCGCTAGTCCAGGAAACCGATTGTCCTGTTTTAGATTTGAGACCAATTGCATGGACTCCTTTAACAGAACCGTTCGTTCCAAACGAAACTTTTGTTCCGTTAATGAACTCTGGGAACTGAAGCACTACGGATTTAGCACCATTTACTACATCCACTCTAACTTCAGCAGGGATAGCAATTCTTTGTGTGTTAGCACCGTTCTTTTGGAAATCGATATAGTAGCTGCCTTTGTTTTGAAGAGTCGAAACATCCATTTCTCTTCCAAAATGCAATGCTAATTTACGAGTTGAATCGTTGTAATCCACATTAGAAACGTCTGGGTTAGTAACATCAGCCGCTACAAATGTACCATCGTACTCAACCATAGTGTTTTGCAATGCTGTTCTGTCTTTTACATCTTTAACCTTCAGGTCGTAAGTACCTTCAAGAGTGCTGAAGAAACTAACGTAGAAGATTTTGTTCGATGCATCTGCAGCCACTACATTGTTCACAGGAATAACATCGCTACCTTTTTTAACAGTGAAGTACTTTTTGTCAGCAGCATCTACTGCTTTGTCAAAACGAACTGTCAACGTGTTTGCTCTGTCATTACCGAATGTAGTTTCAAGTACACGAGGTTGAACCAAGTCAATACTTGCTGTTACTTTATGTTCCTTCACAGGATTCACGTTACCGGAGTAGTCTTTAACCTCAACGAACAGGTTAGTTTCATATCCTGGCAAACGGTTAGCAGAGAAATCAACTTCATAAACGTTTGCTGCGATTTGAGTTGCTTTACCTTTTTTCTTGCTGTCGCCAGACTTCCAGTAGAAGCTATCTTCTGTTACGGAAGCAGGATCGATTTCTTCATCGAATGTTACTGTTACTTTTTCCAGAGTAGCAGAAATTTCAGTAACCTTCGGACCTTCAGTATCAACTGCAACTGTGAATTCTTTGGTATCAGCCAAAGATTTTAGACCTGCGTAGTCCTCAACCAGGGAAGTTGTCAATTTGTGAGCACCGACGGAAATTCCACCTGTGTAGTCTCTCAAGATAACTTCTCTTTGGTTTGCACCTTGCGTTACGGAACCAGTGAACGCTTTGTCATCCAGTTGGAAGTTGCTGCTGGATGGAGCGATAACAGGCTCGGAGAAAGTTACCTTAATAACTTTAGTTCCAAGAGCTTTTACTTCGGAAACTGTTGGCAGCGTGTTGTCGGACGATGAGAAGGACACTTCACCTTGTGGGATTGCAGCGCCTTGATCACCTTTAACATTCTTCACAACAATCTTGTATGTTGTTCCTTGTACGAATTTGCTGGATTCGTTCAACAGGATACGTACAGATTTACCATCTTCCAGTACGGAAATGGATTTGATTCCTTTAGAGTTGGAATCGATGACATAGTTGTTTTTGTCAGTAGCAGACGCTTTGTCAACTTTACCGTCAAATACAACTTCAACTTCTTTCAAGTTAGTGGAAGTTGCGGATTCAACTTTAGTAGCAGAAGTTACCTTCCAAGTTACACTTTCAGTGTACTCGTAGTTGTTATGTTTGAACTTCACTTCAGTAGCTGTGTTAGCTTTCAGTGGAGTTTCCAGTTCAACTTTCACTTCTTCGTTGTTAGCAAGTTTGAAAGTTACAACTTTACCGCTCTCAGTTACATCATAAGAAACCACTTTTGGTTTTTGTTGCGACAAGTAGATTGTGTAAGCAACTTCAACCAATTGGGAACGGGAAGCGTTAGCTTTAGGGTTTGTTTTAGCATCTACCAAACCAGCGTTGATTGCTGCTTGAACATAACCTTTAGCCCAGTCAGAAGCGTTGTTGTTCGTTTCTGTTGGAACTTCAAGCTTTTGAGCAGTAACGAGAACCTTCGCCATTTCTTGAACGGTGATTTTACCGTTGAAGTCGAAGATCATTTTCGTTGTGTTTTTACCTTCCATGATGCCTGCAGCGTATACTGCTTCTACATAAGGAGCTGGCCATTTGTCAGCTTTGTAGTTTTTGTCTTTGAAAGATGCTTTGCCTTGGATTGGCTCAAGACCCATGATGCCTACCAAAACTTTCGCGAACTCAGCGCGAGTCATTTCTTTATCAAGACCAGCAGTGTTATCTGGATAGCCAGTGAAGATACCTTTTTCTTTCAATACATCAAATTTCTGTTGTGTGTTAAGCGCATCGTCACCGAATGCAACAGAAGCAAACATCGAGAATGCCATTGCTGTAGACAGTGCTACGGATAAAATTTTCTTCATAACCTTTTTTTCTCCTCCTTGAATCATCACTTGATTGTTTTCTTTAATTTGGTAGCTCTTATCACTCATTGTCCTGCACCTCCTTTCCCGAGTTGAGCATAAATCATAAATGATGTCTGTGACGATATCACAGAATCTTGTTAACGAGAGAACACTACAAACTAGAATAGATTTCCTAATCCTACCTAGGTATTATACAACGAGTCCCATACTCCGTAAAGAACATTTTTCTAATTAATAGACAATCTTCTTGCATCGGATAATCTTGGGTTCCTCATTGCGTTCTACATTATAAACGTTTGATTTCTCAAAAAGTTGCGGTTGTTACAAAGTTTTTTTAAAAATATTTTCAAAACCATTTCCGATTCCCATAACATTGGGTCAATTACATAATATGACAACAAAAAAGACGCCCTGTGGGCGCCCTTTGTAGAATACTATCGAATCTTCATAGCAAGCTGGATAATTCGTGCACGCATCTCCGGATTGCTGTGCAGCGTGCTGTACATCTGATCAATCTCTGCTTTATTCGTACGATATGATTTGTCATGTTTTATTGTTGTATGAGACCATTGGATCAACGCATTCTCAGCCGCTGTCATTTCGTTAAATGAATCATGAAAGCCTGTCTCAACAACGAGTCCCTCCATGACTTCCTGAGTTATCTCATCATGAGCGGCACGAGCCAGCTCAATCTTCTTCTCCATCACTTTGGCTTTTTCCTCGAACTTGGTCTTCGCCTTCATGTAGTCGAGCTGCGCTTTTGATAATATCGGCTTCATAAATTCATCTTCACCCTCTAAAAATAGTATGTGCTTCCGCTATTGTAGCGTATTCTACATGAAATTACAAAACATTAGATATTGGTAAACGGTTTCTTGGTCCATAGTATCATCCTTAAGATCTTGTTAATTATGTTATATATAACCTTATCCATCATAATTTGCACATAAGAAAACGAGAGCACAGCCATCAGTAGTTAGGCGTCTGCTCTCGTTCCTTTTGTCCTACAGTTTCTTCTTATAATATAACCTACATCATTTTAAGTTTGTTCATCATGCGTTTCACGATCGTCGCCGTATCTGCACGATTCAGAACAGCATCCGGGTTGAAGTTATACGTCGGTTTCTTCTCGCCTTCCTTCAAGCTGTTGGCAACACCAGTGATGATGCCCGCCTTACTTACAGCAAGAATGGCTGGATAAGAATAATTCGATTTGATTTTGCCGACATCTTCGAACTGCTTCTGAAGTGCTGCTTTATCTTTTTCGATTTCACCCATCTTCAGGTTGAGCGCACGTGCAATCATGTTGGCCGCTTCTTCACGAGTCAGTTCCATATTAGGAGCAAAGCTTCGTGGCGCAATGCCGCGAATGATTCCTTTTCTGGCAGCTGTCTCAATATAACGGTAATCCCACTGCATGCTATTGACAACACTTTCCTGATAAATGTCATCAAAAGTGAGCTTGTTCTTATCGGTATCATAATCCAACGGAATATCCAGCAGCTTCACTATAATAGTAGCTAATTCACCGCGTGTCATTGGATCATACACGCCGAATGCATCCGTCTTGGACGCCTTCATGTATCCTCTGGCCAGCATCAATTCAATATCGTTACGGGCCGTCTTATGCGAGATCGCATCGGAGTAGCTATAACGCAAGGATTTAACTGCGTAATAACCAAATCCCTTAAATGGAGCCGTAACAGTTTTCTTCTTAGCATCTACTTTCCCGCCGATGTTGATCCAAGTTCCTTGGGACGGGTTATACCACCAAATGCCCAAGTTGCTTGAAGCTGAGTTCACCAGTGCAGAATCATATTTCAAGGTAATCGTACCTTTTTGCGACAACTCCATCCAGTTCTGGGGAATCAAGCGTTGATGGAATTCGTTCCCTTTTGCGTACGGATGCGCTGCTGCTTTCACATTAAAGTCCTCTACGTTGCTGCTGTATGCATTAAGCGAACCCGCATCCAGCCAGTAAAGAGGGGATGAATAACCGTAATGGGCTGCCGGAGTGAAACGGAACGCATTGTTGTTATCCCCTGGAATGAGGGACAGGCGTCCATCCATTTCTACACCGTTCTCGATTTCACCAATTCGATTGTAAGCTTTAACGGTCCGCCCATCGATCTGGTTGGCAATACCAAACAGGATGTCATGCTCGCCAAGCAAATTGATCGTAGGCACTTCTGCATTCGGACTTGATTTTGCCTGTTGAAGCACCGTGCCTTTCGGCAAGGATAGAGACAAATCACCCTTAAATACTTTAACCTTACCTGACTTCGAAATATTTGTTTTAAACTGAGAGCCTTCTGTTGCATCATCGGTGTACGTTACAACGAATTGCCCGCTTGTCTTTTTGGTACCTTGTTCGATCGTGAACTTAATCGTATTTTTACCGTTTTTCAGGTTCTTGACCTCAAGACGGAAAATGTCGCTGATTTCGGATTTCACCATTGGCGTTTTGCCAATCAGAATGGAAGTAGCTCCTTCAGCCTTGATGCTTACCTCTACAAAGTTCTGTTTCAATACGCCTTCGTTAGGGAGCCTAGGAGAAAGAACTTCATAAGGCGCACGCTCACGAGTAATTTCAATGGTATCTGTGGTTGTAACCGACTGATAACGCGAACCGATGCTGATTGCCTGCAATCCAACCTCTGGAAGCGCGAGTTCTTTAAATACAACGCGGGCAGAGCTGGAGTTTGCTCCATTGACAATGGTAAAGTATCGGTCGTGCTCCTTCGGATCAATGGGATCTAATTGTGTCTTCAGGGTCCCCCCTGTAAGACGCCAGGTTCCTGCGTTGTCTTTTGTAAACACTGCAAAGATGGATGGCGTAGGATGGCTAAGATTCACCGTGATCTCATCGGTGTATTCCACCTCAAAGCGAAGACCCAAAGCCTTTTCATATGTGTTATAGGCATTCTCGGCGGTTTCTCTGAACAACCCATCCGGATCGGATTCCGTTGCGGAACCAACCGGGAATGGAATCATGTTTTTGATAACCGAACGAGTATCGCTAAAATACAGCAGAGTTAGTTTCGTCGAGATTTTCCCGCTCTTGTCAGCGACCACCAAAGTATTCGGACCTGGGATCAGCTGCAGGAACGTCGTATCTGTAAAGCTGAACTCGCCATTTCCGCTCACTGGCAGATCGCGAGTGTTACCATTCAAGGAAATCGTAAGTCCTGATGTTCCCGTGTAGTTCACAATCCGACCCGTTACTTGATTAAAATCTGTACTATTCTTAAAGACCTGATTGTTATACAAATGATAAATATCAATATAAGTGGAGGACAGGAACGTTACCGGGATCACCTTGGTATCGGAGACGCCCGATGCATTGCTGACCTTAATGATCAGATTTTGTTGTCCTGAAGGCAGATTCGTAATTTTGAAAACCGTGCTGCCATTATAGGTAAGTTTCTGGGCAATCGTGCCGCCGCCCTTGCTGGATTCAATCTCAACGTCGCCTGCGTTCACTTGTTCCACCATTAAGTAGATCGGCAATTCGTTAAGGACAGTATTGTTACTGCTTGGAAAAATGGACTGAGAGGTAAATGTTACCGTTCCGCCACTCTCTGTTACACCGTATAGTTGATGCACCTGTTTGATTGTAGGTGCATTGATATCACGATAAGTAAAAGGATTTTTCACATCGAAACCAGTGCTAGTGTCCTTAGTATAAACAAAGTATTCCCCGCTCTGTGTGATGTCAACCGAGCCAGTGGATGTAAAAGGATACATCAAGCTGTTTCCCAGGAGGCTTGCTGCACCTACGGTAGCATTTGAGGTCATGATTGGCACTGTGGATCCTGTCGGAAATACGGATACTTCAAGAGTTGGCGGTACCGCAGGCGTACCAGCCGGAGGAGCATCCATGATAACATAACCGGAGATGACGCCGTTAACCGTACCGGTTACAACGGCCTGCCCATCGATCTTGGTGTTACCAATCTGCAGTTGATTGACCGTCAAGGAGCCTGTCGGATGATATACGACCTGTCTATTAATGGTCTGTGTTTTCGATTCCGAGTTAACGACGATCACCAGATCGTTTACACCCTTTTGCAATTGGATCCCTGCGGAGTAATACGTATCACCGCCGCCAGGATACATGGCCATGCCGTTAACGGTCACACCTTTGGAGCCATTGGTTGCTTTTACCGAGATGCTAACGGTCTGCGTGGTAACGACAACCGGCTTGGAAGCATTCTCTTCCAGGACACGTCCATCACTGAGCGCTACTTCGTACACAGCCGGTACGTCGGAAAATTTCACATAAGCCGTCGCACTCATCTGCTGGCCTTGCGTACTCATACCGGATACGATGATTTTGTTCACGCCCTGATTCAACTGCACATTCAGGAACTCGAACGTATTCGCTGCTTCGTCCAGAATCGGCTTAACACCTGTTCCGCCTGTGGTTGTGTCATCAAAGCGTTTAATCTCATACGAGATGGTATTCGGGTTAATGCCGTTGTAGGTACCCGAAACCGAAATAGAATTCCGGTTCTCCGGTGTTGGGGAATTTGGATCCGTACTTAGATTTGAAAAGTGAAAATACAAGGCTCCATTTGCAGCTGAAGCCGGTAAAGCCGGAATTAGGGAAAAGAACATAGCAATGGCCAATAACAGGCTTGCTATTGTACGGAAATTTTTCTTCAACGGTTGTGCCTCCTTGATCATTCGGACGTTGGAGTCCGTTTTGGGTGTTACGTCGTTCACTGGGTCCCCTCGCTTTCACTAACAGATTGGTTCTATCGCATAGTTCATATATCGGAAACGAGTGTCCTATTATTTAGCAAAAATCACAAAAAAGCCTCACCCTTTTTGGGTGAGGCTGGCATGTCCGATCCGGACGCATCATGAAAAAGAATAAGTTCTACTTGGAGCGACTTTCGGGATTTGCCTTCATTCGCATACGGTTGATCAATCCAAGAATCGGCCGTTTGGTCTTGCCGACCAGTCCGATAATTTCAGCACCGATCTGCATGAAACACATCATAACGCAGATAACGACGAAGGTTACCCAGTTTGCTTCATACATGGCCGCCGAAGATTGAATGACAGCCAGTACGCCGAAAAATGCAGCAATCACATAAATGATCAACACCGTCTGACGGTGACTGAATCCTAGCTCGCGCAGACAGTGATGCAGATGTCCTTTGTCTGGAGCGAAGATCGGTTTCTTCTGGATTTTACGACGGATGATAGCGAAAAACGTATCAGACAACGGAACACCGATAATAATCAGCGGCGTAATGAAGGATACAATGGCAATCTGTTTGAATCCAAGCAGGGATAGCATGGCCAAACAAAATCCAAGGAATAATGAGCCCGTATCCCCCATGAAAATCTTGGCCGGGTGAAAGTTGAAGAATAGAAACCCGATAATGCTGCCGAGGAGAAGCAGACAGAGCAAAGCAACAGTGGTATTGCCCATCAGGACCGCCATGACCAGAATCGTACCGATCGCAATGCCCGATACACCGGCTGCAAGTCCATCCAGTCCGTCAATGAGATTAATCGCGTTGGTTACGCCGACAATCCAGAAGATTGTCAGTGGAATCGATACCCAGCTCTCCAGCATAGAGTACCGGTCCTGGAACGGTATATTTACAAAGTCCACGGTAATATTAAATCCGAATACAACTACGCAAGCAGCTGCAATTTGAGCCAAAAACTTCACTTTGGCCGAAAGTTCAAATCGATCATCCAAGGCTCCGATCAATACGATCATGGAACCGCCGATTAGAAATGCCTTCATAAAGTTGGCATCGCGAGGGGACAGGCTATCTGGAAGAAAAGGAAGAACTGCAATCAGTCCAATAATAAAAGCCAGATAGATGCCGAGTCCCCCGAGTCGGGGCATGATCCGGGTATGAACCTTGCGGGCATTTGGAACGTCAACGGCACCAATCTTAACGGCAAACTTCTTCACAAGCGGCGTTAAGAGCAGAGCGAGCGTCAGCGATATGATAAACCCGATGATGTATATCATTAACATGTAATCATTCGACCCCCAATATTGTCTACCGGTTGAATTATACTCCCTTCGGGTCCGAAAACCAATACCAATTTCCGGTGAAATCCCGGATTTTACCCACAGAAATGAGCCATTTAGCTCGTTTTCGTTACGTTTTCTTTCTCGCGCAGCACTTTCACTACGAATCTCGGCAGCGCAAGCATTCTTTTGTAACGTGTAGGCTCCTTCAGAAGACGGTAAAACCATTCGAGACGCAGCTTTTGGAATACCTTCGGTGCTCGCTTCAGTTTGCCGGAGATAATATCAAAAGATCCTCCGACCCCCATAACAACCGGAACTTGAAGCGCTTGTTTATGCTGGGCAATCCAAGGCTCTTGAGTGTCCGCACCACGGGCAACAAACAAAATATCCGGTGAAGCTGCCCGAATCTGTTCAATGACGGCAGCATCTTCATCTGGTCCAAAAAAACCGTCCCGATAGCCGCATATAATGGCAGCCGGATATTGCATTTGTAACCTTTCGGCCGCTTCCTGAATCACTTCGGCGGTGGTTCCCAGCAGAAAGAACTTCCATCTATAGGTTTCCCCGACCTTCAACAATTCATGTAACAGCTCGAAGCCGGTAACGCGCCCCTCCAGCGGTTCGCCCCCTACACTGGCAGCCCAAACAATCCCCGTGCCATCCGGAACGATGATTTCAGCACTTTGCATCATCTGTTTATATTCCGGATGGTTGACGGCGGTCATCACCATGATCGGATTCGCCGTGATCACATGGTGGGGCTGCCCCGACTGCACAGCCTCTGTCAGGTATTTCACCGTATCTTTCATACTGAGTTTAGAAAAAGGAATCTCGAACACCGATACGGTAGGAAATGGATAGGTCTGTTTCATGTTTATCATCCTCTATGGCGTAAATATTGGGCAATGTGGCGTGCAGGCAGAGCAGCCTGTTGTTTCAATGCGGTAATCTGCTCGCCGTGCTCCGCCTTCCATGCCGCTGCATCGTCCAGCAGCCTCAGCATCTGATCCTTTAACGTATCCGCGTCAAGGGACTCGCTGCTTCCCACAGGCTCGCTGCCCAGCCGCTTCAAAAAGTGATTGATTTTCGGGTCATAGGAAATTCCGAGCAGCGGCACGCTCTGATTCGCGGCATAGATCAGGCTATGCAGGCGCATGCCCAATATCATATCACAACGGCTAACCTCTCGCAGCATGTCCTGCGGCTGCTTCTCATCACAATAGAAACTGATTTTCGAACCATTCTTGGAAATATCGCCAATGCCGCTAGCAATAAACTGCGAAGCCTCAAGATCTTCCGGCTGATAAAAAGGGAGAAAACGAAAATGTACCGGACGCTGTGCGGCTAATGCCTTTAACCCTTCCGCAATAGCCTTCAGCTCTTTGCGTTCCGGATGCCAATATCGAACCGAAATACCGATAACTGGCAGAGAACCTTCTCCTTCCATCTCACGATTTGATAATGAGGACTGCACAAAAGGTTCTTCGAATGATTCACGATGTTCTTCTTCTATAGAAGAAACTGATGCAGCACCGTTCTCTTCCAGAGTCGATCCCGGGTTGGAATCACTCTGATGAACAACCTCGCCCTCTGGCAGCGGCAATCCCATCACCGGATCGGGTACGACGTGAATGGCTTCCCCTGATATTCCCATGGACTGAAGCAGTTCGCCGGACTGCATGTCACGCACCGAGATATACGTGCATTTACGGAAGATCGAGCGAATCATCGGATAAAACAGCTTACGGTTGACCGGACCTACGCCCTGGGCATAAATAAACGTCGGTTTACCAAGCCACTGTGCGATCTTGAGGACGCCCAGGTAATACGGGATCGTTTTCGGACTGGTAGCATCCTGCAGCAAACTTCCTCCGCCGCTGATCAAGCCGTCACTTTCCTTGATTGCCTGTCGAACTTCACCCAGCTTCATCCGGTGTACGGACTTCACCCCATATACCGCTGAGGTCCATTCCGGGTCAATGGAAAGTACAACGGGATTAATATTAACTCCCGCCGCCTTTCCTTCCTGCTCCAATGCGGTCAGGATGGATTTCAGGACCGCTTCGTCACCGCTATTTTTGAATCCGTAGTATCCGGAAATGACTATTGTTTTAGAAGTGGAGACCATCGTTTCCAGATCCTTTCTGCCACTTGCCATACCAATATCGCGATCAATCCGATAATTAAGCCGAGTCCAAGACCCAGTACAACGCGAATAGCCGAAATATAGAGTGGCGTGTGAATATGCGTAAATGTTCCGACCATCGACAACTGCCCCATCACACCAATAATGAGCAGGTAAACGGCATGACGGTATTTAAATGACAGGAAGACGCCAAGCACCATCATTGGATGGGCCAGCAAGAACTCCTTGTTACGCGGACGTACGCCAAACGTATTTTCCAGGAATGTACGGAATGTCATTTCGATCGAGGACACATTGCCTGCATTACCTGTACGTGTGAGATAGTACCAACCAACGATAGCTACAATACCGGCTGCGATGACCCATGTCAGTGAGATCGGTGTTTTAAGCAATTTCAGGATTGAGTTATAAGTCGATCCACCGCGGTACAGTACTACGTAGATTGCAATGAGCCCAATCGGTGCCGCAGCCAGCAAATTCACGCCGCGGAACTGGTCCAGAACGAGCATATAGGTCACATTATTCAATAACGCTACAACGATCGGTACAGCTGCGAGCGACAAGATCGTAGTCTTTACCAATAATACGATCGAATGGGTCACTCTTCTGCCAGAACTCATGTCCGGTATGCTCTGCTGCGTTTCATTGACTTTGCGAATGGCCAGAATGACGGCAACCGTTGGAGCACTGATTGCAGCTAATAGAGCTAAGGCCTGTTCAAGTAATGTCGGTTTCAGAACATATAATCCCGCACTGCCCAAAAGCCCGATCAGGAAAGCGGCAATCGTAAGGAACGGAATGTAATAGGAAATCATGAGCGCAATCAGAGCTACAGCTCCGACGACAGCCCCAAGCTTGAAGTAACGCTGCAAGGAAGAGTCGGTTACCTTAAACGGCTCTGCTGGACCCATGGTGAAACCATTGTCCTCTATCTGCTTAATGGCCTGACCCGAACCTGTCAAACTGTCAATCAGATTATCCAGCGGGTGGGTAACAGACGCTTTGGTCATATCCCGGCTTGGCTCTGCGTTTAAATAGAACATTCGAATGTTACGGTCTTTGGAAGCCAGAGCAAAACGGTCTCCAATAACCTCAGGCTCCAGATTAGCATCCCGCTCACTTAAGGAATAAATACGGGTTACATTGTAATCTGTTAAATAGGCTAGCTTCGTAAATCCTTTTTGCGGGCGCTTGATATTCTCAATCGCCACGAGGCCAATACCATGTTGGTTCAAAAGTTCACCAAAGGAATCCAAGCTTTTCATGTCGGCATTATCGTTGAAGCCTTTGGCGGAATCACCTTCAAACAAAATTCGTTTTACACCGTTTTCCGCGAAGTAGGACATCAGCTTCTCCATATAGGCCTGGTCATAGGGAAGACTGTCCGACAGACGCGGCACAATGTTAAAGCCCTTCTCTCGCAGCATGCCAATGGTAATCGGGTCTGGAGACAACGGTTTGATGACCGCATTGGATCGCGGAGTTTCCAACACCAATCCATCCACTCCACGCTCGAACTGCCAAGATCTTACCGGAATGCCCAACCTTGTGTAGGCTTCTTCGATAATGGGTTTAATTAAAGTCGCGCTTTCCTCGTTCAGGAACGAAACGTACGTAAAATTCTCGTTCGGCGAGACCGTCGTACCTGTCAGATCGGCGACCTGCTGCCCGTCATATACCGATATTCGCCGCGATTTCACCAGCTCGTCCAGCGTGCTTTCATATAGCGCCATACTGATTACGCCAGCGTCTTTCAGGCGATCCAGCTGCTCGGATACAAAATCCTGCGGCTTAGATTGATATACCGCGACATCCAACAAATCCCGATAATCAAACACCAACTCGACGTTCTTTGATGTTGATTCTGTTTGCAGTCGGTCATAACCTACCGGCAGGGCCGCTGCAACGCCAAGAACAACCAGAATCCACAGCCACTTGCGGGCTGCTGTGTTCCAGCGTTTCCAATTCTGAACCACGAAAGTACCTCCTCATCGAACCTATGGAAATTTACGATGGAGGGCAACAGTCCTCTTGGGCCTTGCAGCAACCATCGTAAATTCCCCTCGTTCTCTTCTCTCATTAAATGTATCTATGTTTAAGCGTCTACCCGGGCCATGACTTGATCCGAGAGCGATTGAATTTTGCGCTTCGCATCGGCGAGGGATTCGCCGCGCACGGCAAAATACACTTTGATCTTCGGCTCGGTACCGGAAGGTCTCAGGCAGAACCAAGATCCGTCTTCAAGCAAATACTTCAACACATTTTCCTTTGGCAATCCGCCCAGGCCTTCCGCATAATCAAGCACCTGCTTAACCGACACGTCTCCGACTTCCCCAGGTGGATTGTCGCGCCAATCAGACATCTTCGCTTGAATCTGGGCGACGCCATCCTTACCCTTGAGCGTCCGGGATTCCAGTGTCTCGAGGAAATAACCGAATTGCTCATACAGCTCCTGCAGCACATCGTACAAGGTCTTGCCTTGTGCTTTATAATAGGCGGCTGCTTCGCATATCAGCATCGAGGCCAATACCGCATCCTTGTCGCGGGCATACTTTCCAGCCAAATAGCCGTAACTCTCCTCATAACCAAACAGATACGTATGACTGCCAGACTCCTCGAACTGGGTCATTTTCTCACCAATGTATTTGAAGCCCGTCAATGTATTCAAGACGGTGGCACCATAATGCTCGGCAATCGCCGCTCCCATCTCACTCGTTACGATCGTCTTGATAACCGCACCATTATTAGGCAGCTTACCCGCTTCCTTCAATTGACCCAGCAAATAGTGGATCATAATTGCGCCGGATTGATTGCCTGTCAGCACGACGTATTCGCCCTGGCTATTCTTCACGACAGCCCCCATGCGATCCGCATCCGGATCCGTCCCGATCAAAATGTCAGCTCCGACTTCCTCACCAAGCTTCATCGCCAGTGTGAAAGCTTCCCGCTCCTCAGGATTTGGAGATTTAACGGTGGAGAAGTTTCCATCCGGCTCGGCTTGCTCCGGAACAACATGAATATGCTTAAAGCCGATGCTTTTAAGCACACGCTCTACGGGTGCTTGCCCTGTTCCATGGAGCGGCGTAAATACGATTTTGAAATCCTCGCCAAGCTTGGATGCGATAAGTTCCCGATTCACGCTGACATTCGTCACCGTATCCACAAAAGCCTGGTCCTCCGCTTCGCCCAGCCAAACCAGCAGACCTTGAGCCTCTGCATCAGCCTGAGACAGCCTCTTGACCGCGGAGAAGGAATCGACCTCCTGTATCCGGGCAATCACGTTCTCTGCTTCGTGCGGTACCAACTGGCCGCCTTCACGGTTGTACACCTTATAACCATTGTATTCCGGCGGATTATGGCTTGCCGTGATAACAATCCCTCCGGTAGCACCCAAGTGACGCACGCTGAATGACAATTGCGGCGTTGAACGCAAGGAAGGATACAGCTTCGCTACAATCCCGTTTCCGGCCAGAACCAAAGCAGCCTCTAACGCGAATTCCGGTGAGAAATGCCGGGAATCATGGGCAATGACAACAGAAGGCTTTCCCTCCGCTGTGCCATGAGCCTCCAAAATATATTGGGCAAAGCCTTGTGTTGCGCGACCTACCGTATATTTATTAATCCGGTTGCTGCCTGCACCAATGACGCCGCGCAGACCACCCGTTCCAAATTCCAGATCACGATAAAACCGTTCCTCCAGCTCTTTGGTATCGTGCTCGAGTGAACGCAGTTCCTGTTTCGTCTCCTCATCTACATAAGGATCATTCAGCCAACGTTGCAGCGTATCGATTGTTCTCTGACTCATCTCTGACATGAAAAAAAGTCTCCCTTCCTCATCCAAACAAGAATAGTCTGAAAATTACTCCTTATCCGCGAGAGCAAACATAATCTCTCCCTCGGCAACTACACGTCCATCCACCGTCGCGGTTGCTTTCCCTTTACCAATCATGCCCTTCAAGCGAGTGATCTCGACTTCCAGCCGCAGCGTATCTCCCGGTACTACTTGCCCACGGAAACGGAAACCGTCAATGCCCGCCAAGAAGCCAAGCTTTCCCCGGTTGCTCTCTACATTGAGAATCGCGACAGCGCCGACTTGCGCCAAAGCTTCTACAATCAGGACTCCCGGCATAACCGCATATTCAGGGAAATGCCCGACAAAAAAAGGTTCATTGATCGTCACATTCTTAATGCCAACCGCTCGTTTGCCGTCCTCAATCTCCACAATCTTATCGACCAGCAAAAATGGGGGGCGATGGGGAATAATTTCTTGAATCTGTTTGATGTTTAACATAGTATTAAAATCCTCCTTATGTACGTACCCGCCAAGCATAGCGTTTGAAAAGGGGTGTTCGTTCCATTTGCTGCCGCTGTGCCGCTTTCTCAAGCCGCGGGAGGTATTATTTGCGGTTGTATCATGCTTTCTCTTGAGGTTTTCTTAACGAATTTCAGATCATATGCATAAAAAGAAGGATCTGCGGAAAAAATGATGGATATCCTTCACCGCTGCAGAAGTGAAGGTTTTAGATAAGGGGCTTTCTCCAATCGGACACTTGTGTACGAGGAGAGGGCCCTTTTATAAGTTTTTTGGGGTCCCCGCAAAGTATTTGGAATAAGCATCGCAGCATAGGCTCTACTTTGTGGGGTTATTTTATATACATCCGTCCATTGTCATGAAATGACAAAGTTAATACGCAAGTCCCACCCCATTATACCGTTTAACCCCAAAAAAAGAAAACTCCCTTAAAGGGAGTTTGGCATCTAATCTCAAGACATGGTGTTCACCCTGACCTCTCGTCACGGTGCGAAAATCAAATCAAAAACATGCTTCCATGTGCCCCATTCAAACACTTCACTGAGCTCCTGATCGCCGAGGACAACATATCCGAAGACCATGCCTCCGAATAATGCCAATACGAGCAATACAGGAATCATGATACGGACAGCGATTTTCCATCCGGATGTCTTGGAACGTTTATTGGCTTTTGCTTCACTCATGATGCCCACCTACCCTCGCATTGTGTTGGCAAGGTTCATCATGGTATCGCTTGAACTAAGCGCACGTGCTGTCAGCTGGTAGGCCCGCTGAACTTCCATCATCTTGGTCATCTCGTCGGTCAAATTGACATTCGATTGTTCCATAAATCCGGACAGTACCTTCGATTTAAGAGGCTCGCCTGGAGCCGCCGGTGTCAAATCGAACACATCGCCTTCCGCCAAACCGTTTCCTACGACAAACAGGTTATCGCCGACAGCGACCAAACCTTCCGGACGCTCAAGCTCGACCAGCTTCAAGGTTGCATAAGGAGCCGTACGACCTGTGGGGGTCTCCACGATAATCTGCCCTTTCTCGTTAATGGCAACTTTCCCTTTGGCCGGAAGCGAGATTGGCTTATTGTTCACGTCAAGTACAGGATAGCCTTGTGAATTGACCAGCAGCAGGTTGTTAGGGTTACGGGCATCCGGAGATACATGGAATCCGCCTTCGCGGGTATATCCAATCTCGCCATCTCCCTGAACGGCAAACATGGCTTGTCCATCAATCATCAGATCAAACGGACTTCCGGTTTCCTTCATGGCTCCCTGCTCCATGTTCTGCACAACGGAAGATAGTCTCATGCCATACCCGAGTGTATAGCCAAGCGGTGTCGCACGGCCTGTCCGGTCGAAATCCTTGTGATGCCGCTGAACCTGTGTCAGCACATCTTCAAAGGAAGCCTCCTTTTTTTTATAACCAGCCGTATTGACGTTTGCTATATTGTCCGCAATGACATCCAACCGCTGCTGAAGGGCATTCATCGACACCATGGCGCTAATCATCGAGTTGTTCATCACTTACCTCCCGTGGGCTCACATTTTCATACAGCAGCGTGCTGCCTGCTTACTTACAGACAAGCTTAGACTCGGCCGATCTCATTGACCGCCTTCTCCAGCGTTCTGTCGTAATACTGAACAATTTTTTGGTTCGTTTCATACGCGCGCAGCGCAGCTGTCAATTCTACCATCGATTGCGTTGGGTCCACGTTGGACCCCTCAATAAATCCCTGACGGATGACTCCGTTATCACCGCGTGCCATAAAACGCACTTCCCCGTCCGGATCGGCCATACGGAACACGCCGTGACCTTCACGAATCAGTCCATGAGGCTCGCTCACGATGCTGACTCCGAGAATGATGCCTGTCCCATTGCCTTCTGCGTCCATGATTTCTCCTTGCTCATTCACTGTAAAGTTACTCGCCGAGCCTGTCAATACAATCGGTCTGTTATTGTTATCCAGAACCTGATAGCCACCATCGCTCAAGAGGCTGCCATTCGGGCTAACCCGGAAGCTGCCGTTACGGGTGTAACGGATATCTCCGCTCTCATTCTGAACAGTGAAAAAACCTTCCGGCCGGTAAATCACCTCGCCGTTCTCATCCACGTATCTGCCGGAAGCATCAAACGGATAAGCTTGGCCTGTTGCCGGATTCTGTACCGTAAAAGAGGACACCAGCGCAAAGTCTGTTGTCTTGCCCGTTTCCCGGAGCGCGCCTTCGGTATAAAGCGATATGCTCTCCTCAGCGTAAACACCAGTGTTGAACTTGCCCAGCTTCCGTCCCGCATTCGCCGAATCATTGCCGCCGATCATGGAGACAAGCACTTCGGGGAATGAACGCTGTACGCTGTTCGTTGCCTTGTAGCCTGTCGTGTTGACGTTGGCAATGTTCTGCGTCACCGTATTATGTCGCTGCTCCTGGGTCATCATCCCCGAAGCTGCTGTATATAGACCTCTTAACAATGAAGGCACTTCCCTTCCAAAATAGATCCGTGAATGGCCGCTTCGCTGACGGATTGTATTTCCAATCGCTGTTGTTTTCGGATTTCTCGTTAGAACTTCTCAAAATGTTGAAATCCGAAATCAAAGGCGACCACTCCGTTTTTCCAATACAATTCCGTCCTCTTCGCTGCTGCTGCGCATGACCATTGTATACTGCAGACTTATGTAGCTGCATCGTATGGATACAGATTTAAAATCAAATATCACGTTCCTATCATCTATATCGGAAGGTTAGAACTTTTTCTTTACGACCTTGTCCAAATTATCCAGCATAATTCCCGTTCCCTTAACCACACAGTGCATCGGATCCTCCGCAACAAGCACCGGCACCCGCAGTTCGTCGGTCAACAGCTCGTCCAAACCATGAAGCAGTGCGCCACCGCCGGTCAATATGACGCCGCGATCGATAATGTCCGCCGACAGCTCCGGCGGCGTCCGCTCCAATACGGATTTGGCTGCGAGTACGATCGATGACACCGGATCCCACAGGGCTTCCTGCACTTCGGCTGAGGACACCGTTACGGTAAACGGAAGTCCCGATACCATATCGCGTCCGCGAATATCCATCTCAGCTTGTCTACCGCCTGGACGAACTGTTCCGATCGCCATCTTCAAATCTTCTGCCGTCCGTTCCCCGATCAGTAATTTATATTTTTGCTTCACGTACTTTATAATCGCCTCGTCGAACTTGTCCCCTGCCATTTTAATCGAAGAAGCGGTGACGACATCGCCCATGGACAGGACGGCCACATCCGTGGTGCCGCCCCCGATGTCCACAACCATGTTACCGCTCGGTTGGAAAATATCCATCCCTGCGCCAATTGCCGCTGCCTTCGGTTCTTCTTCCAGGAACACATCCCTTGCGCCGCTGCGCTCAGCCGCTTCCCGGATCGCCTTCTGCTCTACCGAAGTAATGTTCGTCGGAGCACAGATGAGGATTCGGGGCCGGCTGTGCCAACTGCGCGCGCCCACGCGATCAATAAAGTACTTCAGCATTGCTTCCGTTATTTCGAAGTCGGCGATGACCCCGTCCCTCAGCGGGCGGATCGCAATAATGTTGCCGGGAGTGCGCCCGATCATGCGCCGTGCTTCCTCACCGACGGCAAGGACTCGTTTGGCGTCGGTCTCAATAGTGACAACGGAAGGTTCGTCTAACACTACCCCCTTCCCCTTTACGTGAATGAGCACGTTCGCCGTTCCGAGATCGATTCCAATATCCTTGCTCAACATCATGAAAAGCCCCCAAAGTGTTATTTTATGGTAAAAGAGTCTGTTCTCTGTACCGAACCATCCTTCGACATAATCTAGCAAGCGATGATGATCTTCGGCAAAACAGGTCCCATATTTCGATCCTATACCAGCTTTTAACATATCATACTTTAGGGGAGGGATTCAACGCCAATCTAGCGACCAAAGCCCTAAAAAATCAGGATTTCGCCGTGGCCACCGGTTCACGGTTGCTGCCGGTTTTTTTGTACTTGATCTTGGTAGCTTCTCCGCCTCTCAAATGGCGGATGGATTTGTGGTATTCGAGAATGTGCTTCACCTGATCCGCCAGGTCCGGGTTGATCTCCGGCAGACGTTCGGTTAAGTCCTTATGCACCGTGCTCTTCGACACGCCAAATTCTTTGGCTATAGTTCGAACCGTATGCCTCGTTTCCACGATACAGCGTCCGATCTTAATGGTCCGCTCTTTGATGTAATCGTGCACGCTCCCGCCTCCCTACTGTGTGGATAGTTTGGTACATTATATGAGGGGCATGACGGGATATTCGCGGTTTCAAGGGCTGACAAGCTTACTTGGACTCATTTATTTTCTGGACATGCCCGTGACGGACAAGTCTAAAATGTCCACAAAACAAGGCGCAGCAAGGGTTGGACTTGCCGTCCAAACCCGCAACAAAAAAAAGACAGGATCACAAGATCCTGCCCTCTTCAAGTGCGCGGTGGGCGCATGGCTACAAAGAAATGAAATTATTTTTGCGGAAGCACGCTCACAGGGTTGACCAGTTTCCCGCCCTCGTACACTTCGAAGTGCACATGGTTGCCGAGATCCTTCTCAAGCTCACTGCGTCCTGCAGTCGCGATGGAATCGCCCTGCTTCACTTCAGCGCCTTCCTTCACTTTCACTTCGTTCAAGCTTTGGTACACGGTTTTCGTATCACCCGACGTAATCTCCACGACGTTGCCGTTAACTGGATGATTCTCAACCCGGGTCACTTTACCTGTCAGTGCGGCACGAACTTCAAACATCGTGTCATCTGCAGCGGCCAAGTCGATTCCCAGATTCGGCGTGAAGGTGTCATTGTATTGCACCATCGCCTCTTGATGCGTTTCTGGGTTCGTCTCATCAAAGTAAGGCTTGACGATGCTGACTGCCACGTCATCGGCTACCGGCCAGATCATTGATTGCGCATTGGCCGTCACTTCTACAGCTTCTCCATCATTGCCTTCCGTTGCAGCAGGTTTCTCTGATCCTTGTACCGATCCCGATACACTTGTTTCTTCCCCTTGTGGCTTCAGCGTTTTTTGGCTGGCGTCCTGGTAGACCCACACGAGGGTTAGTATAATTGCCGCTGCTGCTAAGTATGCTGCCGGGAACACCCACCGTTTGGATAATGCTTTCTTCCACGAAGATGACGGTACCGCCGAATCTCCTTGCACAGTTTTAGGAGTTTCTTCGTGGGGTTTACTATTTTTGTTCTGTTCATTCATTTGCAATCACCTCAGTAACCATTGTTACCGGGGTCAACTCTTTTATACGTTATCTCACTATTATTTTTTTGAGAGGTTGTTCCAAAAGTCGTCTTTTGATCACGGAGTGAATCAAGGGGCAACTCGGCATCGAATCTTGAATTCAGCCGGTCCTTCCAATGCTCACGTACCTAAAACGTACGCTCCGCTTCTCAGTCCCTAGCTTTATTCAACCTTCTCGGTGCTGAAAGACCGATTTTTTGAACTTGTATTAAAAGAGAGAAGATTTGAAGTTTTGTCAAAAGAAATATTCGTATAATAGTGCTCCAGAATCTCTTTCGCTTCATATCCTTCGCGGGCCATGCCCTCTGCTCCGTATTGGCTCATGCCCACGCCGTGGCCATTGCCGTAGGTCGTTATCTCCATCTCGCCGTCTTTCATATGAAGGGTGAATTGGCTGGACCGAAGCCCCAGCTTCTCTCTCACCTCGCGACCGGTGAACTTCTTGCCGCCAACCCGTACGCTCTCAATTCGATGACCTTGCGTATACGAGAGTACTTTCAAAAAAGAAGCCCCCCCATCCCCGCCTGCCGATACCGGTACGGCTCCATCCGTCAGGCCGAGCTTTCCTATGAATTCCGAACGGGGCATCGTGATTGTTGTCTTGTACTTCGGTGAAATCTGTTTATCCCATGGACTCTCCACACTTCGCAGATAGGGAATCTCGTTCTTCCAATAATCCTCTGAATTTTCGGTATACCCGTTACTGGTGGAGAAAAAAGAAGCTGTAATCGGTTGACCCTCATACGTCATCACCACTCCTGCCGTTTCCTTCACCGCTTGCTGGAGCTTCGCCAGCTCTGTTTCTTTCCCTAGCCGCTGCCATTCCTTCGTAAGTTCGTCTTGGGCAATATAAGCCTGGTGACTGACCGTATCGGTCACCACGGCCTTGCCGTCCGGCACGCCGCTGCGGTCCCTGGACGCAAGCCGCTGCACGATATAGGTCCGTGCCGCAATGGCCTGGGCCTTAAGTGCCTCCAGCTGGAACTCGGCCGGCATCTCGGCGGCCAGGACGCCGACGAGATATTGTTCCAGCGGCAGCTCCTCCACGGTATCCGTCTTGGTTACATAGACGGATACCGTGGGCTCTTCCGCCGCCTGCGGCTCGGCGGAAGGCAGCGGGGCCGGCCCGGGCGGCAGCGGCTCTGGTGCGTTGTTGCCGGGGGCAACCACCAGCAGAGGCAGCGCCAGCGCCAAGGCCAGTAGCACCGCCACGGCCCAGACGGCGGGGTGCACCCGCACCCGCCGCCTTCCGGTGGCCGGGCGCCGCGCGGCAAAGCCGCGGCGCCCCCAGCGCGCAGGCCGCACACGGAACGTGCGGCCGCCGCGCGGCACGCGGCCCGTTGCCGCCTGCGCGAAGCGCTGCGGCTCGGCCGCGGGATGCGGGCCCTGCGGCATCGCCGCTGGCCCGCCGGGGTCTGGCGTGGCGCTGTGCGCAGGCACGCCAGCGGGGCGGCCGGGCGGCGGCGTATGGGCCGCCCGCGGGCCGTGGCCGGACTCGCCGAAGGCGTCCGGCGCTCTCCCCGGGCTGCCGTGCCCGTGAGGCCCTTCCTCTATATCCTTTTTATCCTGTTTCGATTCATAACTATGTTCTTCAGTTGATCCGGCTTTTTTCTCAAGTTCACCGGGAAAATCCCACTTCAATACGGGAGCAGCCGATCCTTCGGATGGCACCTGGTATGATTGAGGATTTTCTTCTCTCAGAACATCTTTTGGATCGATCGCTCGTTTTTTTCCTGCTGTGCTCAGATTTACCCGAACCTTCGAATCTTTCATTGCATTTCCCTCCTGTGCCTTTTCCCCTGGAATATACCTCTGGCTTATGCTCCATCAGGCTCTACTTATACTTATGAGATACGGGCATTTGATAGAACTATTCTAAGAGAAAGGAAAAAGTCACATGGATGAAGAAACGCTGACACTGAATGCAAGCAAGCTAGCAAAGAGAGAGTCTCCTACTCATCCGGTATCAACGTAAGAGAATCAATGATAGCCGGAATTATGTTTATATACAAAAGAGAAGGAGCTTCGCCCTTATCGGCAAAGCCCCTTCTTCTACACTCTATTGTGGTCTATCCTGGATCATCAAGGTCAATCTTGATTGTTACACCCAGGTAGGTTGAACTTTGAAAACTTTTGCGTCTTCTGTTTCACTTGCCACTTTTTTCGAAACTTTCTCCGAGCTCTGGTCCTCCGTCGAAATACGCCAGATATCCGCGCCAAGTCCAGACAGCTTCTCCGCTAAATGAACATAGCCGCGATCGATATGCTGTACGCCGCCAACTTCGGTAGTCCCCTCCGATACAAGCCCGGCTAATATCAAGGCAGCCCCTGCACGCAGATCCGTTGCCGTTACTTTGGCACCTTTAAGCTTAGCGCCGCCCGTAACGATGGCAGAACGTCCTTCAACTTTGATCTCTGCATTCATCAGCTGAAATTCGTCCACATGCATAAAGCGGTTTTCAAATACCGTTTCCGTAACAACACTTGTACCTTCGGAAACCAGCAAAAGAGCCATCATCTGGGACTGCATATCGGTTGGGAACCCAGGATAAGGCAAGGTTTTCACATCAACCGACTTTAATGGTTTGTCAGCGATAACGCGAATTCCATTCTCGTCCGGTTCAATGGTAATCCCCATCTCTTCCATCTTGGAAATAACCGGTCCAAGGTGGTCTGCAATGGCTCCTTCGACATACACATCACCGCCCGTGATTGCAGCCGCAGCCATAAAGGTGCCTGCTTCAATTCGGTCAGGAATTACGTTATGCTTAACGCCATGCATCTTCTCAACGCCCTCGATACGAATCACACCCGTGCCCGCACCGCGAACTTTGGCGCCCATTGCATTCAGGTAATTCGCTAAATCGACAATTTCCGGCTCTTTCGCCGCATTTTCGATTACCGTAATCCCTTCAGCCAATGTAGCAGCCATCATAATATTTTCAGTAGCACCCACGCTGGCTACGTCCAAATAGACCTTCGCCCCACGCAATCTGCCATTGCTTTTAGCTTCAATATATCCTTGTCCGAGGCTAATCTCAGCCCCGAGAGCTTCAAATCCTTTTAGGTGTTGATCAATGGGTCTTGTGCCGATAGCACACCCCCCGGGAAGCGAAATCCGGGTTCGTCCACAACGTGCCAATAAAGGTCCCATGACCAGAAAAGACGCCCGCATCTTCCGCACCCATTCATAAGGTGCTTCACATGTCGTTATGTGCTCTGCATTTACACGTATCACTTCATCCTGATATGTAATGCCCGCACCAAGCGACTCCAATACTTTACTGATTGTAATTACATCGTCAAGAGGAGGCGCGTCAATAATAACACTTTCCCCAACTTCCCCTAGTAGAGAGGCAGCGATGATCGGAAGAACTGAATTTTTTGCTCCGCTGACTTTGACGCTTCCGGTCAGTCTTTTGCCACCGCGGACGATAAATTTGCTCATCATGGTTTCCCTCCGCGTCCATAATTTTCCTGATTGCGTGTGTTAGTGATTAGTTGTTGCTAATTCCCTAACTTTCATCTTAACATTAGTGATTTCCGCTAAACAAGCGATTTTCGAACTATTTATGACATCTGATTCGGTGTCTACATCAGGTATCAGAAATCCATGATGCCACCTTATGAAGCATCTGTTATCCGCAGTATGGACCTTCGAAAGGTACCATGACCGACCAGCACTTGTCAATGCATAACAATTACCGGGTGAACTCTATAGTCCGGAAGTCATACCGTCCGCCCGATCAAATTCTTATTTTAAGTGTTAACATAATAAAATGCGTTTATTCGACATTCTCCCCTAGCAACCTAACAGAGATATAACCATTCATGCCGCAATTAAAACAGACAAGTAAAATATTGGCAAGACCATAACCTCGTGCAACAAATGTTTCATTACTAACTGCAGCACCTTGTGTTATGTATGACGCTCATTTCCGTTCTAAAACATATATCGGATCATTTGACTCCATGTAATATAGTCAATTAGGAATTCAGCCACGAATCGTCCAAGCACCACTGCCAGCAGCAAATGCAACAGCTTTCCCTGCGGCCCTTTTGGATGACGGACAACCAAATCCAGCTTTACTTGTTGTAATGCCCACCAAGCCAGTGCGATACAGATCAGCGAAACGACAATAGACAAGAATCCGTTAACACCAACAGCACTGATTGAATTAGATAAATCCTGGTTCATACTCCCTCCTCCTTCATAAATTATCCTGCCCTGTTCAGGACCGACTCTTCTATAATACTTGGCTGGCGGCTAAGAATCCAGCACTTTCTATTCGACATTTCCTCGGAAATAATAAAGTTTCTCGACAACCTCCCAAAACGATCATTTATACGCTATTAGGAGAAGTTAGAATTCCCATTAATTTCACTCCAAAAAACATCCAACAGCCAATCATATAGTGTAGTTTTATATCTCGAACTTCTATTTATACCGACGGTTTAACAAAAAAATACCCATCTATGAAATTAATGATATTCACAGACCGTGTATAGCTGAGATGACGTTATCACAAAAAGAAGAATATTTATGTATCAAAACAATCCATGCCTCAGGTCCTTTCTAAGAGTAATTGATGGCTATGGACCCATTTACGTCATCCACCAAATTGTATATGCCATTGGCTCCATGGGCCAACTAGATCCCCACCAGATATGCGGTTCAGACAGTGAGATAACTATAAAAGATTACCTCTTTCTCCCTTTCATGCTTGGTTATACCTGCAATCTATGAATGCTCTACACCTTAAACGAGTACTTTTATAACCAGTATCATTGGCTACTAATAGAAATAGAACACAAAAAGACAGCTTGGCTGAAAATTACAGCAAGCTGTCTTCGTTACCTTATTAGTTCCGCGTCACTTTAATCCGGTTCATCGCTCTTTGCAGAGCCATTTCCGCGCGACGATGGTCAACTTCATCTTGTCTTCCCTTCGCATGCAGACGGGTCTCAGCTCTTTCCTTCGCGGCTTCCGCACGCTCCAGATCGATTTCTTCCGCTTTCTCTGCGCTTTCCGCCAGGATGACAATCTTATCTTTACGGACTTCGACGAAACCGCCTTGTACCGCAAACGGGGTTCTCTGGTTGCCAATCTTCACATAAACTGGCGCTATCTGAAGCGGCGTAACGAAGGAAATATGACCTGGCAAAATGCCCAGCTCTCCCTCGACCCCACGTACCGTAACACTGTTCACCTGCTCAGAGTAGACCAGGCGGTCCGGCGTTACGATTTCCAACAAAATGGTGCTCACTTCCATCCCTCCTCACCGTTTTCCGCAGAAAACTCGCGCAGCAGACCTCACAGTCTCACTAGAAGCACTGTTCCGGTCTGCTGATCACGGAGCGTCAGCTTACAATGTTTTTGCTTTTTCAACTGCCTCTTCAATCGTACCTACGAACAGGAAAGCCGCTTCCGGAAGGTGGTCGTGCTTGCCTTCCAAGATCTCTTTAAAGCTGCGTACAGTTTCTTTAACCGGTACATATTTACCCGGGATGCCGTTAAACTGCTCGGCAACGTGGAAAGCTTGGGAAAGGAAACGTTGAACACGACGAGCACGTCCAACAATCGCTTTATCTTCCTCGCTCAGCTCATCCATACCGAGAATCGCGATGATATCTTGAAGCTCGTTATAGCGAGCCAAAATTTTCTTAACGCCTTGAGCAACATTATAGTGCTCTTCGCCCACGATTTCCGGAGCCAAGATACGGGAACTGGATGCAAGCGGATCTACCGCAGGATAGATACCCATCTCGGAAATCTTACGCTCCAGGTTTGTCGTTGCATCCAAGTGAGCAAACGTTGTAGCCGGAGCCGGATCCGTATAGTCATCCGCCGGTACATAGATAGCCTGGATGGATGTAACGGAACCTTTCTTGGTAGAGGTAATCCGCTCCTGCAAGCGTCCCATTTCGGATGCCAGCGTTGGCTGGTAACCTACCGCGGAAGGCATACGACCCAGGAGGGCGGATACTTCGGAACCCGCTTGAGTAAAGCGGAAGATGTTATCGATAAAGAGAAGTACGTCTTTACCTTCTTGGTCACGGAAATATTCCGCCATCGTCAAACCAGTCAATGCTACGCGAAGACGGGCACCCGGAGGCTCGTTCATTTGACCGAATACCATCGCGGTTTTGTTGATAACACCGGAATCACTCATCTCGTGGTAAAGGTCATTACCTTCACGAGTACGCTCACCTACGCCGGCAAATACGGAAATACCGCCGTGTTCTTGGGCGATGTTGTTGATCAATTCCTGGATAGCAACGGTTTTACCTACGCCGGCACCACCAAAGAGACCGATCTTACCGCCTTTTTGGTATGGAGCAAGCAAGTCGATGACTTTAATTCCCGTTTCAAGCATTTCTGCTTGCGTGGAAAGCTCATCATAAGCAGGAGCCTCACGGTGGATCGGGTTATTAATTTCGGATACTACGGCACCTGCATTATCGATCGGCTCACCCAATACGTTAAATACACGGCCAAGTGTAGCGGAACCTACAGGAACCGTAATCGGTCTGCCCAAATCCACGGCTTCGATACCGCGAACAAGACCATCCGTGGATGACATCGCGATACAACGAACCAGATTATCACCCAAATGATTGGATACTTCCAAAGTCAAATCAACCGAGCGGCCGCCTTCCAGCGTTGCTTCAATCTTGACAGCATTAAAAATCTCGGGAAGATGACCGCGCTCAAATTCAATGTCAACTACAGCACCTGTAATGCTGACAACGCGTCCTTTTTTCATTGATTCGTTTTCCCTCCTACCCGCTCACCTCTAGCGGTGAACGATGATCGTAAAAGCGGCTTATTCATGACATGGCCGCATATCCGTTAAATACTAAGTTAAGAATTCGGAGCCGTGCATTATTGCTGAGCGTTTGCTCCGCCCACAATCTCGGAAATTTCCTGCGTAATGGCAGCCTGACGAGCACGGTTGTAAGTAAGGTTCAACTCGTTGATCATCTTGCTTGCATTCTTCGTTGCAGCTCCCATAGCAGTCATCTTCGCACCCAACTCACTTGCCTTCGCATTCAGCATCGCACTGAAAATCAATGTTTCCGCATATTTCGGAAGCAGAACCTCGAGTACGCCTTCAGGAGATGGTTCGTACTCATAACCCGTCAGGTTCTCGGCGCTACCAATGTTCTCCATCGGCAGAAGCTTAGAGATCTCCTGAAGCTGAGTCAAAGCATTCACGAATTGGTTATAGCACACGTATAACTCATCAATCTGACCCAGCTCATATTGATGAACCGCCGCGTTAGCGATGGCCTTAATATCTGCGTAGGTCGGACTATCGGATAAATCGGTGAGCTCCTCAACAACCGGAAGTCCACGACGGCGGAAATAATCCCGTCCTTTACGTCCGATCACAAACAGGCAATACTCGTCCTTGGACTGATGGCGTTCTGCGATAAAGTTCGATACTTTTCGCAAAATGTTGGAGTTCGATGCACCAGCAAGACCGCGGTCTGAAGTGATCACCAGATAACCGGTTTTCTTCACTTCACGCTTTTCCAGCATCGGATGGCTGATTCCCTTGGTTCCAGCAGCAATGCTGCCAACCACTTCTTTCAGCTTCTCAGAGTATGGAAGCGCGGAGGTTGCTTTCTCTTGGGCTCTTCTCAGCTTCGCGGCAGCAACCATTTCCATCGCCTTGGTGATCTGCCTTGTGTTCTGAACACTCTTGATCTGCCGCTTAATATCACGTAATCCTCTTGCCATGTTTTCACCACCTTAAAACTTTGGCGGAGCCAAAGCTAACTTCGTACGCGTAGACTAAGCTTTGGCTAGGACCAAAGCCGTACCTTTTGTAAAAATCACTTTGGTCACAGCCAAAGCTACATTCCATATGATGAAAGAGGATGCCGGGCTTACCCCGGCTCCCCTCCTATTGCTTACCTGAGGAGCTTAAACCGAAGCGGCAAAGCCCTTCTTAAATTGATCGATTGCCGCTTTCAATGCGTTTTCGTTGTCGGACGTCAAATCCTTCGTATCTGTAATGGATTGAAGAATTTCCGGTTTATTGCTTTCAATAAACGTAAGGAACTCGCTCTCGAAACGACGCACGTCAGCAACCTCGATATCATCGATATATCCTTTAACGGCTGCGTACAAGCTAACCACCTGTTGTTCAACGGACAACGGCTGGTTTACACCCTGCTTCAGGATTTCCATCAATCTTGCACCACGGTTCAAACGAGCCAAGGTTGATTTGTCCAGATCAGATCCGAACTGGGAGAACGCCTGGAGCTCACGATATTGCGCAAGATCCAGCTTCATGCCGCCCGCAACCTTTTTCATCGCTTTGATCTGCGCGGAACCACCGACACGGGATACCGAAATACCGACGTTAATCGCTGGACGTTGACCGGAGTAGAACAACTCAGACTCCAGGAAGATCTGTCCATCCGTAATCGAAATTACGTTGGTTGGAATGTAAGCAGATACGTCAGAAGCCTGTGTTTCAATAAATGGCAGTGCGGTTAATGAACCACCACCAAGCTCATCGTTGAGCTTCGCTGCACGTTCCAGCAAACGGGAGTGCAAGTAGAAAACGTCACCCGGATAAGCTTCCCGACCCGGAGGACGACGGAGGAGCAAGGACAACTCACGGTATGCTGCCGCTTGTTTCGACAAGTCATCATAAATGATGAGTGCATGCTCGCCCTTGTACATGAAGTACTCACCCATAGCGCAGCCTGCGTATGGAGCGATGTACTGCAATGGAGCCGGCTCAGAAGCCGAAGCCGTAACAACAATCGTGTACTCCAGTGCGCCATGACGGCGAAGTGTTTCAACAACCTGTGCTACAGTGGATTGTTTTTGGCCAATGGCTACATAGATACATTTAACGCCACTGCCTTTTTGGTTCAGGATGGTATCGATCGCAACGGTGGTTTTACCCGTTTGACGGTCACCGATAATCAACTCGCGCTGTCCGCGGCCGATAGGTACCATCGCGTCGATCGCTTTAATACCTGTCTGCATAGGCTCATGAACGGATTTACGTTCGATAACGCCTGGTGCGCTGCTCTCAACCGGACGATAAGCTGTCGCTTCGATCGGGCCTTTGCCGTCAAGCGGTTGACCCAGCGGATTGACAACGCGTCCAAGCAGAGCTTCACCTACAGGAACCTCCATGATACGTCCTGTACGCTTAACCTGATCGCCTTCCTTGATTTCGGAGTAAGGTCCCAGGATAACGACACCGACATTGCTCTCCTCAAGGTTCAGCGCCAGACCGAACACGCCGTTCTGGAACTCCAAAAGTTCCCCGGACATCGCGTTCTCCAGGCCGTACACGCGAGCAATACCGTCACTTACTTGAATTACCGTACCTACTTCAGAGACAGTGATATCGGATTTATATTCTTCAATTTGACTTTTGATTAAAGTACTGATTTCTTCAGGTCTGATACTCAACGTTTTCACCCCTATCTACTATGCTCGTCTATTAAAAGACTTTTCAAGACGTTCCAGCTTCCCGGCAAGGCTTCCGTCATAAAGCTTGTCGCCAATGGCAACTTTCAGGCCGCCGAGCAAACTCTCGTCCACAACATTGGTCACCCGGATATTCTGATGGGCTAACTGTCCGAATTCCGAAGCTACCTGTTCTTTTTCCTGATCGCTAAGCGGGTAGGTGGAGTACACAGTGGCGTCCGCCAATCCTAAGCTCGCACCTTGTATCTTCACATAACTGTTCAGCAGTTCAGCGAACATTTCTGTACGCCCTCTGTCGAGAAGCAATTCGATCGTGTTCAATACAGGCTGCGATACCTTCCCTGCCAACGCCTGGCTGATTACGTTCATCTTCACGGACTGGGGAACATTCGGCGTGGAGATGAATTTCTGGATGTCGGCATCGCCTTCGATGGCTTGCACAACAGCGCGTAATTCTTCTTCCACTTCCAGACCCTTCTGCTGCTGAGCCGCCACTTCGAACAGCGCCCGCGCATACCGCTTGGCTGCTACTGTATTTTGGCTCATGGTCTGCCTCCTACCTCTTTAAGGTATTGATCCACCAGTTCTTCTTGAGCTTTGTCATTCTTCACTTCCCGTTCAATCAGCTTGGTAGCGATTTTCACGGAAACACTGCCGATTTCATTGCGAAGCTCTTCGACAGCTTTCTTCTTCTCATTGTCGATATCACGAACAGCCTCGGATTTCAGGCGAACCGCCTCTTCCTTAGCTTGCTCCATAATTTGCTCTGCTTGTTTGTTGCTAGTTTGTCTGGAACGCTCGATGATTTCGTGAGCATCTTGACGCGCTTGCTCCAGTGCCTTCTTCTGCTCTTCTACATAAGCAGTTGCCTGCTGACGGGTCTGTGCCGCTTCGTTCATCTGGCTCATTACCAGTTCACGACGCTGCTCCATGATGCCGAACAATTTACTGAACGCAAACTTTTGAAGCAAAAGGTAAAGAATAATAAACGCGATAATAGTGATTACCATATTTTCCCATAGAATATTCATTGAGGTCACTCCTTTCCATCAACACGAAGTGCGGTGCCTAACAAAACGAAGGCGCGGATGGCATCGGCCCTCCCCGCCAAACCGTTGTATTGTTATTAAGAGAACATGATCAAGAACGCGATAACAGTAGCCGCCAAAGGAATAACCTCTACGATACCAACACCGATAAACATCGTTGTTTGCAATTGACCACGTGCTTCTGGTTGACGAGCGATAGACTCAACTGTTCTGCTTACGATCATACCGTTACCCAAACCTGCGCCAAGAGCGCCCAGACCTACTGCAATAGCTGCTGCCAAAAATTCCATTGTTAAATATCCTCCTTAAAATTGTTTCAAAATTGAAATTTGGTGAAACTATAGAAAATATCTCTTTCGAAAAACACCGCTGTTACGGCGGATTCGTCCGAGTTGATCAATGCTCTTCGTGAATCGTTGTTTGCGAGATGTATACCATGGTCAAAATCGTAAAGATAAACGCCTGCAATGCACCAATGAAGATACTGAAACCTTGCCATGCGGCCATAAATGGAATGCCCCAGAAGCCGGTTTTCAGAATCACCGTGATCAGTACCTCGCCGGCAAAAATGTTGGCATAAAGCCGGATTGCCAGAGCGATAGGTTTTGCCAGGTTCTCAATGATATTGAGTGGCAAGAAGATCGGGAACGGTTCGATGTAATGCTTCAGGTAATGCTTGCGATTCTGCTTCAAGCCCAGGTAGTTCATGAGCACGAACACAACGATCGCAAGACCGGCCGTAACGGAAATGTCCGCTGTTGGCGACTTCCACCACAATACGTGGGCGTAGTGGCCATGTTCAAGTCCGAGCGTAGCCAGAATTGGCTGACCAAAGACTTTGAAGTTCTCCGGCAAGTCGGTGATAATTGAGAACGGCAGGCCCAGCAAGTTCGCTACAAAGATGAACAGGATGAGAGTAAGCCCCAATGATATGTAAGCTTTCCCTTTCTTCAGATCCATCGCACTCGCTACGACGCCTTGCACAAATTCCACTACCCATTCCATGAAGTTTTGCAGTTTGGAAGGGTTTTCGACGGATAGATTACGTACAGCCAGTCGACATAATACGAACACCACCAAACAGGTGACGAACAGCATTAGTACCGCTGAAAGATCAATATTCAATCCGCCAAGTTTGATAATCGGTGAATCATGCATAAAATTGTTTTCACCCCTTTCCAAGTTAGCGCTGATCAATGATTGTTTCTCAAACTGAACACAATGCTGACAGGAATGGTCAACAATTGGGGTATGAACAGACCGGCAATTGCACCGCCGAGTGATACCTGCTCGAGTTTAGCGGCGAAGATAACAATCAGAAATCCGATGCACAATCTCGTAATAAAGCCGAAGTTGTACTTTTTCGGTTCCGGATCGACAGCCAATTGCGCCAGCTGCTGCACTTTCATGGAGAGGAAGCGTACATTAAACAATCCCGCCGCCATGCCCATGATCAACCCCATAAAAATCGGGCGAAATTCCGGATAGAGAGCCCATCCGAGAAACAAGGCAGACAATAAGAGTAATGATACTCTAAATACAGCGTTCACAATGGAAGTCAAATCATTCACGCCTGCGCCCCCAAAAACTTTTTAATGAGAAGAGCGATATTCAAAATCCCTACAAAGAGCCCCGAAAGCGTACCAATGGCAAGCCACACTCTGGGCCCGTCCAAATGATTCATGAGCCATCGCCCGGTAAAAAAACCGATGAGAATGTAAGCGGCAAGCAAACCGCCAGCCCCGCTAATGTATAGCGCTATCAACCAAGGGTTATCTTGACTTTTCGGATTTTTCATATGAACCTCTAATCCCAACTCATTTTACTGAATATTACAAGAGTTTGTCAATGAATCGATTTGATGGATTTACCGTGTAAAATCGGCGTTTTGAGCAGTCTAAATTGCACAAAACGCCGCGGTAACCGTACAGTTCAACTGTATGCTGTCTCCTTGCCCATCAGAATACGGTAAACTATACCTTTGTGAACATTCTGTGAAATTCTTCAGGACGCTCTTTTCGGATGCCGAAATGGTGCAAAATCGCATTGACAATTCGCTGTGAAGCTTGTCCATCACCATACGGATTAGCCGCTTTGCTCATCTTGTCGTAGAGCTCCTGATCAGTCAGAAGAACCTTAATCCGTTCATACACATTCTCCTCCTGGGTGCCTACCAGCTCCAGGGTACCGGCCTCAATGCCCTCCGGACGTTCGGTCGTATCCCGAAGCACCAGGGTCGGCACGCCGAATGACGGAGCTTCCTCTTGCATGCCGCCGGAATCCGTAATAATGAAATGCGTATGGGTGTAGATATTGTTCATATCCACAACATCCAGCGGATCAATCAGCTTGATGCGCGGGTGATCTCCCAGAATGCGATGAGCCGGCTCTTTAACGGCAGGGCTCGGATGTACAGGATATACGATGGCGATATCCTCAAATTCATCGGCAATGCGCTTTACCGCTTCAAATATTTGACGATGCGGCTCCCCTTGGGATTCGCGGCGATGTGCCGTCATCAGGATCAAGCGTTTGCCCTTCGCCCAGTCCAGAACCGGATGGGTATAACCTTCACGCACCGTGTACTGGAACACGTCCGTAGCCGTGTTACCCGTAACATAAATGCGGGATTCCGGCTTGTTCTCCTTGCGGAGATTCTCGGCGGACCAGTTCGTCGGCGCAAAGTGAAGATCAGCAAGCACACCGGTCAACTGACGGTTCATCTCCTCCGGATAAGGATTCAGCTTGTTCCATGTCCGCAGACCCGCCTCTACATGGCCAACCTGAATCTGCTGCAGAAAGGCTGCATAGCTGGCCAGGAACGTTGTCAGCGTATCGCCGTGCACCAGAACGATATCCGGTTTAGCCTCACGAAGAACAGGCTCAAGACCCTCCAGAACGCGCACGGTGATCTCGTTGAGCGTCTGACGGTCCTTCATGACATCCAAATCATAGTCGGGAACAATCTTGAACACATCCAGCACCTGATCCAGCATTTGCCGATGCTGCGCAGTAACACAAACGACCGATTCAATATGCTCGGGGTGACGTTGAAGCTCCAGAATAAGCGGCGCCATCTTGATTGCTTCGGGGCGGACCCCAAATATCGTCATCACTTTCACTTTTGACATGTTTGAAATACCCCTCTTTGCTTGTTTTCAAATATTCAAGACGTACGAATGACTGGCACTTATTTCGTGCCGTACAGCCGATCCCCTGCATCCCCAAGGCCCGGTACGATGTAGCCATGGTCGTTAAGGCCCTCATCGAGAGCAGCAACATAAATATCCACGTCCGGATGGGCATCATGGACAGCCTTCACACCTTCCGGTGCAGCCACGAGGTTCATCATCTTGATCTGGGTACAGCCGCGTTTCTTCAGCACGTCGATAGCAGCGATGGCGGATCCGCCCGTCGCGAGCATCGGATCAATGACGATCAATTCCCGTTCCGTAACGTCCGTTGGAAGCTTCGTATAATATTCAACAGGCTGAAGCGTTTCGGGGTCACGGAACAATCCGACATGCCCTACCTTTGCTGCAGGAAGCAGCTTGACAACTCCATCCAGCATGCCGAGACCGGCGCGCAGGATCGGAATCAAGCCGAGCATGCGGCCGGAAATGACTTTGCCTTGGGTTTCAGCTACCGGCGTCTGCACGGATATGGATTCAAGAGAAACCTCCCGCGTAATTTCATAAGCCATCAAAGTCGCGACTTCGTCTACCAATTCGCGAAAGTCTTTTGTGTTAGTCCGCATATCGCGGATAAATGTAAGTTTGTGTTGAATCAACGGGTGATCACAAATCACCAATTTTCCCATGTCTGGTCCCTCCGGTTTGAGTACAAATGTTATTTCAATATGGGCGTAAAATATTTGTGAGCTCCATAAATCCTGTCTATTATATCATTCCCTCTAGTCAATTGACACCTGCACGGGTCATGTTTTATTCCATGAGTTTTTGACCTTATAACTAAACCGGATCTCCTTCTGCCCTGAACCTAGGTTTTCCATTTTCGCCTATATTGATGCTAACCGCGAAGCTACCTGACTGGGAAAATGAGAGCATAGCAATCTGGCCAGAATGTTTATAGCTCCTAAAAGGACCCCACCTGCATCAGGCGGGGTCCTCTTATCATAGGCTTCTTCTTCGGAGGAGACTGTGATTAATATTTCATTTCAGCATAGAGAGGGTATTGATCTGTAAGCTCAGCCACCAAACGACCTGCGTTTTCAAGCGTTGCCTCGTCTTTCGGCTGCTTCAATGTCATGGCAATAATTTTCGCGATTTTCACCATCGCCTGCTCATCCATACCGCGGGAAGTAACCGCAGGGGTACCGATACGGATACCGCTCGTTACGAACGGGCTGGTTGGATCAAACGGGATGGCATTCTTGTTCACGGTAATCCCGATGGAGTCCAGAACTTTCTCCGCGTCTTTACCGGTGATGTCCAGATTGCGGGTATCCACCAGCATCAGGTGGTTATCGGTTCCGCCGGATACGATATTCAAGCCTTCCTCGATCAGAGTATCTGCCAGCACTTTCGCGTTCTTCACGACATTCTCTGCATACGTCTTGAAGGACGGATCCAATGCTTCGCCAAGCGCAACGGCCTTGGAAGCAATAACATGCATGAGCGGGCCGCCTTGGGAGCCGGGGAATACCGCTTTATCGATCGCTTGCGCCCAAGCCTTTTTGCACAGAATCATACCGCCGCGAGGTCCGCGAAGCGTCTTATGCGTCGTTGTCGTTACAAAATGGGCATGCGGAACCGGATTCGGATGAAGACCTGCCGCAACAAGACCGGCAATATGAGCCATATCAACCATGAACAACGCGCCAACGTCGTTCGCGATGGCAGCAAGCCGTTCAAAATCAATGATGCGAGGATAGGCACTTGCACCCGCTACGATCAGACGAGGGCGATGCTTGAATGCCGCTTTGCGAACTTCGTCGTAATCGATCAGGAACGTATCTTCTTGCACGCCGTAGGCAACAAAGTTGTACAGAAGGCCGGAAGCGTTAACCGGGCTTCCGTGAGTCAAATGACCGCCATGAGCCAGGTTCATGCCGAGCACGGTATCTCCAGGCTTCAGGGCTGCCAAATATACCGCCATGTTCGCTTGGGCACCGGAGTGCGGCTGAACGTTGGCATGCTCGGCTCCGAACAGTTCTTTGGCACGGTCACGGGCGATATCTTCCACGATATCCACACGCTCACAGCCACCGTAATAGCGTTTGCCAGGGTAGCCTTCCGCATATTTATTCGTCAGCACCGTCCCCATTGCTTCCATAACCGCTTCGCTAACAATATTCTCAGAGGCAATCAGCTCAATGTTGCTGCGCTGACGCTTCAGCTCCAAATCCATCGCTTCCAATACAGCCGGGTCACTCTTCCGCAAATGTTCCATCATGTTCATATCCTCCCATAATCAATCGTTATTTTTTCTTGCAAAGTCAATACTACAAGTTGTCATAATTAAAAAAGCGAGTTCTCATTTGAATCAATCGCATAGTGTGGAATCATCCCTCTGCTCGAACTGGTACACCGCGCGTTCTCCGCCAATCAGCTTCGGACGGGTATAAGCCGCGGTTACGCGCGCCTCGCCGATATAACGCTCGGTCGGTCTGAACGGAACCGCCACTCGCCGCAAATGCATGCCGATCAGCGTCTCGCCGATATCAACTCCGGCATGTGCTTCAATCGATTCCGCAAGACAAGGCTCCTTCATGCTGCGGTAAGCCGCGGAGGCCATCGACCCTCCCGCTCCCGGAATGGGAACAGCCGCCACTTCCGTCAAGCCCAGCCGCTCGAGCAGCTCGCGTTCCATGACAAGCGCACGGTTCAGATGCTCACAGCATTGATAAGCCACCGCGAAACCGAATTCCGCTTGAACCTCGGCAATGCCCTGAAGGAGCTGCTGCGCCGTTTCAAGAGCGCCGCCTGTGCCGATCCGGCGTCCGACCACTTCACTGGTGCTGGCTCCGATGACCAGCACTTTACCGGGTCCTAACACGGCCGCTTCGGCCAGTTCGCGGACCATACGCGCTGTCTGTTCGTTCAAGGAAACCTTGGAGATATCCGTCATGTCACAGTCCTCCCGATGATTTTTTTCACAGAAGATGCTTCAATCCCATATCACGATAGCCGCAGCCGTAAATTACGCGTTCACTTATCGCGACTCATTCTTCAGGTAACGCTCCTCGATGGCCTTGATCTTGTTCACACGGCCGATATGGCGCTCGCCATGACTGAAATCCGTTGTCAGCCATGCGCTGACGATTTCAGCAGCAAGTCCGGGACCGACGACACGCTCACCCAACGCAATCACGTTGCTGTCGTTATGCTCACGCGTCGCTTTGGCCGAGAACACATCATGTGTCAGCGCGCAGCGAATGCCCGGCACCTTATTGGCCGCAATGCTCATGCCGATCCCCGTACCGCAGATCAGAATGCCGCGATCCGCTTCACCCGAGACTACCTTCTCGCACACAGGAAGGGCATAATCGGGATAATCCACGGAATCGGAACAGCCGCAGCCCAGATCCTCCACCTCGTGTCCAAGACCCCGAATGACTTCCACGATCTCCTCTTTCAGACGAATGCCGGCATGATCCGTACCCAATGCAATTTTCATCTATGAAAAACCCCCTCGTATGTTCGCTTTTGCGTTTTAGCTTGTTTCATTATAACCCAAATCAGGCGCAAAAGACGAAAAAAGAGCAGTCGGCGCACGTATTGTGCTCCAAATGCTCTTTGCCCAGGCGACCGGCCGTATATTCCGATGCTCCATCGTGGTTTCATCCACTTCGTCGCCAGTTACACCGGATCATTGTTTTTCAACTCCATCTTAAAGCAATACCATGTGAAAGGCAAGTGGCTTTTTAGCCCAATGGTAGGCTTCATATCGTTCAAAGCAAGGCTTAGTTATGCCGATCCGCCTCCAGCTTGTCCAAGAGACGGAACAACGCCGTCCGAATCTCTGCAGCCGTCGCTTCATATTCCTCCCGCGAGCCTCCAAAAGGATCGGAGATATCGAAGCTCGGAATGCGCTGGCGCAGCTCGATCAGACGCTCCCGGTCACGGTCGCTGACGTCGCGGCCCAGCGATCTGGCCAGCTCAAGCGCCGCATACAGACTATCCTGCTCCCGCAGATCATCCAGCACCTGTCGGTCATCCTCAACAAACTCTTTCAGCGTATGCATCTTGTCTGCGGCGTGCGGGAACTGCCTTATAGCATACTGCTTATGCGACTGGGTCAACGTCAGGATCAAATCTGACCACTCCACCAGATTCGCAGTCAACGGTTTGGACACCAAGCGTTCTTGGATATCCTGGTCTCGTAGTATGGACTCCGCATGATGGGACACCGGCATTCCATCCACGGCCGAGACACCGGCGGACTTCGTTTCCAGCGGGATGCCCCGTTGTTTGGCAAGCTTGCGCAGCATGCCTTCAGCCATTGGACTGCGGCAGGTATTTCCCGTGCAGACAAACAGTATATTTTTCACGGTCCCGTTCCTCCCGTTAGTAGGTTCTTTGGGGTTATTGTAACAAATATAACGTCAAAAGATAAACATGACACCAAATATAACCAAAATGAGCCCGCCCAGCATTTCACCGTACTCCCCCAGTTTATTGCTTACCTGACGGCCAAGCAGCAAACCGAGAATGGACAGCAAACCGCCCACGATCCCGAAGGAGATCACGATCAACAGTACATCATCCACAAACATCCCGAGTGAAACGCCTACCGAGAAGGAATCGATGCTGACGCTAAGTGAAAACAGCAGCATGCCTAAAAATGCGGTAGGATGTATTCGCTGTCCTTCTCCGCCCCGCCAGGCGTTATACATCATATGCCCGCCGAGAAGAAGCAGCAGTCCGCCGGCCGCAAGTCCTGTGACGTGACCCAGTAACATGCCTACATAGCGGCCGGCAAATAAGCCCAGCAGCGGCATCAACATATGAAACAACGCGATCATGAAGCTGATGCCCAACATATGGCCTAAGCGCATACCGCTTCTCATTCCGACTCCGACTCCAAGCGAAAATGCGTCTAGCCCGAGTGCAACCGCCATCAGCAGAATCGCCGCAAGCTGTCCCGATTGGACAGACGCCTCCAGCATGCCCATTCCCCCAAGTCCCATGGTCTTGTACACCATATGCGGACAAGGGGTAAATGATGCCAAAAGTGTTCATTCAGCAGCTCAATTCACATCGATGATGTGGTGTCCCGCGGCCTTCAACAGCCGGTTCATGACGGCTGCCCCGAGACCTTGCTCCGGGCACGCTTCGGCCAGAATGAAGGTCGCGCCTTCGTCATCGAATCGGCGCAGGCCGGCGTACAGCCGGCGGGCCGCTTCCTCCGGCGCGGCCAGGCTGCCGAGCGAGACGACAACGTCCGCGTGGTAGTGACCGATGTGCTCGTCGAATGACAGCACGCCGGTCACCTCCCCGCGCCGGGCGGCCGCCTCAAGCTCGGCCGCGATGCGTGCCGACACGGCAATGGCACGCGGGCCCTGCACCACGCACATCGCACCCTTCGGTGCGTAGTGCGTGTACTTCATGCCCGGCGATCGCGGCGTCGGGCTCTCCGCCTCCCCGGCGGCGCGATGCAGCGCCGGGTCCATGCGCACGCTTGCCGCAACCGTGGCAAGCTGCTCCGCCGTGACGCCGCCCGGGCGGAGCACCGTGACGGCCCCGTCTTCGCCGACTTGCACCACCGTCGACTCGACGCCCACCCCGGCCGGGCCGCCGTCGAGGACGCCGTCGATCGCTCCCGCCAGATCCTCCAGGACATGGCTGGCCAGCGTCGGGCTTGGCCGACCGGAACGGTTCGCGCTCGGCGCAGCCAGTGGACGCCCGGCGGCGCTGATCAAAGCCAGCGCCACATTGTGATCCGGCATCCGTACGGCAACGGTATCGAGGCCTGCCGTCACGCGAGGGGAGACAGCACCTGGTTTAACGGGCAGTACCAGCGATAGCGGCCCAGGCCAGAACATTGCCATCAGCGCCCGTTCCGTCTCATTTACATGAAGGACCAAACCGTCAAGCTGAGCTAGCTCTGAAATATGCACAATCAATGGATTGTCCGACGGCCGGCCTTTCGCGGCAAAGACGCGCTCGACCGCTTCTGTATTGCCGGCGTCCGCGCCAAGCCCGTAGACCGTTTCCGTCGGAAAGGCCACCGTTCCGCCGAGCTCAAGCACCTGCCCCGCTTCCCCAAGCGCCTGCTTTGCCTCATTCTCCAAACTTAAGCTCTCCCTAGAGAGCGAGTTCGAGACGTGCCACACTTGGGTTGATTTTGCACCAACCTGGCGGAAGCCGTTATCCCGCTGCTGGTTAGGTTCCATGCCGTTCCCGTTCTGTTCCATTCCTATCCCAAACTTTCTGTATATGAAATATATAAACTCCCGTGCGAGTTTTGCCTATGCCCCAAAATAAAAAGCGCTTTTCGTTCTTCAGTCCCGGGCCGGTTCTCATTCAAACCAGTCGCGCCAAAGAGAAAGCACTCTTCTAGAGGTTGTTCAAAAAGTCCGCTTTTGATCACGAAGCGAATCAGGAAGCAGCTCGGCATCGAATCTTGAATTCAGCCGGGCCTTCCGGTGCTCACGTACCCAAAACGTACGCTCCGCTCCTCACTCCCTAGCTTCATCCAACCTTCTCGGTGCTGAAAATCCGACTTTTTGAACTCGCACTTCTACTTCAAAGTTTATCATACCGGGTCAGGATTGAAAATCAGCTTACTCATAATCCTAGAACAAGCTTACCACCCAGTTCCAAATGCCACGGAACATATCCCACAAGAAGAAGCGGACCTCCGGTTCGCTATCGCCTGCGTTCTTCGGAGCTTCCTCTTGGGAAGTTTCGCCAGCCTCAGCAGAAACCGTTTGGATACCTGTGTCAACAGGCTGCGCCGCCGCATCCCCGCTGCCACCATCGATGAAACAAAGCGGCGGGAACAGGACACACCACCAGTTCTGCCCTTGACCTTCTCCTAAAGAAATCCGCAGCGCATCGTAATCGCCGGCCGGATACACCGTGCCCCCGTATAACTTCGTCGGGAACGGCACGACGCCAAGCTCTACGGTGTAATTGTACGTAATTCCCCTTTTCTTCAACTCTTCACCCACCAATTGGCGGATTTCCGGAAGATGCTGCCGGGTTAATTCTTTGGCGTCTTCCAGGCTTTGCGGGTTCTCCAGCTGCAGGACCCAGAGCTGCATTTGCTCAACGACCGAATCACGGATCTCTCGTTTGACCAGCTGATCGGACGGGCTATCGGAATTCGCCAGAATGCGAAGTCGTATCGATTCCTCGGGGATCGGACCGCCAACAACAGAAGCATCAATCTGCTGTCCTTCCCAAGCCATAATGACCATAAACATACAGGATAAGAGCACAACCATTTTCTTCACGATAATACGGAGGGTTTCACTATAATTTTTCATCTTGCCAGCCGCCTCTCTATGAACATCTCTATGATGCTATCAGTATGTCCGCCGGACAAAGATATAAACGTAGAATCTAGCAATTTGATATAAAAATCATAGATTGATGCAGCACGAACCAAAAAAGATGCGACTCCCACGGGAATCGCATCTTCGCCAAGATCGGTTATTCAGTTCATCTAATTGCCGTGCCCCACACTTTTCCGCTGGAGATAGGGCAATTATTGAGCTTCCCGCAAGTTACGCCTGCTTCGAAGCGGCCGGGCGATAGGCATGCGGATCCGGCATATCTTCCTCCACTTCCTGTCCATGCAGCTTCACGCTCATGGCGACACCCAGACTGGCCATACTGATCACAAGGGAAGTTCCCCCGTAACTGATGAAGGGCAGCGTGATCCCGGTCAGCGGCATTAAGCCGATAAACATGCCGATGTTCTCGAAGATCTGATATAAGAACATCGCCACGACTCCTATAATAAGAAACGGCCCCGCACGCTCTCGGGATTCCAGGGAGATCAGGATTAGCCGATGGATCAGGATAAAATATAACAGAAGCAGAACGGAAGATCCGATAAAACCGAATTCCTCGGCAATCTGCACAAATATGGAATCAGAATACGCATATGGCACTCTGCCCGACTGGATCGACGATCCCTGCATGTAGCCCTCGCCGCTCATGCCACCCGAGGCGATGGCAAGCTTCGCATTCGTCGTATGGTAGCTTGCCTTGGCAGTTGCCTTCTCCGGATAGAGCCACGGATCAATCCGTTCCACCCAGTGCGGCTTCAAAATCTTCGATTCCAACAATTCATCATGATAATGAATATAGGCCTGAGCCCCACCGAAGGCTAAGCCTGCCACAAGCGCAAGCCCAATGAGCGCATGGGAGAACTTGACATTCCCGATCCAGAGCAACCCCAGCAAAATCACGACATAACTGAGCGCGTTACCCAAATCATTCTGGGCCATAACGAGCGCAAAAGGCACGAATGCCAAAAGTCCGATCGGGACAACGTCCTTCCAGAAAGACAGCAGCGGTTTGTTTTTGCGCACCAATACGAAAGAAAGGAAAATAATCAGGATCAGCTTGAACAATTCAGCAGGCTGTATACTGAGTCCGCCAATGTAAATCCAGCCTTGGGCCCCGTTGATATCCTTACCGATAAACATAACGAGGACCAAAACAGCTAATCCACCCAAGTAAATATATTTAGCATATTTAATCAACAACCGGTAATCCAGCAGACTGATTCCGAAAAAAGCAATGAAACCGACAATGTAAAAGGCAATCATGCGGAGATGAGAGCCTTCGAATTTGGTGTCAACAGTTGTGCTGTATATCGACGTAATGCTGATGCCCATCATCAAAACCAGTACAAAAACAATAACGTAATCCATCTTCTTAAATTTCTGAAGCATTCTTTACGGTCCCCCTGTGCCCGGAGCTGTTAACCCCAACCCCCCGGTTTGCCTATACAGGCATATAACGATTATTCGAAAAGAAAGTTTAACGCTGCTTATCGTTGATCCAAATAATATCCGTTAAAAAAAAGTCTAAAGGCGACATTACAATGGAGCGTTTCAAGGAGCAGGCCGTGCTTAGCCCCTAATGAAATATTCTAAAAGATTTCCTCCACTAATACAATTCACGGACCCTTCTGTGGATACCAACAAAAAATACAAAAGAGATGCTGCTTTCGATAGCATCTCTTTTGATTCTAAATCCGATAAGCGTAAATCAAGCCTGTTTTGGGGGTACAGAGCGGTACGTTTGAGGATTAGGCATATCCTCCTCCACTTCCTGTCCATGCAGCTTCACACTCATGACAACCCCGAGGCATGCCATGTTAATGATGAGTGATGTTCCACCATAACTGATGAAGGGTAGCGTAATCCCTGTCAAAGGCATCAACCCAATAAACATGCCAATATTCTCAAAGATTTGATACAGCAGCATGGCAACAATGCCGATGATTAGAAATGGACCCGCTTTGTCCCGGCTTTCCAATGAAATCAAAATCATTCTGTGAATGAGTATGAAATATAACAACAACAGAATGGAAGAACCGATGAAGCCGTATTCCTCTGCAATTTGCACAAAAATTGAATCCGAATACGTATAAGGTACACGCGAGGATTGTACGGAGCTTCCTTGTAAATACCCTTCTCCGCTCATACCGCCTGAAGCAATGGCCAGCTTCGCATTGTTCGTATGATAACTCGCTTTCGGCGTTGCTTTTTCTGGTATCAGCCATGGGTCAATCCGTTCCATCCAGTGGCCGCGGCTCTCCATGATTTTCGATTCTTTGATTTCATCATGATAGTGGATATAGGCCTGTGCTCCACCGAAAGCGATGCCTGCTACAAGCAGCAGCCCGATGAGAGCGTGCGAAAACTTCACATTCCCGATCCATAACAACCCAAGCAAGATGACAATATAGCTCAGTCCATTACCCAAGTCATTCTGAACCATGACAACGGCAAACGGGATAAACGTCAAGAGCCCAATCGGTACAATGTCCCGCCAAAAGGACAACTTCGTTTTATTCTTACGGATAAGAACATAGGTGATAAATATGATCAGCACCAGCTTGAACAATTCCGCAGGTTGAAAATCCACGATACCCAGATTAATCCAACCTGTGGCATTATTTTTGGTCTGGCCGATGAAGGAAGGCAGCAGAAGGGCTAATAACCCGCCGATGTATATATGCATTGCGTATTTATTCCATAACCGATAATCAATCAAACTGAGCCCAAAAAAGGCTGCAAATCCGAGGATATAAAATATCCCCATCTTGATATGGTGTCTTTCGAATCCGGTGTTGTCGAGCGTGGCACTATATATCGATGTAATACTGACAACCATCAGCATCAACAGTACAAAAACGATAACAAAATCAATTTTCTTGAATTTCTGAAGCATGCTTTGGTCCCCCTGTGCCCGGAGCTGTACACACTGATTTGCCAATTGAGGTAAGGTAACAATCTGTACGACAGCAAACATTTAATCGGCTCAGCCCATCATCTATTTTAAAAGAAATCCACCCAGAACACAATTAACGGAAAATTCCCAGAACATGCCTGTCAATCCCCGCCAAATCCGGCACCGTGACGATTTCCTTCCAGTGCCCTGCACTCCGCAGAAGCTCTGCCACATCCTCGGCTTGGCCCATACCCAGCTCAAAGGCGATCAGCCGCGGCGGAGCTGACAGCAAGGGCAGCTGCGCCATCATGATCCGGTACGGATTCAATCCGTCCGGCCCGCCATCCAGTGCCGTTCGCGGCTCATAATCACGGACTTCGGGCTGAAGTCCCTCAATATCCTCCGCCGGAATGTACGGCGGGTTGGAGACAAGGATGTCCGGGGCCATGCCGGCGAATGGCTCCAACAGGTTCCCCTGCCGAAACTCGACACAGGCGTTCAGCTGCTTCGCATTACGAGCAGCTACCTCCAGCGCATCCGGCGAAATATCGCTCGCCAGCAAATCCCATGCCGGCTCCTGCAATGCCAACGTAATGGCGATGGCCCCGCTACCCGTGCCGATATCAATGGCCTGTAGCCTTTCATACGATCGCGAAGTAAGCTCCCGTCCATACTTCAGCACCGCTTCCACGAGCAGCTCCGTTTCCGGACGCGGAATGAGAACCGCCGGCGTAACTTCAAACGGTCTGCCGTAAAATTCCTGTTCGCCGATAATATACTGCGCAGGAACGCCTTGGGCTTTGCGATTGATCGCTTCTTCCAGGGCGTAGCGGCGGTCCGCCGGAAACGGATCCGCGAGTGCCATATAATATGAGGTTCCCGACAATCTCAGCACATGCTCCAGCAGCAGCTGCGCATTCCGCTGCGGTTCCATTACCCGCAAGCCGTCTAAAAAAGAAGAAGCCTCCACAAAGGCTTCTCTTATGCTGCGCTGCGGCGTCAATTCAAATATCGTCCGCTTCAAAGCGTTATACTCCTTTTTCCATCAGTTCAGCCTGCTCCGCAAGGGTCAGCGCCGAAACGATCTCTTCAATCTCCCCGTTCATCACTTGATCCAGCTTGTGAACGGTAAGTCCGATCCGGTGATCGGTTACACGGCTTTGCGGGAAGTTGTACGTACGGATCCGCTCACTGCGGTCACCTGTACCCACTTTGCTCTTCCGCTCACCGGCATACTTCGCTTCTTCCTCTTGGCGCATCATATCAAAGATACGGGCACGAAGCACCTGCAGTGCCTTATCCTTATTGGAGTTCTGCGATTTGCCGTCTTGGCACGTAGCCACAATCCCCGTCGGGATATGCGTTACGCGTACCGCCGACTTGGTGGTGTTAACGGACTGACCGCCTGCACCACTGGAGCAGAAGGTATCCACGCGGATATCCTTGTCATGGATTTCGATATCCACTTCTTCCGCCTCTGGCATGACCGCCACCGTAGAGGTGGATGTATGGATACGACCTCCGGATTCCGTAGCCGGAATACGCTGCACACGGTGCGCGCCGCTCTCAAATTTCATTTTGCTGTAAGCGCCGCGACCATTAATCATGAAGATGACTTCCTTGAAGCCACCCAGATCGTTCGTGTTGACGTCCATCAGTTCAACCTTCCAGCCCTGGGTATCCGCATAACGGGTATACATCCGGTACAGGTCGGAAGCAAACAGTGCCGCCTCGTCGCCGCCGGCTGCGCCACGAATCTCGATGATGACGTTCTTATCATCATTCGGGTCCTTCGGCAGCAGCAAAATCCGAATCTTCTCCGCCAGCTCGCGCTCACGCTGGGTAAGCTCTTCGATCTCCATTTTCACCATTTCGCGCATGTCGTCATCCAACTTTTCGCCCTGCATGGTTTTGGCAGCTTCGAGCTCTTCAATTACATTTTTATATTCAACATAAGCCTCATAAGCAGGCTGTAAATCGGATTGTTCTTTGGAATAATCCCTGAGCTTCTTGGAGTCATTAGCGACATCGGGGTCGCACAACAGCTCACTTAACTTCTCGTAACGGTCCGCAAGGGATTGTAATCGGTCCAACAAAGGAATTCACCTCTCTAAGATATATTCCTGAAGATATGCCCTTTTGCACTCCATTTCGCATCAACAATGAAGTGTAAACGACTTTTTATTTTACCATGAAACGACGTATTTGACTAGCAGGCAGTTGACCGGACTGAAAGGATCTCTCCCTTCAAGTTTGGCTCCCATTCAGAGGGTGATCCACCTGTGCAGGGAGGGTCCAGCACTCCTCAGCTCATCACTATGATATCTTCAAAAAAACCACGGTCCCATGCACAAAGTGACATGGAGCCATGGCCTTTGAATACTTCAATTCCTACACATTGAAACGGAAGTGCATCACATCGCCGTCATTCACAACGTACTCTTTGCCTTCCAGGCGAAGCTGTCCGCGTTCCTTCGCGCCGTTCATCGATCCGGCCGCAACCAGATCATCGTAAGCTACGACCTCAGCACGGATAAAGCCGCGTTCGAAGTCGGTATGAATCACGCCAGCCGCTTGCGGAGCCTTCGTTCCTTTGCGGATCGTCCAGGCACGTACTTCCTGCACGCCTGCCGTAAAGTAGGTGTACAATCCCAGAAGACTGTAAGCCGCCTTGATCAGACGGTTCAAACCGGATTCCTCCAGCCCCAGCTCCTCAAGGAACATCGCTTTATCCTCGCCCTCAAGCTCGGCAATCTCGGCTTCAACCTTCGCGCTGATCGGAACCACGAGTGCGTTCTCCGCAGCCGCGAAATCACGAACCTGCTGTACAAAAGGATTGCTGTCGGCTTCCGTAACGCCGTCTTCGCTCAGGTTAGCCGCGTATAGCACCGGCTTCAATGTCAGCAGGTGCAAATCACGAACAATCAGCTTCTCATCGTCGCTCAGTTCCACGCTGCGTGCCGGTTGATCGTTGTAAAGGGCTTCCTTCAGGCGCTCCAGCAGTTCTACTTCCTGAGCATACTGCTTATTGCCGCCCTTCATGTTCTTCTTCGCGCGATCGATCCGCTTCTCCACGCTGTCGAGATCCGCTAGGATCAGCTCCAGATTAATCGTCTGGATATCGCTGACCGGGTTCACTTTACCGTCAACGTGGGTAATGTTCTCGTCCTCAAAGCAGCGAACAACATGAACGATGGCATCCACTTCACGAATATGGGCAAGAAACTTGTTCCCAAGGCCTTCCCCTTTGCTCGCCCCGCGAACCAAGCCCGCGATGTCCACGAATTCAAAAGCGGTCGGTACCGTTTTGTTCGGCTGAACCAGTTCGGTCAGTTTGTTGAGGCGCTCATCCGGCACTTCCACAACACCGACGTTAGGATCAATCGTACAGAACGGATAGTTGGCCGATTCGGCGCCTGCTTGCGTGATCGCATTAAACAATGTTGATTTGCCGACGTTTGGCAAACCGACGATTCCTGCTTTTAAAGCCATTTATGTGACAACTCCTTATTAGGTTTACTTCTTTATTTATAAGTATTACACAGCTTTGGTTCTTATCGCCGAAGCTACGAATCGCCAGCTAAACAATCTTATTAATTATAGCAGATACCCGATAGACTTCAACACGAATATACTGCCATCGTTGAATGTGATCCGGGCCCATCACTCCGGCCATTTATACACGAATCAGCCGGTTGGTAGACTTCAGCGCATCGATATTCCCTGCGCCGATTCCGAACATCGCCGTCCGCAGCTCCAACTCCACCTGGGCAAGCCGCTGATCCAGCGCTTCCACGGATTCGACCGCCGAGCCCAGGAGTCCACGCCCGAAGCCTGCCAGATCGGCGCCAAGCGAGAGCGCTTTAGCCGCATCGACGCCGCTCTGCAGCCCACCGCTGCCAATAATCGCACAGGTTGGCGCAGCTTCGCGCACCTCCACGATACATTCCGCGGTAGGATTGCCCCAACCGGCGAAAGCCTCAGCCGCTGCGCGGCGAACCGGATCCGGGCTGCGAAATTTTTCAACCTGACTCCATGAAGTACCGCCCGCACCTGCCACGTCGATGAAGGCCGCCCCGATATTCAGCAGGCTCCGCGCCGTTTCACCATCGATTCCCCAGCCAACTTCTTTAATGCCAACCGGTACCGAAAGTGTACGGCACAGATCCTCAATTCGCCCAAGCAAACAGCCAAACCGGGTATTCCCTTCCGGCTGAAACACCTCTTGAAGTCCGTTTAAATGGAGAACCAGCATGTCCGCACCCGCGATATCTACCGCCCGCTGACAATCGTTAAGGCCAAAGCCATAGTTCAGCTGCACCGCTCCAAGGTTAGCGATAACCGGCACGCTCGGCGCACTCTCCCGGACACGGAAAGTAGAAGCAAGCTCTTCCTTCTCCACCGCGGCCCGAACGGAGCCTACCCCAAGTGCCCAGCCGCGCCGCTGCGCTGCTTCAGCTAAACGTCTATTGATCTCTCCGGTAGCCTTGCTTCCGCCAGTCATGGAGCTGATTAGAAATGGTGTGCGTACAGAAAAATTAAGAAATGTTGTGTCCAGCTTAATATCGTCAAAGTCAATTTCCGGCAGTGCGGAGTGACGGAAGCGGTAACGTTCAAAACCGGTGGTTACTCCCACAGAGCCTACTTCCTCATTCAAGCATAAGCGTACATGCTCTATTTTCCGCTCGCCCGTGGGCACTTCCGGCATCAGCCTGCCCTCAAGTTTTTCCGATCCTCTGCCTGAAATGGTTTCAGCAGGTTTATCCGCAGTTTCTTTATGTTCTGAATTCATCCCGTGCCTCCTTATCCACTTCACTCATCCCTTAAATAACTATATATAAGCATATCATTGGCACCACAGATTGTCCCAGCTCTACATGATATGTACCTCTACAAGCTAAAATATAAACTCGGTGTTCACCCATTCTTACGCATGTATTGAACTAACAAACCTCTCGACCATCATTCTACCCTGAGATCTTAGGAACAACCCGAAATCGAATACGATCCGAACTGCAAAACATGGAGTGCGTCAGGACAGGTCATTCATGTTAATTAACGTTATACAACAGTAGCGATAGGAGGATGGGCTATCTTGGGTTTCCGCCAATTATTTCATACGCGCACTTCAGAAAATCAAAATACACCTCGTGAAGGTACAAAGCTTGTACCAGGGAAACCTTCCAGAGGCTTCCGCATACGAAACACGATTTTGATCGGCCTGGCCCTTCTCATTCTCTGGCTTATCGGCGTGATGATTTATCAGACGCATAAGCCGCTGCCGAAGGGGATCTCTTATGAAAGCCCGCTTTACCAGAGCGACGTTAAAATGTGGATGGACCTGACCTATCCCGGACCGGACGGTCAACCGATACATGATCGCGAAATCGGACCACGCATCAGTCAAATTATCGATGAATCCCGGAAGTTCCTGGTGATCGATATGTTTCTGTTCAATGGCTACACCCATAAAGGTCAGATATTCCCTGAAGTCAGCGAAGAACTCACTCATCTTCTGGTTGTCCATAAGAAGAAATATCCCGACATGGATATCTTCTTTATTTCCGATGAAGTCAATACCGGATATGGCTCCTATTCGCTGCCGGAATTCGAGGCCATGAAAGCAGCCGGGATTCATGTAATTATAACCGATGTCAACCGGCTTCGAGATTCCACGCCCATCTATTCCGCTGTATGGCGAACGTTCTTCCAGTGGTTTGGCCAGTCGGGCAGAGGGACACTCCCCAATCTGATGGCAAGCGAAGCACCCGATATTACGGTCCGCTCCTATCTGAAGCTGCTGAATGTGAAGGCCAATCACCGTAAAATCGTCATCAGCGAGAACACTGCGCTGGTCACTTCGGCCAACATCCATGACGCCAGCGCGTTCCATTCAAACATTGCCTTCGAAACGAGTGGGGACATCATCGGGGATATGCTTGCAGCTGAACAAGCTGCCGTTAACCTTACAAGCCGAATCAAACTGCCGGAATATGAGCCAGACTCCAAGCCACACATGCAACCTTCTGGTCAAGCAAACGATGTCGATGTTCGTTATCTGACGGAAGGAAAAATCTATAAATATGTTCTGAAAGCCATAGAGCAATCACAGCCTGGGGACACGCTCTGGATGGGGATGTTCTATCTAGCCGACAGCAAAGTCATGGACCAGCTTCTTAAGGCCTCGGACCGCGGCGTTGATATCCGCCTCATCCTGGATCCGAACCAGAATGCCTTCGGCCGGGACAAGATCGGCATCCCTAACCGTCCGGCTGCCGCTGAGCTCATCCAAAAATCCAAGGGCAACATCTCTGTTCGCTGGTACAACACCGGTACAGAGCAGTATCATACCAAGCTCATGTACATTGCCAAACCGACAGGCAAGTCTGTGATTACCGGTGGGTCAACCAACTTCACCCAGCGGAATCTGGCTGATCTCAATTTGGAAAACAACTTGTGGATAGCCGCACCTAAGGATCATCCGCTTACCCGGGATCTGGACCGTTACTTTCATCGAATATGGCTCAACGAAGGCGCAGCCTTTAGTCTCGAAGTTGAGGCTTACCAAGGAAAAACGACATGGATGAAGGACATCCTGTTTAAACTGCAAAAATGGCTCGGTTTCACTACCTTTTAAAGTTCTTTCAATATGATGTATGTACGCACATGAAGTGCCCGTATGTACCACGAGTTCCCCACCTCCACCGCATTACAGCAGAGGTGACATTAGCCGGGCGGCCGACTCCAGCAGCCGGGTCATGATTCTTTTTTTACGGGTATGATTGCGGTCGTACAGGATAGCGGATTCCTGGTCCTGCTCGAAGTCGGATACCAGCCTGCCTACGCTTTCCGTATGAACGAGTAAAGCATTAACCTCAAAATTAAGGTGGAAGCTCCGCATGTCCATGTTAGCCGTACCAATGGTTGCGACCTCGCCGTCAACGATTAGCAGCTTCGAGTGCATAAACCCTTTTTCATATTCATACACCCTTACCCCGGCATCCAGCAGAGCCGGAAAATAGGAATGAGAAGCCAGGAAGGGAAGCCATTTGTCCGGTTTCGACGGAAACAGAATCCGTACATCAAGACCGGACAAGGCAGCAACCCTGAGCGCGGTGAATATGTCTTCATCCGGTATAAAATAAGGCGTAGCCAGCCATACCGACTTACGAGCCGACACAATCATGGAGAAGAAGATGTTCTTCAGGGCTCTTCGCTCATTGTCCGGTCCGCTTGCGATAATCTGGACGGCACCGGCACGGTTCTCCAGCAAATCCGGTGAATAATAGATGGGTTCACTCGGCTGCTCACCTGTCATGTACTGCCAATCCTGGAGAAAGATAACTTGGAGCGTTCTGACAGCCTCTCCACGGACAAGCATGTGGGTATCGCGCCAGAAACCAAATGCCTTGCTGCGGCTTAAATACTCATCCCCTACATTCAATCCACCAACGAATCCGACACTCCCGTCAATAACAACGATTTTGCGATGATTGCGGTAATTCACGCGGCTCGTGAAAAATATCGTTTTGGGACTGCCGAATACGGCGACCTGTACACCCGCATCTCGCATCTCTTGCAAAAAGGAAGGCGGCAGCTGCAAGCTGCCAACGGCGTCCACCATAAACCGAACGGCCACCCCCTCTTTCGCCTTCCGTATCAAAATTTCCTGGATCTGCGTTCCGATCGCATCCGGACGGTAAATGTAATATTCCATATGAATGTGATGCGCCGCTTGTTCCAGCTCCGCAATCAAGGCCGCAAAAGTCTCTTCCCCGTCGGTCAGCACCTTGGTATCGCTCGAGAAGGAAATCGGCGTGCGTGCAAGGCGGGTAGACAGCTGAAGGAGCTGCTGCACTTCGGGCTTAAAGCAGGAGATGTCTGGGGTGTTCTTCCGGAGCACTTCGCTGGTATATACCAGCACGTCCTTCCGCGCTTTTTTATCGTATTTTCTCCGCTTGAAATAGTTCTGTCCGAACAAAAAATAAAAGACAAGCCCTACGATAGGGACAAGCGCCAAAAGCAGAATCCAGGCCAACGTGCTGGTGGGATGACGATTCTCCATAAAAATCATGAATCCGATGGATACTACGGTTAGCGTAGAGAATATCCCGATAATGGTCCCTGTCGTCTTCCCGAAATAATCCATGCCAAAATAATAAAACGCGAACAAAAGCGCGGTAATCAGTACAGCCTCTATTCCCTTTCTCATATCGTTTACCCCTTGTTCTTCATCGTTTCTGTCTCTATGTATGTACGATGCTGGTCACACCATATTCTACATGATCTCCCCCAGGAACTAAAGACTGTTCTCCTTGAGCCGACAAGGCCTGATACCCAAAAATAAAATATTGACAATGCGAACGCCATTTGTTAAAAATATAACTAACGATCGTTAGTTAGGAGGAATCTTATGAGTGCCGTCGACATTAAACAATCCGCCCTTGCCCACTTTGCCAAAAACGGTTACGAAGGGGCATCGTTAAAACATATTGCTGACGACTGCGGAATCAAAAAACCGTCGATTTATGCCCATTTTTCCAGCAAAAAAGATTTGTTTCTGCAGGTGCTTCAGGACGTATTCCAGCGCCAAGAGGACTTAATGGTAGGCTATTTTCTCGACCATGCGGATTGGCCGCTGGAGCAGCAGCTACACGGATTTCTTGAAAGCCGTCTCCAAGCTTATCGTATGGATGATGAAGTCCGGTTCTTCTTGCGGATGGCCTTCTTCCCGCCAAGCTCGCTGTACGACGAAGTGATGGGGATGGTATATCCATTGCTGGACCAGCAGGAGGAGAACCTGTCCAAACTGCTTGCCGCAGGCTGCCCGGTTCACGGACGCATTATTCGTTATCCGCGTAAAGCCGCCATTGCCTACATGACCTTGCTGGACGGAATTCATCTGGAAACCGTATACGGCGGAGAAGAACGGGCCCTAAGACGGGTTGTGGCCGCTTGGCCCGTGTATTGGTTAGGGGTAAAGAAACAGGGATATAACCACGAGAGTTAATGTCTCCTATTCTACGCATGCTAAAGGGGCTTAAGGAGAATAGGAATCGGTAAGTGAGGGGTTACTGTTATTTTCATAAAGGAGTGACAATTATAATGAATCGCAACTGGCTTTATGTGCTGCTTGCTGGATTGGTTGAAATCATATGGGTGATGGGTTTGAAGCATTCCTCTAACACATGGGAATGGCTTGGAACCGTGGCCGCCATTACAGCGAGCTTTTATCTTATTATCGAGGCGGCCAAACGGCTGCCGGTCGGAACGGTGTATGCCGTCTTCACGGGAATCGGCACAGCCGGAACAGTGGCTTCCGAAATGCTGTTCTTCGGAGAACCGTTTAAAGTGCTCAAGGTGCTTCTGATCTGCGTGCTGCTGGCAGGTGTGGTCGGACTTAAACTGATTACCAGCGATCATGCAGAACCGGAGGTGAGCAAGTAATGGCCTGGGTTGCTCTTGTATTTGCCGGATTATTTGAAATCGGCGGCGTTATCGGTATCAAAGGCGTGTCGGAACGTAAGGGATGGCGCTATGTACTGATTTTGGCATTATCTTTTGCCGCCAGCTTCTCCCTCCTCTCCTACGCCATGACCGTACTGCCTATGGGTACCGCTTATGCCATCTGGACGGGAATCGGAACGGCGGGCGGCGCGATCACCGGGATGTTCCTGTTCGGGGAACCCAAGGAGTGGCGGCGGGTGCTGTTTATTGCCATGATTCTGTGCTCGGCTGTCGGTCTGAAATTGATCAGTTAAATAATTTCAACAAATTTCATATATTTTCAGAACCCATGAAAAGGGACGACCGTAGTAAAGTTGAAACGGTCGTTCTTTTTCATATATAATAATTCTTGACCTTATGGTCAATCTAAGAACCGCAAAGTTCTCAAGCGAGGTGAACTATTGATTGACTGATAAAACGGCAGAAAAACGACAGCAAATACTCATCACTGCGATGCAGCTGTTTTCCGCGAAGGGCTCTTCGGTTACCTCCATGCAGGAAATTGCCGAAGTATGCGGGATGTCGAAAGGCAGCCTCTATCTTCATTTCAAATCCAAAGAGGAACTGGAAAAGAGCATTTACGAGCTTATCGCAAGCCGCATTAAAGATGAGATTCTCCGGGTCGACCACGATCCACTGCTTGCACCAAAGGAGCAGCTGCGCAAGCAGACGGAAGTGCTTCTGGTCCATTTTCTGGAGATCCGGGAATTTCTCCTGAAGCAGTTCCATGATCAGATGCCTCCGGGGAAACCGCCTTTTGACAAGGAAAACATGCGGCAGGAAATGCTGGCTACATTGCAGTGGTTTAACAATAAGCTGAAAACCATTTATGGACCGGACGTAGAGCCGTATACGATGGAGATCGGCATGTTTATGGGCAGTATGCTCGGTTCTTATATCCGTTTCCTGTTCATGCCGGGATTTCATTTGAATGTAGGAATCATCGCTGATCATCAGATCCAGCTGCTGGATGATATTGTAGCCAGTATTCTGCGCAGACGGCCCGAACCCCTGATCCCGATGGAGGCGGTTGGGCAATTGGGTCAATTATGCCAAACCGACATGCGCACGCAGCGTCACCCTCTCATTGTTATTAAGACGATGAAGAATGAGCTTAAGAGGATCCAGGTGGAGCCGGATGTCCGGGAAGATGCGATGGAGTCGCTCAATATTATGGAGAAGGAGCTGCTTGCCCTTCAGCCCAGCCGGGCCGTTCTGAAAGGAATGCTTGCCAACTTGGAGGGGATCGAGGACCTTGAAGCATTGTTTACGGAGCTCAAGGGCACCATTGTGACTGTACTCGAAAGCTATCTTACACCCGGTGGAATGATGATGAAGGGGAATTAGTCCAAGTTACAGACATAGAGTTTTGGAGAGGAGAGAGAATCGCCTAATGAAAGGAATTATCAATTTCTCGCTGCGCAACAAGTTTGCGATCTGGCTGCTGACCATCATCGTCAGCTTCGGAGGGTTATACAGCGGACTGACGATGAAGCAAGAAACCATTCCGGATATTAACGTCCCGTTCTTAAGTGTCACCGCGATCTATCCGGGTGCAGCCCCTGAAGGTGTTGTGGAGGATGTTACCAAACCGCTTGAGACGAGACTCCGCAATATTGACGGCGTCAAAACCGTAACCTCCACTTCCATGGAAAATGCAGCCAATGTCATGGTTGAGTTTGATTATGGTAGTGATCTGGACAACGCTACGGCTGCTGTTCGTGAAGCCATTAACGAGGTAAAGCTGCCTGATGACGCCCAGAAACCTACCATATCCAAATTCAGCATGAGCTCCATGCCGGTTGTCTCCCTAAGTATTGCGAACAAAGACAATATGGCATTGGATGAATTGACACGCATCACAGAGAAAGACATCGTTCCGGAGCTGGAGGATTTGGACGGAGTTGCTTCCATCCAGGTAGCCGGACAATTCGTGAACGAGGTACAGCTAAAGTTTAATCAGGACAAATTGAACGAGCTTGGCCTGACGGAGGATACCGTCAAAGGAATCGTGCAGGGTTCAGCGCTGTACGTTCCGCTCGGCATGTTCGAAATGGAAAAATCGCAGAAGGCCGTTGCTATTGATGGCGGCATCATCGGCATTGACGATCTGAAGAATATCGCCATTCCGGTTATTCCGGGTGGCGGCGGTGCAGATGCATCTGCCGGAGCTGGTGCTCCGAATGCCGGGACAGGTCAACAACCATCGCAGCAGCCTTCCGGTAATGCAGCTGGGGCAGGCCAACAAGGCGCTCCTGGAGCCGGTGCGGCTGCTGGTGGACCAAGCGGTGCTCCTGCCGTTCCGACCGGCATTCCAACTGTGAAACTCAGTGAGATTGCCAAGATTGAAGTTATCGGAACCTCGGAATCCATCTCCCGCACCAACGGGAAGGAATCGATCGGTATCCAAATCGTGAAAGCCAACGACGCCAATACGGTTGATGTTGTCAATCAGGTGAAAGACAAGGCCGAAGAATTGAGAGGCCTCTATCCTGGCATGGATCTGACAATCATGCTGGACCAAGGCAAGCCGATTGAAGACTCTGTTCATACGATGCTCTCCAAGGCATTATTCGGCGCACTGTTCGCCGTTCTGATCATTATGATCTTCCTGCGCAACATCCGTTCGACGATTATATCGATCATTTCAATCCCATTGTCCTTGCTGATTGCGGTTCTGTGCCTGAGACAAATGGATATCACCTTGAATATGATGTCGCTCGGTGCCATGACCGTTGCTATCGGCCGGGTTGTCGATGATTCGATCGTCGTTATCGAGAATATCTACCGGCGCATGTCCCTCTCGACCGAGAAGCTGACAGGCCGAGAGCTTATTAGTGCCGCTACACGTGAAATGTTTGTACCGATCATGTCCTCCACCATCGTAACCATCGCGGTATTCCTGCCGCTTACCCTGGTTAGCGGTATGGTCGGAGAGCTGTTCATGCCATTTGCATTGACGATGGTCATTGCACTGCTCGCTTCCCTGGTCGTGGCGGTCACACTCGTACCCGCTATGGCGCACAGCCTGTTCCGCAAAGGCTTAAAGAACAAACATGATCATGCAGAGAAACCTGGCGCAATGGCCCGCGGGTATCGTTCCATTCTGAAATGGACGCTGAATCACAAAGCCATTACATTCCTGGCAGCCATCGTGTTATTGGCAGGAAGCTTGTTCCTGACGAAGTACCTTGGAGTTAGCTTTATTCCTGAACAGGAAGACAAATATGCCATGGTCACTTATTCTCCTGAACCTGGCGTCATGCTGGAGGATGTAGAGGAACGCGCATTAAAAGCGGAGAAATTGATCCTGGATCAGCCTGGAGTGCAAACGATGCAATACTCCATCGGCGGAAGCAATCCGCTTGGTATGGGATCAGCGAATTCCGGATTATTCTATATTATGTATGACCCGGACACGAAAAACTTTGAAGATGTCAAAAAAGCGCTTGTCGAGGATCTTGCCAAGGAAGTACCGGATGGCACTTGGTCCAATATGGACATGGCGGCCGGCGGCTTTGGCGGCAGCCAGTTAACGGTTAACGTCTTTGGCGACTCTCTGGAGCAGATCAAGCCGGTGGCTGATCAAATCGCAGAACTCGCAAACAAGGATACCGCTACCTTCGACAATGCAAAGACCAGCTTGTCCGAAGCGTTCGAGCAGTATACGCTGGTTGCCGACCAAGAGAAGCTGAGCTCCCTTGGCCTGACAGCCGGACAATTGGCAATGAAGCTGTCTCCGGTACGGGAACGTCCAGTCTTGACCGAAGTCAAAATTGAGGACAAGACCTACAATGTTTACATTGAGACGGACAGCAAAACCTATAAGAGTATAAAGGAAATCGAGAACGAAACCGTCACCTCCCCACTCGGTATCGAAGTACCGATCAAGGATGTGGCCAAGGTGGAAAAAGGAACGACTCCAGACTCCATTATGCGCATCGACGGGAAAATGGTTGTGACCGTCACAGCCGACATCCTGTCCAGCGATGTAGGATCGGCCTCCACCAACCTGGAGACTGAAGTGAATAAGCTTGAGCTTCCAGACGGCGTATCCGTCCAATTCGGAGGCGTCACCGAGCAAATCAACGAAACCTTCGGACAGCTTGGACTCGCCATGCTGGCAGCCATCGCGATTGTATACTTTGTGCTTGTGGTTACATTCGGTGGCGGTCTCGCACCGTTCGCCATCCTGTTCTCGCTGCCGTTCATTGTCATCGGAGCCATTATCGGCTTGCTCGTCACAGGCGAGACACTGAATGTGTCTGCACTCATGGGCGTACTTATGCTGATCGGTATCGTCGTGACCAATGCGATTGTATTGATCGACCGCGTAATCCATATGGAGCGCGAAGGAATGAGCACACGCGAAGCCCTGCTTGAAGCCGGCGCTACCCGTCTTCGTCCAATCCTGATGACGGCACTCGCAACGATCGGCGCTCTTCTGCCTCTCGTATTCGGTTGGGAGAGCAGTGCAGGCATCATCTCGAAAGGTCTCGGCATTACGGTTATCGGCGGTCTGATCAGTTCGACGCTGCTCACGCTCGTGGTGGTACCTATCGTGTATGAGTTCCTGATGAAGTTCAGCAAGAAAAGAATCGAAGATTAAGTAGAACAGCAAAGCCCCGGTTTCCTATAATAGGAGATCGGGGCTTTTTTGATGACTATGATGTTGACGACTATGATGTTGTCTTGCTTGCTAATGTACCAGCACAGCCTCCCTGGAATGCTTCCACGTCTTCAGCATGCTCAGATCCTGTGCGAGGAAATCCTCCAGCAGACTGAATAACGACTGATAAAGCGGACTTTCCGTGGATCCTTTCAGATCCTTGCAGAGGGACGGCACCCATGACAACAGATGCTCCTCCAGAAACTTCTCTTGAACCTCCATCAATTGCAGCATGCTATGTTCACAATACGTATTGTTCAGCATACGGTCATGAAGCAGTGTCATAAATTCCAGTTCAATGGCTATATGATCGTCCGCTTCCCCGTGCAGTTTATTAAAGGCAATACCGACGGATGCGTAACAATCGGCTAAATCCTGAGCGCATCCATCCTTCGTATAATGAGACTCTGCTGCCTGACGCTGTTTGGACTGCTGAAGCAATCGGCGGTATTCCGCCCCTTCATATTCGCAAATCCGAACCAATTCCTCAGGTGAGCGTCCACATAAATATGTCATCAGTTCCGTACCGGCCTTCGAACACTCCGCAGCCTTGCTAATTCCACTTCCGCGGCTCCATTCCGCAATCATAGACAAGCTGGGCCAATTGCCCAAAAAATCAATCAGCAGCTCGTAGACCGTCCCCCGGTTTTCAAGCCATCTGTGACAGACGTCAGGCACCTCCAAAGTTTGAACAGGTGATATCGCCATATCGAACCTCCTATTGGTAACCTTTCTTGTTGGATGTGATATCCTTGACAGTATATCTTAGATGAACGCCTAATGAAAGCAGATAGAAATGATTTCCGAAAATTTCGGAAAAATCAGGAAACTTTCGGAAATCTAGAATGTCACTACTCGCTTTCAAGGGGAGAAAGCTTTTGTTCACAGCTTCAATATAATGGATCCCGAAAGCGTTTACTGTGATTCTTCTCACAAAAGAATGGCCATTTTGCCGCTGCTTGTCCTCCGTCATGACCCAAACGGCGCATTGACTCCCGTTCGGGGAATGGCTACAATGTGACCATGCATGCTATAAAGGGGGATTTCCATGATCGAACCGCTTAAAGATTCTTTCGGTCGGGTCCATGATTATATTCGCATCTCGGTGACGGATCGATGCAATCTTCGTTGTGTCTATTGTATGCCGGAAGAAGGAATGGAATTCCAGCCTCATGATCAGATTATGAGCTATGAAGAGATCGCAGCGATCGTGCGCGTCCTTGCCCCTATGGGCGTCTCCAAAGTACGCCTTACCGGCGGGGAACCGCTGGTGCGCAAGGATCTGGAATCCTTGGTCCATATGATTGCTTCCATTGAAGGAATTCAAGATATATCACTTACCACCAACGGGATCATGCTCCCATCCAAAGCTCGTCTGCTTAAGGAAGCGGGACTCACTCGTATCAACATCAGCCTGGATTCGCTTCATGAGGAGCGTTACGCGCGCATTACGCGCGGCGGACGGGTGCATAAAGTGCTGGAAGGCATTGAAGCCGCTTATGAAGCTGGCCTGGATCCGATCAAACTGAACATGGTGTTAATGAAGGGCTTCAACGAAGACGAAATTCGCGACTTTATCGCTCTAACGCTCGATCGTCCCCTCCATGTCCGCTTTATTGAATATATGCCGATCGGCCAAGCATCCGATGCCTGGCGAGATTCGTATCTGCCGCTGAGCCGGGTATCCGAAGTGTGCCAGGAGGCGGGGTGGACCATTCAAGAAGAGCAGGGACCATCCGGCAATGGGCCTTCACGCAACATGAAAGTGGTTGGAGCTACAGGAACCTTCGGTCTGATCCATCCGGTCAGCGATCATTTCTGCGATTCCTGCAACCGCCTCAGGCTGACGGCGGACGGCCACATCAAGGCTTGTCTATACTGGTCCGATGAATTTAACGTGCGCCGTGTCGTCGATGATCCTTCCGCGGTGGCGAACCTGTTCCGCAAAGCGCTGGGCGATAAACCGCTGAATCATGAAATGGCGCTCGCGCTCGAGAAAAAGACACAAAACCATACTCCCACCGTCCGGCGCATGTCGCAGATCGGCGGATAAACCCGTCTGCTGCGCGTATACTGCCGATGGCAGATTTATTATCGCTAGCCCGCAGTTATATATTAAAATTCCCCGCCAAGCATTTAGTTGGCGGGGTTATTTTTTAGGATGAGTACCGGCTTCAACGGGCTTTGCACCTTGATGCCGCTATAAAACTCTACTATCTATCCTCAGACAAGTCGGAATTCAGCAGGCCGCCTGCTGCCTCATATTCCCCAGGTGTGTTCATATTAAATAAAATCCTGCGCGGATCAAGGCCCGTCATTGCCTCTAATTGCTCCTCATGCACAAAGACGGCATTCAGCTCCTGCACCCATTCCACCATGCGCAGTTGTCCCTTGATCAGCCTGTGCTCAAGGCCTTCTACGGTTTCTTTGCGATATGCCGCCAGCAGCGGATGCATCCTGCCCTCTACCACGGGGATTACAGCGTCGGCTGCGTACTGCTTGTTCGCCAGATCCAGCAGTCCCCGAAGGAAACGCTCATGGATATAAGGCATGTCACACGCAGCAACCATATTCCATGTGCTTTGGGATGACTTGAGCGCTGCATGAAGTCCCGCCATCGGTCCTTGCCCGACATAGAGATCGGGAATGCACTCCAATTCAAGAAATTGATAAGCGGCCGGGACATTCGTGGATAGGATTACCCGTCCGCTAACTTTGTCAAGCACCTGGACCGTTCGCTCGATCAAACTAATTCCCTCCATAGGCAACAGCGCCTTGTTTCTCCCCATTCTCCGGGAGGCTCCACCTGCAAGCACGATACCTGTCACCTGATCCGGCGAAAGGCCAACATCTAGGGAGTGATCGCTCATATGTTCTTCCCGCCTTTCTTACACGTTGTAAAAAAAGTTGATTCAGTTTACAGATTAATAACCAGAATAATGGAAAATCATTTAAAAGATGGTTTGTATCCCTTTTCAATGCATGATACATTGAAAGGAAAGCGGCTTCCTATGTCGCCGCGATTTTGGATTGTATTCGGTTTGAAAGGAATGACCTACTTGCGGAATATGGACAATGCTCAACCTTCGCTGACATCGCTCAAGCTGTTCAACTTCTTCATTTACGGAACCATGGTCATCTTCACCGGTTTTTTCCAGTTATATTTGCAAGACATCGGCATGAGCAAAATCGAAATCGGCAGCCTGATGGCAATCGCGCCATTTGTGTCCATCTTCGCAAATCCGTTCTGGGGATTCTGGGGTGACCGGGCGGCCAACATCAAACGCGTGCTGCTGATCATGATGACCGGTACGCTGCTGCTGGTCCAGCTTGTATTTCAGGCGAATACCTATGCAATGATATACATGACGATGATTTTCTTTTATTTCTTCCAGACTCCGATGTTCTCGCAGACAAATTCGCTGATTCTAACCTATATTGAGGGGACGCAGCAAAAATTCGGCTCGTTCCGGCTATGGGGATCGCTGGGATGGGCGCTGACGGCAATTGCTGCAGGACCTGTCATCGACCGGCTCGGATCGGGACGCATCTCTATCGTGTTCTCGGTCATGCTCCTGGTGGCGGCGTTGTTCATGTTCACATTGCCCTCCATCCAGAAAACAACGGCCTCGGCATCGGTTAACCTTAAAGGACTCAGCAGGCTGTTCCTGAATCCCTATTTTGTCTGGTTCATTCTGTTAGGCATCATGGTATCCATCCCGAACACAGCCAATAACACCTTTATGTCCCTATACATTCTGGAGCTTGGCGGTACCAAGCAGATGGTGGGCCTTGCCATCTTCTTCTCGTCGATATTTGAAGTGGTGATCTTCATTCTGTTTGACCGCTTCCTGAAACGGAAAATCAATGTCCTGGTCGGCTGCCTGACGATTGTCAGCCTGCTCTTCGCCCTCCGCTGGCTGCTGATGGCGGAAGCCAACAGCGCGCTGGAGGTGGCCTTCATCCAGCTGCTGCACTGCGTAACCTTCGGCGGCTATTTCTATGTTGGCGTTCAGTTGACGATGCTATTTGTGCCCACGCCGTATCGCGCTTCCGGACAAGCACTCTATACCTTGAGCTGGAGCGGCATATCCGGCGTCATCGGCGGTCTCGCCGGCGGCTGGATGTTCCAGAACTTCGGGGCGCAGATCATGTACCGGACCGGTACGATGCTTGCCATTGTGGGTGCTATCGGCTTTGGCTGGATGTGGTACAACCTTCGCAAGCACGGGTACCAGCCGCTGCATCCGGACGATCCCGAAGGCGACGAGATCGAGGAGTATGCTGCGAGTTAGAACGTGGTCCGTAGGAGAAGCCATTCAAATGACAAGATGGTATCACCGTAAATATAACAAGACTCGAATGAATCCTGTAACGGAATCTTCGAGTCTTGTTTACGTTATAGGGAGGCACGGGAGACTCTTCTCCCCTTCAATGCCTCCATTTCTATTTGCAATCTTGATTAGCTCTTCGGAAGCTGGAAGGAGCTCTTCAGGGAGACTACGCGGTTAAATACCGGACGCCCTGGCTGCGAATACTTCGAGTCGACGTTGAAATATCCGTGGCGGAAGAACTGGAACTTGTCCTGCGGTGCAGCATCCTTCATATTCGGTTCCACGAATCCTTGCACGATTTGCAGCGAGTTCGGATTGATGTCGTCCAGGAAGGACTTCTCGGCAGCTGCTTCTTCCGCTTCGCCTGCAACCTCTGGTACCAATTCGGCTTCTTCCTCTTCGTCCTTGAACAGTGGTTCGAACAGGCGGAATTCGGCTGGTACGGCCTGCGTGGCCTCCACCCAGTGAATCGTTCCCTTCACCTTGCGTCCGGTAAAGCCGCTACCGCTCTTCGTCTCCGGATCATACGTGCAGTGGATCTCAACGACCTTGCCGTTCTCGTCTTTGATCACATCATTGCACTTAATGAAATACGCATGCTTCAAACGCACCTCATTGCCAGGGAACAAGCGGAAATATTTGCTCGGCGGATCCTCCATGAAATCCTCTTGTTCGATATAGATCTCGCGCGAGAACGGAATCTGGCGGACGCCCATCTGCGGATTCTCCGTATTGTTCTCGGCATCCAGCCACTCCGTCTGGCCTTCAGGATAGTTCGTAATGACCACCTTCAGCGGGTCCAGCACAGCCATCGTGCGCGGCGCCTTCAGCTTCAGGTCCTCACGGATAAAGTGTTCCATCACTTGGCGGTCCACCGTGCCGTACGCCTTCGAAATTCCCGTCTCAAACACGAAGTTGCGAATGGCTTCAGGCGTGTATCCCAGACGGCGAAGTCCAGAGATCGTAGGCATGCGCGGATCATCCCAGCCGTCCACCACATTCTCGTCTACGAGCTGCTTCAGTTTCCGTTTGCTCGTAACCGTCTGCGCCACGTTCAGACGCCCGAATTCGTACTGATGCGGTGTGCTGTCCATCTCGCATTCCGCCACAACCCAATCATAGAAGGGGCGCTGATCTTCAAACTCAAGAGAACACAGGGAATGCGTAACCCCTTCAATGGCATCCTCCAGCGGATGGGCAAAAGCGTACATCGGATAGATGCACCACTTGTCGCCTGTATTATGATGATGCGCGTGGGAGATACGGTAGATGACCGGATCCCGCAAATTGATGTTCGGCGAAGCCATATCGATCTTGGCGCGCAGCACGCGCTCGCCGTTGGCAAATTCCCCTTTGCGCATCCGCTCGAACAGATCCAGATTTTCTTCCACGCTGCGATCCCGGTACGGGCTATTTTGCCCAGGCTCGGTCAGGGTTCCGCGCTTTTCGCGAATTTGGTCAGCGGATTGGTCATCCACGTAAGCTTTCCCTTTCTTAATCAGCAGCACTGCGCGATTGTACATCTCTTCAAAATAATCGGACGCGTACCGCAGCTCTTCCCAATCGAATCCGAGCCACTTCACGTCCTCCTTGATGGAGTTAACATACTCAATGTCTTCTTTCACCGGGTTCGTATCATCGAACCGCAAATGCGTCCGTCCGCCGAATTCATCGGCCAGCGTGAAATTGATCCATATAGCCTTGGCATGTCCAATATGCAAGTAGCCGTTCGGCTCCGGCGGAAAGCGGGTAACGATTTCCTTGACTTTACCGGACTTCAGGTCTTCGGTAATAACATTTTTTATGAAATTGGAGGGGGTGCCCCGATGGTTCTCCACGTTGATCAACCTTTCGTCCTGTAATTTCTGTCTATCTCCTGTATAAACGTGTTTCCCTTAAATATACCTGTAATGCCGTGATTGTTCAAGGAATTCGGCACTTCCGTGCCGCAAGTTGCCGACTTGGGATGAGGATTCCAGCGATCAGCCTGCTCCCAGCATCTAACCTGCATACAGAGATCCTCCCACAGCCGAAAATGCCGGTGAGAATCGTTTTGACGGGGGCTTTTCAATAGGGTAGCATGGAGAGAAAAACAACGATGGAAGGAGGCCTGCAATCATCTTATGAAACCTAGCAAATTCCCCAAAGAACAACGCGAACACCTGGTTGAACGGGTTCAGGAATACTTTGAAACAGAGCGCGGCGAAACCCTCGGCCATCTGGCTGCGGAAGGGATTCTTGATTTTTTCATGGAGACCTTAGGGCCGCATCTATACAATCAAGCGCTAAGCGACTGCAGAACGGTGGTCAATCAGCGTATGATTTCCCTTGAAGAAGATATTTACGCATTAGAGCAAAAAGTGAAGCGGACTCGTTAAAGCTACATACTCTTCACGATGGAGAACAAAGGAGATACCGTATGTTTGGATACACATTAGATGACCATGTTGAATTACGCCCCCTTGCCATAGAGCATGCACGGGCGATGTTCGAGATTACCGACCGGTCTCGGGACCGTCTCCGCAAGTGGCTCCCATGGGTGGATGCCGTCACCGAGGTCAACGATACCGTCAATTATATCAAAGGGGCCATGAAGCAAGCGGCTGAGAATGGCGGCTTCTCGGCCGGCATCTGGGTCCGCGAGGAACTGGCGGGCACCATCTCGTTCCATGAGATTGATTGGAGCAACCGCTCCGTCAGCATCGGATACTGGCTGGATCAGCATTTTACGGGGCAAGGCCTGATGACAAGCGCATGCCGGGCGTTCACGGATCACGCGCTGATGCGCATGGGCCTGAACCGAGTGGAGATCCGCTGTGCAACGGCGAACCATCGCAGCCGGGCCATTCCGGAACGGCTGGGATTTGTGCTGGAGGGAGTCATAAGGGAAGCCGAGAAGCTGCCTCAAGGATATGTCAACCACGCGGTCTACGGCATGATTCAGAGCGAATGGAAGCGGATGAGGTAACCCTTAATCCGAAATAAAATCGGCTTGTATCCTACGATAAGGACACAAGCCGGTTTTTGTTGTCTATATGTTCAAGGCAAGGGCCTGGCTTGGCTGGGAGCCCACGTCTCACTCCTGGTTGTCCCGCAGGGTCTTCAGCCATTTGCCGAATTGCTCCTTCAAGCTGGCTGACAGCACATCGATCTCCAGCATGCGGAACAACCCGCGTTCATCCTTCCGTCCATCCTTCATCATCTGGAGCACGTCCAGCACCGTTATGCCGGAAGCATGAGACTCAAGCTGAGCGACCGCTGAATCGGCGCGGACATTCCCTTCCTCCAGGACTCGAAAGTAAAACCCGCTGTAACCCGTATTCAATACTCTTGCCGGCATATCTTTAACGCCATGCTTTTGTGACAGCTTAAAGCATGGATACCGGGGCTGGCTGACCTGCACCACCGCGTCGCCTATCCGGTATACATCCCCAATGCAGACCCGATCCTCCAGCATCTCCCGCAGCGTCAGGTTTTCGCCAAATGCAGCATACTCCATCTGCTTGCCCAAAGAGCGTTCCCAATAAGGATAATGCTCAGAGGGGTACGCGCACACCGCCTTATCCACGCCGCCGTGATTGACGAGATCGGCCTGACCATCCCCTTCGAAATTCAATGAACTTAGGAACAAGGGGCCTTCCGCAGGCTGCTTATAAATCCCCGTAGACAGGTCCTTTCCCAGGTAATCAACCGTTACAGGCTTTCCCACATTCAGCGATACAATGCCCATGGTCATGGAAAATAACCTCCGCCTTCTTTTCTTTTCATCTACTATATGCAATAGCCTGTGCCCTTGTCCAGAAGCCATTTAAGCGGCGGGCCAAATAACATAAGGCCAACCAGAAATCCCTGATTGACCTTAACATACGAAACAGCCCGGCAAGCTGCCGGACTGTTCAAACCTATAACTCCATCTCTCTGCTGCCCGTTAACCGGCCTAGAGGGATATCATGATGTGATCATGATAAGAAGCAACACATTAAGATATCATCGACGTAACGTCCATCCACGTAGAACTCCTGAATCAGTCTGCCCTCTTCCTGAAACCCGCAGTTCCTGTAAAAAGAGAGTGCGCCCGGATTGCTGGACAGCACCCGCAGCCTCAGCTTCGAAATGCCTTCCACGCGCGCCATATCCTTCACGGCCTCGATCAGCCGCTGTCCGATGCCCTGTCGTTGATAAGCAGGGTGAACCGCTATGTTCAGCTCCAGTACATGACGATTGCTGTGAAGACTTGTGGGCGACCGGAATCCGATGTAACCGCACAGTTCTTCCTCATGCAGCGCCACGAGCTGTGTGCCTGGCGGACAATGCAGAAGATAATGTTCTCTTGAGGTCCACTCCAATGGGGCAGGGGCCGTGTTGCGATCCCATACCAGTTCGTCGAGTTCCATGAGTGCAGCAGCATCTTTCATCTCGGAGAACCGGATGGTCAATGTCTCTTGCCGGGTCTTCATCGCCATCCCTCGCTTTGATAACCATTCCCTCTATTATATCAGACCAGTTAGCCTTCTTGCAGACGAGTTTCACGGGTCAAGATTTATTGTTCATGAATAGAGGCGTAAATATCCACGACACAGCCGGTGTCGCCCTCTCCGGCCAATCGTTTGAAATCCGCACCTGCAATACGAACGCCGCCTGTACGGTATCGGTTCCGGATAGCATCCGCTGCCACATCCTGCCCGTTAATCGTGATACGGGTCCGCTCGGCGCGATCCACGTGATAAATGAACGTTACCGCCTTCCCCGCATAATTGAATTGGAACTCCAGGCCATCCAGCGTCTTCGGCAGGACCGGATCAATCACCAGGTCTCCTCCCGCTTCGCGAATGCCAAGCGCATTGGAAATCAACTGGTTCATGTAGATCCCCGGGCCGCTGGAATAAATCCGCCATCCGCCTTTGACAGGCACGCGTCCGCTCCGCAGTGCATCAAACGATTCCTGCGCTTCATAGCGCGTGTTGAACTTCCCGTCCGAGCTGCTGAAATACGCATTGCTCTGACGCAGCTCCGCATTTGGCACAACCTCGGTAATGCCGATCGGGTTAATACGCTCAAGCCCACTCCAAACCTCACTGCTCTTGCCGAGCTTTGCCATCGCCTCTACATAACGGATGTGCGCATGCACATATTGAAGACCAACCTCCCGGCCAAAATTCGCCGCCTGCTCCGCCCGCTTAAAGTGCGTGCTAACGCCCCCGGCATATACGGCTGGACGGTTCATCAATCTCACGCCGTCCGGACAGAACAGCTGCTCACGGATGATCTCATAATGGCTTGCTGCCTGCTCCGGCGTCAGCAGCTCGCTAATCATGCTGCGCGTCATCGGAAGAAGGCGGTACTGGATTCCCGTTTCCTGATCGGACGGATGCAGCAGGAATTTGCTCTGCTCTTTGCTCTCCATATAGACAAAGCCGGGAATCACTTCAGAATTCAGAATATACGTATTGAAATCCTGCTGGATTCCTTCCGCGAGGTCCCCTATCGCACCGGACATCGCTTGGTCCACACGCTCCATAACGCGGGAGAACTGGTTCAAGGTCTGATAGGTCAAAGCTACCGTCCAGCTGCTGACCATGAACTGCTTCAGCTGCGCGTTCGCCGGCTGTAGCGTATCATCCCAGTCCCCGTCTCCATAAGAAGACAGATAAGTGTCATGAAGGAAATGATTTTGAATATAGGCCATTTGCTTCTTCACATGCTCAAGCACGGTGTACGTCTGCTCCGTAAAATCGAAGCTGTGCTTTCTGGTGTAAGGAACAACCGAATCCAATATGTCGTAATCATGTGTGACAGCCAAGTAATCGCCCAGCACCTTAAGCGGCCATACGATAATATCGCCGTGGCTCTCTTCCTGCTGAATATGGGCATATTGATCAAACATGAACCACTGCGGCCAATTTCCGTCATCCTCATACTGGTGGGAATACACCTCTAGCAGGATATCGCGTACCTGCTCATATTTATGCGTAGCCATGAAATATTCAACAGGCCCTTGGCACACATCGCGCGTTCCCCACGCAGCGCCGCCGTATTGTTCCAGGCCGTGCGGTACCGAATAGTGAACGAGCATGTTATGCGTATACCACCAGGCGAGCGCATTCACCTTGAACAAGCCTCCTTCCTGTCCATTCTTCAGACTCAGATGGAACCCGTTCATGACGGACGCATAGAATGAGCGGTAGCTTGCAATCTCTTCATCGGCTTCCCGCGCCGCAAGCGGAGCGTTCGCTGCATCAAGGCTGCCTTGTACGGTCATGGTCCATTCCGCACTCTCGCCAAGCTCAAGTACTGTTAAGGAAGCACTGCCAGACGCGGTGTTGCTTGCCAGACAAGTTTCGTCCTTAACCTGCATATCGGCTCCCGTCACGCGAAGACGATAATGCAAATCTGTGTACACAGAAGCACTGAGTGAAGACGTATCGGCACGGAACGTCAGAATACCGTCTTCCTGAACCATATGATAAGGCACTTCGTATTCGTTGACATCCATCGTGATCTGCATAGTGACCAGATAACGATAAGCCCTTCCGCTCTCGGAACGGACTTGAAGCGTAACCTCCGATGCCGCAGCAGACGTGAAGTTGGTGATGATCAGCATGTCGCTTTCGGTCTTATAGTACCACCGCACATAGTTAAAGCCGATCTCGAACACGGATGGCATCGTCAGAAGACGATACTCGCCGTCCATTTCCACATAAATCCGCTGACCGGATGTCTTAGGCACGTTCAGTGCATTCCGCGCATGACTCATCATTTTGTTGAAGTTCGTGTTCCCCGTCACCAGCTGGGAATTAAACACACCATACATGTAAGAGGTTGTCGTAATGACAGGACTGCCCAGTTTCACATTGTTGCCGCTCATCAAGATATGGCCATGTGGACGCTCTACGCGAAGCTCCTTCTCCTTCATGACGATATGTTCATAAGTATCCGTGAAGAACGAGAGCAGTTCTTCCCCGTCACGCTCCTCTTGGCGGCGTACAGGGTACAAATTGTTCAGCTCGTCTTCCGTCAGCGGCAATGTGCGCAGAGGCTCCCCGAAACGCTCGGATCGCTCGATCCGAGGCAGCCGATTGCCCGTCTCCGTCAAGCGGGACGCTTCAACCTGCTGCCATGCAGCCTGAAGCTCATCCTGGAATTCCAGTGTTGTGACTGCATCCGGATGATTCTCTTTAAACAAGCCGTAAAATACGAACCGGGTTGTGCCACTAAGCGGTACACGAGGGGACTGCAGGGCCGTATAGGCAAACTCGTATTGATATACCTCATTCGGCAGGCTCTCCTTGGATAAAGCCTCCGCCTGATTTGTCTCTTTATAGGAAAGGCCAAAAAACTGAAAGCCATCCGTTGCATATCCGACCGCAGAAGTCAGCGCTCCCTGTTGAAGATAGGGGAATACGCCTCCCTGCGGCTGATTTTGACGGGAGCACACGACATACCCCAGACCTTCCTGCTCGAATACAGCATGGTCGATGTATTGGGACAAATATGCTTCATTGGTTCGAACGGCTCCCGGATGGGCGATGCCGATATCCTGTCCATACACGACGTCGGCTAGAATTCCTTCCCCCTGAAGCTGAATGTCCCAGAACCACGCGCCGGTATCCGTTGGGGTAAACAGAACCTTATAATCTACTCCCTTGACGCTGCCTTCCCACATCATCCGGTTATCCGCATGAGTGACCACGCTGTTGGAGTGTACTCCGAGCATAGGAACGGCCTCAATGCCGCTTTCCGTATGGATTCTCAGAAACAAATTATTGAGGGCGCCATCAATCGAATTGGAGAGCAGTTGATTAATCATCGTCGTGCCGTAAGTGGCTTGATAAAGATCACCGCTAGGCAAAAAGGAAAACGTCAATTCTCCTGCCTGGAGTACAACTTTTGCATCGTGCATTACTTGATTGGCTGTCACAAGTTTCACTTCCTATTCTGCATAAATGATGTTAGTCGTGTTATTTCCGAAGCCGAAAACGTCTTGTCTCCGTATCCCGGCTGTTCTTTCCGACCATGACGTCGAACTCACCCGCATCGCTGGTAAAGGACAGATCCGAATGATGATACCGCAGCTGTTCTTCAGTCAGCGTAAAGGTGATTTCCTGGCGTTCGCCCGGCTGCAGCAGCACCTTGCGGAAGGCTTTCAGCTCCTTGACGGGTCTAACGACCTCACCGGATCGGTCCCGGACGTACAGCTGGACGACTTCTTCACCGGCCATATCGCCGGCATTCGTTACCGAAACCGTAACTTCAAGAGGTTGATCCGGGGACATTTCTTCCGCCGACAAGTTCATGCTCCCATAGAGGAAATCCGTATAACTGAGGCCGAATCCAAACGGAAGCAGCGGCTCATTCGGAATGTCCAAATATTGCGATACATAGCGTACCTGCGCATCGGGCGCATCCTTCGGACGGCCGGTATTAAAATGGTTATAGTATACCGGCACCTGCCCAACGGAATAAGGGAACGACATGCTGAGCCGGCCAGAAGGATTCGCTTCGCCCATAAGCAGGGCAGCTACGGCCGCTCCGCCTTCACTTCCTGGGAACCAGGCTTCCAGTACGGCATCGGCCTCATCCAGCACGCCGTGCAGATCCAGCGGACGACCGTTGAACAATACGGCAACCATCGGCTTCTCCAGCGTTTTCAAATGCCGAATCAGCTCGAGCTGCGGCTCCGGCAGAGTTATGAACGCACGGCTGCCGGCTTCGCCACTCATCTCGGAATCCTCGCCCAGCGCAAGCACGATCACGTCGGCTTCCTTCGCCGCCTTCATCGCCTCATCCAACTGCTGCCCGGTCATGACGTTCACGTTACAGCCCTCGGCTACCGTGAGGGCACCGGAAGATAGCTTGGAGCGCAGTCCCTGTTCCAGGGTCACCGCATCTTCCTTCGAGCCCGTCCAGGACCATGGCCCAAGAATATCGCCGCTGGCACCGAACGGGCCGATCAAAGCCACACGCTGCTCACCGCGCAGCGGTAGCAAGGAATCGTTCTTCAGGAGCACGCAGGATTTAGCCGCAGCCTCCCGGGCCGCCTGACGGTGCTCTTCGCAGAACACAATCTCCCGTTCCGCCTGCGGATCGGCTCCCCGCACAGGGCGCTCGAACAGACCGAGACGCTTTTTCAATGACAGAATACGCAGCACCGCTTCATCGATCAGACTCTCGTCTACCAGGCCTTCGCGTACCATGTCCGGTAAATGATGTACATAGCTGGAAGTCATCATCTCGATGTCCACGCCCGCTTCGATGGCTCTTAACGCGGCCTCTGCCTCGTCCTCCGCTACCCCGTGAGGAATCAGCTCTTTGACCGCACCCCAGTCGGAGATCAGTACGCCGTCAAAACCCCATTCGCGGCGCAGCACATCACGCATCAACCGCTTATTGCCCGTAGCTGGTATGCCATCCACGGTATTAAAGGCGGTCATGACCATCTCGACACCCTCATCCAGCGCAGCCTTGTACGCAGGCAGGTAATATTCCCGCAGCTGACGCTCGGACATGTCCACCGTGTTGTAATCGCGGCCGCCTTCGCCTGCTCCGTATGCGGCAAAGTGCTTCACGCAAGCGGCCAGCCGGTTGAGATCGCCGCTCAGGTCATTCCCTTGGAAACCTCTGACAAAGGCTCTGGCAAATTCACTGTTTAAATAAGGGTCTTCACCAGTCGCCTCCATCACGCGTCCCCAGCGGGGATCGCGCACCAGGTCTACCATCGGCGCAAATGTCACATGCAGGCCGGATACCGACGCTTCACGGGCGGCGATTTCCGCACTCCGCTCCGCTAGGCTAGGGTCCCAAGAGCTCCCCATGGCAAGCGGCACCGGGAAGATTGTTTTAAAGCCGTGAACGATATCGGCCATGATGAGCAGCGGAATTTTCAATCGATTCTTGCGCAAATGCGCTTCTTGGACGGCTATCACTTCCTCCGCACCCGCCAAACCCAGCACAGAGCCGGCATTGCTTACGATCTCATCGGTGATGCCAAGCGACTCCATCGGTCCTGTAATCTGCCCCGATTCTTGAGCGCCTTCGAAAAAAGGGACGGCCAGTTGTATAAGCTGCGCAATTTTTTCCTCCAGCGTCATCTGCTCTACCAGAGAAAGTAGTTGTTGGTCTGCCATTTCCCATCCTCCTTTGTTGTTGCCGTTCACTTCATAGTCAATTCGAAACGTTTTGATTTCTCCCGAAGCGATCCATGTTTTCCCGAAAACCATATATTTTATAAGCATTTTTACTTGAAAATTAACTTTCTAAAAAACAAGGGAATCAGCGCTTATCTGCGCATATAATCGAAACGTTTCTATACATGCGAACGAAAAAAAATCAGGGCAGGGGCAGCCAATCCAGCACACGCTGAATTTTACGGTCCCAATATCCCCATTCATGACCACCAGGTTCTTCCTCATAGGTGATGTGAAGCCCCAGGCTGTCCGCATATTGTCTAAAGGTTTGGTTATCGTTGTACAAAAAGTCTTCGGTCCCACAACACTGATATAACATCGGTTTGTCGCCTGTATATGCCGCGAATTCCGTGGCCAAAAACAACAAATCGTCCCGGCTCCCCCGTAATCTATCGACACGGCCAAAGAGGGTTCGAATTTCTTGCTCTTGAAAGCCCAGCCCTGCAGCACGACTGACAAGATCCAGCCCACCCGACAGGCTTGCGCCCGCCGCATATCGATCCGGATAACTCATGGCCAGCTTGAACGCTCCGTAACCCCCCATCGAAATTCCGGCGACAAAGGTATCTTCCCTTCGTCCGGACACCGGAAAAAACGATGGAACGAGCTCTGGAAGCTCCTCGCTCAGGAAGGTAAAGTAAGGCAAGCCGTTTGCCATGTCCATATAATAGCTTCGTCCGACGCCCGGCATCACGAGCGCGATGCCTTTATTCTCGGCGTATCGTTCGATGGACGATCTGCGCATCCATTCGGTCTCATCCGCTCCTCGGCCGTGAAGCAAATAAAGCACCGGCAGTTTCGAAGAAGAACCGTACGGCATCAAAGCGGCTTGCGGTATAAAAACCTCGATGCCGGTAGACAGTTTCAGTGTTTCGGAATAAAAATCACACGTGATCCATGCCAAGTTCCTCATCTCCAATCCGGTCTATTAATTCTCTACTTTGCTCTTCCCTGCAGATGCCCGTTCCATCATTTCAGTCGTCAGCATATAAGACTGCTTCACGGATTCGCCGCCCAATATCTGAAACAGCAAATGGGCTGCAAGCGATCCCGCCTCGCTCTTGGGCTGCTTGATGGTGGTTAGCGGCGGATTCACGTATTCGGCTAATTGAATATCGTCATATCCGATGACGGATACATCATCAGGCACCGATATGCCACTCTCCTCAAAAGCCTTCAATCCTCCGATGGCCATCTCGTCGTTGCCGTAGAATATGGCCGACGGGAGCGACCCCTGCATGATCATCATCTTGGTCGCATTGTAACCACCCTCGCGCACGAAGTTGCCACTGAGACGCCATTTCGACTGTTCCTCCAGCCCCGCCTCGGCAAGTGCCCGTAAATACCCCTGATAACGCAAATGATTATCGTACGAATCCGATGAACCGCTGATGTACGCCACATGCCGATGACCGTTCTCAAGCAGATAACGGGTAGCCGTATACCCTCCTTGCTCTCCATCAACCAGCACATTCACCAGGTATTCACTGCACAATGGACGATCCATCACGACGATCGGAAATTGGGGACCGGAGGTCTCGATCAGAACTTCATCCCGAATATTAGGTGCAAGTATGATGGCACCATCCGCCCTTTTCTCTCTCAAAAATTTAACCGCCGTTGAATCTCTGCCCCCTATCGAGCTGCAGGCGATCAGATCATATCCATTGGTTAAAGCGACTTCCTGCACACTTCGGATCAGCTCGGAATAATAAGGGCCGGATAGATCCGTCAGAATAAGAGCGATTGTCTTGGTGCGGCTCCGCTTCAAATCCATGGCAAATCCGTTCTTCCGATAATTCAACTGCCTTGCTGCATCGAGCACCTTTGATCTTGTCTTGGAACTCACTCTGCTGTCGCCGCTTAACGCGTATGAAGCCGTTGACAAGGCGACTCCAGCGAGCTTTGCCACATCCTTTATCGTTGCCATTTCCTTACGCCCCTTCTACTACTTAAGAAACTCTATCTATTTTATTTCATGCCAGAGATCGTATATCCTTCAATAATATGTTTTTGGAAGAAAGAAAATACGATAATAATCGGAACAACCATAAATGCAGCGCCTGCCATCTGGAGGCCGAAATCAGATCCATGCTGTCCTTTCAGAAGCTGCAGACCCACCGAAAGCGTATAAAGCTTTTGATCGTTTGCCATAATGAGAGGCCACAAGAAGCTGTTCCAGGCGCCAATGAACGCTAAGATTCCCTGTACAGCAAATACGGGCTTCGTGATCGGAACGATCAACTGGAAGAAAATCCGCAGCTCTCCCGCTCCATCCAGCCTTGATGCTTCAATCAGATCCGACGGGATTGTGGACATAAACTGACGGAAGAGGAAAATACCGAATGCTCCGACCAGGCCAGGCAGCACAATACCCGCCATCGTGTTAGTCAATCCCATGGCATTAATCAGCAGGTAGACTGGAATCATAGTAACCTGTCCCGGAATCATCATCGTTGCCAGCACGAGATAGAAAAGCTTCTTATTGCCAGGGAACTCGTATTTAGCGAATGCATATCCTGCAAGCGCATTGAGGAATAGACCGACAAAAGACCAGAACACAATGATAAGCGTATTTTTCAGGTATACGATAAAGTCCAGCTTCGTAAATAAATCAACATAATTTTTAACCGTAAATTCTTTCGGTAATAACGTTGGCGGAACCGCCGTAAATTCATTTTCCGGCTTGAATGAGGACGTGATCATCCAGATAAATGGAATCATCATCAGCAGTCCCCCTGCAATGAGCAGCACCGTCATGACTGTTTTCTCAATTCTTTTAGCTGCCATACCCTGAGCCTCCTTCAGTTACGATAAGGAACATCGCTTGAACCTGAACCTTAATATTCGACATCTTTTCTCTTGACTGCGAATTGTACGACCGTTACAGCGATAATGATGATGAAGAGCACAAACGATCCTGCAGCCGCATAACCAAAATTGCTAAGCTGGAAGCCATTGTTATAAATAAAGAGAGCCATCGACATCGTTGAATTGAGCGGGCCGCCCTTGGTCATAACCAGCGGCTCTTCGAAGAACTGAATCCAGCCGATCAATGTCGTTATGGTGACAAAGAAGGTCGCAAAGCTAAGGAGCGGTACTGTAATATATAGAAGCTTCTTCCATTTGCTCGCTCCATCAATTTCCGCAGCTTCATAATAGGAGCGTGGAATGCCCTGCAGCGCAGCCAGGAAAATGATCATGTTGAGTCCGATGGATTTCCATACGGCCAGCAGAATCAGCGATAGCTTGGCTAGTGCCGGATCTGTCAGCCACTGCTGAGCCGGAACTCCGAACCAGGACAATATATGGTTAAAGAGGCCGTAATGGCTGTTATACAAGTAACCCCAAACAACCGCGACCGCCACAATATTCGTAATGGAAGGCATATAATACACGACGCGGAATGTTTTAAACAACAATCCCGTGCCGTAGTTAAGCAGCAATGCAGCGCCCATGGCAAGCATTACGACAAGCGGAACTCCGATAATAACATAGAACATGGTGTTAAACATGGATTTCAGAAAGACCGGATCTTTAAATACATTCATAAAATTATCGAAGCCAACGCCTTCAATGTTTGAATAATTAGCGAGACCAGCAAGGTCAATATCCGTGAAGCTGATGACAAGCGCAATGATGATCGGAATGATTGAGAACGTCAGAAGCAGCACCAGTGCGGGCGCAATAAACATATAAGGATACTTATATTGGTTAAAGCGCTTGATAAAGTTCTGCAATGTCATTCACCTCCTGCAAGTGTGGGTTTCTCAATGAAAGAATAACGCCCTTTGGAAGCAGTCAGGCTTGTTTCATCCTTCGAAGAAACAAGCCGGGCTGCGTGAAGACGCACTCTTATTTTTTGTTTAGAATTTCAGTAGCTTTCTGATTCAGAAGATCCATTTCTGCTTTGATGTCAGCTCCGCCAAGGGTAATTTTCTCAAAAGCGGCAATGGCTTCTTGGGAGACAGCATCCCACTCCTTAATGAACGGAACAGGTTTAGCGCTTTCGAGCTGTTTACCAAAGGTAGCAAAAATCGGATCTTCAAAGCGTTGGTCTTCCCATGCACTCTTAACAGCAGGCAGGTTTTTGGCCACATCATAATTGGTCAGCTGTGATTCTTTTTCACTCATGAAGGAGATGAATTTAACGGCTTCATCTGCATTTTCGGTTGTATTGAATACCGACATGTTCGCTCCGCCTAGGAACGATGCATTGTTTTCTTTAGCTGGAAGTGTTGTCGTAGCCCATTTACCTTCAATTTCAGGCGCCTTGTCTTTAACGCCTTGAATCATCCAAGGACCGCTGATAAACATCGGGAATTGTCCGTCTTTAAATGCGGCAAACAGATCCAAATCACTGGTAAGCGGCGTCATACCCGTGTCGTAGAAGCTCTTCAGGTATTCCATGGCTCCCATGAATTCCGGCTCGTTAAAATGAGGTGCCCGGTTCGCATCGATCATATCGCTTCCATTCTGCCAAGCAAACATGGACAGATAGTTCATATCTTTCGCATCAATGGTGATTGCGTAATTGCCGTCCCCTCTAGCTGCCAGTTTCTTACCGGCATCCTTCATTTCATCCCAAGTCTTAGGACCTTCCGGATAGCCTACCTCAGCCAGAATGTCCGTACGGTAGAACAGTACGCGCGTTTCCACATACCATGGGATGCTGACAACCTTGTCATCATAACTCATGGTTTGCACAGCACCGTCAAAATAGTTTTCTTGCTTCAAGTTTGGATACTGCTCCAGATAAGGCGTCAGATCGAGCAAAGCTCCAGCCTGAGCAAATTCCGGAATCCAGGTTGTTCCCATTTGCACAACGTCAGGGCCGCTTTTGGATGCAACGGCTGTTAGCAGCTTGTCATGCGCGCTGCCCCAAGGAATCAATTGAACGCTTACTTTAACGCCTGGGTTCTTCTCTTCATATGCCTTAATCAGAGTTTCGTCTGTTGTGTCACCCATCAACCAAACTTTCAGCTCTTTCTTGCCCTCGCCGCCTTTGCTACCTCCGTCTGCTTTCTCAGACCCGCCCGAGCATCCGGCTAATACGACGGAGAACATCAGCAATGCTGCCAACGTCCACAATATTGATTTTTTTCTCATTCTACATTCACCCCGTTTTTAATGTTTACCACCATGCGAAACGTAATACAAAACCTAATTGAAAGCACTTACTTCGAAACGTTTCGATTTTATTCGAAAAAATAAAGACGCCGGATAAAGGTTATTTCTATAATCCTACTGTCTCTTCATTCCCCCTATAAAGCACCTTTTCATGGTTATCATTGGGATAACCATGCTCTTGCGTATTCATAATAAATAGATTGCTTACTTGATAACTTCAAAAAACGCATTCCCTTTTGAAACGTTTCGACAAGTTCATTATAGCTCCCCCTGAGAGCGATTTCAATATCCTTTTTATTTTTTTTGTAAGGCGTTTCTTTGACAAGTGGTGTAAGCCTTGAACCGTAGACAAAAAAGCAGCAAGCTCCGAAGTAGGCCTGCTGCTTAATCCTATATCTTGCAATTATTTCAACTTTTAAAACCTGGGCTAGGCGTTAAGGTGACCTGCATTCTTGTCATGACCGTCATGATGCAGCGGGATGCCCTTACTAAGCCGGCCATGTACCGCAAATGACAGGATTGACAGCACGGCAACACCTGCTGCCAACCATGCCACCGGCGTCAGCCCGCCGCCGTCATACATCGTTCCCATCGCATAAGGCCCAATCACCCGGCCTGCGGCACCCATGCCGCCTGTCACGCCGATATAGAACGGTGCGGCTTGTCCTGCACGCTCCGAGATAAAAGCCGGGATTGCAGGCGAAATCAGCATTTCACCCAATGTAGCCAGCACCATCGCGAAGATCATGCCCGGATAACTGTGCACCGTCACGATAACGACATAAGCTGCCAGATAGAACAACGCACTTGCCGTCATCTGACTGCTCTCCGTACGGGCCGCCCAGCGCTTGATGGCATTCGTGAGCGGCTGCGCGGCAAAAATCAGAATCCCGTTCAGCGTCCATAAATAGCCATAAGCTGTCTTGGACATTCCCTCCGAGATGATGAATGGAGACACCCCTGTATTCCAGATGGAATTCCCGAACCACAAGAACAGGGAACCCAATCCCATAAAGAGATAGATTCGGGTGTTCCCGAGCAATGCCCAAGCCCCGGGGCCTGCCGGCAGCGGATTCTTAGGCTGCGGATGATGGGCCCCTTGCGATACGTCTGTTCCACCCAGCTTCGTCAGGTAGGACAGGAAGAAAATCGCAAATCCGAAGGACGTGACACCGTTTAAGACAAAGCTTAAATGATAGGAAATCTCCGCCAGGAAACCGCTCATGGCCGTTCCCAAGGCTACGCCTATATTATTCGCGACATAAATGACATTAAACAATTCTCCCCGCCGATCGGCAAACCGAAAGCCGATAAATGCCTGAATAGCCGGCATCGATACCGCGTTACAGAATCCGATGAAACCCATCATCGCGATGAACAAGCCCCATAATCCATTAATGAACGGAAGGGTGAACAACCCGAGGGCATTTAGCAGCAGCGAGCCTACAATGAGCTTTTTCACCCCGACCCGGTGGTACAGCGCGCCGCCAAGGAGTTGACCGACGATTCCCCCCATAGATTGAATCAGGATGACAAAGCCTGCATCCTTCATGCTGCGTCCCAGTTCATCAAATACATACATCGTTGTCAGCGGCCACATCAAGGACCCGCCTGCAGAGGCAACGAGACTTGCAACAAGAAAACCTTTTACTTCCTTAGGGTACTGCTCCAACCATTTCATGTTTATAATCTCCCAGCAGCCTCGCAGCAGTATAATTACGTATTTAACCTAAAAAAAGCCCATGCGGGCTTTTATAATTCTTCTTGAAGAAAGAGGCGAACGCCATCTTTATGATGCTCCTATAATCCTGTAAGAATGAACATTGCTTGTCATTTCTTATCGCCCAAATCCTAGTATCGCTTGAGAGATCCATTTTTAGCAAGCACACTCATTGACGCTTTACCATAACAGTGAACAGGACACTAAATAGCGGATCCCCAATTCTCAAATAACCCCTTGGTTCGGAGCCCCCCATCTATCCCGACGCCTTCTAATCGGGGTTTGAATCTCTTGATCTTGCAGGAATGCGTATTTGAACCGAAGTGCCGATTCCAACTTTGCTGAAGATGGACACGCCATATTCGCTCCCGTAATGCAGCTTCACCCGCTGGTCAATGTTTTGAATCCCGCAGCCCATGTGAGTATGATCCTTGGGATCAAATATCTCTTGGATTCGCTCCTGCTTCATACCCAGACCATCATCTATGATTCGGTACAAGATATCATCACCTTCCTTTTGGACCACGATCCGAATATGAATCCGGTCCCCGCTCCAAGCATGCTTCAGTACATTCTCAATGAAGGGCTGCAAAATCAGTTTAATAGTCTCGTAAGGCCATACGTCAGCATCAATGTCGTAAGTGACTTCCATGCGCTGACCGTATTTCACCTTTTGGATGTCCAGATACGCATTGGCCTGCTCAATCTCTAATGCTACGGGTATTAATACTCTGCCTGAGTTTAACGTAAGTCGATAAAATTGCGCCAGCTGCACAACCATATTCTGAAGTTTCTCCGTCTCCCCGAATTTCGCAAGTTGATTAATGGATGATAGCGTATTGTATAAAAAATGAGGATTGATCTGCGTTTGCAGCATTTCAAGCTCCGCTTCCTTCTTTTGGAGTTGGGTTAAATACACTTTTTTTATTAACGCTTCGATATCCTCGCCCATCGCATTCAAGGCATTCGCAATTTGAGGAAACTCTCCTTTGCCCCGATAAGCGATCCGTTTATGCAGATCCCCTTCCCGAAATGCATTGAGTACCCCTACAATCTTCAGGATTCGCTTAGAGAAGGATTGGGAAATAACATACCCCATAAATGTAAACAACACGACGCAGAGGATACAAATAACAATCAAAACGGCCCGTACTCTCTTCGCTTCCTGTTCAATAATGTTAAGTGGAACTTGCGCAACGATCTTCCAATTCTTCTGTGGTAAATTTTCTTCGATGACCAAATAATTCTTCTGATCATGTTCTGCCAACGCTGTAGACTCATTTACCTTGACAAGGGTGTCGTTATTGTCTTCAACAGATGGACCAGAGGTAAACACCACATTCCCGAAGGGATCCAGCACCGATAGCATACTTCCGTCCCCAAGCTTCGTGTAATCCACGCTATCGAACAGTTGCGACAAGCGAACACTGAAACGCATGATTCCCACTTCTTTGATTTGCAGCGGATTGTTCATATCCACCATCCGTCGAATCATCGAGATCCGTCCGTCCCGCTCATCCTCTTCTACCTGCCTCCAGATCATTGTTGCATTGTATTTCTCTTCCGGCAGTGTGAAATACCAAAACTCATCGGAAATTCGGGTCATATGGTAAATATCATAGGTTTGTTCGTTGAAATCTTGATTGTTTTCGTTATTCCAATTTTTATACTTCTCGTACACCGTTTGATTATGAAAATAGACGGATAGCCTTAAATTAAGGCCAACCGCCTTTGCAGCGCTCTCTAGCTTTGGGAGAATCACATTGTTCATGCGGACATGATTCTCTGCACCGGATAAATTCCGGCGGACGCTCTGAATGAATGTAGGATCATCATACAATGTCGCCGATGTCTGGACGATATCATCCACCTTATAGGCAACGTTATCTCGAATCTGCTGAAGCGTCCCCTGGATGTTCACGCGGGTCTGTTCGCGCATAGTCTCATCATACATCGAATGCGAAATATAAAAGTTTACAGAAACCAATAGCAAAATAAATAGCGTAAAGGTCAGCATGAGTTTATAACCGATGGGTATATACCCCAGCTTCTTGCCGTTTGTTCCGGATAATGGAACCCCGTGATTGTTCATCCCAATTCTCTCTTTCGATACTCCATGGGTGTCATCGCAAATTTTTCTTTGAATTGTCGGCTGAAATAAGGAAGGTAACGGTACCCTACCTGATCGGCGACCTCATAGACTTTGAGGCCAGGCTGTTTTAGCAATTCACATGCTTTTTCCATACGCAGTTGTACTAGCAGTTCATTAAACGTATTTCCTGACCTCTCTTTAATCAAAAATCCGATATGACTCGGCGAAAAAGAAAAATGCTGGGCAATATCCTTTATCGTTATATTCTCACTCATTCGTTCTTTCATCGTTTGGATAACACTGCGGATGAATTTACTATCCTTTGAATTGGATTTCTCATATAATCTTTCGGAAATTTCGAATATATGCTGAATGAACCAAGAACGAATATCACTGACGGTTTCGAACTGCATCAAAATATCCAGATGATGTATCTCCATGCCTAACAGATCAAACAAGTCTTCATTTCGGCTGCTTAAATATTGTTCGAGCTTCCAGATAATATAGTTCGACATATTATGCACGGTAAATCGGGAGCGCAGACTCCTTATAGAACCGAATAATTTCTCCAACTCATCACAGATTTGGACCAGCTCGTATTCCTCCATCGCCTTCAAGAGGACGTTCATGCGTTCATCAAGCATCCTTGCATCCAGCATTCCCGGCTCGGCACTGACGTCTTCGTACTTGATAATACTTCCCTTGCCCAGAAACATCTTGCCTTCCACAGCTTCAACAGCTTGCCTATAAGACAGGTGAAGTTGATCCAAGGCGCGCACGGGTTCACCAATGCCCGTTGTCATGGATGTCGTCAAATGCTGCTGAACGCTATCCATCAGTGTGATTATCGTTGGAGTAGCGTTACTGTCCTCCAGCAGTATCGCTATTCGTTGCGAGGACAGCTTACAGTAAGGAAGCATGCCCCTCCCACTATCCGTAATCGCCTCTTGAATACGTTGCAGAAATATTCTCGCCAATTCCCTCTGTGAAGAAAGGCTCCCCGCTTGGCGCCATGATACATTATCGAGCTCCATAACTGCGACGCGAACCGGCCACTTCAACTGGTCGAATTCATAAGAGATACTCACCTTTGTCAGTAATTCTTCTGATTCTTCCCGCTCAAGCAGACGTATAAGAAAATCGCTTTTGACAATGGGGATCATCTCCTGATAAGCCATCTCCACCTCGCGCTGCTTGGTTTCTTCATCTAGATCCCGCTTTACCTTGATTAAGGAAGCAACCAGTTCTCTATCGTTCATCGGCTTGAGAACATAACTATACGCCTTCAATAAGAGTGCTTGCTGGACATAGCTAAACTCCTGATATCCACTGACAAAAATGATTCGCATGTTAGGTTTATGTTCAAGCGCAATCCGTGCCAGCTCGAGCCCGGACATATAAGGCATATTGACGTCACTAACTAAAATATCAACATCTTCGCTCTTTATAATTTCACAGGCCGACAACGCATTATTGACGCTCCCCACTACTTTCATACCCAGATCAGGCCAAGGAATGAATCTTTTCATTCCTTCGAGATCCAGCTCTTCATCATCCACTAGCAGCACCTTGTACACGAGAATCCCTCCAGGCGATTGTAAAAAATTCCATATTTACATATTATAATCGATCTAAAACAGGCATTTAGCAAAAGCAAGAAATAAACATGCATAATAAAAAAGAGATCTCCCAAAGAACCTGGAGGGTTCTTTGGGAAATTCACCTGCGACATCTTTGTTTAAATTAGTTGCCGTTCAGCTTAGCTACGTTCTCCTGCCATTTGGCTGTACGCCATTCTAATAGCTGATCGTAGCCCAGATCCATCAAATCTTTATGGCCTTGATCAAGAATTTTGTCAACTTCTTCATCGCTCTTCGCCATAACCGATTTTGCATAGATTTCGAGGAACAATTCGTCTACCGATGTTTTGATAATCCCTTCATCTGAATCTGGAGCCGGATTCAGGTTAACAAATTCCGTGACGTTTAACTGCGTAGGCCATGTAATCGTCTGTTGGTAACGCGTTCTCCAATCCTGCTCTTCGAAAGGAAGCTTCTCCATGTACTTGTATTTGGCAGGGTCAATATAACTCGTATTACCAACGAACATAACAGGCTCATTCTTGGATTGGATTTCTGCTACTTCAGCCGGGTCATAGTTTTCTGTAAAGTTCGGCTTGCCTTCCTCATCGAATCCATCCCAGTTCTTGCCCTCTGGTCCGAAGTATTGGATATTCATTCCTTCAGGACCTGTATACCAGTCAAGGAATGCGAAGATCGCCTCAGGGTCTTCGGCAGCTGTTGTAATATAAGCAGCATTCCATCCGAAACTCGTGTAAGTACCTGGATAGATTTTATTTTTATCCAAACCTGGCTTATGAATCGGCCAGATCATAAAATATCCGCTATCCGGATCATTCTTGGTCAATTCAGGCTGCGCCTCGCCCGCCATCGTAGTTGGACTAGCTCCTGCAAATACAGCCACTCGTCCTGTCATGACTTTCTCCAAAATCTGGTCCTCGGTTTGGCTGAAGGCATCTTGAGAAATAAGCTTCTCTCTGTAAAGCTTAGCAATATATTTCTGTGCCTCACGGAATACCGGATCCGTTAGCAGAGGCGTCAGCTTCCCGTCCTTTGGAACTGCAAGCAAACTAGCGTTAAGGTTAGTGTAGCTCGCACCTTCTCCGAATGCGGTGTACAGCACGCCGAGCCCCTGTCTTTCCTGCGCACGGTGCGGTTCGAACGGAACAATTTCGCTACCATACTTCTCTTTAACCTTTACCAAGTAGTTATATAAATCATCTGTTGTTTCAAGCGGCGGCTCGCCTAGCTCTTTGTAGATCTTCTTGTTAACTACATAGCCCGCGTTACCGTACGGATTGGATGAATACCAGTTCGGGAACATATACAGCTTGCCGTCATCGGAACGAAGCATGTTCAGATCGCCCATCCATGTTTTCAGATTAGGATATTTATCGAGGTAATCATCGTAAGCTACCAATTTCCCCTCTTTACGAAGTCTCTCCATGTCCGGATGGTTACGATCTGTCCAGATCATATCCGGAAGATCATCCGAAGCCATCATCGCACTCAGCTTTTGGGTATGTGCTCCAGCAGCCGCAATCATATTGATTTTCACTTGCTTCTCTTCACTCAAATATTTACCGATAGGTGTACTTTCCCATTTAGGGAAGTCCGAGTTCTCATAGTGAGCATAAGCTGAAAATTCAAGCGGTTTCTCCCCGAGTACCCATTTGCCATCACGACCACCCTCCGCCGGCGGATCGGTTTTCTTCTCGCCATCATTGTTCGCTGCCGGTGGTGTTGGGGTTGGATCCGCCGATTTTCCGCAACCGGCTAGAGCTGTGATCAGTACCAAAAGCAAAGATATCATCAACAGCAACGACTTTCTTGTCTTTCTCATTCACTAAACCCCTCTCATTTACAAAAATATATATGTTCAAAGCTGTTCGCCTTAAACCGTTCCTGAGCCTACTCTTTCAGCGAGCCTACCAGCACGCCTTTGACAAAATATTTTTGCACAAAAGGATAGACCAGAATGATCGGTAGAGTCACAACGATCATCATCGCCATCGTGAGCGACTTGGAAGTAATCTGTCTCGCATTCTCCAGCAGCGCCGTCGAAGCACTATCGAGTACGGAGCTTGAACCGGATACAATATTGGCATTCAAGGTTTGTCGAAGAATTGTCTGAATCGGGAGCAAATTATCGTTGGTGATGTAAATGCTTGGCAGGAACCAGTCGTTCCAGTGTCCAACGGCAGTCAACAAAGCCAGCGTAGCGATAACCGGTCCGGACAAGGGGAGGATAATCCGAAAGAAAGTGCCCCAATTGCTGCAACCGTCGATATTGGCCGATTCTTCCAAGCCAACGGGAAGGCCTTTAAAGAAGGTTCGGAATATGATCATGTTCCACACGCTGATGAGGGATGGAATAATAAATACTAGAAAGCTATCCATCAATCCCAAGGAACGGATCAGGAGATACGTTGGAATCAATCCTCCGCCAAAATAGAGGGTAAATATAAAGAACAATGTGTAATATTTGCGTCCGATCAGATACGAACGGGTCATCCCGAATGCCAGGAGCGCTGTCATGAATATGGAGGTTGCAGTTCCGACTATGGTACGGCTTACGGATATAAAGAATCCGTTAAGCAGTCGATCATCTTGGAGTATGATATTGTAATTTTCGGTTGTGAACTCTCTTGGCCAGAAGGTGATTCCGCCTTTTGCGGTGTCCACACCTACGTTGAAGGAAACAGCAATTGCATTCCAGAACGGATAGAGCGCCGAGAAGGCTAGTAAACTGAGAAAGACGTAAATCACGATAAGCGTAACCTTGTCACTGAAGCTAATTCTTTTTAACATGCCGTACCTCCTGAGGGCTGCTGATTCTTACCATAAGCTATTACCAGATCTTCGAGCCAAATAGTTCGCGATCGTTAGCAGTCCTACACTGATAATCGCCTTAAACAATCCGATAGCAACCGCATAAGAATAACGGTGTGACCCAAGGCCCACTCGATAGACATACGTATCAATAACATCGGAAACCGGCCTCAGCACCGGATTGGATGCCAGGAGCAAGATGTCCTCAAAGCCTGCATTGAGCAAGTTGCCGATAGCAAGAATCATGAAGATGATGACAACCGGCATAATCGAAGGAAGCGTAATCAGATAGATCTGCTTGGTCTTGCTAGCCCCGTCAATGTCTGCAGCCTCGTACAGCGCCGGATCGATACTCGCAATTGCAGCAAGGAATACAATCGAGTTAAATCCGATCTCCTTCCATACGTTGGCCGAAATCAGGATCGTCCAAAAATATTCCTTCAATGAGAGGAAATTGATCGGTTCATCAATGGCCCCGATGCTCTCGAGCAGAATATTGATGCTTCCGTTTTCCGTTGACAGCAGGGCAGTGGTGAAGCCTGCCACAATAACCCATGATAAGAAATGAGGCAGATATGTAATCGTCTGGATGACTCTTTTGAATAACATATGGCGAACTTCATTCAATAAGAGGGCCAGTAGAATCGGTGCTGGAAATCCGATAAAGAATTTCAACAGACTGATCACAATCGTGTTGCGCAAAATTCTTTCAAACTCGGGGGCGGCAAAAAAGGCTTCAAAATGCTTAAAACCAACCCACGGGTTATCCCAAATCCTTGAGCCGGTGAACAGGTTATAATCCATAAAACCGGTGATCACGCCATACATAGGCAGATAGGCAAAAATGAATACCAGAATCACGCCGGGTAATACCATGAGTTGAACATCCCATTGCTTCATTAAGCGCCTAAGGAAACTTTTGTTATGGACTTTTGGCTGCCGGGAAATGGGTGATGGTTGCTGTTCTGTAGTAACTTGCGGCATATAGATCCTCCTGTTACGAAATGATGTAAAAGCATGCCAGGTCTCTGAATATCGACCATTCCGAAACCGCTTGCAATTGACTTAGTATCATTCTAACTTTGGGAATATTTTGAATCTATATAATAAAACCCCGATTTTTTACACTTCTACCGGAATGTTTTATCCTTTCCAGCCAATAAAAAACGTCGATCGACTTACTTTCTCAGCAGACAGACCGCATTTAGTGGAAGTTTTTCTTGCAATATATGGATGTTAAGCCCTCGGATGTTTATACTTTCTTATCTCTAAAAAAAGACTGCCTTCAGGTCATATAGACCTTCAAGACAGTCTTTGTATTCATCTTTAAGCACCGGTTATTGTAGTCCTGACCTCTACCACCGTTGAGAAGAAGGTAGCTCCTTCGCCCATGTCCGACAACCTGTCGGGTGTAAGGGCATTGGCGCGCTGCTTCCTGCCTTCGCCTTCCCACCACAAGCCTTGGCTGACCACGGTGCCCGGCAGCATTTTATCCGTCACCTTGGCTCGGACTTCGTAGGTTCCACGGTCGTTGTACACTGTAACCATGTCTCCGTCCACTATACCGCGTTCCTCTGCATCCGCCGGATGAATCTGCAGGGCAGGCTCCTTCTCCAACTTCTGATGCTTCTCCACATTCGCAAAGGTCGAATTCAGGAAGTTGTGGTTTGGCGGCGAAATGAACATAAGCGGGTATCTGTGCCCGCGGCCGCGCCTTACACCGTCATATCCTTCCTTCAAGGGCACGTAAGTCGGAAGAGGCGGAAGACCTGCTTCCTCCAACTTCGCGGAGTATAGCTCGATCCGGCCCGAAGGCGTCGGCAAACGATCCAGATATGTTTCAAGCGGCGTCATGTCAAGCTTCACATAGCGGTGTACCTTTAGCTTGTCCAGCGTGACGCCGTTCAGATAAGGGTTGTCCGGGAAGTCGAGCGCTCTTGCCATCATCTCCTCTTCGGTCTCATGGAAGGCCGGGTCGGTGAACCCCATGGCCCGGCCCAGCAAGGAGAACAGCTCCACGTTGCTCTTGCTCTCCCCGAGCGCCGGAATGACCGGCTCCTGCAGCTGGATATACTGATGCCAGTAGGATGCGAACAGGTCCGTATTCTCAAATGAGGAGGTTGCCGGAAGCACGATATCCGCATACTTGGCTGTATCCGTCATGAACAAATCGTGTACGACGGTAAACAGATCCTCTCTTGCAAACCCTTCGCGCACCCGCCCGGTGTCAGGAGCGACAACCAGCGGGTTGCTGCAATAGACAAAGACCGACTTAATCGGCTGTTCGGTCATGGCAAGCGCCTCGCCGATTCGGTTCATGTTAATGGTCCTGGCATCCGGATTCGGCCGGAGATCCGGACGCTCCAGTGCATCACTGTCCATGCTGTTGTAGCCACCATTCGACTTGGCAGCCCCTCCGCCCCGCTTCAGCCATTGTCCGGTCAAGGCCGGAAGCGCCGCGATGCTGCGCACCGTCAAGCCGCCATTGTCGTGATGCTGAAGACCGTTACCAATATGAATATAAGAAGTACCGGCCCGGCCATACAGCTCGGCCAGCTTCTCGATATCCTCTACCGGAATGCCGGTAATGGAGGATACATGCTCCGGCGTATAGTCTTTGACATGCTCACGCAAGGCTTCATGCCCGAGCGTATACTGCCGGAGGAATTCCTCATTCACCATGCCATCTCGGAACATGATGTGCATGAGGCCGACCGCCAGTGCCGCATCCGTGCCCGGAAACAGCGGAATGAACCAATCCGACCATTGCCCGGTCTGGTTCTTATGAACATCAATCACAATGACCTTGGCACCGGCCTTGCGTGCTTTCTCTGCCAGCACTACTTGGTGCATATTGGTGCTGACGATATTACCGCCCCAGACAATGATGACATCGGCATGAACGGTTTCCTCCGGGACGGTGCCTCCATTAAACCCCATCACGGATTTCCAGCCCGCAGTGCCTGCGGAATTACAGATCGACTGCTTCAGGCGGCTGGCGCCCAGCCTGTTGAAGAATCTCCGATCCATACCGTCCACGCTCAATATCCCCATATTGCCGTAAAAGCTGTATGGTAGAATGCTCTCGGAGCCATATTCCTTGATCAGCTTCTTGTAGCGCCCGGTAATCTCCTGAATCGCTTCATCCCAGCTGATCCGCTCGAAAGCCCCCTCACCCTTGGGCCCTACCCTCCGCAGCGGATAAAGCACGCGCTCGGGATGATACACCCGATGTGCCATATTGCGGACTTTATTACAGATGGCTCCCTGCGTCATCGGATGATCCGGATTGCCGGTAACCTTCACGATTTTTCCATTCTCTTTATGCAGCAGCAGACCGCAAGTATCGGGACAATCCAACGGACATACCGCCGGAAACACACCATTCTCCTGATGAATCATCGCTTGAGTCATTTCGTCCATTCCCCCTTGTACACGCTGAATCATATCCCCTTATCTTAAAAGAAAATCAGGGCTCCAGTAAAGTCTTACATTTTTTTCTGAGCAGGTGTTTCACTCTACTTCCTTCCGGGTATATTCCTATCAAGAGCAACGAAGAGGAACCCAGACCCTTTCTCTTCCTTGCCAAATCATGGACCACTCCCAAAAAATTCGCCATGCCCATGTCTCCTCCCCCGAGACCGGCATGGCGAATTTGTTTGTATGCAGCGTCTATCGCATCACATCTGGGCTACTTGCCACTTACGCATCATAGAAAGTCATGCTTTCTATAGCAAACATGCAAAAAACAAAGCCTGTCAAAGCCACATATTTATGTAAGCGCTTATCTGTCATTTTTTATAAATAATTCTGCTTTATTCTTCGTTGGAGGGTGTTTTACAAAAGATTTGAGCAGGCGTAATATACTATTCAGCTTCGAAATCATTCTTCATATTCACATGACATTCGCTTAATTTCCAATTGGGAAAGCGGGGGAACCACACGTATGGATGGATACCTATAGGATCTGTCAACCATACTATGGGGTGAATCCTGATGCAGCGCGTACTTACGCCGCGACTATTATCAGGTAGGGCGACTCTCACCGCCCGAATCCGACAGCTAACCTCGTCAGCGTTGATGGAGAGGGTTGTGAACTTGTGATCAAACACAGGGTTCTAACCTGTGTTTTTTGTTTGCCAAAAATCAATATTGGAATGGAGATAGCCCATATGTCCAGCACATGAGGCACACCGATTGAAGTCACTTCAAGCAGCTCCCATCATGTACCTATTCTTAATCGGCGGTGAAAAACATGTTATCTTCTATCAAACGATTCCTCATCGGAAGACCCCTTAAATCAACGGAATTGGGCGAGCAAAAGCTGAACAAAACCAAAGCGCTGGCCATCCTTTCATCCGACGCCTTGTCGTCCGTGGCCTATGGACCTGAACAAATTCTGATCGTCTTGATGACCGTTGGCGCGGCTGCCTATTGGTATTCCATACCGATTGCCGTCGGGGTCCTGGTCTTATTGCTGGCACTTATCCTATCATATAGACAAATTATTTTCTCATATCCGCATGGCGGCGGAGCCTACGTGGTTTCCAAACAGAATTTAGGCATGTATCCAGGATTGGTCGCTGGCGGCTCCCTGCTGGTCGACTACATCCTGACGGTTGCGGTCAGCGTATCGGCGGGGACGGACGCGATCACGTCGGCTTTTCCGGAATTGCATGCCTACAATCTGCCCATCTCCATCGTGTTCGTTCTATGTTTGACCGTACTCAATTTAAGAGGGGTTACGGAGTCGGCCACCATATTGGCTTATCCGGTTTACTTGTTTGTACTGGCGCTGTTTATCCTGATTGGCGTCGGAATATTCAACATAGCTACAGGCCATGCATCACCAGAGCTTCACACGCCGATCGGCACGCCTGTCGCCGGTCTCAGCTTATTCCTGCTCCTGCGGGCATTTGCCTCGGGCAGCTCTGCCCTGACCGGCGTTGAAGCCATTTCTAACGCCATCCCGAATTTCAAGGATCCCGCTCCGAATAATGCGGCCAAAACCTTGGTCGCGATGGGATCCTTGCTGGCAATGTTATTTTCGGGCATCGTATTCCTGGCCTATTACTATGGGGTTAGCCCCAGCGAGCAAGTCACTGTCGTTTCCCAGATTGCCGAGCATACTTTTGGACGAAACGTTTTTTATTACTTTATCCAAGGAACCACGGCTCTCATTCTGATCCTGGCCGCCAACACGGGATATTCCGCCTTCCCGCTGCTTGCCGTTAATCTGGCGAAGGATAAATTTATTCCCCGAATGTTCACCGTCCGGGGGGACCGTCTGGGATATTCAAACGGGATTATCATACTTGGGTTCTTCTCCATTCTGTTGCTGCTGGCTTTCGAAGGCAAAACCGAGCATCTGATTCCTCTGTATGCCGTCGGCGTGTTTATCCCTTTTACCCTCTCCCAAACAGGGATGATGGTGAAGTGGATTCGCGAAAAGCCCGAAGGATGGATCGTCAAGCTGATCATTAATACCACCGGCGCATGCATTAGCTTTATCGTGACGATGATCTTCTTTTTCACGAAATTCGCCCAAGTGTGGACCGTCTTGATTTTCCTGCCGCTGATCATTTGGATCTTCACACGAATCCACAAACATTATGAGGCCGTAGCAGACCAGCTGCGAATTACGACCTGTGAGCCGGTTAAGCCGATTGAGGGAAATGTTATTATTCTGCCTGTGGCGGGAATCACGCATGTGGTGGAGAACTCGCTGAATTATGCCAAATCACTGGGAGCAGGACAAATTATCGCGGTGTACGTGCCGTTCGAGCGGGAGGACGAGGCGGCCTTCCAGGAAAAATGGAAGAAGTGGCAGCCGGACATCCGGCTGGTGACGCTGCACTCGCCTTATCGGAGCATCATTCAGCCGCTGACCAAATTCATCGATACCGTGCAGCGGAAGGCAAGCGAATCCCACTACCAGGTTACCGTTGTCATACCGCAGTTCATCCCCAAGAAGGGCTGGCATAACTTCCTGCACAATCAGTCCAGCTTGCTCATTCGCGCACATTTACTGTATCGGAGAGATGTGATTATCACCACAGTACCTTACCATTTAAAAAAATAGCGGGCTTGTTCCGCTGCGACTTATACAAGGAATCCACTCCGCCAACAACACTAAAAAAGCTGCGATCATCCGATCCCTATTCTTAAGGGAGCGGTCAATTGCAGCTTTTTTTCCTCCGCCTAGACGCTTACCAGGCTTCGGGATATTAAGAAACATTCTGCGCAGAATGAACCTGTTGAGCAGTGCCGGTAGTTGGCGCAGACGGCAGTGCGGCGTCTTGTTCGCCGCGAAGCATGACCTCAACCTTATCATCCTTCTTCAAATATACGGTCCCGTAGGCAGCTCCCACAAACAGCGCGCCTCCGACGAAATTGCCAAGCCATACCGGAATGAAGTTCACCAGATACTCGCCCCAGCTGTAATATCCTTCAAATATCGCTGCCGGAATGAGGAACATATTGGCCACCACGTGCTGAAAGCCAATGGCTACAAACGCCATCGTCGGAAACCAGATCCCGAGAATTTTGCCACTCATCTGATCCGATCCGTAGGACAGCCACACAGCGAGCGCCACGAGCCAGTTGCACCCGATGCCCGACAAGAAGGCCTGCAGGAAGCTGTCGTCGATCTTATGACCTGCCATGTCCACCAGCTTCTCCAGATAAACGCCGCTGCCTGTCAGACCCGTCACATGACCAAAGAAATAAGCGACGAATAACGCCCCTGCCATATTGCTTACCGTGACAAGAGCTAAATTTCGTACCATTTCTTTCGTGGAAATTCGCTTCTTGAATCTGGCCAGGGACACGGCCATCATGTTGCCTGTCAGAAGCTCTCCGCCCGCTAGCAATACAAGAATCAGTCCGACAGGGAATATCGCCGCGCCTATAAAACCGGCAATGCCTCCCCAAGCCTCCGATGCTCCGGCAATTACGCGAATATCCAGCAAAAAGCCGAGCGCAATAAAAGCACCCGCCAAAAATCCTAATATCATCACGTTCATAGCGGAGTTATGTGCTTTTTTCACCCCGTTCTCCAAGGTGATCTCCGCAATGCGATCAGGTTTGTAATAGGCCATGGCCGCTCCCCCATTTCTCCCGCATTCCGTCCTGAAATCTCTCGAATGCAGCGTCTGATGTTTCTGTTTACAGTTACTCATATTGTACCGCAGCCTCCATAGCAAGAACGTGAATTATATCACGATCGTGTGCGGCAGAGGGGACAAGACAGCCTCTGTCCTGGCTGCTCTTGATTTGCCCTGACTCATTCGCTCGAATCCGAGCGAGCGGTACATGTAAAATAGCGGTGTCGGAGTTGACTCCGACACCGCTTGGTTGGTGCTTTTACAACCATGTTCTAACCCAGCAAGCCTATGCCTTTAACCACCATCATGTTCGAATCCAGCAGCCTATGCCTTTTTACCGCACCATCATGTTCTAACCCGGCAAGCCTATGCCTTTATACCACCAGCCTATGCCTCGGCGGCAGTCTCTACCCTAACAGGCGTTTCCTTTTCCTGAACCGGAACGTTCGAGATCGGAAGCTTCATGCTAATGAAGGATGACAGCAGGAAGAGCGCACCTGCCGTGAAATACACGACCACAATGGAGGTTGCCGACATATACCACCCCGTAAACCCGGAGCCGATGAGCAGCATGCCGGTAAAAATCGGTGTCATCACGCCGTTCAGCCGACCGATGAATTTCTCTTCCACCTGCTGCATCATCACGGCCATCAATACCGTCTGCGCCATCGCCATCAGCACCCCGGTTATGAAGCGCATCGTGCCGGTCAGGATCGGCCACTGGGACAGCACCTCGACAAAGGTCGAAAGGCCAAGGAAGGCAAGCCCGGCGAACAGCAAGTAGGAACCTTTCACTTTGCCCGCAATCACCGCTGCGATCACACCGCCAATCAACATGCCAAGACCCTCTAGCGCGGTGAACCACTGAACGCTGGACATTGCCAACTGTAGACGCTCCGTGATGACAAAGATATCGAGCGGCTGAACAAGTCCGCTGCCGAGCGCCAATAAAACGTAAACCACCAGCAGCACCTTCAGCAGCCGACTGGAGCCGATGTAAGTGAAACCTGCCTTCAAGTCCTTCATAAATGAACCGGTCGATTCCGAATGGTTAGAGGGCTCATCCACACTGGAAGGGAGAAACACCAGCACGATCGCCGAAGCGCCGAACAGAACCAACAAGCTGATTAAAGAGGCCTGCAATCCAAATGCTTGATAGATCGTCGTGCCGACCATCGGTCCCAAAATGATGAACAGCGACATCGAGGTCTGGGACAAAGCCGTTGCCGCGGGCACATGCTCATCCGGCAAGCAGCGCTTGATGATCTTCATGGACGAAGGCTGCGAGAATTGGGATACAACGGCTGAGACCAGGGTCACCGCAAACACGGCCTGCCAATATCCCGCATACACAACGAAGAGGATAAGCAATATGGATAAAAAGCTTAGAATGTCCCCCCAGATCATCGTTCGCTTGGGGCGCCAACGGTCCGCCAGCACGCCGCCAATCATGGAAATCACAAAGATCGGCGCGTATTCAATTACGGTAAGCAGCGATACGGCGACCGGGTCATGGTTGCTCTTTTCCATAATGAAGAACAACAGCGCCATGTTGCGGATCCAGATCCCGATATTTTGCATAAAATCCGAAAACATCAGCAGCACGAACGCGCGGTTTCCAAACAAATGCCTCATGTTTCATCCCCCTATTAAAACCGACTATTCGGTTTAATTATATGTGCGGAAACGCCCACCTGCTTTCAAACCAACAGAAGCGTTTCCGATAAATCCTTCAATACACTACGAACCTTGACTCGATAACACACCGTTTAAAAAGTAAGTTACTCCCTTACGGTACAGCAGTCTCGATTCCTCCTGAGAACGTTCATAGTACAAAATCGACATTCCATCCAGAAGCGCGCCAAAAATGACGGATATCTCCTCGACATCTTCTGCCGGTATCCGTCCCTCATCCGCTCCCTCCGTCAAAATCTCGCGGTAGAGCGTGCGCGGACCTTGCAGAATCGCCAGCATCTCGCCCACAATCGTCTTATTCTCCGGCTGATTGATATAGAACTCCTCCGCGATCTTGGTGAGCGGATTCTGGAAGTCATCGACCATATGATCGGCAATGCCGTACAGCTTCTCCTCGAAGCTGGCGTAACGGGCTTTTTTATCGTTCCAGGCTTCCATCCATTCCTGATTCTGCTTCGCCAGCAGCTTGACGAACAAATCTTCCTTGCTCTCAAAGTGATAGTAGATACTTCCCTTACTGGCACCCGTATACTTGACCAGTTCATCCATGGATGTTGCCGCATACCCGCGCTGGATGAACAGTTCCTTTGCTTTATCCAGAATCATGTCCCGCTTTCGCTGCGCTTTTTCTGAAGACATCGATGTAAGCACTCCTTGCTTGTAAATAATAGTCCGCAATCAGTAAGCGGAAATCTGTTTCCTGTAATCAAAATGAATTTAAAATCAATGAACGCCATTCCAAATAAAAAAACCGACTGTACGGTTTAATCATACTGAAAACATTCCCCCATGTAAAGCGACGCCTTGACAATGACATAGAAAAAAGGACTTTGCCTAAGCAAAATCCTCTCATCACTCGTACATCTCGAAACAAATATAATATTTTTTTATTCCACTGCCCAAATGGCTCTTCCTTCTTTCATCGGATCGCCATAACTCAGCTGCAGCCCCGTAACCCCCTGTTTCACTTCGTACGGAATTTCTCCTGTCAGCTCGCCGCCTGGGGCAATGGTGCCGTCCAGCATCTTCACATCATCCGTAATGGGAACCGTATAGTTCAGATCGCTCGAGTCCGTCAGGGAAAAAGATAGCGCGGAAGAGATGACCAGCGGCTCCTGGCCATCGTTCTTCACGGTAATGTCAACCACTTTAAACGTATGACCCGGCTGGGGCTTTAAGTACTCGTCCCCTTCGGATTCGCGTACGCTGTTCAGCGTAATGACCGTGCCGTGATAATCCACCGTATCGCCCACCGCGGCAGATTCGCCGATCGGCTTCACATCTGTGTTGTCGGACGGTTGGTCCTCCCCTTGGGTTGGTTCTGCAGGCGGCTGCTCTTCAGATGTGTCCGTCTGACCTGTCCCCTCGCTATCCACAACAGCCGGCGGAGTTTCTGCGGGCGGATCAGCCTGATCATTGGAACAAGCAGCCGTCAGCAGCATGGAGAACAACACAGCCGAAGCCAGCATTACTTTTTTATTCATACTTTATCCTACCTCCTGAAAGTCGATATCTACATGTCCGGATATTTTCCAATTCGCTGTAAAAATCCATATTCCTTCAAAAACACGAAAAAGACCCCCAAATTAGGGAGTCTTCTTCGTGAATGGATTACGAATGGCTTACGAATGCACCGGTGTTTTCGTCTCGATCGCCGGCAATGCCTGCAATCCAGCCGTGTTAAGGAAATTCCACGGTTTGTTGTAATGCGGCTGGAAGAAGAAGTCGATGAATGCCAATTGATCAATCGTCATCCGATTCTGTATGCATACCGACAGCGTGTTAATGGATTGCGTCATATCCACTTTGGAAATGACCTGTGCACCAAGCATCCGGCGGCTGTCTTGCTCATATACCACCTTCAGCGTAACCTCTTCGAAGGTAGGCATGAATTCCGGACGGTAATGATCCGTAATGGTGACCGTCTCCACTTTCAAACCTTCGTCCTTGGCGGCTCCTTCGGTCAATCCCGTCGAGGCAATGTTGTGTTCGTATATTTTCAATCCCGACGTACCTTGCGTTCCCATATATGGGGTTGTCGGCTGCACAAGATTGCGTGCAACGAGTGTTCCCATCCGGACGGCGTTAGTTGCCAGTGGAATGTACATCATTTTACCCGTCGGGTTATAGTGTACGGAGCAGCAATCGCCTGCTGCATATACATCCTGCTTGCTGCTCTGCATATATTGATCCACGACGATGGCGCCATTTTTCAGCATATCCACTTGCCCCTTCAGCAGCTCCGTATTTGGACGGAAGCCGATGCAGAGGATCACCAGATCCGTGTCGATCTCACCTTTATCGGTGATGACCTTGTTCACCTTGCCATTCTCGCCTTGGAAAGAAGTCACGGTCTGACCCAGGGCCATCTCAATCCCTTTTTCACGGAAGGATTCCTCGATCTTGCCGCTAAATTCAGGGTCCAGATATTTGTTTAGAATGCGGTCAGCACTATCAATCAGCGTAACCTGCTTGCCGTTCTGCTGGAAGGCTTCGACAAGCTCCACGCCGATATAACCGGCGCCGACAACCGTAATGTGTTTCGATTCCTGCGCTTTTTCAATGATCGCATTGGAATGATTGTAGTTTTTGCAGAGCAGAATATTATTGAGATCGATGCCTTCAAGCTTCGGTACGATTGGCCATGATCCGGTTGTGATAATCAGTTTATCATAGGTATCATCAAAAATTTCTTCTGTAACCAGGTTCCGAACTTTCAAGCTTTTCTTATCCGTATCTACCGAGATAATCTCATGCTTCATCTTGGTTTCAACACCCAGCTCGTCGAGCTTCTGAGGTGAAGAATAGAACAAACCGTCAGGATCTTTTACAACGCCTCCAACGTAAAGCGCGATGCCGCAAGACAGGAATGAGATGTTATCATTGCGTTCATAAACGGTGATCTGGGCTTCTGGGTAAAGTTTGGCGGTATTCACGATGGCGGCCGTTCCTGCATGGGTACAACCGATAACTGCTACTTTCATGGTTTTTCCTCCTCCAAGTATGAAGCTTTATATTTGATTAAGATGAGCTCTTTTGCCTGGATTCATGCTTGGTAACGCTTGTTGAGCATGAATGTGGTGACTGGTAATATTATTTGTGAATGTTTTCACTTCGTACCCTTATTATAATGTGATTAATTTCACAGTTCAATAGGTAATTGCGTCATTCACATATTGTTCATAATTTCACATAGTTGAGATGATAAAAGATGTTGACCAAGAATACGGGTTCGGTATCAGGGTAAGCTATAAGTGCCCGCCTCATGAAGTTGATTCAAGAATCATCTATCCTATACGTGCTGCCTTGAAGGATCTTGCTTCTCCTGATCTAACGGAATGATACTTAGGGCTCAGTGTTCCGGTTAACAGAAGTGGTGTCCAAGAAAAACAGGACTGTTCTCCTCAGAGGGAAATCCCCCAAAGAAAACAGCCCTGTTATGTAATCGTTACTTCCTGCTACTAACCAAGCAGAGATTCAATGGCACTCTTCATCGATTCCGGCGTATCCCTCGGTTCGAACCGCTGAACCACCTTACCCTCCCGGTCTACCAGAAACTTGGTGAAATTCCAAGCGATCTCTCCGCCTTCATTCGGTCCTGGTTGCTCGGATTTCAAATATTGAAATAACGGATGCGTTTCTTCCCCATTGACGTCAATCTTCGCAAAGATTGGGAAATTCACACCATAATTCAATTGACAGAACGATTCGGCCTCTTCACTTGTACCCGGCTCCTGTCCGCCAAACTGATTGCACGGGAAGCCAAGAACCTGCAGCCCTTGCTGGCTGTATTGGTCATACAGCTGCTGAAGCTCTCCGTATTGCGGCGTAAGTCCGCACTGGCTTGCCGTATTTGCAATAATCAGAACCTTGCCTGAATACTGATCGAGCGAGACTTCCTGACCTTTGGTATTGGTTGCATGATATTCATAAACTGACATCTTCGAATCTCCTCCCGGCTTGTTTTGAATGGATTGGCATGCTTTTCAAGCGCAACAGCCTAGCCAATCTCCCTCCATCATATCGAATAAATGGCCCTAAACCAAATTTCAGTTCCAAGACCTCTACCCCGTCGCCCGCAAATCCATTATGATGAATGTATAACCTCTTTAAACAAGATTTACATAGACTAATAACAGCTGTTTAATCAGCAAGTAAGCAGGGTAATGATTTAAGATTTGGAAAAATATTGCACGATTCCGTATTTCAACAACAGTAAGCGAGGAAAAGAAATGAAACTGTATCCCGAAATGTTTGTATCCCCATGGCATCTCATTGTCATTGTGCTGGCCCTGATTGCCTTCATCGGCTTAATCAAAGGGGGGTATGACCGGAAGACCGTGCTGCGCAGCACTGGGCTATCGACGCTGGCCTTTTATTTTATACTGACGATCCCCATTGGCCTGATCACCCAGGAATCCCTTTACAAAGAAGAAACGATGCTGACCGATTTGGATCAGAATTTTGAGGACAAGAAGATTAGTTCCGAGCTGCAAAGCTTTAAAGACTACATCTTGGTCCACGCTGGAGCCTATAAAAATGAGGATGATGCCGACATTGTGATCTATGCCGGCAACTACCACGAGAGCCAAACATTTCGTGGTCACATTACCTTGTTCGTATATGATCAGAACGATGAGGAAGTTTTCACCGAGATGTACAAGAACGTAACCCTTGCCCCCGGCGAGAAGAAGAAGCTCGACACCACCTTTACCAGCCAGCCTATGGAAACCTACAGGTACCGATACGAAACGCACCCTCAAATGTGAAGAGCGCGTTTTTCTCGCTTTTGTATTAAGTTGACAGATGGTCTCCGGACTGGATCCCCACCTTATCTTTATCAGGGAGAGGCTGATACGGCCCCGGCATCGGCGGCAGATTCCTCGCATCCCTTCCTTTGCGGATATACCGGATACCCAAATAGAAAAGACCAACCACAGGCAGTGACAGCATAGCTATAGCAAGGAGCATGCTGGACATTTGGTACGAGGGATCCGTTTCGATCTCGGAAAAGTCCAAGAACATAAACGATATAAAGGTAACCAATGAGAACATGATGATCTGGAGCCAGCGCATCCATTTCACCAGGAAGAAGAACAGGATCGCGGAGAGTGCAACAAGCAGAATAGGGTATAGCCGCTGTTCCGGGTCCGCGTTCCCCAGCTCTGCCTGACGCGTCAGCCAAAAACCGATGGCGAACTGAACCGGAAAAATCAGCCACGCAAGCAAACCGGTTCCACGGAAAGCCGATCTTCGCTTTTGCAGCGCCTCTTCGTATTCGAGGAGCTTCATCTCGTATTCCAGCTGATTAAGCTCCTCCTCTGTCAATTCCCGGTCTTCCTCCTCGTTCTCCTGCACCAGACGGTCCAGGTAAGGCCGGAATTGCCGCTCCATATTGCCATCAAATTCGGAACGCTCTAAATCCTCATCCTCGCGAAGCAAAGACGCAACCGATTCATCCCCCAGATCTTGAATGATGATGGACGTCAGGTATAGGGGAATGTCCCTTCTGCCGATAACCTCCAGCCAACGATTCGCCTCCATCGGATCCGTAAATGGAACGGCAACCGCCCGTTCCGTCTGACCTTCTCCCGCGACGAGGTACATAATGGGCATTAACTCCGCACTAGGCACGGATTCGGTCATTTTGCTTTTCTTATAAGCATAGCTGAATTGAAAGATGTATCGCCCATAGTATATTTCCTTGATGTCACCGATCCTAAGGCTCCCCTTCAGGGAGTCTTTCGTTTCCGGGTCCCATCTCTCGTACTCAATATGATCTTCGACGAATCATCATGAAGATACCGGCGGGTGTAGCCGCCAGACTCATCCAGGTCCAGACATTGGTCCAGAGGTACAGTAACATCAAAGGACCTAGTGTCAGGGCCAGGCCAAGCAGTATGCCCAGCACGTGCATTTCAAATGTAATCACCCAATAAAAAGGCTGCATTTTGGGCTTTCTCTGCTCATGAATCACCAGAGACATTCAAGCAACTCCCCCTCATATTCTTCGTTGTTTCTAAAGCTCACATGAAATGAAGACATTGTAGATCATATAGACAGCAGTTCGCACGATGTACTCTCACATGAAATGAAGACATTGTAGATCATATAGGCAGCAGTTCGCACGATGTACCAAATAGTATGATAGGCCAACGGTAGAGCGTGCGCCGGCAGTGCGACAGAAGAGCGGTAATTGTAAGTCTTGCCGAGCGATGGAGCTGCGTCCTGCGTTCACTTAGAGTCTAGCGGACTCAGGAGACTTTATTTCGTAGAAAATGGGGTTTTTAGCGAAACAAACGGACAGGAGATCCGTTATTCATCTAAAAAGATGATATTTTGGCTGTTTCCACGCTAAATAACGGCTGTGGTGTCCGTAATTACGATAAATTGGCCTCATAACAGGGAAATAACGTATCTGATGTCCGTTAGCCTCAGCGTTCGGCGGGGTTCTGGCCATCGTTACTGCGATTTCGTTGCACTTAGTTGCACCTGGTTTTTTTTCGTTGCACCTAGATACCTTTTCGATGCACCTCACCCGGATACCGAAGCCAGGGGGCGGACAAGCAGCTCTAGCTTGCATGCATCATATTATGTATAGAAATTAATATACATCCCTACATCCCTATAAGTATGTTAATTACTACTCTTGAACCCAAAAATCCTTCCACGGCAAGTTGGCCGGGAAGGATCTCCATCTCATACTTTGCCTTATGGAGCCGTACGTTTCTGAGCCAGCTTCACAAGCAGATGAGCCAGTTGATGCTGCTCCGCTTGGGTTCCAACCTTCCATAACTCCTGAAGAAGCTTCTCTTCGGAATTCCGGGGCTCCTCATTTGCAGCCAGATAGCCAGCTACCTTCTCTGCTGCCTGCGCCAGCTGCTCTTCATTCAACCCAATACTCTCGGCAAGCTGAATTCGCTTGTTCAAATAGGATTGGAAGGCATCAAAATCGGCCAGGATCCTCTCCTTCTCCCCATCATCAATCCGGTCCATCGCGTCACTGACCTTACTCACATCCAGCTCACCGTTCTTGTTCACTACATGATTATGTTCAGACATGGTAACGCCTCCTTGTCATTGACTGGGTAACGCTCTCTACTTAAACGGGATTTTCCGGCTTGAAACAGATGCCTTCCAAAAATCTCCTGTACCTGCTAGCGGCTGCGGCCACCGCGCCGTCCACCACTCTGGCCTCTTGCACCGCGGCCTTCGGAAGATCGTGTACCGCCTTGTCCACCGCGACTGCCTTGATTTCCCCGACCCTCGGTTCTGGACTGTCCACGGCTGCTGCTGCCACGTGTTCCGGCCTGTGACTGTCCACGGCCTTCGCCTGCACGCCCGCCGTCACGACTGCCGCTGCTGCGACCTCCAGCCGACGATGGTCCGCGTCCCTCGCCTGGACGACCGTCGCGGCTTCCAGCCCGTCCGGAGCCACGCTCATCTCTGCGTGACGATCCGGCTCTTCCTCTACCCTGCTCGCTACCGCGGCTCCGCCCGGAACCCGTACCGCGATCTGCCCGGCTTCTGCCTTGACCACGTTCTTGATCAGATTCAAGCGAAGAGATGTTTCTTGCTTTTCCCGGTCTGCCCGTATCCCTGCCTGAGCCGCCGGTGCTTTCCCTAAGGCCTCCTGCACTGGAATCATAGCGCACGCGCTTCAAGCGAAGGGAAATTCCTTCCTCGATGCGCTGTAGATCGTTAAGATCCTTACCGGCAGCAAACGTGATAGCCATCCCGTTCCCCCCAGCCCGTCCGGTCCGTCCGATACGATGGATGTAACTATCAACATCATGAGGCATATCGTAGTTATAGACATGAGTCACGCCCTCAACATCAAGCCCCCTTGCGGCAACGTCCGTTGCTACCAGCAGCTGGAGTTTGGCATCCCGGAATCGCTTCATCACCGCTTCCCGTTTCGCCTGTGACAGATCCCCATGAAGCTCGTCCGATTGATACCCATGGGCCAGCAGCGCCTCATTCAATATAGTAGCTCTGCGCTTCGTCCGGCAGAAGATAATCGCGAGAAAAGGGTTATGCTCCTCGAGCATGGCACGCAGCGCATCCTGCTTGGAGCGGTCCGTACACTCGACCACAACCTGCTGGATCTGCTCCAGCGGGATCGGGGAAGCCCCTTTAATGACGATATCGACAGGTTCATTCATATAGCTACCGGCAAGCTGCTTCACGCCGGCAGGCATCGTGGCCGAGAAGAGCATCGTCTGGCGCCGATACGGAAGTGCATGGATCAGTGTCTCGACTTCATCCAGAAAACCCATGTGCAGCATCTGGTCGGCTTCGTCCAGCACCAGCTGCTTCACGCCGCCCAGCTCAAGCGTGCCCCGGCGTAAATGATCCAGCAATCGGCCCGGTGTTCCGATGATCAAATGTCGTCCGCCTTCGAGCTTTCGGAGTTGCTTCTCCACGTCCTGACCACCATAGACCGCCAGGATTTTGATCCCGTCCGGCTCGCCGACTGTCAGCTTCTTGGCTTCTTCCGTAATCTGCAATGCCAATTCCCGTGTCGGCGCAATAATGAGCGCCTGCGGGTACGCCCGCTTGGGATCGATATGCTGCAATATTGGCAGCATGAAAGCCAGCGTTTTGCCAGTGCCCGTCTTCGCCCGGGCGATAACGTCCTTTCCTTGCAGCAGCGGCGGGATACTCTCTTGCTGTACCGGAGTCGGCACCGCAATTCCCTGCTCCTTCAGTTTCCGTACTCTTTGTTCGTCAATGCCCAGCTGTTGAAAGTTCGGCAAACGTTCCACCTCATTTAAATTATTTAGCATCTGCTTGCGTCAGGTCGATTGGATATAGCAAACAAACATACTTACATATAAGTCCCAACAAAATGTCGATCGAATTCGTTCTAAGTAGACCGGAACGTTTTCGTTGTATTTCTTTTCAACTGACAAAAGACCCTGACTTTGGTAATGTCAATGATATAGATATCCAGTTTGCACCAGCGAGGAGGTGTCCCCGATATGCATACCCTGCAGATCATCCTGTCAGCACTCATCCTGATGATCCTGTTCGGCCTTATCAATCTGATGATGAATTATATTTCAAGACGCGACGGGGAGCCTGTCGTCCCCTTCCGGAAGAAGCTGTGGCTTATCCCGCTGTTGTCGGCCTTTATCATTATACCGTTAGAATTCTTTGCGATGTTATATGCCCGGTGGTTCCCCATGTCGGATCCATCAGGGTCAGGTGAAGTCCTGGCATACGACGCTCAAGGCATATGGATCGGTTTCTCGCTCACGATCCTGATTGGACTCCTGATCTTCGAAGGTATCATTCATCCTTTAGTTATCACCCTGCTAAGGCTGCTGCTTCGCATGGATACCTCCATCTATATCAAACAGGCGGTCACAGTTGTGACCGACACGGTTCTGCTGTACATTGTGTCTCTGATTGTGCCTGGCATGCCTGTCGGCGGCTGGCTGCAAGCACTTCTCATTGCCCTATTCTTTCACCTCATAGAGTGGATCCTCATCGGAGTCCAGACTTGGGTGCAGCAGCGCAAGCGGGCAAGATCTGAGTCTACTGGCTAGAACCTGCCGGATTTGAAAATGGCATACAGCAGCCATGCAACCATGAGCAAGGCTACAATGAACCCGACTTCAATCACGGGGAAACTCCACAGCATCATCGGCTCCCGGCTCAGCGACGAGCCGATAATCAGACCCACCATGATGATGCTGAAAGCTAGAAGCACTATGCTGAAGGACAGCCGGTTACTGATCTGATCCAGCTTGCGCATCAGGGTTTGCAGTTCCGGAACACTGATCTCCACCCGCAGCTTCCCCTTGCTGATCAGAGCCGACAGCTGCCTGGCCTGTCCGGGCAGATCAAGCAAACTCTCTGCAAGTCCGCTCACCCCATCCAGCACCTTCCTGCTGATCCGGCGGGTGTTATACCGCTTCTTCAATAGCTTTCGTCCAAAAGGCTCCGCCATATCGATAATGCTCAGGTTCGGGTCCAGCATCTCGATGACCCCTTCCAACGTCAGCAATGATTTGCCGAGCAGCGTCATATCCGGCGGCAGCATAATCCGGTGGCGCTGGGCAACGGCAAAGAGATCTGTCAACGCCTTGCCGATCCGCACTTGTGCGAACGGCACATCATAATACTCTCCACGCAACCGGTCCATATCCGACCGGAGCGAATCCATATCGCAATCGTCCGGGATCAATCCCATTTTGGAAATCGCCCGGATCATCCCTTCCGAATTCCGCCGCATCAAGGCAATAATGAGTCCGGACAAATGGTCCTTCATATCTTCGCTGAGGTGACCCACCAGCCCGAAATCCAGAAAGACCAGCTTGCCGTCCTCCCTGACAAGCAAATTCCCCGGATGAGGGTCGGCATGAAAAAATCCTTCAATAAAGATCTGCTGCAGCATGCCATCGATCAAATGTTCAGCGATCGCCTTCAGATCATGTCCCTTGTCCACGATCTCCTGCCTCCGGCTTAAAGTGAGGCCATCGACATACTCCATCATCAGCACTTTGGAAGACGTATACTCCCAATAAATCCGCGGAATGCGGATAAATTCATGCTCCGACATCTGGGAGGCTATCTTCTCTGCGTTTCGGGCTTCATGGCTGTAATCCAGCTCTGCCATCATCGCTCTGGCAAATTCGTCAACAATCCGGTCCACACGGTACTGCTTCACCCATTCCCAGTGGCGCTCGGCAATCGAGATTAAATCCCGCAATATCTCCAAGTCACGACCGATCATTCGGGCTACCCCGGGCCGCTGAACCTTAATCGCTACATGCTCCCCGGACTTCAGCTTCCCCGCATGGACCTGCCCAATCGAGGCCGCGGCCAGCGGTTTGTCTTCAAACTCACTCAACACTTCATCGATCGGCATACCCCACTCTTGCTCAATCAGCTCCCGTGCGCTCGCGGAAGAAAAAGGAGGCACCCGCTCCTGCAGCTTCACCAATTCCTGGATAATATGGTCCGGCAGCAGATCCGATCTTGTACTCGCCAACTGTCCGAGCTTTACGAAGGCGGGGCCAAGATCCTCAAGCACCCGCCGTATGCGTTCCCCGAGCGTAATCGTCTCCGGCTGTTCCCTTGAACTCCAGCGAACAGGCAGCGACAGAACATGAAACAGTCCCATCTCTTCCACCATATAGCCAAAGCCATGACGCATGAGCGCCATGGCGATTTCCCGGTAACGTCCGGCATGTCGGATTCGGACCGCCATCTATTCCTGCCGCGATCCTTCCAGTTCTACAACCTTCTTCTCCAGAGTAGCAATGCGCTGTTCCAGGCTGGCGACATCACTCTCTTTGGGAACATCCAGATCGGACAATACACGCTGCACCTGTTCATAAATATAGGTCTTGATCTGCGACTGCTCCTCTTCGCCGCGTTCGACGAGACGGTTTACAAGCGCTTTGGACTCCGCAGGAGCAAGCTCCCCGCGTTTGACCAGATCATCCACGATTTTCTCAACTTTTTCCTTGCTGACCACGGTAAGGCCCAATCCTAACGAGATTGCTTTCTTAAAAAGATCACTCACGGTATATCCCTCCCGGTCGTTGTCTGGTTCCATTATAACCTTTAACGCTGGTAAAAACATCTATCCTTGGACTTGCTTTCATAAGTATAGAGAAGCTGCCTTATCAATTTCCCCTGAATTCACATGAAATATGAGGGCAATCCACATTCGAATAACAAGAAATTGCATTCCAGCCATGCTTATTATGTAAAATACAATGGAAAAAGCGAACAGGCTGGAAGAAAATGATCCGCCTGTTCGCTTATAAATGCTATCCCATATAGATAGAGAATGACTTAGTCGTCATCCCCATCATGATCGTCGTGATCACCATGATCCCAATCGTGATGGTCATCATGGGCATCGTCGTCGTCATGGTCGTCGTATTTCTCATACTCTGCCTTGATCACTTTACCGCTGACCGCATGGACTTCTACGTCGGATGATCCGTTTGCTGTCTTCACTTCGACATCATACACCCATCTGCCGTCATCTTGGTCCAGATCCACTTCCACAGCCGTCCCGCCCTTAACGTGTTTAACGGCGATAGCGGATGCCTTGCCGGCACCGATCAGATTGCCTGGAAGGTTGTCACGATCATCATCGTCGTCATCCCGGTCCACTCTTACCCCAAGGGATTTGCCAGTATAGGCATCAATCCATACATCCACATCCCGGTTATTCTGCTGGATCTCCACATCGTACACCAGTTTGCCCTTTTTCCGGTCTATATCCATGCTCTCCACTTTGCCATTGGCAGCAGCCAGTGCCAATTGTTCTGCTTTCTCCATTCCGATTAGCTGCTGCTTCGCTGCTGCCTGAGTTCCCACTGCAGTCGTCTGTCCGGATCCTGCCGCCTGTACAGCGTTATAGCCGTATACTCCACTTGCCGCGATGGCTATGGACAGTGCGCCTGCCCACCATATTTTCTTCTTCATCATCTTACGCCTCCTCATGATTCTCTCCTGTTGATCTCTACAAACCCAATATACTCTCTCAACATGAGAGCTTTCAGAGAGAAAGATTAGAAAACGATGAGAAAACACGGACAAGACCTCTCATCTATTCATCAATCGTCCTCATCATCCCAAGTCACCGTCATGATCTTGCCGGTAATCGCATGGACTTGAATGGTCGCTTCACGCCCGTCTTCCCGCTCGATCTCCACCAGGTAGTAACGACTGCTCTTGTTCTCGCGATATTCCACGTCTTCCACCGTTCCCGGTACCTTCTCTAAAGAAAGCTTGATCGCATATTCTTTGGTAATCATCGTTGCAGGCGGTTCCGAAGTGCCGCTTCCATTTCCACTTTCCCCGCCCGTCGTTCCCCCTGTTGCTTCCTTGTCGCCGTGATCCGCTGGCTCGGAAGGATGAGTATCTGGATCCGGTTCGGTGGGCGGCTGCGAAGCCCTCTCATTCAGCTGCTGGATGGACACGATGTCGCCCTGGCGGGAATCCACCGTCATCTCATACGTTCCGGTAGCCGACTGTAGCTCCAATCGATACACCCCGCCATCCAGTGTGGTCTTCGTTATTTCGCCGCCAGGATATTGGGAGAGCACCTCCTCCACCACTTCATCCGTTGACATGGCGGAAGTTGAAGGGCTAAAAGGACTCCATACCGCATTCACAATAATCAAAACCGCTACCAGCATCACGACACCCAGCAGCAGACTGACTTTTTTACGCATCGAATCACCTCGGATACAATCTGTCTTTACCGTCAGTATAGCGCAGCATGGTTAGAATACGATGAGAAAAAGGGAAGTTGGCAGCCTTTTATTTCGTTGCTTGAAGCCGAATCGTGGCGGTTGTACCCACACCTGGCAGGCTATCCAGCTCTATCGAAGCCGAGATGGCCTCTGCGATATCCTTTGCCAAGGACAGACCAAGGCCGGCGCCCCCACCCCGGCGGGTACGAGCCTCGTCCACCCGGTAGAAACGGTCGAAGACGTGCTCCAGCTCATCTTTGGCAATGCCGATTCCGCGGTCGATGACCCGGATATAAACTTCCGCTGGCTTCCTGCCGACCTGGATGACGATATGCTCATCGCTGTATTTGCGCGCATTATCCAGCAGAATGAACAAGAGCTGCTTCAGCCTGCGGCTGTCCGTCCAGCCGAGAACCTCGCCATCGGCTTCAACCTCCACCGTGCGGTTATAGGCATCGCGAAATGCGCGCGCGGAAGACTCCGATAATGTCACCAGATCCACCTGCTCCATTTCGACCTGCCATTGATCCTGATTGCGGGCAAGCAGCAGCAGCTGCTCCGTCAGCTCCTTCATCCGGATCGCTTCCGAATGGATCGCTTCAACGGATTCCATGAATAGCTCGGGCCGGTCCAGACCTCGCCGCTTCAACAAACTGGCGTAACTCTCGATGATGGTGAGCGGTGTCTTTAACTCATGGGAAGCATTGGACACGAATTGCTCCTGCCTTGCATGATTGCTCTCCAGCAGCGTAATCATATCGTTGAATGCAGCCCCCATCTCCACCAATTCATCCTTCGACTTCTCCTTCAGCTCGATTCGCCGAAACCGCCCGCTTTGCCGGATCTCCCGCATCGTTTGGATCAAAGCCGTAATCGGCTGCACGATTAAACGCCCCAATATCCGCGTCGAGATGATGACCGGAACTAAGGCAATTGCGGTTACGGCGACCAGCACGATTCGCAGCACTTGGAGCGTCTCCATCGTAGCGGCAAGACTGCGGGCGACCTGGATATTGACCACGACCCCGTCTCTCCAGATGAGGGGCAGGGAAACCATCGTGTACCGGATATTTTCATACTCGACGACCTTCACCTGCCTCTTCGTATCGTAAGGCAGCTTGAGCTCATCCATATCCTCCCCGGAGGAAGTCACCCAAGTAGATGGATACCGTTCATTGGGTCCGAGCAATTGGATCTTCCCGTCCAGCGGCACATAGCTCCGAAGCAATTCGCCCACCGGGATCGTATCCGCAGCCTTGGCCATTTCCCTCGATATTCTGGAGTCCTCGGCTTCCGCTTGCTCCAGCTGGCTGTCCACCGTCATTTTGCTGAACACATAGTATACGGATAAGTTCATGACAATCAGAATGGCCGCCATCAGCACCGATGAATAGAGGTGGATTTTACTGCTCAGCTTCATGGGGTCTCTTTCAACACATAGCCGACACCGCGGACGGTGTGAATGAGCTCGGATGTGCTGTCATGATCGATTTTCTTGCGGACATAACGTATATATACATCGACGACGTTGGTGTCGCCGTAATAATCGTATCCCCATACGGCAGCGAGAATCTGCTCGCGGTTCAGCACCTGCCGTTTATTCTTCAGTAAGTATACGAGCAAGTCAAATTCACGCGGCGTCAGATCGATCCTTCTGCCATCGCGAATGACTTCCCGCGTACCTTCGTTCAATTTCAAATCCGCTGCCGTAAGCCACTCCCCTGCCGCCTGCTCTTCCGGCTCCTGCTTGCCTTGGAGCCGCAGCGCAGCACGAATCCGCGCCAGCAGCTCTTCGATCTGAAACGGCTTCGTGATATAATCATTGGCTCCAAGATCAAGCCCCGATACTTTATCCTCAACGGAACTCTTGGCTGTCAGCAGCAGTACGGCTGTGTGGGAATCATGGGCACGAATCCGCCGCAGCAGCTCAATCCCGCTCAAACCGGGGAGCATGACATCCAGCAGAATTAAATCAACGTCCTGACTGCGGTATGCCTCCAGCGCATCCAGCCCGTTATCCGCCTTGGTGACCTGATATCCTTCACTCTCCAGCTCGATTTCAAGCAAACGGGATATTTTCGCTTCATCCTCAACAATTAGTATCTTCCCGCTCAAGCGCGTCCCTCCTACTATCGTATCGAAATGGCTTCTTAACCCGGAACGCGTGCAGCCCACTTGGCCGCTTGCGTAATCATTAAACGCAGCTGAGGTTGGAGAAAGGACGGCTCGTGATGACCCGGCATCAAGAAGACAACGCGTCCGATGCCATACGTATGGCACCAGGCAGCAGGCCACTGCTTGCCTTCGAATTCATAATGCAGCAGCACGGTTTTTTCCGTAAACGGACTGAATATGAACCGATAAGGCTCCTCATCCAGCACAAAAGGCTCCACGCCTTCCGTAATATCATGATCGGTCTCCCCCGGAACGAAGTACAGCTTCTCCATAGGCGGGTGTCCGTCAAAACGGGCGCCGATCAGCTGCGCCAGCTCATAACGATTGGCCAGCGTAACGCCGTTATGAATCACAAGCAAGCCGCCGCCTCCGCTTACATAGGACAGCAGACCTGCGGTCTGCCGGGGCGAAACGCGCTCGTCCCATAGGTCGCTGTAGGCGATGCAGAGCTCGTAAGGGTAGAGATTGCTTTCATGCAGCATTTTATGATTTTCCGTGCACTGCACGGTGAACATGTCGTTCAGCAAGTGTGTCATTTGTTTATCGATGCCTTGCAGCGGATGAAACTTCGGGTGGGTATAGCTGCCAAGCAGCAATGCTTTTCTTTTATCCATCGGTCATCCTCCTATTTACTACTCAATATTTCACATGATCCTTAGGAACATGCATGAAGAAGCTGGCATGGACTGAAATCTCCCCAACTTCATTACGTTATATCATGACATTATTCTTGGTTTTGAGCAAAGTAGCGGCCAAGCGCCACCATCATGCTGCCCATTCGCTCTTCCTCGGGAACCACCATGCGTTCAATGCCTTCCTCGCGAAGCCCCTGAGCCGTAACCTTGCCGACAGCCGCTGCCACGACCGGTCCGCGGAACGCCTCCAGCACAGCCTCCAGCTTGCCATGGGCACGTGCATAATCCGCAAGAAAACGAAACTGGGGCGCGCTTGTAAAAGCAACCGCGTGAACCTTGCCGTCCACAATTTCATCAACGAGTTGCGAAACATCCTCCTCCAGCGGCGGAATGTGCTTATAAGGCAGGATCTGCTCTACTACCGCCCCACGACTTTCCAGCCAATCCACCAGCTTCGGAGCAGACTCGCCATGCAGCTGAAGAATGACACGCTTGTCCGATAGGTCATGCGGCTCCAAAGACCGGATCAGCCCCGACGTACTGCCGTCATCATCTCTGACGACCGGTGCCAGCCCGCGCTTTTTCAGCGCATTGGCCGTTTTGTACCCTCTTGCCGCAATCGAGGTGCTCTGCAGCGTTTCATTCAATGTATCCAAAAGGCCCATCTGTTCTGCTGTATCATAAATGGCCTCCAGGCCGATTCCCGTCGTAAATATCGCCCACGGTGCAGGCGCCTTGAGCCAAGCTTCGATCGAACGGCGCAGTACTTCATCATCCAAAAATACGGTTCCCTGGGCCGGACGAAGCAGCGCGGTGCCACCCATCTTCTCCACCAGCTTGGCCATGTCTGCTGCCTTGCGCGGACCAGCTAAAGCGACGATCCGATCTTTCATATGCTGTGCCATGTTATATGCCCCACTCTCATCATTTTCTAGCTTGTGCATCCGTCAGTCTTACAGCTTCAAGCAGTTGACTCCAGTATAAAGGCCCCGCTCCTAGAGATAAAGCCACTTTGGTCTTATTCTTTCATAAAGCCCCCCTTTCCTGCCACAAACAAAAAAGCAGCAAAGGAATATAAGCTCCTTTACTGCTTCAACACGAAATATTCGGGGCATATTACAGCGCCCTTGAATCTCTTAAATCTTAAAGCGTTTCACCATCTCCTGCAGTTCTTCAGCTAAACGGCTTAAATCCGCAGCAGATGCGCTGACCTCTTCCATGGAAGCAAGCTGTTCCTGAGAGGCTGCCGATATGGTCTGGGTCTGGCTTGACGTTTGCTCTGACACCCCACGGATATCTTCAACGGACTTTTTCGTGGAAGCTGTATCTTGAGCCAATTCCTTAGCCGATTTCGAAGTGGTTCTTACCTGGCCGGACACCGTGTTCACTGCCTTTTTGATACGGGAGAAGGAGCGTCCGGTCAGATCCGCTGCGTCAACGCCGTCCGATACCTTCTGCCTGGCGGCTTCCGTCATTTCCATGGTTCGTTCCACCTCTGCCAGTATTCCTGTAATCAGCCCCGATATGTAATCCGCTGAGCTTTCCGACCTTTGAGCAAGCTTACGGATTTCCGCGGCTACAACCGCAAATCCTTTGCCCTGCTCCCCGGCTCTTGCAGCTTCGATAGAGGCATTCAGCGATAATAAACTCGTCTCCTTGGCAATGGCGGTAATGGCGGAAGCGATACCGCCGATCTCCTCGGTCCGCTCAGACAGCTGATGGATAACCCCATTCAGATCATTCATCGCATGATCAATATCCTGCATCGTCGCTGCTGCGGTAATCACCGTCTGGTTCCCTTCCTGGGCCAATTCCTCCGTCTGGTTCATGGCTGCAGTAACCTTCTCCAATACATCCGCAATGTCATCAGCATGCCGGGATACTTGAAGAATACCCTTCAGAATCTCCTCCGCGGCGTTCAACTGACGTTCACTGCCGGCGGCAACCTCCTGAATGGAAGACGTAACATGCTCGACGGCGCTTGTATTTTGCAGGGCGCTTGCGGACAATTGCTCTGAAGATGCGGAAACATTCTCCGTCATGGCTTTGACCCCGTGAACCATGTCCCTGAGACTATCCACCATCTGCTGAAAGTGATCGGCCAACTCGCCAATCTCGTCACGCTTGAAACCATTCATGCGAAGCGTCAGATCCCCCTCGCTAATGACTTCCGTCGCTTGGCGCATACGGCGGATCGGTTTGATCACAGAGCTTACATTCCAAGTCACCATGATTAAGGCGGCTAGCAGCGAAACGCTCATAACCACAATCATCGTTTGGCGGATGCCATTAACGGAGTCGTCAACCTCCTTAACAAACATGGTCCCGGCAATTTTCCATCCGGTTCGTTCATTCGTAATGTAGTTCAATTGTTGCTCGATGCCGTCATGATCATAGTGAAAATGACCGGTTGGCTGCTCATACATCTTGGAGACCCAAGCTTCCTTAGCCAACGCGTCCGTCCCTGCGTCATAATCGGGGTGAAACAGATATTTGTGATTTTGATCCAGCACCATCGTATAGCCTTCTTTACCTACCTGCACTTGGACCAGACTCCGGATGCTATGAAGGTTGAGGTCAATACCCACGACACCTTTGCCGTCAGGCAGCATCTGAGCTAGCGTTACTACAATCAAGGAGCCCGTGTTCGAAGTATAGGGGGCTGTAATAATCGGTTGGCCCGATGCATTCATTGCCTGCTGGAACCATTCCGTTTGTCTAGGATCATAGTCGGACGGCAGCTTTTCCCCTGATGCCTTGATAATGCCAGCCTGTGCCGTACCGATAAATACGTCCACCGTCTCCGGATGAAGTCCCAGGTACTGCTTCAGTGCATTGATAGTTGAACCCGCTTTCGCTTCGAGTTCCTTGTCGATTTCAGTGGACTTCATCGCCACGCTTAAATAATTCAGGTCATCGAACTTGGATTGCAGCGTGTGATTAATGATCTCATTCGCCGTCTCGACGCTCAGCGATGCACTGCGCAGAATTTCTTCCTCGACAGTTCCCTTGGCGTCACGGTAAGTGATAATACCGATAGCGCAGCTGGGCACAAGAAGCACGAGCAGAAATGTGAGAATCAGGTTTCTTCTAATACGATTAGCTCTTTTTTTCTTCATTGGTTTCTTTCCTTTCTAAACTGCAGTGAATCTCATCTGTCTTCTATAAAAAAATACTCCTTTCAACTTATCGGCATCTCTAAGACCATTCATTATGTAGTATATATAGGTAATTATTTCCACTAAGAGAGGGGTACCCATGTTATACGGGTACCCCTCTTGGCGGCGGTCATAGACCACCTCTATATAAAGGCCATCCATCCTGCACAGCGAAAAACAAAGATGGCTGGCTCTTATAAGATCAAACTACGTTACTTCGGCTGATTGGAAGGTATGAATCCGCTCAGGTCTACGCCAAGTCCGGCAGCGAGTCTTGCACCATATTCGGCGTCCGCACGGTAGAAATTGCATACGGCACGGAGCTGGATATCAGATTTGACCTGACTGAGGTCATCAACCAGATTGCGGATCAAATGATCCTTCTCCTGTTCCGTAAACGAACGGTACAATTCTCCGGCTTGGGTGAAATCATCTGTTTTTTCAATACGCTGGCGAACGACATGCCCGATGAGCGGTGCTTCGCTTTCATTTACAGTAGGGTCTTCCACAGGACCTGTTGTATAGCTGTTCGGCTCATAGTTTACCGGCGACGGATCTTGATTCACGTTCATCAAGCCATCACGTTGATGATTACGCACAGGAGCATACGGGCAGTTAATCGGGATCTGCAAATAATTCGCACCGAGTCGATGACGCTGCGTATCCGGGTAAGAGAATAGCCGGCCTTGCAGCAGTTTATCCTCCGACGGCTCGATGCCAGGCACCAGCGCACTTGGGGAGAAAGCGACCTGCTCAACTTCGGCGAAGAAGTTCTGCGGATTGCGATTCAAGGTCATGGTGCCGACCGTTACGAACGGGAAGCGATCCTCCGGCCAGGTCTTTGTAGCATCCAGCGGATCAAAGGACAATCCATCCATCTCTTCCGGGGACATCAGCTGTACCTGCAAGCGCCATTTCGGGAAATTCCCGTTTGCGATGTGCTCATGAAGATCACGGGTGGCGTGATTGAAGTCCTTGCCCTGCACTTCGACCACTTCATCGGCATTCAGCGTATTCACGCCTTGTACGGATTCCCATTTGTATTTAATGTAAGTCACTTTGCCTTCGCTATTCACCCATTTGAAGGCGTGGACACTGAAGCCATCCATCTCGCGATAGTTCGCTGGTGTGCCATTATCCGAGAACAGCCAGGTCATCATATGTGTGGATTCCGGAGACAGCGTCATGAAATCCCAATACCGGCCGGGCTCCTGGATGTTGGTCTCCGGCGAAGGTTTCAAAGAATGCACCATATCAGGGAATTTGATCGCGTCGCGAATAAAGAAGACCGGAATATGATTCCCTACAATGTCATAGTTGCCTTCCTCCGTATAGAACTTCACGGCAAATCCGCGTGGGTCGCGTGCCGTTTCGGGTGACCCTGTTCCATGAATAACCGTGGAGAAGCGAACGAACACAGGAGTTTCCTGACCAATTTCCTGCAGGAATGCAGCTCTCGTATAAGGCTTCATGTCGTGCTCCACAACAAATGTGCCATGTGCACCTGCCCCGCGGGCATGAACAACACGCTCCGGAATCCGTTCACGGTCGAAGTGGGCAATTTTTTCGATCAGATGATAATCCTCAAGCAGCGTCGGTCCTCGGCGTCCTGCCGTTTTGGAGTTTTGGTTATCTCCGACTGGAGCCCCTTGATTGGTTGTCATTCTATCCATATATGAACCCTCCATCATTTCTATAATTGATTTTAGACTGAATCTAAATTTATGAATTGATTGTATCACTGGAGAATCCATTGGATCATGATTGTCGCATGAGTGTTATATGACCCTTCTATGATCGTTATATGAAGGTCGGATGAATTCATTTTGAGTACCGCAAAATGAACAAAAAAAGGGAGGGGGGATTAGTCCGCCAGGCGGTATCCCACTCCTCTAACCGTTGCAATATAGCGCGGGGCTCCCGCGTTGTCGCTCAGCTTTTTACGCAAGCTTTTGATATGGACGTCGACCACATTGCTGCCGCCCATAAAATCCGTATCCCAAATTTTGCACATCAGGTCCTCACGCGTGCAGACGGCCCCTTCGCTGTCCAGCAGGAGCATCAGCAAATGATACTCTGTCTTGGTCAAATGGATTGGAGTGCTGCCCCGGTGGATGGTCATTTTATCCCGATCAATGGATAAGTCTTTATAGATGAGGCCGCGCATGACCTCTTCTCCACCCGACAATCCGGCAGCAGGAGAGAATAATCGAATGGTCCGCTGCACCTGATACATCATCGTATCTTTGGAACGGGCAGGCCATACCATAAGCTCTTCGTTTAACAAACTTGAACCTGCTTTGCTCATTAACTCTTCCCCTACTAGGTATAGAATCGGAATAGAGGAATGTTCGGGCAGCAGGAGTTCCTTCTCCTTGTTGAACGCCGCCATATTCCGGCAGCCCGTCATATCGGCAATAATCAGTCCTGTATTCAATGCCGACTGAAGACGCGGTTCCCATTTGCGGAACATCATCACCTCAAAGCAGTTCTCAGTCAAGGTAATGAACATTTCGTTCACCCGTCCGGGAGAACGGCTTAATAACGCAGCCCGCAGGGTTGTGGGACAAGCATCCCCTATCGCCATCGCGATCGGCGTCGTCGGACGAACATACAGATTGCCGGACTGGAAATCAGGAAATGAATAGACCGTTCCAAGTTCCGTCATTTCTTCCGTTTGGTTTGACATTCTGGACACACCCCCCCGAATACGACATGAGCATGATGGATGACGTAATTGGTTTCACCGGCTACCGTAGCAGCCCAATCCTCTGGCACCTCCGTCATGACCTCGTCCACTTTACCGCATACTTCACAAATAATATGTTGATGATCGTCCATACGGGCATCGTACCGGCTCGCGCTCTCGCCCAGCTTCAATTCACGGATCAGCTGCTTATCCGTCAAATAACGCAGGGAATTATAAACCGTTCCGTACGCTAAATTATATCCTTTCTCCACCAGCCGGTTCATGATATCCGCAGCAGTCGGATGATCATGCGATTCCCGAAGGACATCGTACACCGCTTGGCGTTGCGTCGTCAGATTTAAAGATTTCAAGGTATTCACCCTTTTAATTTATTTTTAGATCAAGTATAAATCCTATTCTCTTCAAGGTCAACATCCCGTGCCAGAATTTCCGCTGGTAATCTTTAAGATTTCTTTAGATTCAATTAAAAATTCCTTTAGCTTGTGTGGTTAGAATTAGAACATACATAAAACGATGAAACATATATAGCCCGCCAAAGGAGGCGATCGATCGCCATGGAATCCATAGCCAAGCATCCCCGTCATGTACCGTCATCCCCTGAACGATCCCGGCGGCAAGCCGGCACGATTCGGCATAAACCTGCGAAGCCCCGCAAGGGACGCACAAGATTAAGCTTGCTCCTGCTATTGTTTAGCGTCATTCTGATGGCCGTGTTCATAGCGCGGGTGTTTATTCCTCCTCCCATCAAAGCCAGTTCGGCCATCTTGATTCATGCAGATACCGGCCGCGTGCTCTATGCTATGCATGCCGATCTTCCCCTTCCTCCCGCGAGCATGTCCAAGATGATGACCGAACTGCTGGTGCTGGATGCTGTTCGTTCCGGGCAGCATGCTTGGGACGAGAATGTACCGGTCAGCCGATATGCCGCAGAGGTGCCCGGTTCAGGCATCGGCATGCATGAAGGCGAACGTTATACGTTGAAGCAGCTGTTCGAAGCGCTCATCATCCATTCGGCCAATGATGCGGCCGTAGCTATTGCGGAGCATCTCGGCGGGTCGGAGTCCCGATTCGTGGAGAGCATGAATGCCCGGGCGAAACAAATCGGCCTCTCTGATCGCACCGTCTTCGCCAATGCTTCCGGTTTGCCTGCCGCTGACCTCGCTCCCTTTGCCGAAGCGGCCACCGAACGCGATACCGTCATGACGGCCAGGGATTCGGCCATGCTGGCCCGATGGCTGCTTAACAAACATCCGGATTTGCTCGAGGTAACCAGCCAGCGCGATTTGCCTGTTCCGCAGAAGAAGCTGTCCCTGCATACCACCAATCTCATGCTCCCTGGGGAGGCACATTCATACGAAGGTAATGACGGATTTAAGACCGGATATACCCGCTCTGCCGGTTACTGCTTTACCGGAACGGCGTCTCGTGGTGGAAACCGGCTGATTTCCGTCGTGATGGGAACCGGGGATGCCGATCAACGCTTTACGGAAACCCGGAAGCTGATGGATTACGGATTCGAACGGCAAGGCATTCTTTCGAATCTCCTATCCGCTCTTTTTTAATAGTTGTCATAGAAGAACTCACGATTTTGAAGGCCAAGCTGCACTCTATAGGGTCAATTTAGGGTACACTGTTCGTAAGGAATCATTGTTTCCAATAGGCGGATTTACTGGAGGATATTTTAATGAGAAGTATATTAATCGTAGATGATGATAAAGAAATTTCCGGGCTGATCTCCATCTACCTGGAGAATGAGGGTTACCGCGTGATCCAGGCCCATGACGGGGAGGAAGCGCTTCTGGCCATGACCAGCAATAACGGGGGGGTGGATCTCGTGATTCTGGATGTCATGATGCCTAAGCTGAACGGGATTGATACCTGCCGCAGAATCCGGGAAACCTCGTCCATACCCATCCTGATGCTGAGCGCCAAGAGTGAGGACATGGATAAAATACTGGGGCTGATGACCGGAGCGGATGACTATATGATCAAACCGTTCAATCCGCTGGAGCTGACGACTCGCGTCAAAACACTGCTTCGGCGCTCCACTCTGTACAATGCGGAACTGCATCGGGAGGACAGCGAGCGGATCGAGATTAATGGGCTCGACATTAACCGGAGTACGCATGAAGTAACGGCCAACGGCAAAGCGATCTCTCTGACGGCGAGAGAATTCGAGATTCTGTATTTGCTTGCCCGCCAACCGGGGAGAATCTTTAGCGCCGAGGATATCTTCCAGCAGGTCTGGAAGGAGAAATATTACGTATCCAATAATACGGTCATGGTGCACATCAGCAACCTGCGGGACAAGCTCGAGAGGGAGCTGGGTTATAAGCTCATTCAAACGGTATGGGGCGTCGGGTACAAAATCCATGCGTAAGCTGCAATGGAAGATCATTACACTGTTCTTTGCCAGCGGAGCCCTGACCTTGGCCATACTGTTCATCGCGCAGCAGATCTTCCGATTGATCGGCCGGGAATACTGGAAGGAGCCCTGGGTAAACACCCTTTTCAGAGTTGATCGTACGTTGGAGGATTTCTTCGGTTTCCCCATCATCCCGACGATCATCGGCATCGTGCTGTTTATCTGTATGGTGCTCCTCCTGAGTCAAGGCACCATTCGTCAAATCAATCAGTTAATGGAGGGTACAAAGCGTTTGGCGAAGGGCGAATTGGATCAAGAGATTATCGTTAGCTCCAATGACGAACTGGGCCAGATGGCAACGCAAATCAATCAAATGGCCAAGCAGCTCAAGCTATCGCTGGCGGAGGAACGCATGGCCGTCCAGTCCAAGAACGAGCTGATCAGCAACGTATCGCATGATCTGCGTACCCCCCTCACCTCCATCATCGGGTACTTGCGGCTGGTCAATGAAGACCATTACAAGGATGAGGTCGAGCTCCGGTATTATACCGATATCGCGTACGATAAGTCGCTGCGCCTGGGCGGACTCGTGAACGATTTGTTTGAATATACACGAATGGGGTACTCCCCGATGAACCGTGTTGACATTAATTTGGTGGAGCTGCTCGCGCAATTGGCCGTGGACTTTTCACTAACCGGGCAGCAGGAAGGCGTACAGGTCAACTTCACGCCTGAATCGGAGAAAATCATGATCTCCTCGGATGGGGATAAACTGATGCGCACCTTCGAGAATCTGCTGTCCAATGCGGTACGGCACGGACTTGAGGCCGGGGTGGTGGATTTGAAGGTATCAAGTGATTCGAAGTTTGCCATCGTACAGGTCATCAATTACGGCCCCCCGATCCCTCAATATGCGATCCCCTATCTGTTCGAGCGGTTCTACCGGGCGGATGAATCGCGCACCGATCAAACCGGCGGCTCCGGACTTGGCTTGGCTATCGTAAAGACCATCGTGGATGCCCATCATGGCACGATTCAGGTGACCAGTAATACGGAACGGACGATGTTTGAAGTTCTCCTACCTTTAGAGACTCCTGAAAATTAACAAAATAAAACATTTAATATTCGACATACAATTCCATTTTCCGATAAAATAGGGGGTGAATGTCTTCATCGCCTTGCCGCCATTGTGCAAGGTACATGAAAGGAATGATCCCCCATGACCAATATACTGTTTACCAACTTTTGTATATTTGTGACTTTCTTATACTTATCCGGACTGCTGTCCAAAAAATATGTAGCAGGCGTTGTGACACCGTCCATCAGCGTTAAGATCAACGCTGGACTGCTCTTTGGCATTTACGGGATCATCTTGATGTACTATTCTTTTCCGATTGACCCTCGGTTTTTCGCAGATTTGCGGCATCTGGCCATTGTTGTGATCGCCAGCTACTTGGGCTGGCTTCCAGCCCTGATTGCCGGCGTGCTCATTGCGCTCGGGCGATTGATTCTGTTCGGCATGTCCGCTTCCTCTGCCATTGCGGGAGCCGGCATGCTGCTGATCGGCATCATATGCGGGACGGTATCTCGTATCCATTGGAATCGTTTAAACAAAATGCTGCTCATGAGCGTATCGAGCATGCTGGTGCTCCTAGGCATTATGTGGATGAATATCCAGGACCACCATAAGGTATATACTGTCTTCACGCAGCACCTTATCATATCCGTCCTCGCCACGGTTGTCATCTACATGTTGACGGAGTATATCAACACGTCCAATCAACTATTTCTGCAGATGAAGAAAAATGCGGAAACGGATCACCTGACCAGTCTTCACAATTTGCGCCAGTTCGAGCAGCTGTTGTCGGAACGTTTTCTCGAAGCCCAGCATTTCAGCGAACGGCTGGGTGTTCTTGTCGTGGACATTGATCATTTCAAAAAAATAAACGACACCTACGGCCATGCGGCCGGAGATGCCGTTTTGCAGCAGCTCAGCAAAGTGCTGAGGGAGCATTCCCGTTCTTTTGATGAAGTGTCCCGCAACGGCGGGGAAGAATTCTCGGTGCTGGTCCCGGAAGCGACCATTGACGAGACGGCCGCTATTGCAGAACGAATCCGGGCCGCCGTAGCGGATCATATCTTTGTCCTGGAAAACGGAACCAAGATCCAGATCACCGTGTCGATTGGGGCTGCCGTACATCCCGATACGATCCGGTCGAAAAATGCCAAGGAGCTGCTCCAGCAAGCAGACCGCGAGCTGTACCGCGCCAAGGACAGCGGACGCAACCGCGTATGTTCCGCTCCCGAAATCCATGATCTGATTCTTTCTTAATTCGAATCCGCCTTCAGTATTTCTTCAATGGCAGTCAGCGTATCTGAAGAGAGCTTAATACCGGAAGCCTTCACATTCTCTTCCACCTGCTCCGGACGGCTGGCCCCCACCAGTGCACTAGCTACGTTGTTCTGACGCAGAATCCAGGCCAAGGCCAATTGGCCGACGGTCATACCCAGCTCGCTTGCAACGACTCCCAGGGCCTGCACCTTCTGAATGCGGTCTTCACTCATTTTAAGCCGGTCGGCTCCAATCTTCGATGCGCGGCTGTTCTCCGGCACGGCTTGCTTGGAGGCGTACTTTCCCGTCAGCAGCCCTTGCGCAAGAGGAGAATAGACCACTTGACCAATGCCCTTCTTCTCGCCTAAAGGGATGATCTCTTCCTCGATCTTGCGCTCGAACATGTTGTACAGCGGCTGATTCACCACGATGCGATCCAGCAAATAGCGGTCCGCCACGGCCAATGCCGCTTCCATCTGGGCAGCGGTCCACATACTGACTCCTACATAGAGCACCTTGCCTTGCCGGACAAGGTCATTCAGCGCCCGCAGCGTTTCCTCTATCGGTGTTTCTTCATGATATCGATGACAGTAATAGATGTCGACGTAATCGGTTCCCAGCCGCTTCAGACTCGCATCGCACTGCTCTCTAATATGTTTGCGGGAAAGTCCCTGATCATTGGGTCCGTCCCCCATCTTGCCGAATACCTTCGTGGCCAGGACATAGGATTCCCTTGGGAATGCTCTCAAGGTTTCCCCGACAACCACTTCAGCCGCTCCCTGGGCATACACATTCGCTGTATCAAAAAAATTAACGCCAAGTCCATATGCAGTCTGAATCGACTTCACGGCATTCTCCCGTTCCACATATCCCCCGTACGTCAGCCAGCTCCCCAGACTGATATCGCTAACCTTCAATCCGCTTCCGCCCAATCTTCTAAATTCCATATGTGAAACCTCCTTCATACAAGATAGATGCTTATTCTTTATTGTAACATCTTCCTGTACAATAGACAGATGTGCCCTGTCTAACGTTTATAACCGGTCGACTTTATTTTCACCTTGACCGATACATTAAACTTGGCATGGGGATACATGGCGTCCCATTCATCCATCTCCGTCTTATTGTTCCAGTGCGTCCCTCCATACCGGAGGCCGAAACCGAGCGGGTCCAGGCCTGTTTTTTGAATCCTCTCCAGCAAGTTTTTCACCGCTTGGGATAGTTCCTTGCTAAACTGCTCTTCGATCTTATGCAGACCCTTCTGATTCAGTTGCGTTGGATCCTCTTTCTCTTCCAAAATCGCCGTTATCCGAATATTGAAATCAATCGTTTCTTCCCCTGGTTTGTCCGTTACGATCTTGTATCTTGCTCGGGTTCTATCCGTGTTGACTTCAAGCAATTTGCCGTCCATTATCGTCCCGAAATTCGTGCTTAGATTACGACGATCCAACAGGTTAAACAGCCTGGTTTCATCCGGCGTCAGAATCACCTTCACCTTGTCCTTATCCATCAAGGCTACTCTCTCGATATTCAGGATCTTGTCAGTGGTAGTTTCCACAACGGGCATGACCGGATCTTCCCCTTCCTCTAACATTCGGCGGGACAAATCGAAGGAGTATGTCCTAGTAATGAAGGGAGATTCCGTCCCATCCTCGCTGAGCGCCAGAAATATTGCGTTCCCGGCAATCCGCTCCGTTGGAGGATCCGTCTTTAATACGGCTTCTGCCGAAGGAATGGCGACGGCTGGATACATTAAGAGCTGCATATCCCGCCTCCGAACGGTCCAGTCCTGGATTTTGCTGATATTTCGCCGAGCATAGGCTTCGCCGTACATGACCCCCTTGCAATGACCAAAGTCAAGTTCCTTATCTACTTTGGATTTGACCTCCCTGATCGCTTCCGCAATACTTGTTGATTCTTGTGTAATAAGGAAAGACTTCTTATCCCCAATCTTAGGGTCTCCTGAAGGAATCGCCATTTTGAAGGTAAATCGGTTCATATCGGGGTTTTTCTCAGAGACGTCAATACCAATGGACACGACAAAAAGTCTGAGATCGATATCCCTAAAATCACATCCCGACACAAATAAAAAAGAGCAGCACATGAGCCAGACCAGCCATCGTTTCAGGTCTTTCATGCCTTCTTCCTCCTTTTCCTCCATACCGCATAGAATAATAGGGCAATGAGCAGGAATTCCCCAGCGAACCGGACGTCCAAAAAGACAATCGCCATATCATTTAATATGTATTGATTAACGATAAACGACGTGCCGAAGATAATCAGGGAAAAGAGGAGAAGCACCCACCATTCGAATTTCCTCCTTTTAGACATCGCTTCCCCCTTATCGACCTTTAATCCGAAACCTCCCAGAATCAACTCCTTGCCCACATGCCAATGAACGATGGAATTCACGAGGGAGAGGCACATATACACCACGTAGAAGACATAAATCATCCGTTCTATGATGAAATAACGAATCCGAAGCGAGTCCACCGTCGAGAAGGCAGGATACACGTGTCCTCCGGCGCCCGCGGCTCCCAATATGCCGATGGATGCAAAGATCGATACCAGAAGGGTAAGAATACTAACCACCACAATCGCCCAAATATGCCGCACTCTGAATCGGTGAAAGATCCGATTAAATACCACCATGTTCACGTAGCCCGTAAATATATAGGTAGCCGCGGCCACCGTCTCGTAATTGGGCATGTTCCATGCATAAGTAATGATCTGCCTTACGGCATCCCAACTGAAATATGGATTGCTGAAGATACGCCATGACATATAAGCAATGATGGGCACGGTGATGTACAGAATCATCTCCAGGCCATAGAGAATCGACTCGGAATCCAGCCTGGCACTAAGTGCAACCACCACCAGAAATCCCATCAGAACGATATAGGGTGATACATCCGGACTGATGTATCGGGAGGTAATATCAACGAAACTGACCAAGGTTATCACGCTGGAGAAATACCACCCGAGTCCGTATAAAACAAGGAGGATACCAGATATCCACTTGGGCATAACCGAATGAAAAATCTCCGGCAACCCCTGTCCCGGGAATTGTTGGATCAGTTTTACGAAAGTAAACATCACAAAGACACCAATTGGAATGGACACCAGGATCGACATCAGCGCACCGTCAAAACGATCCGTAATTAAGATGCGGGGGACAAAAATAATTAGGTTGATGGTTGCATTGAGCAGGAAGAGGTAATAAAAATATTTATTTCTAACCACTTCGCTGGTCTCCTTTCTTGTTCCAATCCACAGCAAACATCTTCAAGTAGGGTTTGCCAAAGGACCTGAGACTCGTAAGGTACATGATCATGGCCACCATGCCCAAAACGATACCGACCAAGCCGAAGAAGGTGGCCAGGACAATGAACAAATACTTCGTGACACGGATGCCCGAACTCATCATCGTGATCGGGATCACGAAATTTGTTATTGCAACCGCGGAAACCAGAATGATCATGATGTTACTAACCAATCCCGCCTCCGTAGCAGCGGTTCCCAAAATGAGACCCCCTACCGTGGTAGCGGTCTGACCAATCGCTTTGGGCAGCCGAACACTCGCCTCCGTCAGAAACTCCATCGCCAGCAGCATGAAGATCACTTCAAAGAAAGACGGATACGGCACCGTAGCCCTGCTTCCCGCAATAAGCAGCGTAACCTGCATCCTCAATATTTCCGGATTATAGGAGGTGAAGGCCACATAAAGGCTTGGCATCAGCACGGTGACAAACAATGCGATATACCGGATTCCCTTGAGAAACCAGCCGATCGGAGGAAGCTGTATTTTGTCATCCATCGCCGTAAAGAAATCATTGAATATAGCCGGCAGTAGAAGAGCATACCCCGTTGAATCCATCAACACAGCGATCTTTCCTTGAGATATATTCAATACGGTCCGGTCAGGGCGTTCGGTCAGCATGAGCGTCGGATACAGACGGAATTTAGGATGCATTGTATGTCTCTCGATTTCGGAGGCCGATTGCACAATATCCGCCTTGATCTCGGACAATCGCTTCCTAAGCTCCTCTAATACCGTTTCTTCCACTTTGTATGCATCATACATAATAATGATTCGAGTCTGTGATATCTTGCCAAGGGTCATAAATTCCGTCTTCAAATTTTCAGTTTGGTAACGGTGGCGAATCAGATTCAAGTTCACCTCGATATTTTCCGTAAACGAATCATTGGGACCCTGAATGACGTTCTCCGTACTGGCGGGTTGGATGAAGCCTGCATTAACCAATACGGCGTCAAACAGGAGCACGCTGTCCCGAATGAATATGGCTACGCAGCCCCTTAGTATATTACGGAGCAACTCCTGTTTATCTTTCGGCTCCACACTTGAGGGAAAGGATCGGATGAATTGGTCGTATAACTCCAAGGAATTCAGCTCATAGAAACGGTTAATCAAATTATCGTTAATCATAGCGGGGTCGCACATGCTCTTAAGATAAATCAATAACGCATGCTCACCTTCATTCTTCAGCTCACGCTGCTCGATATCCCCGACATTACGAAGATGTTCTTGCAGGCATTGTCTGGCTTCCTCCGCATTTAGATATTGTTCGCTGGTCATGATACCACCCCTCATTCACTAAATTCCGGTTCTCCCGCTGTTCTTTAGGTTCTGCACAAATGTCCCAAATTATTTACAATCATCCAGAAAAACCTAGGAAGACTGTGAATCGAAATCACCTAGTTTCTAATCATTCCCATGTGGTAATAATGAAGACAAGAGTCGGAGTTTAAGGGCAATGCCCATAGAAACTGAGGAGGAATCGTGAATGAACCCATCCAATTCATCGCATCAAGAACTGCCGCAATATCCGGAGTCGCTGTGGAGAGCGACAACGAAACTGCCCACCTTCCCCCGCTTGGCCGAAGATATTGAGACGGATGTTGCCATTGTCGGAGCCGGCATAACCGGCATTACAACCGCTTATCTGCTTGCCAAGGCAGGCAAAGATGTCGTGCTGATCGAAGCAGGGCAAATCCTGAACGGGACCACCGGTCATACAACAGCTAAGGTTACGGCACAGCATGGGCTGATCTATCATGAATTTATGCATCATTTTGGGGAGGAGAAGACAAGACTCTATTACGAAGGCAATCGGGAAGCGATTGAATTCATTCGGGATATTATTGGCGGAGACGAAGGGAAATTCGGGCTGAAGCTGGAGGATGCCTATATCTACGCTCAACAGGAGGACAAGTATCTCTCGAAGCTGGAGGATGAAATCAAAGCCTATGAAAAGCTCGGCATTCCGGGAGAATGGCAGGATAGCCTTCCCCTGCCTATGCCGATTCGGGGAGCCATTAAGATGCCCGGACAATATCGATTCCACCCTTTGCAATATCTTAAGCATCTGACCGAACAATTCCTGAAGCTAGGAGGACGGATCTACGAGAACACGACCATGGATGAAAAGGCCGAAACCGATGGACCGATCACACTCCTGACCAAACGGGGCGGTCACCGGATTACTTGCAATTACGCAGTATCGGCCTCTCATTTTCCGTTCATTGACGGGAAAGGACTGTTCTTCACGCGCCTGCATGTGGGACGCTCCTATGCCATTGCAGTCAAACCTGAAACCGCTTATCCGGGCGGGATGTATTTAAGCGTGGATCAACCGACCCGTTCCCTGCGGTCCGCTTCTTATGGCGGTGAGGATTTGGTTATCGTTGGAGGCGAGAATCATCCGACTGGCCGCAGCATCTGCACCCATCAGCATTACGAAAACCTGGAGCTGTTTGCAGGAAAGCTGCTGGGCGCTTCCGCGATTCCTTATCGCTGGTCGGCCCAGGACCTGATTACCCTGGACAACATGCCTTACATCGGGCCGATCACATCCAATCAGGACCGGATCTTTGTCGCGACAGGCTTCCGGAAATGGGGCATGACAACAGGAACACTGGCCGCGAATATCATCTGTGATCAAATCTTGGAGAAGGATAACCGTTACGCCGACGTCTTCAACCCGTCCCGATTTATCGCAGATCCAAGCATCAAAACATTTGTTGCACAAAATGCTATGGTTGCGAAAGATTTCGTTTCCGGCAAGTTCGAAATGTCCCATGCTGATATTACCGAGCTGAAGGCAGGCGAAGGCGCCATCGTCCGCCATAACGGTCAGCGCGCCGGGGCTTACAAGGATGATAAGGGGAATCTCCATCTCGTGGATACGACATGTACCCATCTCGGCTGCGAAGTGGAATGGAATGAGGGCGAACGCTCATGGGATTGCCCTTGTCACGGATCACGCTACCGTTATAATGGCGAAGTGATTGAAGGGCCGGCCATTGAGCCGTTGAAGCAGTTGGACCCGGAGAGCTAAGCGGACGCTGCGCTCCCTCAAGGACTCTAACCTAAAAGAAGTGAAGCCCATGCGAGCTTCACTTCTTTTTTTATAACAGGGGACTTCACACCGGAGTGGCCTAAATTCAACCAAAAATAACATATTTCTGGTATAATAAGCTTACAAATCGTTACGGGAGGGACAGCTATGGTTCTAGGCCCTGAGTATTTGGATCGAATTAAAGAGGACGTCTCGGAGATTAAGGCAAAGGAGAAGCTGCGCGGTATCCGGCAACAAAGCCTGCTTAGTGATTTTTTAATGACCCTTGCTGCTGCAGGTGCCTTCATTGTGGTGGCTGCCATCTTTGGTTTTATCTTGTATAACATACGATATTAGAAGCCCTTCCCCATGCTTCCAAGGTGGTAAGTCTCTGAAGTTTATACTTTCTTGCAAGTCCAAAAAGGCACCCGTCAGGGTGCCTTTTTCATGTTACGACCTGGCCTGGATTAACCTAGTAAGCCAGCCTAAGCGATTTCTGGTGCCGGCTCCTCGCGGTAGGCCTCAAGCGACCGGTCCACGATGACCTGTATAAAATCCGGATCCATATCCTGAATCCATGGCATGGCGTTATTCCAAGCATTTTCCTCGATTTGAAGCGCGATCTGATTCTGCTCCCATTCATCCACCGTTCGATCCATCCGGTCACAGAGTTCTGTCAGCATCAGGTCCATCGAATGACCCAGCTCATGTGCGAATACTACCGCAAAATAGGCATGAAACAGCTCAAGTGTCCCAAACAGCTGCAGACACTGCTGGCGTATGACTTCGGTATACATCGTCACGCTGTGCGAATTCATAACATATTTCCCGCCGATTAACCGGCCCCCTGGGAAATACGCCTCCATCTCCACGGTGACACTGCTGCCCGACCGACGTAGAAGCTCTTGCGTAATTCGGTTCAGTTCGGACTTATTCAATAATGATCATGGCTCCCTTTAAAGATCTAAACATAAACATCATTATAAAAGAACCATATGAAATTGCAACAACCAATATGCCTGCTAGCTTACTCTAAACCTACCAAAAACCTTTAATTAAGCCAAAAAAAAGAAGACCCACTCGCACTCCAATGGGTCTTCTTATGATGGTAATCCTCGCCTCGCTATCCAGCCTCATGCTGGTCGCTGAATTGACTGTTATACAGGTCCGCATAGAAGCCGCCTTGAGACAGCAGCTCTTCATGGGTTCCTTGCTCGATAATGCTGCCCTTGTTCATGACCAGAATCAGGTCCGCATCCCGGATCGTGGACAGCCGATGCGCAATGACAAAGCTGGTTCGGTCCTTCATCAGCTCATTCATCGCTTTCTGGATATAGAGTTCTGTCCGCGTATCCACGCTGCTGGTGGCCTCGTCAAGGATCAGAATCGATGGATTGGCCAGAATGGCACGCGCAATGGTAAGAAGCTGCTTCTGCCCTTGCGATATGTTGGAGGCCTCCTCGTTCAGAACGGTATCGTAGCCGTCCGGCAGTGTCCGGATGAAGTGATCCGCGTGAGCCGCTTCCGCCGCTCGGATGATCTCTTGTTCCGTGGCGCCTTCGCGTCCATATCCGATATTGTCCCGGATTGTCCCGTTAAAGAGCCATGTATCCTGCAGCACCATTCCGAACAGGCTGCGGAGTTCACCGCGTCGAAGAGCCGTAATATCTGTGCCGTCTATCGTAATCTTGCCCTTATTCAGCTCATAGAACCGCATCAGCAGATTAATAAGCGTAGTCTTGCCTGCACCGGTCGGGCCGACGATGGCGACAGTTTGCCCGTGCCTTACGTCCACATTCATATCCTCGATCAGAAGCTGGTCTGCTTTATAGCCGAAACTCACGTTCTCGAAAGACACGTCGCCAAGTGGCTGCTTGAGTGCTGCCGGAGCTGTATGCTCTGACACTTCTTCTTCCTCATCCAGCACTTCAAATACGCGCTCTGCCGATGCTATGGTAGATTGAATGACGTTCGCGATATTCGCAAGCTGGGTAATCGGCTGCGTGAATTGGCGTGAATATTGGATGAATGCTTGAATATCCCCGATCTCAATCGCTCTGCGGGTAACGAGCACGCCGCCGACAACACTGACGATCACATAACCGATATTGCCGACAAAACCCATCAGCGGCATAATGGTACCCGATATAAACTGGGCTCTCCACCCGGCATCATAGAGTTTATCGTTGACCTCATTAAATTGCTCCATGGATTGTCGTTCCCGGCCAAAGGCCTTCACCACTTTATGACCTGTGTACATTTCTTCCACATGCCCGTTCAGCTCACCCAAATGCTTCTGCTGAGCCACAAAATGCTTCTGCGAGCGTTTGGCAACCACAATTGTAACCACCACACTAAGCGGTAGGGTCAGAATAACTACTAATGTCAACAGCGGGCTGATCGTGAGCATCATCACGATGACGCCAACCAGCGTGACTATCGAGGTAATCATCTGCGTCAAGCTCTGCTGAAGCGTGCTGCTGATATTGTCCATATCGTTGGTCACCCGGCTCAGCGTTTCCCCATGTGTCCGAGCGTCGAAATATTTAAGCGGCAAACGACCGAGTTTGTTGTAAACATCCTTACGCAAATCATACACGGTCCGCTGGGCCACGCCAGCCATAACATATTGCTGGATGTAAGCAAACAGTGAGCTTAAGAGATACAAGCCTGCAAGCCAGAGCATGATCGTCCGAATCGCGTCAAAATCGATCCCGGCCCCCGGCACGCCTTGCATCTTAGCCATGAAGCCTTTGAACAGGATCGTGGTTGCATCCCCCAATATTTTCGGGCTCACGATGCTGAATATCGTACTGAGAATAGCTGCGATCAAGACGATCATCAGCTTGCCGGTATGCGGTTTGAGATATCGCGTTAACCGGCGAAAAGTGCCTTTGAAATCCTTGGCTTTCTCCCCCGCCATTCCAGGTCCGTGCGGGCCGCCGCCAAAGGGACCGCCCGGTCCCCGAGGATGTCCTCCCCGTTTCTTCTCACTCATGCGATCTCCTCCTCTGACAGCTGCGAGGTAACGATTTCGCGGTACACATCGCTGGAAGCCATAAGCTCCTCATGCGTGCCGATTCCGGCTATGCGTCCCTCATCCAGCACAATAATACGGTCAGCGTCCATGACGGTGCTTACCCGCTGAGCAACAATCAGAACGGTAGCTTCCGTCGTTTCCTCGCGGAGCGCTGCGCGAAGATTGGCATCCGTCTTGAAATCCAGCGCCGAGAAGCTGTCGTCAAACACATAAATCTCGGGTCTCCGAACCAGCGCCCTTGCAATCGAGAGCCGCTGCTTCTGACCTCCGGATACGTTGCTGCCGCCTTGCGAAATCTCGGCATCGTACCCGCCTTCCATGGATGAGATGAAATCGGCCGCCTGGGCAACCTTCGCAGCATGCCGGATTTCCTCGTCCGTCGCATCTTCTTTACCATAGCGGATATTCTCCGCGATCGTTCCGGTGAAGAGCAGCGCCTTCTGCGGCACGAATCCGATCCGGTTCCGCAGGTTCTCCTGCATCATGTCCCGGATATCCGTACCATTGACGAGGATCCGCCCCGAGGTCACGTCATAGAAACGAGGGATTAAGCTGATCAGCGTCGATTTACCCGAACCGGTTCCGCCGATAATGGCGGTGATTTCACCCGGCCCGGCATGGAAGGAAATATCGGATATGGCGGGCTCCTCTGCACCCGGATAATAGAAGGTCACATCCTGGAATTCAATCGATCCGTGCTCCACGCCGGTATCGGCCGGTTGCTTCGGATCATGGATCTCCGGCATCATGTTCAACACCTCATTGATCCGAACCGCCGATGCCTGTGCACGCGGAATCATGACAAACATGACGGATAGCATGATGAGAGAGAACATGATCATCATCGCGTATTGGAGAAATGCCATAAGGTCACCGACCTTCATGTGGCCACTATCGATTCGCAGCCCCCCGAACCAAACAATCGCCAGCGTTGCAAAGTTCATGACCAGCATCATGACAGGCATCATCGCACCCATGATTTTATTCACTTTGATGGAGGTGGCTGTCAAATCCTCATTCGCATCATTAAAACGGACGGTTTCATGATTCATCCGGTTAAATGAACGAATGACCCGGATTCCGGTCAGATTCTCCCTTAGCACGCGGCTCAGTGTATCGATCTTCACCTGGATCGCTTTAAAGAGCGGAATCCCCTTTTTGGCGATGAGGAAAATAGCCAGGGCCAGAATCGGCAGGACGATGAGAAGTACCGTGGTCAATCCAGGGTCTCTCGATACGGCCATTATAATGCCCCCGATACACATCATCGGCGCAAGCGCCATCATGCGAAGGATCATGATCGTGACCTGCTGCACCTGCGTAATGTCGTTCGTTGTACGGGTAATTAGGGATGCCGTACCGATCTTGTCAAATTCCTGCAGCGTGAAATTCTCTACATGGGAGAAGACGCGTCCCCGAACAATTTTCCCGAATCCCGTAGCTGATTTGGATGCCAAATAACTTGCGGCAATGGAGCACAACATGCCCCCAGCTGCTACCAGGAGCATAAAGCCGCCCACACGCCAAATGTAAGGCACATCTCCCTTCACGATGCCGATATCCACGATGTCCGCCATCAAGGTTGGCAGGTAAAGATCAGACAGACACTGGAAAAATGTGAACAGCAGGACAAAAATGACCGCTGTCCGGTACGGTTTCAAATAGTGAAACAGTTTTAACAAATTCCCCACCCCTACTCATTGTCTGAAGTCGTTTCGTTCGTTTTGTGCTTTTGCTCGTGAAATTGATACACCTTCGTTAACAGCTCCGTCAGTTTGACGCTGTCCTCTTCTCCTAGAAATTCCACCAGCTCGTTAAAGTTGTTTCTGACGTTCTGATAGGTTTCCTGGACAACGCGATTCCCTTCCTCCGTAAGCTGCACACGCACCGCACGTCGATCCTGTACATCCATCACCCGCTCCACCAGACCTTTGCTCTCCAGAGCGTTAATAAATTGAGTGATCGTCGGTGACGTAACATTCATCATGCTGCTGATTTCGGACACTTTCATGCCAGGACCGTCAGGCACGATATGATGTTTAAGTCCCATCAGAACGCGAATCTCGCCAGGCGTATAGCCGGAAATCAAGTGCCGATCCCATTCCTGCTTATGGAACATGCGAATGCTGTACAAGAGCCTGCCTGCTACGCTATCTTCTCGCCGGCCAGCCTTCATGCACAGCCCTTCCCGCGAATCTTTTTCCTCTTTCCCGTTGTTCTCTTTAGGTAAATCTGGATGTATATTCTCTTCCATGGTCCACCTCTTTTCTGCAACTACTTAAGCAAATAGATAGTCTGCCAATTTATTTGGTTTCCTAACTATATACCCGAAGAAGACCGAAGTCAAATCGACTCCGGACCTCTCAATAACATCCATTATTCGTCATCGTACAAAAGCTGCTGGTAGTTCCCTTTGCGGTCTCTCTCGCTCTTCCGCGAGGACTTGCCTGAGCTCTTATTCTGGCGGCGGGTGCTGACCCTCTCCTTACTGGCAATATAGGCGAGCTCCCGCTCCGTCTTCTTGTAGTTCGCATATCGTTTCGCATCCAGCGTTCCGTCTTTCAGCGCTTCCTGCACCGCACAGCCGGCCTCCGTCTCATGGCGGCAATCCTGGAACCGGCACTGCTGCACCAGCGCCGAAACATCCGCAAAGGTTGCCTCGAACCCTTCTTCCGAATCCCACAGCTGCAGCTCCCGCATGCCTGGCGTATCCACCATAATCGCGCCTCCCGGCAGCACGAAAAGCTCCCGGTGCGTCGTGGTATGCCGTCCCCTTGCGTCCTCCTCACGTATCCCCTGAACCCGCTGCAGCTCCTGACCGGACAGCCAGTTCAGGAGGGTGGATTTACCGGCCCCCGAGGTACCCGTAATGGCAATCGTCTTCCCCTGTATCAGATAAGGCTGCAGCTGCTTCTTTCCTTGATCCATCAAGGAGCTCACCGCATGAACCGGCACGCCCGGTGCAACAGCCTCTACCTGTGCGACATAATCTTCCGGCGATTCACATAGATCCGCCTTGGTAAGCAGCACAACCGGTGTGGCTCCGCTCTCCCAGACCGCAATCAGGTAGCGTTCAATCCGGCGAACACTAAAATCCTTGTTGAGTGCGTTAATGATAAACACGGTATCCATGTTCGCGGCAATGATCTGCTCATCCGGCACGCTTCCTGCTTCCTTGCGCGTCACAGCAGATTGGCGGGGGAGCAACTTATGAATGACGGCACGAGATTCCCCTTGCAGCGGTTCCACCATGACCCAATCGCCAACAGCGGGAAAGTCGCTTTTGCTGGCTGCCTCGTATTCGTATTTGCCCGTAACAATCGCGGACTGCTCTCCCTCTTGCGTGATAATGCGGTATTGCTTCGAGAATTGGGCTGTGATGCGTGCCGGTGCCAGCGCTTTATCCTGCTGCGGGATCTGCTCAGCCAGCAAAGCCCAATGTTCATTCCATCCATATACTTGTAGCGTAGTCATGTCTTGTTTAGTCAAATTCGTGATATCCCCTTATCGTTATTGGATTGGTTGTTATCAAACACAAAAAAACCGCAGATTTGTATCCGCGGCTGATCTGAATCTATGCAAGAAGAAGGCATCAACCCCCATACAGCCTACAGTCAAGCCGTTAAAGGTCGTACCAAGCCCTTAATATAGACACAAAAAACCCGCAGGATACCAAGTACGGTCTCCTGCGGGTTCTTGAGTATGGAGTAAAAGACAAGTATGTTTACATGCCTTATACCCCTATACCATTAGAATTTCCCGTCCAAAGAGACCAACGTCAATGCGACCCATCCACTATGCATCATAACCATTTGACATCAGCCTCCTTCAGCTAAATTAATATATCCGTATTATAGGGGTCATATTTCCAGGTGTCAACATCTCATGCAAAAATTAGATTCGCCTGTAGTGCCTCCACTCCTCAGGCAGCAGCATCCCGTACTGGCGATTCAAAAAGCGGTCATCCACCAGCGTCAGTGTCCCGCTGTCCTGCTCTGAGCGGATCAAGCGTCCTCCGGCCTGCAGCACTTTGTTCATGCCCGGGTATACGTAGGCATAGTCGTATCCCCGCTTGCCGGTACGATCGAAATAATCCTTGATGATATCATTCTCGAATGATAGCTGCGGCAATCCTACGCCGATGACCACGACACTCGACAGCCGTTCTCCCTTCAAATCAATGCCCTCGGAGAAAATACCGCCCATTACGGCAAAGCCGATCAGCGGATCCTCCGCATCCGCCTGGAAGGCATTCAGGAATGCCTCCCGCTCCTCCTCACTCATCCCATGCCCCTGAAGCAAGGTACGCGCTCCCGGGTTCATTCTGGCAAACGCCTCATGGATATCCTGCATGTAGGGATAGGACGGCAGGAAGATCAGGGTATTCACCGGCTTTTCCTGAACCAGCGCACTCAGCATCCGGACGATGGCTTCGCTATTTCGCTCCCGATCCTTGAAGCGCGTCGATAACGGCAAAATTCGAACATCCAATTGCTCGGAAGAGAAGGGAGAGGGAATCGAGAGGCTGTAGTCCTCTTCCTCTGCTCCCAGCATATCGCGGTAATACCCGAGCGGCATAAGGGTTGCCGAGAAAAATACGCTGGATCGGTAGTTTTTTCCCGCTTGCTGGAGCAAATAAGAGGGGTCCAGACAAAACAGCTTGAGAAACACCTCGCTCTGACTCATCTCCGCATACGTGACAAAGCGGTCGTCATACAGCTTGGAGATGCGCAGATACCCCTGCACGGCAAAATAGCACTCCAGGAGCGCATCCGCCTCATCCCCGCTCTTGCCAGTCATCAGTTCGGCCTCTGCCTGGAGCGAAAAATCCTCCAGCAGCTCCACCATCATCTCCGGCTGCTGGGACCCGACAATCCGCTCTTCCTCCTCACTGACCTTGCGCAGCACTTTAAATCGGTTATTCACCCGCTTCGCGGCGTTGTAAAGCGCGGGATTGCTCTCTTTGTAAGCTCGTTGCAGTTCCAGAAAAGCCGATTTATTCAGCTCGGCCGAGAACATTCCCCGCGCCCGGTCTACCAGATTGTGTGCCTCATCAATGAGCAGCACACTGCGCTTCTTCACGTCCTCCGGCATCCGCTTGAAGGATACACGCGGGTCAAACACATAGTTGTAATCGCAGATGACGGCATCAGCTGCATACGCGGCATCCAGCGAGAACTCAAACGGACACACCGTATGCTTCCGGGCGTACTCTTCAATAACAGGCCTCGTGATCAACGTTTCATTCGAGAGCAAATCCAGTATGGCGCCATTAATCCGGTCATAGTAGCCCTCCGAGAACACACAGCCCATCTGACCGCAGCCCTCAGCTTCACGGAAACAAATCTTGTCCTTCGCCGTCAGCGTGACCGTGTGCATGCAGAGTCCTTGACGCTCCATGCGCGCCATGGCTTCCTCCGCGGTCGTTCGGGTGATCGTCTTGGCTGTCAGATAAAAAATCCGCGACAACAGGCCTTCACCGATCGCTTTAACCGAAGGAAACAGCGTGGATATCGTTTTCCCTATGCCCGTTGGCGCTTTGGCAAACAATTTCCGTCCTTCCCCGATGCTCTTATAAACGGCCCCGGCCAACTTTCGCTGTCCTTCGCGGTAGGCGGGAAACGGAAACTTCAATTCGCGGATGCTTCGATCCCTCCGCTCGCCATGCTCCCGCAGCAGGTTGGCATAAGGCGCATAAGCCGCCACGACCTCCAATACGAAGGATTCCAGCTGTGCACAGCTCCATTCCTGTACGAACTGCTTACGCTCTCCACTCGGGACTTGGAAGTAGGTTAATCGCACTGCCATCTTCGGAATCTCATGCTGCTTCGCGTACATATAGGCATACATTTGGGCCTGCGCCCAATGAACCGGGTACGTGTGCTCCGTAATCTCGCCTAAATCGCCGGAGGTCGACTTAATCTCGTCAATCATCATCCGCTCTTCCTCTTGAATCAGACCGTCGCAGCGGCCTTCCACCACAAACAGAAGATCCTCGTAAGGAATCTCCACTTCAAGCTGAACTTCCTTCTGATCGTTCTCACCATAGTCGCGCTGTACCTGTTGATGCGCACGGGTCCCCTCGGTAAGGGATGTCGCCGTGCGAAAACCCGAGGTAATGCTGCCGCTGCGAAAGACATATTCCACCAGCGGCCTGACGGATATTTGGATAGTATGAGGCATGATGGTCTCCTTCGTTCATGTTCTATTTAAGGGTATTATACCAAACATTCGTTCCTGAAAGCGAAGCATCCATCTTCATTCGCCAACAAAAAGCGTGCAGACGGCATCCTGACAGGATAGCGTTCTGCACGCTGTATGCAACAAATATTTACGGGGCTTTCTTCTGCATCTGATCCAAACCCTTGAACTCGTACCCCCGGTTCCTGGCTTCGTCAATGATCCGCCCAAGCGCCTCGGTGTTGTCCTTGGAGATCGAGTGCAGCAGAATCACAGCGCCCGGGTGGAGCTGTGCGGTTACCTTATCATAAGCATACTGCGCACCGCGCTGGGACTTCACGTCCCAATCCATATACGCGAGCGACCAGAAGACATTGGTATAACCCAGCTGCTTGCTGGTCGCCAGCGACCGCTCATCGAAAATGCCGCGCGGTGTACGCAAATATTTCATATCCGGCTGGCCGGTTATGCGCATAACCTCCTTCTTCACCCGCTCCAGTTCCTCGGTCAGCTTCTCTGCCGAGATCGTGGTCACATCCGGATGGTTCCAGGAATGGTTGCCGATAATGTGTCCCTCAGCCGTCATCCGCTTCAGCAGATCTTCCTGTGTCTTTACGTAGTGTCCGGTCACGAAAAAGGTGGCAGGCACCTTCTTCTCTTTGAGCGTATCCAGGATACGGGAGGTATATCCGTTCTCGTATCCGTTATCAAACGTAAGATAAAGCTCCTTCTGCTCGGCATCGCCCATGAAGATCGCGCCGTATTTTTGCAGAAGCTCCTTAAAACCCTCCTCATTGATGGAAGGCAGCTGGCCATTGACGCTTTTTTTGAATCCAAAATGAAACGGACCGCTTCCTACTGCCAAAGCCGCTCCCGATATGGACAGCATCACCGCCAAGCTCATCAGAAGCGCAAAGGCCGACCGAAGGATATCGCGTTTCTTCATATCCGTTCTCTCCTTCTTTGTTGTGATATGGATTGATTCCCCTCATGAAAGACGTACAAGGGTTGCATCACCTAATATCCCACAAATCGGAGCAAACTATGTGCTAGCCAAAGAGGACCCTGTCGCCGGATATAGCAGAGTTTCACGTGATCTTGATCAATCGGCCTTTCTGATGACTTTGCAGTGCATACTCAATCATACGGATGACATTACGGGCTTCTTCAGGCTGAACGGGTAACGGGCCATCCTTAAGAATCGCTTCAGCCAAACCCTGATAAAAGGCCTGATAACGTCCCGGCAGCGTCTCAATCTCACCCTGAACCGCCAGTCCGCTCAGCTCAGTAGCAAGCTCCCCGTACTGGTCCGGCTGGTCTTCACCCCAGCCCGCATCCCCCGGGTGCATTCCCTGCTTCAGCTGGCCTTCCTGAGGGTCTGTTCCATATTTCAGGAAGCTTCCTTTATCCCCGTGCAGCTCGAATTTCGGGCCGGCTTGCCGGACCAGCGAGCCGGAATGCAGAATAACGCGAAACGTTTTGTAACCCAGCACCAGATGAAAATAATCATGGGTTTTGGACCCGTTGCGCTCCGTTCTCAAATCCGCCCACAGCGTCTCCGGCAGACCGAACAGGAACAGCGCCTGATCAAGCAGATGCGAACCCAAGTCGTACAGGATGCCGGACCCGGGAATCCCCTGTTCCCTCCACCGCTCCGATTGCACTTCCGGACGGTAACGGCTGAACTGCGACTGATAAATGGATAGCTTCCCGAGCGCTCCCGTCTCCAGCAGGTTGCGGACAGTCAGAAAGTCATTGTCCCAGCGGCGGTTGTGATATACCGTCAGCAGAACTCCCTTCTGTTTGGCCAGATCAATCAACTGGTCCGCTTCTGCGGATGTTACGGTAAACGGCTTCTCGACGACCACATGCTTACCGGCCTCGATGGCTAACCGGGTATATTCGTAATGCGTTGCATTCGGACTCGTAATGATGACAACATCAATATCCGGATTAGACAAAAGCTCATCCACACTATCGACAACCGCCGTATCAGGCAAATCCTTGTAAACCTTGTCCGGATCTGATGACACAACCGTGTGGACTATGTAATCCGGCACGCTTCTCAGGATAGGTGCATGAAACACCGACCCGGACAGGCCGTAGCCGATGATTCCCGCTTGTATTGCCATAAAGCACGCCTCCTCTTCCCATGGTTCTATGTTGATTCGATATGTATCGCTTTGATTCCTTGCAACATCTTAACATTCCGCAAATATTTTACAACCTCAAATAATACAGCCGCCTGCACATTTATCACTGTGCAGGCGGCTGCTCAATTGCCATTGCAAAAGATAACCTGAAGACCTCTTCCGGCTTAGCAGATTTTAGTAAGGATCCGCCTCATGGCCCATGCGGTTAGCATCCTCAACCGCCTGCTCCCGGTCGGGCTCGTTCGAGCCCTTTCTGGCCTGCTCGAGTCCTTCTCGTACGCGGCGTCCATATTCCTCATCCGCATTCGTAAAATATTCCACCATCTTGTCTTGAATCCGGATATCACATTGGATGAGCGCACCCACCAGATTGCTAATCAAGTCGTTTCGCTCCCAATCCTCAAAGGCTCTGTACGTATCCCCGGCCTGCTTGAAGTCCAGCGTACGGTCCAGCTTCTGCCGGACGAGGTTGGCATCATAATGGGGCTGATGAGGCTTCGCCGTCTGCGAGGCTTCCACCAGACCATCGGTCATGGAAGGCTCGTAATCCACATGCGGGCTTTGCCCTGGTGCCTTATCCACGTAATAAGACATCTGCCCGCCGCGCTGGTTGGTAGCGACCCGCTTCTTCGGCGCGTTGATCGGCAGCTGCAGATAGTTGGTGCCCACCCGATGCCGCTGGGTATCCGAGTAAGAAAATGTGCGACCTTGGAGCATCTTGTCGTCCGAGAAATCGAGTCCATCCACCAGCACGCCCGTGCCAAAGGCCGCTTGCTCCACTTCGTTATAGTAGTTCTCCGGATTGCGGTCCAGCACCATTTTGCCCACCTTCAGGAACGGAAATTGATCTGCCGGCCACAGCTTGGTTGCATCAAGTGGATCGAATTCCAGCTCCGGATGCTCATCATCGCTCATAATCTGAACGCATAGCTCCCATTCCGGATAATCCCCGCGTTCAATGGCCTCATATAAATCCTGTGTTGCGTGGCTGTCATTCATGGCCTGGATCTTGCTTGCTTCTTCCTGCGTGAGGTTCTTAATGCCTTGCTTGAGCGGCTCCCAATGGTATTTGATCAGCACACTATGGCCATCTGCATTGACCCATTTGTATGTATTCACACCTGAGCCTTGCATTTGGCGGTAGTTAGCCGGAATGCCCCATGGGGAGAAGACAAACGTGATCATATGCGTCGCTTCCGGGGAACGGGATACAAAGTCGAACATGCCGACTGGACCCGGAACGTTGGATACTGGATCCGGCTTGAACGCATGAACCATGTCCGGAAACTTGAGCGGATCGCGGATAAAAAATATTTTCAGGTTATTGCCAACCAAATCCCAGTTGCCCTCTTCGGTGTAGAATTTCACGGCAAACCCGCGCGGATCCCGAAGCGTTTCAGGTGAGCCGGAACCATGAATAACGGTTGAGAACCGGACAAACACCGGTGTACGCTTGCCTTCAACCTGAAACAGCTTGGCCCGAGTATACTTCGAAACAGGCTCATCGCCTACTTTCCCGTATGCTTCGAAGTAACCGTGAGCTCCAGCACCCCGTGCATGCACGACGCGCTCCGGAATGCGTTCCCGGTCAAAGTGCGTGATCTTCTCCAGATAATGATAATTTTCCAGGGTCATCGGACCCCGATTCCCTACCGTTCTCACATTCTGATTATCCGAAATAGGATGTCCCTGACGATTAGTTAGCGTATCCTCCCGCTCCGTCTCGCCGCGGTTCTGGGCAAATCCTTCCTGACCTGGGTTCGTTCCATTATTACCATCATGTTCCTGGCCACTCACGAATGTCATTCCTCCTTGGATATAAGGCTTGTAAAATGGTTCTCTTATTATGGATATTATGTCCAAGGCGTGAAAATGTATGAAATGCCCCTTAATTTGAAACAAACTTAATCCTGCTCACCCAATAGGGCGCGGGTAAAGCTGATCCATTCCCTGACGGCAAAGGACAGATACCGGTCCTTCCTCCAGATCATTCCGAGCTGCCAGGGAATGGACGGGTTGTCCAGCGGCAGTATCGTCACGCGCGAGGAATCGATCTCCTTACAGATTGTCTCCGGGAGCAGAGCGATGCCCAAATTGGCGGCCACCATGCCACTGATGAGGTCCCACTGCGAGCTTTCATAGACCACCCTTGGCTCGAAGCCCGCGCTGACGCATTCGCGGATGATCCGGTCATGCAGCGTAAAGTCCTCTCGAAACAATACAAATGCCTCGTCGGCTAGCTCGTTCAGGTGTACATGATCTCTGCCTGCCAGCCGATGGGACGGATGGACCAGCAGATTCAGCTTCTCTTTCACAAAGGAATAATAGTGAAATACATCTTCATTGACAGGCAGCACCGCGACTCCGATATCGGTCTGACCGCTCTCCACATCCGCTTCGACCTTCTTGGCTCCATCCTCAATCAGCTGAATGGTAATCTTCGGATAGTCCCGGTGGAACTGCCCGATCACCTCAGGGAAAAAGCTTGAGCCTACCATAGGTGGAAGCCCGATCCGGAGATGGCCGCGCTTCAGGTTCATGAGATCCTCCAGCTCGGCCGATACCCGCTGAAAGGAATCCACCATCTGCTGCGCCTGCTGATACATGATATGACCCGCATCCGTCAGCTCAATCCGCTTGCCCTGCCGGTAGAACAAGGTTACGCCCCACTCGTCCTCCATGTTGCGAATCGTTTTGCTAATCGTTGGCTGCGTAATATACAGCTTCTCGGCGGCTTTGGTAAAGCTTTGGTTCCTCGCTACCTCAAGAAAATACTCCAGGTGCCGTATGTCCATCCGATATTCCCTCCGGTTTCTTCTATGTATAGATAAATGGAATGCATCTCATTCGATATATGCATTTTACCTATGAAAATTATCGTTGTAAAATTTCATTAACAATGAAAATAAAGGAGTCCGGTCATGATCAACATGTTGAAAGGAACACTCCAAGTGGCCGGTTTCATGCTTCTTTCCTTAGGGATGGATCAACTGGCCGCTTGGCTGAATATAGGGATTCCGGGCAGCATTCTCGGAATCGTTGTGTTGTTTATACTTCTCGAAACCAAAGTCCTCCGCCTGGAGTGGATTGAGCTTGGCGCCAATTGGCTGCTCGCCGAATTGCTGCTGTTCTTCATCCCTGCAGCGGTCGGCATTATGAAATATTTCCCGATGCTGGAGGCCGAAGGACTCCAGATTCTGGCCGTGGTTTTGTTCAGCACCGTCATTGTGATGGTCAGCTCTGGACTGACTGCCGGCTTCATCTCATCCAGAAAGGAGCGTAAAACACCATGAACATCCTGCTGACCGTCATTCTCGGCTTATTATTGACGATCGGAATTTATGGGGGGACCAAAAGACTGTATCGCCGCCTGCCAAAGGTCTATTTATCGCCGCTCCTGATCACCCCGGTACTGATTGTTGTGATATTGACACAAACAGGGGTATCCTATGAATCATACAATGAAGGAGCGCAGTGGATCAGCAAGCTGCTTGGACCGGCTACAATCGCTTTTGCCGTGCCTTTGTACAAAAACTTCCAGACTCTTAAAAAGCATGCGGCCGAAATTATGCTCAGCGTGCTGACCGGATCGGTACTGGCCATGTTATCCTCTGCAGTTCTTGCTAAATGGATGCACCTGAACAGCTCGCTGGCCACCAGTCTCGTCCCGCGCTCCATAACAACGCCCATTGCCATGAACGTCTCCGAGGTCATCGGGGGCGTGCCGAACATGACCGCCGTCTTCGTTATTATGACCGGGATTCTAGGCTCCATGATCGGACCGGCGGTCATGCGAATCTTCCGGATTCGGGGCGATATTGCACGAGGTGTGCTGTTTGGGACCAGCGCCCATGGAACCGGCACCTCCAAGGCATTCGAATTCAGCTCCCTTTCGGGAACGATCTCCAGCATTTCGATGATCGTCGCTGCTCTCTTCACCCTCGGAACCGCACCGCTGATCATGTCTTTTCTTTATTAATATTTGCTAAGCCCCTGACAAAACCGGTGATGGCCGGTTTTTTCGTTGTCTTTTTCGTGTTGTTATAAGAAGCTTATGGACTTACTTTAACTCTTTGACAACCTCCTCCGAAGAGGTCATAATTAGTTCTGTTCATTCCTTTTGTAAAATAAATGGTATACAGAATGTATATCAACAGTAAGAATAACGTCTATCGATTCTTAAATAACGAGTGGCCGCTGGAGTTTTCGAAATTAGGGTTACGGCGGCATTGAAAGGAAGGCGATACAGGTGTTTTCCTCCTCGCGGTTTCGGTTAACGATTACGAAGCCTTTTATATTTTTCTCTGTCATTATGATGCTCAAAAGCTACCTGGCCTGGATGGTCATTTTTGATGATGTTATGCCATGGAAACCGCTCATTACGGAAATCCCTTTTATTTGGCTTGTGTTCAGCTTAATCGAATGGTTCGCTTCCAAGCGAAAGCTCGCTGCCTATATGAGTGTTAACTTATTGCTAACCGCCATATTCTTTGCGGCCATTATGTATTATAAATATTACGGTGTTATTGTTACGTATCACGCGCTGGAGCAGGTCAACCAGGTAACCGCGGTAAGCAATAGCGTATTCTCCTTGATGGACCCTTACTATCTGTTGATCTTTACGGATATCATCGGTATGTTTTTTCTATTATGGCGCAGTGATCGCGTTAAAAAATGGAAGATTCGGCATGCCAAGAAAGAAAAGCGCAAAATCATTCCTATTGTTTTTGTCGTCTCTTTAATGCTGTGCCTATTCCAGATTATGCCGAACCGCGCAAGCATGAACGAAATCGTGAAGGCGCAGGAGATGGGCATTCTTAATTATGAGGCTTATACGATTTTCCAACAGGAGAACAAAGAGCTCGTGGATGCCAAGGCCATCACGCAGGATAAAGTCAACGAATTGAAGGGTGTCAGGGCGTCTGATCAGGAAGCTGTGCTCTCGGGCGCAGCCAAAGGGAAGAACTTGATCATCATTCAGATGGAGTCCTTCCAGAATTTCCTGCTCGGTTTGAACATTGATGGCAAGGAAATTACGCCAAACTTGAACAAACTCGCTAAAGAGAGCTTATATTTCCCGAACTTCTACCAGAATGTCGGTCAAGGAAATACCTCGGATGCCGAGTTTGTGGTGAATACGTCCTTCTACATTCCGCCGCGGGGAGCGGCAACGCAGCATTATGCGGACAGGGTTCTACCCAGCCTGCCGAGGTTGCTGCAAGGGGAAGGTTATGATACAGCCACTTTCCACACCAATGTGGTGGAATTCTGGAACCGCGGAGAGCTGTACAAGGCCCTCGGGTTCAACCGTTATTACGATAAAGCGTTCTTCGGTGATGAAGATAAACTGTTCTTCGGTGCCTCGGATGATGCCCTGTACTCCAAAACATCGGCCGAGCTGAAGAAGATGGACGATGCCGATAAACCGTTCTATACCCAAGTCATCTCCATGTCGGCTCACCATCCGTTCACGATTCCCGAAGATAAATATCGGATGACGCTGCCGGAGCGATATGAAGGCACCTTTGTCGGCGACTACATCCGCTCGCAGAATTACGCCGATGATGCGCTGGGTAAGTTCATTGAGCAGCTGAAGAAAGACGGCGTGTGGGAAAACAGCCTGGTTGTTCTCTACGGCGACCACCTTGGACTTCCTATATATTCCTTGGACAACAAGGATAAAGAACTGATGCATGAAATTTACGGCCGTGATTATAACTCCGCAGATATGATCAATATCCCGCTTATGATCCATGGAGAAGGCCTTAAGCCCGAAGTGAAGGAGCAAATCGGCGGGCAGATCGACCTCCTGCCGACGGTGGCCAACCTGCTCGGCGTATCGATGGACAATCAGCTTCATTTCGGCCAGGATCTGTTAAACAACACTGATAATAACTTGCTGCCGGAACGATACTACCTTCCTTCCGGTACATTTATCAACAATACGACCCTATACATTCCGGGAATCGGCTTCGAGGATGGAACCAAGCATCCGCTTTCGAACTCGGACGAGAAGAAGACCCAAGCTACCAAAGAAGAATTCGAACGCTCGCTGCAGTTGCTCCATCTGTCGGACAGCTATATCAGACAGCTGCCATACCATAAATAGTTCGTTGCTTAATAGGACAACTCTTTCGGATAATCGGAGGGTTGTCCTTTTTTTGCTTGGCAGAGAATGCCGGAAATCCTTGATATATAAGGGTTTATACAGCCGAAAGCAACGGTTATTTGACATAGTGGCTTACTTTTTCTTATTATTAATAGCAATATACCTTGTTTTGAACACTGCATTCGTGGTGAAATTACGTACAACAACTTAAATGACTCATACTCATACGCTGACCATTAAGCCATATATTTTTCTTGAACAAATCGATTATGAATTGTAGGAGTGACGATCCGACTTGGACCCCATACGAAGGACAAACAGAATTATATGTTCAACACTTGGCCTTCTTCTGATTGCTTCCGTTACGCATGTTCCCCTGGTGGACATCACCGATTCCGCTGCCGCTACGCAGGGATTGGAAGCGTCTGAAGGAACTCTTCCATCGCCAACGCCGGTACTCAAGAGTCCGGAACCTGTTCGGTTGATGATGGAGTCAAAACGCCATGTGTATCTGCTTTCCTTGCATAACGTTACATCCCGTACCACGGATACCGATATGTTTCTGCTCCTCAAGCACATGATGCTAGACCCTTTAAAATTCCGGTCGAATTATGTTGACAGCCATGCATAGTAAGTGATGGTTATTAAAAAACTAATTCGGATCAGATAAAAAAGGATGTGTTTTGTTTGGATGACAGTATAGGCTTAAATTTATTCTTAGTCGCTGTGCTTATCGCAGCTACCGCTTTTTTCGTTATGACGGAATTTGCTATCATAAGACTTCGTCCCAGCCGAGTAGACCAATTGGTAATGGAAGGGCGTAAAGGCGCGCTTGCCGTCAAAAAGGTAACTTCGAATCTGGATGGATACCTATCTGCGTGTCAGCTGGGAATTACCATCACGGCACTCGGTCTTGGTTGGCTCGGGGAACCGACCATCGAGAAAATTCTTCACCCGGTGTTTGATAGCTTTTCCATTCCTGCTGCTATCGCATCGCTAATCTCATTTTTGCTTGCATTTATTATCATGACTTATATTCACGTCGTTATCGGTGAACTTGCGCCGAAGACGATTGCTATTAATAAAGCGGAAGCCGTGTCGTTCATCTGTGCGACACCTATTATCTGGTTTAACCGGATCATGTACCCGTTCATCTGGTTGCTGAACGGATCCGCCAACAAGATCGTTCGTCTGTTCGGCATGCATCCCGCCAGTGAGCACGAAGAAGCTCACTCGGAAGAAGAACTCCGCATGATTCTGAGCGACAGCTATGAGAGCGGAAAGATCAACCAAGCCGAATACGGTTATGTAAGCCGGATTTTTGCTTTTGATGATATGCTTGCCAAGGAGATTATGGTACCTCGTACCGATATGATCTGCCTGTATGTGGATAAGCCGCTTGCCGCCAATCTGCAAATCATCAAGCGCGAGCAGTACACCCGTTTTCCGGTTGTACGCGGTGACAAGGACCAGATCGTCGGTATGGTAAACACCAAGCAGTTCTTCCTGGAGTTCGATGACAATTCCAACATCGACTTGACCAAGCTGATTCATCCGGCCATGACAGTATCCGAAGCGATTCCGATCAAGAAGCTGCTGCGGAAAATGCAGCAGGAAGGCACGCATATGGCCATCCTGATCGATGAATATGGCGGCACTTCCGGGATGATCACCATTGAAGATATTCTGGAAGAGATCGTCGGCGAGATCCGCGACGAATTTGACGAGGATGAAGAACGCGAGCTGACCCAGCCTGAGCCGAACCGCATCATTGCGGATGGCAAGGTATCCATTAACCGGATCAACGACCTGCTTCACACCGACTTGAGCACCGATGACCTGGATACGATCGGCGGCTGGCTGTACGGACATAACTCCGAACTTGCCAAAGGTGATACATGGAGTTACAGTGACTTGACGTTTACCGTCATCGAGAAGAAGACTCACCGCTACACGAAGCTGCAAATCGTTAAAGAAACGGCCGAATCAGCAGCGGAAGAAGCAGCTGCCGTCGCGGCTGCAAGCGAAAACAACGAATAGACAATAGATAGCCAAGCCGCCATGCAGCCATTACCGGGTTTTGCATGGCGGTTTTTTATATGCGGGAATGACATTTTAGCACTTTAACAAGTTATAACTCTGCTGTAATATAGAAATAATCTAATTCCATACATATAGGGGGCAGCAAGCCATGAATCGTCAAATCGCTATTATCGGAAGCAGCGGCGGCAATCTGTACAATCTCGGCGGCAAAGACCCGCTCAAGCTGCTGGATGAAATATTGATGCAGCTGGAGAGCGCAGGCCTATCCTGTGGGGCACTGCAGTTTATTGCTGCCCAGGTCTCCATGGATGCAGCCAAGGATACAACGCCTGCCACTCTTTACAGCTGGAGCATCTCTCAAGGGGAGCCGGTCGTTATCGCCGAGGGTACGCTACAGCAGGTCAATCAAGCGGCTGAACGGCTGGACCTAGAGATTGCCGAGCAGATTGAACTCGGCGAAATCGACGGCATCATCGTTATGAGTGCCGACCCTGAGGGCAGCAACCGGCACGCCATTGAGGCTGCTGCCAAGTTCCGTCTTCCAGTGACCGGTACCGGCGGAACTTCCATGGCCATCATACAAACCAAAGGCGCGCATGTCATCGCCGCCTCGGGCACAACCGGGACCACCAACCGAACCCGTGCGGTCACCTTCGTCACTTCCCTCAGCAAGCATTGGCGGCTTACGTACCGGCCGGTCATCGGAAATGCAACCGCGAACCTTCACGGGACTTCCGGGAGCTCGTCGCCATGGCGGCGCATCAATATTCGCGGCATTATGATGGCTTCCCTCCCCGGTTTCATCGGCATGGCCCTGATCCTCGCGGTCAGCAAGATCCCGGGGTTATCCTCGCTGACCGAGGTGTTTGATCTATTGATTAAGGCGCTGCCGGTCATCGTCGCTGTCATTGCAGCCAAACAGGTATCCGAACTGGACGAGGTATCCATCGTGGCAGGCATCGTGGCAGGTGTCCTTTCCGTCGAAGGGGGCATTATCGGAGGCATCATTGGCGGAATTAGCGCAGGTATCATCGTCCATTACATATTCCGTCAATGCGTGGAATGGCGTTTCCCTGCAACCACGGTCAACATTGTAGCAGGCGGCATATCGGGTCTGATTGCCGGGTTGCTGGTTTACTTCCTCATTGCGCCGATTGCGCTGAGTGCAGGGCAAGGCATCCGCTTCCTGATCGAAACCCTTGTCTCCTGGAGCCCGGCCATAGCCGGGTTGATTGCAGGCCTGCTGATTTGGCCCGCGATCATTGGCGGCGTCTATCATGCGGCCATCCTGCCGATAGTACTGCTGGAGATGGAGACGACAAGCAACAGCTTCCTCGGCGCGGTCGATATGGTCGGTCTGGTGATGGTGTCCGCAGGAATCACGCTGGCCAACATTATCGCCCCACGGGATAAGGGAGAAGCGGCCGTAGCGGCTCCCGGGTTTGCCATCAATATGGGTTTTGGCACTTTCGTTGAAGCTGCCTATCCCTTCATGTTTTCGAACAAACTTGTGTTTGCTGGGGCAATTGCTTCCGCAGGTCTTGGCGGCATGCTCGTCGGTTTATTCGGCGTTCGGGGAACTGCCTACGTGCCTTCCTTCATTGGTCCCATCACATCAAATAACACCGTTGGCTTCCTGATCTCCATGGCAGCAAGCATGCTCTGCTCTTTCCTTATTACGTTCTTCGTAAACAAACTATCCGGTTATCGGGATGCGAAGAACACTATGAGTATATAGTGAGTTTATAGTACATGGTCAATTACAATATGCAGGATTTTAGCTAACCATTTAGTTTCAAAAAGAGTTTATATAATAGATAGGTTCCTAGTTAGATGCTATACACAATCGAAAAACGGAAGGAGGTTATCAAAATCGTGAAATTCAGAAGCCTATCGCTGTTTGCGCTGACAAGTGTCCTGCTAGCCGCTTCGCTAATCTGGAACAGCGAACAAGCTGCCGCTAACGATGCGGAAGACTACTCCGTGATGGCGGGAGGCACGCCCATAACGGACGTTCTTGTTCACAAAGGCAAAGCGTACGTTCCGCTCAAGTCCTTAGCCGATGCAATGGGGTATGAGATTTCTTATACGCTGAAGCAGGAGTTGGACAACTTTCATCAATATGACTTAAAGGCTGCGAACAGTCCCGCGGTATCGATATGGGGCAACGACAAGTGGGGATATACGATCGTTCGGCGGGCAACGCAAGAGATGAGCGTAAACGATATCGACATTTACAAGCCAGCCAAGCTATGTCCTGAAGAATCGGACCATTGCAAGCTCGATGAACGTAAGTACGAAGGACCCCTCTTCATAAAGAAAACCCTCTACGTACCTGTCCGAGACATGGCCACAGCCTTGAATCTGAAGCTGACCGTGACGCAAACCCAGAAAGGGCGCAGCATTCATCTGTCCAAGCGCTAAAGCTCCCATTCATCTGCTCCCCTAACGAATACTACTAAAAAAAAGCCAGGCAGAGTCACAAACTCTGCCTGGCTTTTAATCGAATAGAGGCAATCCAGCCTTCAAATTCTTCATTCCAGTTCTCTGATCTCTATGTCATCTGCGGACGTGATTTTCGAAATATCAAACTCTCTGAAACTATGGGTGCTCTCTTTCCCATTCATATCAAAATCCTGCTCGATCTTTTTCACACGGTCCGGCGTCTTCAAATCCGCCCCATAATATTCAATGTGAAGGTCCGTCTCCCCCTGTACCGTAACCGATGGCAGCCGCCGAATCAGCTCCAGCACCCGTTCCTTCTCTTGCGCCTGATTGTTTGGTGTCAAATCCGCGAACACGATTAAACTGATATTCTGACTGACATTTCCGTCGGCATTTGCGAGTTGGTTATAATCACGCTCAACCGTGTCTAAATCCGAGTTGACATAAGCATCCGCAAACGCCTGGTCCGGATAAAGCTCAGCCAGCAGAGGTTTCAACTGGTCTCTCAGCTGTTGTCCCCAAAGCAAATTCAAATATGTATCATCCGATATGACTGGAGGGCTGGCATCATTGCTGCTAATCGTGAATTCCAGTTCAGGGGACTGTACCGGATGGGCTCTCAGATTGTATGTGCCGATGGCCCAGGTATAGTTCACGTCCGTTACTTTAAAGGGTTCGTTGTACTTCTGTTCCAAATAGGACTCTGTCGCTTCCTGGACCTCTCGTTTCTCGGCGGCCGTCTTTATGAACGGAGCAGATCCCCAAGTATACCCCGCGTGGATGGACCCGGCGAACAGGGCAAGTCCGATCACCGTCCGCACGACGATTTTCCACGGAGAGGAGAGTTGGCGCCTCCGCTTCTCGTCGAACATCGGTTTCTTGGGTGATCGGTAGTTGAAGTAAATAACCGGTATAATCAGACCTATAATATGAATCCCAATGGCGATCGGACCCAGAATCAGGCCCAAAAATCCTAATGTCATGAAAAAAATAAACAAAGCCGCTCCCTGAAGCGCTATAAGCAGCGTTCCGCCTATAATCATGCCCGGCGTCCCGATATAAAACATCCCGAGCCCAGTGCAGATCAGAGAGAGCAGTGTGGCAATCCATTGATGTTTCTTCAAGTTATCATCCGTCCTTCATGCAAATGGTTTGTGAATCATGGTCAGATCCTGACACACCCTATTATAACCGCTGTGGAGCTTGGAAAAAGATAATTTTCGATCGATATGCTCTTACAGAAGGCTAGCCGCGTATAGAAAGGTGCCCTTGCGATGATCAAATATGGTTTAGATTCGCTGAAACCTGATCATTCAACCATCTAAAAACCAAAACCCATTTCACGGTGGTGAAATGGGCTGGAGGTTCAACCGAGGTCTGTTTTCCGATCAAGCTCTAAACATCAGACCCTACTCCTTCGGATGGATCATTTCTTCCGGACGAACGATCCGGTCAAAATCCTCTCCGGTGAGCAAACCGCTTGCCAGAGCCGCTTCACGAAGTGTTGTCCCTTCTTTATGCGCTTTTTTCGCGATGGCCGCGGCATTCTCATATCCGATATGCGGGTTCAGCGCCGTCACCAGCATCAGCGACCGCTCCATGTTCGCACGGAGAACGTCAAGGTTGGCTTCGATGCCGACCGCGCAATTCTGGTCGAACGAATCCATGGCATCCGACAGCAGGCGTACGGACTGCAGGAAGTTATAGATGATGACCGGTTTGAAAACGTTTAGCTCAAAATTTCCCTGGCTTGCTGCAAAACCGATCGTTGCATCGTTGCCCATCACTTGGCAGACTACCATCGTCAGTGCCTCGCTCTGGGTTGGGTTCACTTTCCCCGGCATGATGGAGCTTCCCGGTTCGTTAGCAGGGATCGAGATCTCGCCAATCCCGGAACGGGGACCGCTTGCCAGCCAGCGAACGTCGTTGGCGATTTTCATCAGATCAGCAGCCAGCGCCTTTAGCGCCCCATGGGCAAATACAATCTCGTCATGGCTGGTCAGCGAATGGAACTTGTTGCTAGCGGACGTGTAGCTTTTTCCGATCTGCATGCTGATTTCGGCAGCCGTCATTTCTCCGAATTTCGGATGCGCGTTAATGCCGGTCCCGACGGCAGTACCGCCAATAGCCAGCTCACGCAGCGGTTCTACGGCGGAAGCCAGCATCAATTCACACTTCTCCAGCATCCGATGCCAGCCGCTGATTTCCTGTCCGAGGGTCAGCGGCGTTGCATCCTGAAGATGCGTGCGGCCGATTTTGATCAGGTCCTTATATTCATCGCTTTTCTTCTCCAGCGTTTTCTTTAAGCGGCGCAGTGCCGGCAGCACATGATCTTCAACAGCCACGACCGCGGCCATGTGCATCGCTGTCGGAAACGTATCGTTAGAGCTTTGGGATTTGTTAACGTCGTCGTTGGGATGAACGCGCAGGGCGCTGTCTTTTTGCTCAAGCAGTTGATTCGCACGGTTCGCAATGACTTCGTTCACGTTCATATTGGACTGTGTGCCGCTGCCGGTCTGCCAAACCACCAGCGGAAAGTGCTCATCCCACTTGCCGGCCACAATCTCGTCGGCGGCGGTCGTAATCGCATCCACTTTGTCTGCATCCAGCTTACCGAGCTTGCCATTCACAATGGCCGCGCTCTTCTTCAATATCGCAAATGCCCGAATGATTTCCTTCGGCATCGTTTCGGTTCCAATCCGGAAATTCTCGGAACTGCGCTGTGTCTGTGCTGCCCATAGCTTATCCGCAGGCACTTTAACCTCACCCAGGGTATCCTTCTCAATACGATAATCCATCCCAACTTCCTCCTTTGGCTTCCTTGAATTTAAGCGCTTAATATTCCATCTCCCCTATTATGACATAGACTTGCCCTAGAAAAAAACAGACGGGATGAACGGCTTTGTCTTCCTGGCTTAAAGCGCTGGCTCGGCTGCCTTCTTGGCTCGCTTACTCACCGTCACCTCATATGAAACAACGCGGTTGCCGAACGATTCGCTGCCGCTTCTTCAATCACACGCTAACGGTAATATTCCCGCCTTACAACAGCCACTCAAACCAGCGCGCATGCCCATCCGTCCGTGCCACCGTAAACTGGCTCGGCACACCTCCGAGAATATAATCGGCATGGAGATGCTCATCCTCCATATTGTTGTAGACATGCACGATATCGCGGACGCTTCCGATTTCATTTAAGTGATGCAGCAGTTTTTGCTTAGACGCCTCCGGAATCTGATTAGCCACATGCGTGTGAAATACGCAAATGACGGCCTCCTCCGGGATGCCCTTCACGATATCGGGAAGCAGTTCGGTCCCATCCCCTTCCCGGAACTGTATCCCGGACTGCTGCTTCAGCACCTCCGCCGCATGCTCCAGCATGGATACCCTGTCGTGGTTACCCGGCCAGATTAAAGACCGCAGCCACAACAAATGCTCCGGGTTTCGCACGTCATTCACATGCAGATCGATCCCCATCCGATAGACGACCGGGGGACTGGAAGCCAGCAGGAAGGGCGTGCGGCTCCCCCTGATCTCCGATGTGATATGAACCTTTGACCCCGCAAGGCCGTAACTCTCCGCGTCCCCATAGGAATAGCTGTATTGATCCCACAACAGCTGCAATCCGGCACTAGTTCCAAGCTCCACCAAGGCAAGCGGCTTACGGACCTTGTCATAGATCGAGCAGAACACCGGATACAAATACGCACAGCGGCGGACTTCGTTCGTTTGTACTCGTTTACTCTCCAGTATCCCGATAATGTCTGCCTGATGCTTCAGCACAAATGAACGAAAATGGGGATAACAAGAGCTCATTTCCTTCGGATGTTCCATAAGGCCGGGGTAATACACCCTCAGCTCTGGTCCCTCACCCTGGAGCAGCAAATATTGAACTGCCCCAAACAGCATATTGGGTACAGGCTGGCCTGCAGGAACAAACGTTGCGACTTGCAGCACCTCTTCATCATCGGCTATATGGCGCGACAAATACTCATAGAACACACTGGAGCCCGGACATTCCCGCTCAGCAAAATGACGAAACACGTTGACCATCCGTTTATGAGCCACCTTACATCACACCCCTAAAATTGTAATTAACCTTTATCTTGCTTAAGGCTAATGTTACATCTTTCCAAGATGCGCGTGGATTTGGATCTTTTATCAGGCTCATTAAGAAAAATAAGATGGAGACAAAAAAAGAACCGATCCTAAATGAACTGCACCCCAATCGTTAGGTCATGTCTAACAATTAGGGGCATTTCAAAAGGGCGGTTCTTCTACTAAGAATGCTGTTATTGCCTAGACTGCCGGACGATCTAATAGATACAAGTTCCGATACCGCGGGTAGCGCTCCATCAGCTCATCGTGGGTACCCCGCATAACGATTTGGCCGTCTTCCATGAATAGGATCTCATCCATGCGCTCAACGCCCACCAGATGATGCGTTACCCAGATCAGCGTCCGGTCCTGTAGACTGGCGAACATGGTGGATAACAGTTCCCGCTCGGTTTTGGGATCCAGCCCGACCGTCGGTTCATCCAGAATGACAACAGGTGTCTTCTGCAGCAGGATTCGGGCCAAAGCCACGCGCTGGCGCTCTCCCCCGGAGAAACGCTGTCCGGCTTCCTGCATACGGGTGCGGAGACCCTCCGGAAGGGAGGCCACCAACGGTTCTAGCCGTGCCAAAGCAACCGCGCCCCGTATTTCCGCTTCCGTAGCATCCGGCTGTCCGAGCCGGATGTTGTTTGCTAGCGTCGTATCGAACAAGTGCGGACTCTGATTCAATACCGAAATTACAGAAGATATCTCATCGCCAAACCGCGCAGCATCCACTCCGCCTAGGGTAAGATTTCCCCCCGAAGGTGCCAGCACGCCCTGAATCAGCTGCAGCAGGGTGGATTTACCGGCACCGGAACGCCCTATAATGGCTACCTTGGCCCCAGGAGGAATATCCAGGGATACATCCGTTAATGTAGACCCTTCCCTATTCGCACCGGATCGTTCCAGCCCGGATTCGCCGCCTGCTGCCTGATCATAACGGAAGCTGACGCCATCCGCCTTCACATGGACACCGCTGCTTATGACGGATTGGATCTCTCCCTTATTCAGCTGTTGCTCCCGGTTCTGCTCCCCTTCAGATGTTTCTGCGCTTTCTATCGCCTGAAGTCTCGCGACCGATTGGCCGTACTGCGGAATCCGCTCCACGGCTTCGGATACCGGCAGGAATGCGTCCATTAACGGGAATACAACCAGAACCAAAGCCGCGATCAGCGTAACATCGATCGAGCCGTCCGCATACTGTCGTCCTGACCAATACACCATTGATACCACCGTCACGGCAACCACGCATTGACCGATAAAAGCCCGAAGACGCAACCAGCGCTTAAGGGAGCGGTCGGTCCGGTCGACCTCGGCTTCATCCGCCTCATAACCGGTCAGGAACTCCGTCTGCCGGCCGCTGACATACCATTCATGAATACCCAGTACCGCGTCGGTTAGCTTCTGGTAGAGGTTGCTGCGGGCCTGCTTCATCTCCCGGTTCTTCCGTTTGGTGAGCAGCAGGGAAACCAGCGGCAGCACCAGAATCAGCACCGCTACATATAACGCGAGCAGAAGGGCAAATGCCGGGTCAAACAGGCCGACAGCCAGAATAACCCCGGCGTATAACACAAGCGCTACAATCGATGGAAAAACCGTTCGAATATAGACGTCCTGCAAATACTCGATATCATCAGAGAGCACGCCCAGCAGATCCCCGGTGCGGTACCGGGAGGACAAACGAAGGGCTTGCGGTTCCAGAATGCGGTACAGCCGCAGACGCATCTGGGACAGGATGCGAAGAATCGTGTCATGTCCCACCAGGCGCTCCACGTAATGGATGACCGCGCGTCCGATGCCGAAGGTCCGAACCCCTACGGTCGGCACGTATACCATCAGGATGTTTTCCGGTCGCAGGGCGGACTTGGAGATCAAATACCCGGATGTGAACATCAGCATCCCGGCGAACAGGATCGTGAGCACGCCAAGCATCACAATCAGCAAAAAGCGCCAGAAGTTTGCCGTTACGTAAGGCCGAAACCACGATTCCTGCTTCATTGTACTCCCTCCATCTGCGATGTAATTAATCCATAATAGACACCTTGCCGAGCGATAAGCTCCTCATGGGTTCCCGTCTCCACCACCCGCCCCTGATGCAGAACGAGGATGTAATCCATATCCTGCATCCAGTGCAGTCTGTGCGTCGCGAGGAATACCCAATTATCTTGAAAAAGGGACAGCATTGTCTCCTTCAGCTCGTATTCCGTCTCGATATCCAAATGAGCCGTCGGCTCATCCAGCAGCAGAACCCGCCGGCCGCCGAGCAGCGCTCTGGCTAAGGCTACACGCTGTGCCTGACCACCGCTTAAAGTGCGTCCGCCGCCGCCGATCATCTCCGCAAGTCCGCCCGGCAAGCTCTTCACCAGATCCGATAGACCCGCCGCTTCCACTGCGGCTTCGACTTGCGCTGTTGATGCCTCCGGTGCATAGAAGCGCACATTATCCGCCAAGGTAGCACCGAATAAATACGGCTGCTGCGGCATATAGGTGACCTCGGTCCGCCATGCCTGCCGGTTCCTGTCCTCCAGCTTCACGCCGTTCAGCTCCATCACGCCGGACGTTGGTGCCAAGAATCCCCCTAATAGCTCGATGAGCGTGGATTTGCCGGCCCCGCTCTCCCCGACGATGCCGATCTTGCGCTGACCCGGTATCCGGAAGCTGACATTCTCCAAGGAAGCCGGCCCCAACTCTTCGTGCCTGAGGCCGATACCGGACAGCTCCAGCACGCTGTGATTATCCCACTGGAATTGCGGCTGCGGCGAATTGGGCTCAGACAAATTATCTTTAATTTTAAATGTTATATCGCAGGAATGCCCTTTCCGGGCCTCCTGAATCATGGATTGCATCGCTTCCCCTGCCTGCTTACCGTCCAGCGTGGCATGAAAGTCCGCCCCGACCATGCGCACCGGCAGGAAATACTCCGGTGCCAGGATCAGGATAAGCAGCGCGGGCAGCAGCTCCAGGCTGCCGTTAATGAGGCGTAAGCCTAAGTTTACCGCAACAGATGCCACGGACAGCATCGTAAAGAAATCCAGCGCGAAGGACGACAGAAACGCCACGCGCAGCGTCCGCATAGTAGCTGCTCGATATCCCTCGCTGACTTGCTGTATGCTCTCGCTGTGCTTGCGGCTCTGTCCCAGAAACTTCAGGGTAGTCAGACCTCTCAGCGAATCTACAAAATGATTAGACAGCATCCGGTAAGAATCCAGCTGCCGCTCGGTCTGCTTTCTCGCGGCAAGCCCCACGAGGATGAGAAATACGATCAGGATCGGCATGGTCACCAGCAGAATAATGCCCGAAATCCGGTCCGTCATGAACACGTACAGCCATACCAGAGCCGGGGTAATGCTCGCCCCCATCATGCGCGGTATGGTCAGCTCCACATATTTGCGGAACTTGCCGATGCCCTCCAGCACAAGCGTAACCACATTGCCTGTTCCTTCCGACCGGACAAAGGACGGCCCCTTCCGAAACAGCTCATCCAGCAGCTGCTTCCTCAGGCTCGTGCCCGTCTCCTCGGCAAAGCGCTGTGCGATTCCTTGCTGCACGGCTGAGATGCCGTGGCGTGCCAGAAATGCAAGCAGGAACAAGGCAATCGTCTCCCCCTGCTCCTGCAGCGTTGATCCGGCAAACAAGGCGGATATGGCTTCCGCCAGCCACTTGGCTTGCAGGAGGATGGCCATGCTCTGTGCCAGGGTACATACGGCGACAAGGAAGAATACCGTCTTGGCGCCTTTGTATCCCAGCAGATCTTTTCCCATCAGTACTCCAGATGCTCCTTCTCATGTACCCGTTTGTGGAAAACGAAGTAACTCCAAATTTGATAGCCCAATACGAATGGCAGCAGCGTTACCGCCACAATCGTCATAATCTTGAGAGAATACGGTCCGGAGGCCGCATTATAAATAGTCAGGTCAAATGCCGAATTGATGGAACTGACCATCACGCGCGGGAACAAGCCCACGAACACGGACGTTACCAGCAGAGCGATAACCGCCCCGGTCATCCCGAAAGCCCAGCCGTCCCGCTTGATGTTCATGAAATATCCGCCCAGTAAGAATGCGAGCAGAGCCAGCACCAGCAGCACGGTTAACACCACGCCACGCTTCTCGAAGACATCGGTCATGAAATACGTCATCACCCCGAATGCCACGAACAGGGCTGCTACGGGAAGCAGGAGTCTCCGGGCCATACGGCGTGCCCGTTCCTGAAGATCCCCCATCGTGCGCAGTGTTGTGAACATTAAGCCATGCAGCAGGCAGAGCATCACCATCGTCAGCCCGCCAACCACAGTATAGCCATTCACAACATCAAACAATCCGGCATGCAGCTGCATCTCTTCGTTAATCGGGAGCCCCTGGATCAGGCAGGCAAAAACAACGCCAAGCAGGAATGGTGGAAGCACGCTGCCGGTGAAGATTGCACCGTCCCACACCCGTTTCCAGCGAATATCGCCCACTTTGCCGCGGAATTCAAAGGCCACCCCGCGTCCGATCAAGGCCAGCAGAAGAAAGACAAGCGGAATGTAGAAGCCGCTGAACAGCGTAGCATACCAGTTCGGGAAGGCGGCGAACATCGCGCCGCCCGCCGTCAGCAACCAGACCTCGTTAGCATCCCAGAACGGGCCGATCGAGTTGATCAGCACCCGGCGCTGGGTATCATTTTTGGCCAGCAGCTGCGTGGACATCCCGACCCCGAAGTCGAAGCCCTCCAAGAAGAAGAACCCGATAAACAATACGGCAACGAGCACAAACCACAGTTCGTTAAGAGACAGCATTGTAGCCCTCCTTATTAAACGGATCGCTTGCGTGGTGGTCATCTTCCTCCGCCGCATACGGTCCTTTCTTAATGACTTTAATAAATAGATACGCCATGACGGCTGCCAGCACCGCATAAATGGCGGTAAACATGATCAGCGAGAACAGAATCGAGCCTGCGCTGACGTTCGGTGAAACACTGTTCTCCGTGGTGATCAGTCCGAATACCGTCCACGGCTGCCGCCCGATCTCCGTCATAATCCACCCCGACGTGTTGGCAATGAACGGAAGTGAAATACCGAACAGCATCAGTCTGAGGAACCATTTACCGGCCTTCTCGACCTTTTTGCGCAGCATGAGCCATGCTCCGTACAACCCCAGCAGAATCATGATGCTGCCTGCGGCCACCATAATCCGGAAGCTCCAGAACGTGGTGCGTACAGGAGGGATATAATCTCCAGGTCCATACTGCTGTTCGTATTGCGCCTGCAGCTCCTTCATCCCGATGACTTCACCGGAAAACTTGCTATAGGACAAAAAGCTGAGCAAATACGGGATTTTAAACTCCATCGTGTTCTCCTGCTTATCCGGATCGATGGCTGCAATGACCGTCCAAGGCGCAGGATCGTCACTCGTTTCCCATAGGCTCTCCGCAGCAGCCATCTTCATCGGCTGCGTATCCACCAGATACTGTGCTTGCTGGTGACCGAACACCGCAACCAGAATGGAGGTGATGAGGCCAATCACGATGGCGATATGAAATGATTTCTTAAAGAAATCCAAATCTTGCTTTTTCATTAGCTTGTAGGCACTCACACCCGCTACGAGGAACGCCCCGGTTGCCAGTGCCCCGAAGATTGTATGCGGGAACTCTACCAACAGCTGACCGTTCGTAATCAGTGCGAAGAAATCATTCATCTCCGCTCGCCCGTTGTTCATCTCGAACCCAACGGGACGCTGCATGAACGAATTCGCTGCCAGAATCCAGAAGGCGGACATCAGGGTGCCGAAGGACACCAGCCAGATACTGAGCAGATGGACCTTCTTCGATAACCGATCCCAACCGAATATCCATAGTCCGATAAACGTCGACTCGAGGAAAAACGCCAGCAGCGCTTCGATGGCAAGTGGTGCACCAAACACGTCCCCGACAAACCGCGAGTAATCCGACCAGTTCATGCCGAACTGGAATTCCTGCAGAATCCCTGTCACAACCCCGACCGCAAAGTTAATCAGGAACAGCTTTCCCCAGAACTTGGCCATTTTCTTGTAGACTTCCTGGCCTTTGACAACATACATCGTCTCCATGATGGCAATCAGAAACGCCAATCCGATGGACAACGGTACGAAAATAAAGTGAAAAATGGTTGTCGATGCGAATTGAATTCGCGCCAGCATAACCGGATCCATATTAAGATACCCCTTTCTTTAGCTCACGTGATCACTTCAAATTTGATTCTTTTTGTATTGTCGCAGACCACGCCCTAAAGGATTGTGATAAACATCACAATATCAGGGCTGAAACGGGGGCAAAAAGTTATAAATTTGTGACGAAAATCACTAAGTAGGCGGTGGAATATGTGAGGATTATCAATTGGAACATGGCTTGCGGCATCCACTCACAGGCCAAGCCCGGTATTTACGCACCAAAAAAGCAGGTTCGCCCTCAGGCCAACCTGCTTCGGTGTATCTGCAATCTTATTGAACCGCGCCAATCTCGGTCTCGATGAGCTTGAATTCCGTTACGTCTGCGATCCCGCGGTTGGTAATGCGGATTTCCGGAATCACCGGCAGCGCAATCAGCGAGAAGGTCATGAACGGCGCATGGATATAGCATCCGAGCTCCTTCCAAGCTTCCTCCAAGGCAGCGACTTCTTCCGCTACGATCTCAACCGGACGGTCCGCCAGCAAACCGGCAATCGGCATCGCCACCTTCGCCAGCACCTTGCCGTCCCGTACTACGATCATGCCGCCTCCGCACGCCGCCAGCTCATTTGCCGCGAGTGCCATATCCTCGGCATTCGTACCCATCACAAGCAGATTGTGACTGTCGTGCGCAACGGTAGACGCAACCGCGCCGGACTTGAGTCCGAAGCCGCTGGCAAAACCGAGCGAGATTTGTCCCGTCGTGCCGTGGCGCTCAATGCATGCCAACTGAACCACGTCCTGATCCAGGTCTGGCTGGATCACCCCTTGCTCAACGGAGAGCACCGCCGTCATCTTGGCGGTACGGGCGCTGTTCTCGATGACGCGGACCACGTTCACTTCCGTACGTGCGGCATCGAATTTGCTGCGCAGCAGGAAGTCATCCGCGGTAAGCGAACGCTGCAGCCGAACCGAGTTAAACGCTTTTTCCGGATATTGATATACCGGGAACGCCTTCACGAGCCGGCCGTTCTCTGCAACCACTTCGCCATCCGTGATCACAACGGAAGGTACCATGCTTTTCAGATCATCAATCAGCAAAATATCTGCCGTTTTGCCTGGCGAAATGCTGCCAAGCTCCATGTCCATGCCGAAATAACGAGCCACGTTGATCGTTCCCAGCTGGATCGCCGTAACCGGGTCCACGCCCTCTTCCATAGCGCGGCGGACCACGTGGTTCATGTGTCCGAGTCTCAGCAGCGTCTGCGGATACACATCATCCGTAACCAGAGAGATATTGTCTGTACGCACCTTATCTACCGTTATAACCTTAACAACTTCCTTCACATCCTGCCAAGCTGAACCCTCACGGATCATCAGGTGCATACCGAGGCGAACCTTCTCCAAGGCCTGCTCTCTGGTTACCGTTTCATGGTCGGAGCTTACGCCGGTTGCCATATATGCCTGCAGCATCCGGACATCCTCTGCCGGAAAATGTCCTGTCACCGTCTTGCCCGCACGCAGCGTGGCTTCGATCTCCCCGCTCATGGTCGGATCGCCATACACGACGCCCGGGAAATTCATCACTTCGCCAAGCCCGGCAACACCGGGCCATGTCAGCCCTTCCTCAATGTCGGCTACGCCCAGCTGCGCCCCAGCATCCTCCAGATCAAAGGTCGACGGTACACACGAAGGAACGGTGGTGAACACCTTCATCGGCAGTTGCTGCCCCTCCTCATGCATCCAGCGCACACCTTCCATGCCGAATACGTTGGCAATCTCATGGGGATCCATATAAACCCCAGTCGTTCCACTAACGATAGCCGCCTTGGCAAACTCGGTCACGGTGAGCATCGTGCTCTCCACATGCATATGACCGTCGAGCAGGCCTGGCGAGATATAGCGGCCATTCGCTTCGATGACCCGAGTCCCTTCCCCGATCGTATGATCTGCGTTGCCGATATAAGCGATGCGTCCGGATGCCATGGCCACGTCCACCTGCTCCTGAAGCTCGCCTGTAAACACATTCACCAGCGTGCCGTTCTTGATGACCAGATCGGCAGGCTCCTGTCCTAAGGCAACCTTTCCCAGCTTCCGGCTAACCTCGTATCGTTTCTGTCTCTTGCTTGAACTCATGATGATTGCACGCTCCCCTTTTTTCTTTAGATATCAGAAAGTATACACTTCGAAGCTTTTAACTTCCTGATATCGCAATAAAAACTTCATCTAATTGCGGTCTATCATCTGTTAAAGTGCGTCGATAGACGTTTTTCTTATCATGAACGGTAAAAACACAAAATCGATCCGCTGTATAACACGCAAACACCCCGGGCAGCGTATCTGCCCGGGGTGCCTGTACTATATCCATAGAGGAAGAGAAATCCCGTGCATCAGCATGTATGCTATCTAGTCTGCACATCACCTCATCCGTTAAAACCTGCCGGATTCCAATCAAGATGATCCTCCTGCCCGGCTTCAATCATTGCGAAGCTGGGCTTTGGGTGGTGGGATTCTCAACCTTCATGTAGTCAAGTCATTTACGGTAACCTGGTAGAAACGCCTGGGCCCTATTCCCCGGCATATACATCAAGATTTGATTTTGATTAAACTTATTCTTCCATTCTCTTTTCGTTTCATTTGTTGTATGAATTATAATCCTCCTGCCCAAGAAGTCAAGCCATTGGAAGGAACTGTACATCTCACGCCCTGCCAGCTCAAGCCAATTTCCGACCCATTCTCTGCACACGCTCAAGCCATTGCTTTCTTGCCACTTCAGGCATTTTGCGAAGCTGCGTAATGTTCGTGGCACGAACCGTGCCCACGCCGCAGAACTTCAGAATGGAATGCTTCATCATTTGATGTCCCGGCTGGCCGAGATAAAAACGATAGTAGACGTACGGCGAATCCATCGTGACGATCAAACGGGCCGTTTTCCCTTTGAGCAGCTGCTCCGGCAAAGGCGAGTTCCGACGGTACTTAAACGCAAAGCCCGGCAGAAAAACCCGGTCGATGAACCCTTTGAGCAGCGCCGGCATGCCGCCCCACCAATTCGGATATACAAACACCAGATGATCCGCCCAAGAGATCAGTTCTTGCGCTTTTTGCAGATCCGGCTCCAGCGGTTGTTTACCCTTATAGCCACCGGACAGATTCAGGTCAAACTCCATCTCCGCAAGCACCAGCTCCCGCACCTCCGCCCCGGATTCGGCCGCCCCCCTTGCATAGACCTCTGCCAGTTGACTGCCATAACTGTTCTTAATGGGATTGCCTTGAATAATTAAAACCTTTTTCATATGTTTCTTCCCCCTCATGATTTGGTTAACAAACACTAACCTGATGGTAAAAAGAAAAGGTCACTCCCGACCTTTTCCCAAACCTGTTAATGCCAATAGATGCGCCGTCACTTCAGGTGCCAGCGGCGACAACGGTTCCTTCAGCTCTCCTTGCATCGTTGAGATTGCAAGCTGGCTGAATGCACCAATGATCAACACAGCGGTTAATCGCGTGTTCTGCGGCGGAATATCCCCCTGCAACACCGCTTGCTCAAGCAGATCATGCAAGGCGTCCAGCGGCTGACGTCCCCTGCTCTTGAGCACCTCCGTAAACAGCTCGTGATGCTGGGACAAGAGCAGCAAGCCGTATTTATCCTCGTCATACGCCGCCAATACCCGGATGACGAGCGCCGACAGTCTCTCTGCAAACAGGCCGGGCCGGGAAGCATAATCATCCACCAGACGCGTATAACTGCTGCAGTATTCCTCGAACGCTTCCGCAGCCACGGCATCCTTATTCGTAAAATGCTTATAGATCGCTGCATCCGTTACACCCGCCGCTGCGCCGATCTCCTTCACCGATACGCCATCCACGCCTTTCTCGGCGAAGAGTTTCATGGCAGCCTGCAAAATATCCTTCTTCTTGCTATCGAAATGAGGTTTCTTTTTCATGCTCATATCATAAGTGAACGCTAACCAAATTGCAATAACCAACGCAAAAAAAGAGGCCCCCCTTGCCTGGAGTGCCTCTTCATTCATATTTTTACGCTTCCCATAGCTAAAAGCGCGCGCTCAACCCTTTTAGCCATTGGCTCAATCTCCATGCCCAAGCTTAACTCCGGCTTCAACGGGGGCTGCCTTTGCCTTTTTGCCGTACAGCATCATAAGCGGGATGCTGATCACAAATGCGCCGGCAACAAGCAAGAACGGAATTCTCGGGTCGATGCCATATGCCCAGCCGCCAATGATGCCGGAAGGCGAAATGACAATAAGGATGAGCACCTGGAGCAGCGCGAATATTTTGGCGCGGTTCTCATCGTCTATCGCATTGGCCACCGCCGTCTCCAGATACGGATATGTCATCATCGTACCGATGGCGGCAATGACAGTGCTCAAACTCAGCACCAGCAGATCCCCTTGCGGCGCAAACACCAGTATGACATTGGACAATACCGATATTACGAATCCCCATACCATCGTCCGGTGCACATGCTGCTCCCCGATTCGGGGCATGATCCACCGCATGAATATTAGCATAATGACAGAGGAGAATGCCGGAAAAACCGAGATCAGGCCGCTGCCCAAATGCAAATATTCCACCATGAAGATGGAGACGTAGGTCGTCTTCACCGTCATCTGAAAATTGAACAATATATAAACGCCGAAGATCATGAGCAGCAGCGGATTTCCGAGCATGCTCTTCATCACCAAGGCATAGTCGGACATCCCTTCCCGCAGGCTCATCGCCTTCGTTTCCTTCATCTTGCGGTATCCGATATCCGTCTCCCTTGTCGCATAATGGCGCCCAATGAACTGGATTGTCATCAGGATACAGGCCAGCACGAACATGATGCGCACCCCGGGCACAAGCGTGAAATGATACACCAGCAGTCCGCCGATCGGTGCAAACAAGCCGCCCACGACGCTAATCAGCTGCAGCAGCGTAAAGACATAGGTTCGCTCCTTCGGTGCGGTATCCTCCACCAGCAGACAGTAAAAGGCGGTATGCGGCACCTTCTGAAAGCCGTTGATCACGGCCGCGATCACAAAAAACCAGAAGTTCTGTGAAATGGCCCAGAGCAGCGTGGCCACGGTCCAGCTTAGTACGTCGAAGTATAGCAGCGCCTTTTTTCTGCCTAAACGGTCTGTTAAATACCCGCTGAGAAACGAAGAAAGCACCTGCACAAGCAAACCGATGGAGGTAATCCAGCCGATTCCCGTCTCGGTTACCCCAAGTTGGTACATGTAGATGGAGGTGTACGTCGTGAACATGCTGTAAGGGATGAGAAACAGCGGCTCATAGACGAGACAGCCCCGCGCATTGCCAGTCAATTGCCGAAACGAAGTTGAACCCATAATATCCTCCGCACCTCATGTAATCGTTGCTTAGCCATTATAGCGCAACCGGGCCGGCAGCAGGATAGGAATGTTGAAGGATTTTTAGAGCTCATTCCGGACATGACAATCCAGGAAAACGTCAGTCCTTAATCGCGTTCAACAGCCCCTCGCCTTCTTGTACGGCAGCCTCAGGCAATAGAACGGTGATGGTGGTTCCCCGGCCCACTTCAGACCACACATTTACCCGGCCCCGATGTGCTTCGACAATCGCCTTCGCGATACTCATCCCGAGCCCCGAGCCATCCATACTCTCTTCGGTGTTCGTTCCCCGGTAATAACGCTCGAACAGATTACAGCGGGTCTCTTCATCCATCCCTACACCTTGATCCGCTACTACGATCGCCGCGCCAGCAGGGTGCCTCTCTACACGCACTTCAATGTTAACGCCCTCCGGATTATGCTTCACGGCATTCGTGATCAGATTATCCATCAACCGCTGCAGCCATTTGGCATTACCGTCAATGAGCAGTGCTTTTTCGCCACCGATATAATTAAAATTCGCATCCAGCGTGGCATCGTTGACGTATTTCAGCACGCAGCGACGCACCAGCTCGTTCAGATCAAGCCGGGTCAGCTCCTGCGGCCGGATTTCGCTCCTCAAACGGAAGACGAGCGAGAAATCATCGATAAGCTCCAACATGTAGTCGCCCTTCTCACGAATCACGGTTCCCATCTCCCGCAGCTCTTCCTGGTTCCAATCCTGGGGAGCGCTCTCCAGCATATAGCCGTAACCCTGGATGGAAGACAACGGAGTACGCAAATCATGCGATATCCCGGACATCCATTCTTCCCGATTACGGTCGAGTCGCTCCCGTTCTCTCTCGGCCTCGGCAAGCTGCTCCGCCATCTTGTAAAAAGAATGAATCACTTCCTTGTACAGCTTGAAGCGCGTACGCAGCTTTCCGTTCTTGCGGAATACCCGCTTCCGGTCCTTCGGTGTCAGCACTTCCTCGTAGGCTCCGCTCCCCATCCGCTCAAACCACCCGGTAAACAGCAGCAGCGGCCGGCTGTACCGGTATCCATGCCATATCGCCACCCCAAGCGACAACGCAAGCACGCAGACCATCGTCCATAGCGCCACGCGGATCAGCTCATTCATCATTGGCCTTTTCTCCAGCGCCTCGTCCTGCGGCGTATGATATACCCAGGTGTTGCCGCTGGCCGTATCGCGGTATACCGCAATATGCGTTGAATACGTGCCCGGCTGCTCCTGCATCGTAATGATCTCCAGCGGGTGGTAGCTTACCTTATTGTCTGCATTTGTTCCAATCGCTTGGACAACGCGGCCCTCCCGGTCAATGACATGCAAATAACCGCCTAGACCAGCTAATTCGTGTCCGAGCCCCGCTTCATCCTCCGGCCTCACCCTGCCGCCGTCCTGATAACGGGCATACCATTCCCGAAGATGGTCCGAACCCTCATCGATACGTCCGATCAGATACAGCAGCGGTTCTTCATAGGTCAGATCCATCTGCCAATACATCGTATACTCGCCGAGACGACGCTCCTCCTTGATCTCGAGCAAGGTGCTTACCGAGTACTCCGATGGAACATCCGGAGCCGTATTGGTGGAATGAATCACGTTTCCCTCCATATCCACCACTTGCAGCCACATATCCTTCTCTTGAAGCAGGAGCTTCCACTGTTCCTGCAGCAGCACCTCGCCATTCTCCGTCACCGTCTCGGTCACGATGCTGTTCAGGACGCCTGTCGAAAAGTTGCGTTTGATCTCATCGTCGCTGATATGTTTGATCAGGAAGAATAAGAGCACAATCAGGAAGCAAAACATAAACGCCGAGAACGCAATCAATTGGTACGTAAAATGAAAGGCCAGCCGTCTGCGCAGTCTCATCGGACTTTCTCCTTAACCAGCTTGTAGCCGAGCCCCCGGACCGTCAGTAGATATTGCGGGTTGCTCGGATCCTCCTCGATGCGCTCGCGGATACGGCGGATATGCACCATGACGGTGTTGTCCTCGCCCATGCCGTCGATGCCCCATACGGCTTCGTACAGCTGCGACTTGGAGAATACCACCCCCGGGTGCTTGCAAAAATAAAGCAGCAGCTGAAAGACCTGGGCCGGACAAGACACAGGCTCTCCCAGCACCGTAAGCTCCCCGGCGGATTCATCAACCTTAAACCGGCCGAAATCCCATGCACGCTGGATCACCGGCTGCTCAGACGATACGGTCGTCCCGATGCCGCCACGGCGCAGACGCGCCTTGATTCTTGCGGCAATCTCCAGCGGATTAAAGGGCTTGGTGACATAATCGTCTCCGCCCATCGCAAAACCGGTCAACACATCCAGATCCGATGCTTTGGCCGTCAGAAACAGGATGTGCGGACTACCATAGGAACGGATCTGCGGACAGAGATCAAATCCCGTGCCGTCCGGCAGCATGACATCCAGCAGCACGATATCCGCTCCGTGTGCAGCAATTTCGTTAAGCGCCTCCTTACAGCTGGAAGCCGTGTATATGCGGTTAAAGCCTTCCTTGCGCAGCACCATCTGCAGCATTTTCACAATGGAAGGTTCGTCATCTACAATTAAAATTCGTGTTTGATCCATTTTATCTCACCCGACATTTATGCTAGCACAACAACCTTAACAGGAGTTAAACAAATGCTGAAAGAGTTAAGAAAAAGTTAGGATGCCGTTTCCGAGTTATTTCATTTCGAGCTTTATACTTGGTGTCAGAGGTGATTGATATGAATTCAAATAAACGTTCCACGGCCGTGGATGCGATTCGCGGCTTGAGCTTGCTCGGCATCCTGATGGCCAATATGCTTATTTTTCAATACGGCATGTTCGGCAAAGACGAGCTGCATCTCTTCCAGCCATCCACGCTGGATCTGATCAGCCATGACATGCTGAAAGTATTCGTAGAAGGCAGCTTCATGCCGATCTTTACGTTCCTGTTCGGTTACAGCATGATTAAAATGAGGGAAAGCCTGATTGGCAAAGGGCTCAAATATGGCCGCAGCTTCTTCCGCAGGTCCGTGCTGCTGATCATTCTCGGCTGGCTGCATTCCACATTCATCTGGGAAGGCGATATTCTGTTGTTTTACGGAGCGATCGGGCTTTTCCTGTTACTATTTGTGAAACGGAAGGCCAAAACGATCTTGATTTGGGGCATCCTCTTCCTGACGTTGTTTGCCATCTTCGGATATGGCTCCATGGAGCCTGCGACAGGTGAAACAGAGCGCATGGAGAATTATGTGAAGCAGTCCATTGAAATTTACGGCACCGGCACGTACGGCGAGATTTTGCATTTTCGGTCAACCGAAGAGATGCCCATCGACCTTCCGGACTGGTTGATGCTGCTGGTCATTCTGATTGCCCCACTGATGAGCGCGCCGATGTTCCTATTTGGTATGGTCGCAGCCAAGCGCGGGCGCTTCCTTCATCCTTCTAAGGAGATCAAGCTGTATCTAAGATGGTCTCTGCTCGTTCCGGTCGGGCTTGGACTAAAGACTGCAGGGGTTATGCTCGGGTCAACCCACGGCTTGAGCGGCATCTTTATGATGCTTGGCGGACCTCTGCTCGCGCTGGGGTATATCCATCTGTTCGCCTCCCTATACGCCTTCTCGTCTAAACAATCGGTTATCATCCGGGCGTTTGAAGCGGTTGGACGGATGTCGCTAACCAACTATCTGACGCAAAGCGTTGTGTGCGTACTGATATTCTACGGATTCGGGCTGGGCATGTTCGGCAAGCTCGGTGTGCTGCAAGGAGCGCTGCTGGCGATCCTGATCTATGCTGTACTGGCAACGGGCAGCCTGCTCTGGTTGAAACGATTCCACGGCGGCCCAATTGAACGGCTGCTGCGCATCGGCACCTACTGGTCGTGGAGCGGCAGGGCGAAACCCAAAGCCATGACGCCAGCTGCCGCCATCCCTACCGCAGAGTTTCCGGCAGAAGGTCCTCCAGCGACCTGAGTATTCCATGCTTTTTTCGGCATAAAGCACAGTTCCTCCCAAGATGAAATCAGAATGCTCGTTCATGTATAATGGACATACATGCAAGGGGGCTAGACATTACTGGAATGTATCCGGTCATCACCGAAGGGGGAATCAAGCATGCTGGTTGTTACAAACTCGATTAAGGTTAAACCGGGCTTCGGACAAGAAATTGCGCAGCGATTTGCTGAAGCGAAGGGCGTGCAGGACATTGAGGGCTTCGTGCGGATGGAAGTATGGCACGAAGCCAAAGAAGGCGCAGAGGCTGAGGAACTGAAGGTCTCTACGGTATGGGAAGACGAGGAGGCCTTCAAACGCTGGACTTCCAGCGAATCATTCCGGCAATCCCACGGTCAGGGCCGCAACGAGAATATTTTGGGCGCTTCCTTGAACAAATATGAGCTGTTGATCAGTCATAAGAAGTAATCAAACACCATAAATACCCCGCCCGGGCGTTTGCCTGTGGCAGGGTATTTTTTTGCCGTGATATGGCAGATACCTTCTCCATTTCGTTCGCGATCCCTATGAAACCAAAAAAGACATACCTCAGGGCCCCTGATCGTTTATCGTGTACCCCGGCAGCAATTCAGGGTTGTGGGAGCGCCCCAACTCGGCCATGTACGTGTTCAGGTCGCTCAACTCGGGACCCGCCAGTATATACGATTGTCCACACCTCAAACTCGTTCGCCAAGCGAACCTCCCGCTCACCATCCATATCCATTCCAAAGTCACCAAATATGATCACGACGAAATGGTTATATTAAGCACGATCAGGCAAGGCCATACATTCTGAGCAAAAGGAGCTTACGTCATATGGAAAGCACGCACGATTTTGTGGAAAAAATGAACGAGAATGCGGAGAAGGCCCGTCGCAACAAAGAGAATCACGGCAAAGGAACGCCAAGCGACAAGCTGCCGACCAAGCAGCACGGCACCAAGAAGTAGAATGACACATACCGCGATCCTCATAGGATCGCGGCTATTATATCAGGAACGCTTCGAACCGGTTATCCGCGCTTTCCTATTACATATGATTTACAGTCCATCGGATGCCTGCTTCAGCAGGGATCCAAGCGCATCATAATCGACCTGCTGCCCGGACGTGATTTTGATGGTTTTTCGTTCAGGCGGTCCTTCAAACAACGCTTCAGACCAATCCAGGCCGTCCGCATTGAAAATCGTAAAGCTCACGGCGCTCTTCGCGACGCTGATCACCGCCGCATATTTTCCATTCTTCAGAAAATGGGGCTTTTTATATTGAAGCCGTTCCGAAACGTCCGGGATCGTGCTGTGTACGAGCCCCCGAAGCCGCTCGCTGACCTCCACCTTCCAGGTATCACTGATCGCTGCAATGTAATCCGTTACTTCTTGATTCATCTTATTGGCTCCCTCTTTATCATGGTATAGTATTTTTCAACTCAGCCCTGATGAACCATCTGCCAGGTCATGCCGTAACGGTCCACCACTTCACCGTAGTAGGCTCCCCAAGGCTGCAGGGCAAACGGATATTTCTCGGTACCCCCATGGCTAAGATGGCGATAGGCGGCGCGGGCGTCTTCCTCGTTATCGAACGTGATAGCCAGACCCATGCTCGTGCTCTTGCCGGTTTCCTGAAAAGCATCGGTGAGGATGAGCTTATTGCAGCCAGCCAGCGTTAACGACATGTGCATAATCTTATCCTGATGAGCTTCCGGTATGCCCGGCATGTCCTTGAAGGTAGTCAGCAAACCGATCTCTCCACCCAACGCTTGCATGTAAAAATCCGCCTGAGCTCTTGCATCCTCCGAAATAATAAAAGGTACCATTTGTGCTTGCATGTTCATCTTCCTCTCGGTTCATTTTTTAGTTTTATATCTAAATGACGAACGAGATTTTATGTAATCGACACAGCTTCATATTTTTTTTGAAATTTTTTTAAAAATGTTTCTACAGCTTGTTTTAGGACTCCGCTGGCAGGCATTCTGCCGCACGGTCAAGCAGCAGGGCCCGTTCCCTCAGGTTATCCGTCAGCGATGCGGCCAGCTTGAACTCGGCGCAGGCTTCGTCCAGGCGTCCCAGCTTAAAGAGCAGGTCTCCCCTTACGCTCGGGAGGAGATGGTATCCCTTCAAGGCAGGCTCGCAGCGTAAAATGTCCACGATCTCAAGCCCGATCTCCGGACCGAAAGCCATGGAGAGGGCCACGGCCCGGTTCAATTCCACGATGGGAGAAGGAGAAACCTGTGCCAATGCCTCATACAGCGCGGAGATTCGAATCCAGTCTGTCTCTGCGGCACTGGGCGCTCCGGCATGACATGCGGAGATGGCTGCCTGGATAGCATAAGGCCCGGTCATTCCACCCAACCGCTCGATCCGATCCAGAGCGGCAAAACCGCGGCGAATCAATAAATAATCCCACAAGGCCCGATTCTGATCCATGAGCAGGACAGGCTCCCCCTCCGCGTTGACCCGGGACTTGAATCTAGAGGATTGAAATTCCATTAACGCAACCAAACCATGCACCTCGGCCTCCGTCGGGGCGATCTCTGCCAGCACCCGCCCAATCCGAAGCGCTTCCTGACACAGCAGCGGGCGAATCCACTGGCTGCCGGATGAAGCTGCATACCCCTCATTAAACATGAGATAGATGACCTCAAGAACCGATGACAATCGCGGTTTAAGCTCGGCTCCCTGAGGAATCTCGAATGCCACCCGGGTCGCCGACAGCGTCCGTTTGGCACGAACGATTCGCTGCGCGATCGTCGGTTCAGGCACAAGATAGGCGTGGGCAATCTCCGCCGTCGTTAATCCGCCAAGCAAGCGCAGCGTCAGAGCCACCCGCGCTTCAGGGGATAGAACCGGATGGCAGGTCATGAAGATCAGCCGCAGAAGATCGTCGTTCACTTCCCCCGCCTCCGGCACCTCAATATCCGAATCCATCCGGGAATCCATATCGCGTCCCAACAGCTCATACTTCTGATCGCGTACTTTATTCCGGCGCAACAGGTCCAGCGCTTTGCGCTTCGCGGCGGTCATAAGCCAGCCACCGGGATTATCCGGTATTCCGTCATTCGGCCAGCGTTCCAGCGCAGCGATAAGCGCATCCTGAGCAAGATCCTCGGCGATACCGACGTCACGAACCATGCGAGTCAGGTAGGCAATGATTTTGGAGGATTCGATTCTCCAGATGGCATCGATCGTGCGATGGGTATCTGCCGCTGACATTACGGATTCTGCCTTTGGATGTGTTCACGCATTTCGTATTGTTTAGCCTGCGCTTCCGGGTCCTGCGTTAAGTCAGTCGGTTCAAACACCTGACGGAGCTCGATCTGGCCCGCACCGAAGCCGTGTGGATCCGGCATGCGTTTAGCCCACTCGATCGCCTCTTCCCTCGTCTTCACTTCGATCAAAGTATACCCCGCGATCAGTTCCTTCGCTTCCGTAAAGGGACCATCGGTAATTTTCGGCTTGCCCCCGGGCTCCGGATAAGAAATCCGGATAGCGCCCGAACTTGGATGGAGCCCATCGGCGGCAAGCAGCACGCCCGCTCTGGCCAGCTCCATGTTGTACCTCATCATGGCATCCAACTGCTCTGCGCTTGGCAATACACCTGCCTCGGAATCCTCGGTTGCCCTTACAATCATCATAAATCTCATTCTTATTCCCTCCTGATTCTCGAGACTATCTTGAATTTTCGTTCTATGCTTAATCAACGAATAGAAAATGCTCTAATCGACAAAGACATCAACATTTTCCCAAAAAATAATAGGTTACAATCATTTCGTTACTGAATCGTTTATTCCTGTTTGAATGATTCGGCTCCATAAAAAAAAGACCCGCCAAGGCAAATGCTTGATGGGTCTTTGGAGTTGGACCTGATTCAAACCTGGTCCCATGGCTGCGATTCATCCCATGGACTTACTTCGCTCCCGATATGTTTTATTCTTCGCCCGATTGCCGCAGGCTTTCATCGAGCACCATTTTCCCGTTCCCGGCCTCGACCGGTCAACAAATACCCACTGACAATCTTCGGCCGTACACACTCTCAATCTGCCCCACATATTCTTTTCACGAAGCCGAAATACCAGAATCAACAGCCGGGCCATGCCCCCCTTTCCCTGGGCATCCACTGGCTCGATTGCATCTGAAGTTTCACCGAAACGGTAGGAGAACCGGAACCGTCCGGCTACACGGTTTAACGCTTGAAAGCCAGCTTCCTGATGATCATGTATATTATTCGGAATGGCTGCTCTTAAGCCACCCCGCAGCTCGCGGGCCAAAGCTAGATCCTCTTCAGATACGGTGTCCTGTTCCAGAATAAAGCCGTTTTTTAACAGCCACATGCGCAGCTCCTCCGCAGTCTGGAGCAGCTCCACACCCGGATCCCCATCATATCTCATGCGTTTATCATGGGTGTTGATAAAATCCGCGATGATTTCGAGTTGATCAAATTCCTGTCCCACAACAAAACAAACCTCCTATTGATTTCTCCATAATAAACCAGTAAAGTGTATTTATCGGTTAGCTAACCAGTTATATATTTTTAACGGTCACTAGCAACAATATAAAGAATGCCCTATGGCTTCATTTACCTATCTACCACAAGCTTGTTGTTATCAGTATACCAGACTCCCATTCTTTCCAAGAGGTGAAGCGAATGAAGATCCAACCGTTTTCTTTTCAAATCGAGCCCGCTGCCATCGATGATTTATATCAGCGCCTGGACATGACCCGATGGCCTGACGAAATCCCCGGCGGACAATGGGATTATGGAATCCCCCTGGATTTCATGAAAGAAATGACCGCCTACTGGAGGCATGAGTTCGATTGGGAAGCCTTCCAGCGCTCCATTCAGGCCTATCCGAATTATATCGCTGAAATCAATGGAGTGGACATTCACTTCATACATATTAAAGGCAGCGGTGAACACCCCATCCCGCTCCTCATCGCCCACGGTTGGCCCAGCTCCTTCTATGAAATGCTGGAGCTTATCCCTTACCTCACGAATCCTGAGCAATTTGGCGGCCATACGGAAACTTCCTTCGACGTTGTCATTCCATCGATCCCGGGCCATGGATTCTCAGGTATCGAACTGCGTCCGGGCTTTGAAGATCGCCAGGCGGGGGAACTGCTCATGAAACTCATGACAGAGCTCGGTTACGAACGATTCGGTGCACACGGCTATGATATCGGAGCCAGCATTCTGGGACTCATGTGTCTCGACCATCCCGACCGTTTCATCGGCTATCACACCACATCGCCAGGGAATCCCAGTCCCTATCTGGATTCGAACTCAACGCTTTCAGCCGAGGAGGCCGAGTTCCTCGACTATCAGAAGCAATGGGGACGCGAGGAGGGCGCTTACGCCCATATTCTGGGCACGCGGCCGCAGACGGCAGCTTATGGATTGCATGATTCACCCGTAGCGCTCGCCGCGTTCATTCTGGAAAAATGGCACTACTGGACATCTCCCGAGGATGGCGATGTGTTGCAGCATTTCAACAAGGCGCAGCTCATGGCCAACGTCTCCATCTACTGGTTAACCCAGAGCATCAACGCCTCGAACCGCTATTATTATGAAGGCAAGCATACGAGGTGGCCGGGGCCCAAAGAAAGTTCACCTGTACCGCATGGTGTCACCTTAAGTGCTCAGCGGAACGAGCGTCCGCCCCGATCATATGTAGAACGGATCTTCCCGAATGTGATCCACTGGAAGGATCTAAATGCGGGTGGGCACTTCATTGCAGCAGAACAACCGGCCTGGATTGCTGAGCAAATCATGGCTTTCTTCAAGTTGCTCCGCGATTAGCCGCAGGATGTTGTGTAATTTTACGAATAATAGGACAGGAGATCACCGCATCGGTACCGAAATAAGTAGCTACCATTTCTCATGAATGCGGTGATCTCCTATGGTAACTAACATTCCGAACCGGATCCATATTATCGGCTCCGTCGGAAGCGGAAAAACGACACTCGCCAGGACGCTGTCCGCCCAGTTCCACATTCCTTATTACGAGCTCGACAATGTGGTGTGGGAGCGAGCCAAGCCGGATGATATTCGGAGGAGCGATGCGGACCGGGATGCGATGTTAATAAGCATCATCAACACGAAATGCTGGATCATCGAAGGCGCTCACCTTAAATGGGTCAGCCCCAGCTTCCGCCTTGCAGATCTTATCATATTCCTGAACCCGTCCTACTCCACAATAACCTACCGGATCATTACAAGGTTCATCAAGCAGCGACTGCGACTTGAACAGGCGCATTATACACCCAGCTGGGGCATGTTCAAAAAGATGTTTGAATGGAGCGCCGCGTTTCAGCGGGAAGGCAGATATCAGATTCAGGATACGCTCGAAGATTATCCCGGCAAAGTGATCGTCGTGAAGAGTCATCGACAACTCATGCAGCAGCTTAAGCAGTGGATACCCTCCATAGAACACCAAGAAAGGACCTCCGGTTAACCGGAGGTCCTTCTCACTTAGAAAATATCCATGCTCAAATACCGCTCTCCCGTATCCGGAGCAATACAGATAACCCGCTTTCCTTCCCCCAGCCGCTTCGCTACGTGAAGAGCAGCGAATACCGATGCGCCGGAGGACGGCCCCACCAGAATTCCTTCCCTGCGAGCCAAATCCCGCACCGTTTGCAACGCATCCTCGTCGGCGATCTGGATGATCTCGTCATATACGCTCGTATTCAGAATCTTCGGTACAAAACCCGGGCTCGTGCCCACTAGCTTGTGCGGTCCAGGCTGTCCGCCGGAGAGCACAGGCGAGCCCTTCGGCTCGACTACCGCGATATGCAGATTCGGCAGGGACTTCCTCAGCTCTTCCCCGGTACCGGTTACGGTGCCGCCCGTTCCTGCCGTTGCCACGAAGGCATCCAGCCGCCCTTCCATCTGCCCCAAAATTTCCGGCGCTGTCGTCAACCTGTGAATGTCTGGGTTGGCCGCATTCTCAAACTGCTGCGGAATGAAGCTGCCGGGAATCTGCTCCCTGAGCTCAAGCGCTTTGGCAATGGAACCCGGCATGCGCTCGCTGCTCGGTGTCAGCACGACCTCCGCGCCGTACGCCTTCAATATATTTATCCGTTCCTTGGACATGTTGTCCGGCATAATCAGGATAGCGCGGTAACCCTTGGCTGCTGCTATCATCGCCAGGCCAATGCCCGTGTTCCCGCTCGTTGGCTCAATAATGGTACCGCCTGGTTGGAGTAATCCTTGTTCCTCTGCGGTATGAATCAGATTGTACGCCGCACGATCCTTCACGCTGCCGGAAGGGTTGAATCTCTCAAGCTTTACATAGACATCAGCAGACCCTTCAGGCACTAGCCGCTGAAGTTTCACCATTGGCGTTTGACCGATCATATCAACTACACTATTATAAATCTCCATGATGTTGATTCTCTCCTTTATATAGGAAGTGAAATCATTCTCCACTAAACCAAATTACTCACAAAGACAATAAACTTACTCGGATTATAACAAAAATGTCGATCAACGTACATCCACAGAAGACGGACCGCAGTTAGAAGAAGTTTTTCCTTGCGATATCAGGAGGTCACGAGCCTCGAAGTTTATACTTTCTGATATCTAAACAAAAACGTTGAAGGTTCCCGACTCATAAGGCGAGGCTCGCCGCTTCAATATGAATTTATGGTATGCTGTTCAAAGAAAATAACGATCGGGCTCCCCCTCGGAAGACAAACCCTTCCATGGTCTATGCACGATCCACATATAAGAGGAGGGCAAGAAAGCGTGAATATTCCGCTGTCACTACCTGAAGATCAACCTGTTCTGCTGCTCGACCGGACACATGATTTATCGCATCAGGACGTGCTGTACCATTTTGCGCTGGACGAGCTCCTATGCAGGCTGACCGGAGATGGCGGGCCGGCCGTCTGCCATCTGTGGCGGCATCCGCGCGCTTTTGTCATGGGCGTGCGCGACAGCCGCCTCCCCCATGCACCACAAGGGGTAGCCATGCTTCGTTCCCTCGGCTATGACACCGCCGTCCGCCATTCGGGCGGTGCTGCGGTTCCCTTAGACGCTGGCGTGGTGAACCTGTCCCTCATCCTCCCCTTTTCCTCTACGGGACCGGCGCCTGACTTTCATCAGGACTTTGAGATCATGGTGGAGCTGATCCGGGAGGCCCTCCGCGGCACCGGACAGAACGTAGATACCGGCGAAATTGCTGGCGCCTTCTGTCCCGGAACGTTCGATCTAAGCATAGGTGGCCTTAAATTTTGCGGCATTGCCCAGCGGCGGCAACGTAAAGCCTTCATTATCCAGGCTTTTATCATCGCCGAAGGTTCAGGCAGCGAGCGCGCCCGGCTGGTTCGTTCCTTCTATGATATTGCCGCTGCGGGTGCAGACCCCAAACAATATCCCCTAGTAGAGGCTAACAGCACCGCCAGTCTTGAAGAGCTTACGAACATCGGCACCAGTCAAAACCCCGTCCACCCGTTTATCGTTGCTGTAAAAGAGGTCATCCGCAGCTGGCAGTCAGGCAAGGAGCTGACAGAAGCCGCTTCCAGGTTTACGATGCCAGGCACTGAGGAAATTCGTGTCATGGCCGAACAGATGCGTCAGCGCTACAAGGGCAACTCCATATGATCATGCATATCCTCCGCAAGTCCTGCCATGTACAGGGGCGCCGCTAGACGCCCCCTCCAATATCACTTTATTTTTACAATTCCACCATTCACCGATGATATTCCCTTAACACTTCCCCTATAAACTTGTCCTGATGGCAATTTATACATTAGGGGTGGATAAGCTTGAGTAAAACGATGGATCGCAAAACGTTTCTGTCTTATCTGGGTACTGGCGCAACCGCATTGGCAGCCGCTTCCGCAGGCTTAGGTGTATTGGAAGGGAAAGCTTCGGCCATGTCCGGAACCGCAAATCATCTGTTCGGATTCAAAACGAATCGGGTCAGCGGTTACTTCGAACCAATCGAACCAACCAAAGCAGACCAGCTCGTCCTGCCTAAAAACTTTAAATATGATGTCATTGCGGCTTTTGATGACGTGATCAATCCGGCTGGCGAAAAATTCGGCTCCGGCTGTGATTACAACGCATTTTTCCCGCTTAAGGGCTCCAATGTCCGCGGCCTTCTGGTCAACAATCATGAATACTCCACCATCTTCTCCATCGGTCCTGTAAAGGATGGGAAGATGACGGCGGATCAAATCCATAAAAACCTGTATTACCAAGGCATGTCTGTTATCGAAGTATACCGTGACGAGAAGGGTGTATGGAAAATGGACACCACCTCCTCCCATGCCCGCCGCATCAACGGTTTCAGCAAATTCGATATCACCGGTCCGGCCAAAGGCATCCCTGCCCTGAAAGGCGCAACGACAGCTACCGGCACGTTTGCCAACTGCTCCGGCGGGGTGACGCTTTGGAACACAGTCTTATCTTGCGAGGAGAACTTCGAGGACACCGCGGCAGTCTCTAACCTGCCGGATACGCATTACGGCTGGGTCGTCGAGGTCGATCCGTTCGATAAATCCTTCCTGAAGAAGCACACCGCCCTCGGCAGATTTAATCATGAGAATACCGCGATGGGCCTTGCCGCAGACGGCCGGATCGTTGTCTATATGGGCGACGACAAGAAGGATGCCTGTGTCTATAAATTCATTAGCAAAAGCAAATATGATAAAAGCAAAGGCCGCGCTAACTCCGCGCTTCTGGAAGAAGGAACCCTGTACGTGGCCAACCTGAAGTCGGGCAAATGGCAGCCGGTCACCCTCGAGGCCGTAACCAAGGCCGCCGCAGAGGATAAAGAGGCCCAAGCCAAATTCAAGTCCCAAGGTGATGTTGTCACTTACTGCCAGGAAGCTGCGCGTCTTGTCGGCGGAACACCAACGGACCGTCCAGAGGATATCGAAATCTCGCCGTTCGATAACACCGTGTTTATCTGCCATACAAACAACGATAATCACGGCAACATCCATGGTCATATAACGCGCATTTTTGAAGCGGGAAACGACCTGGCAGCCATGGAGTTTGACTTTGAAATTTTTGCTGCAGGAGGACGCCAATCCGGATTCAGCTCACCGGACAACCTGGCTTTCGACTCGAACGGCGATCTGTGGGTCGTAACGGACATCTCCAGCAGCAGCCAGAACAAAGGCGTTCACAAATCCTTTATGAACAACGGACTGTTTGTGATTCCAACAAGCGGGCCGGATCAAGGGGTCGCGCTGCAATTCGCCTCCGGTCCGGTGGAATCCGAGCTTACGGGTCCTTTCTTCACACCCGATGAGCAGACGCTCTTCCTATCCGTTCAACACCCGGGCGAGAATACGGAGAACCTCAGCAAACCAACCAGCACATGGCCTCACCGCTCCGGTGAAAACATGGCGCGCTGCGCCGTCGTGGCCATTAGCGGCTTCAAACTGGAGTAATACCAATCGAAAGGAGCGAGGATCATGCCGTTTGGTAACATCGGAATCGGTGGTTTAATTCTTATTTTGATTATCGCACTCATCATATTCGGTCCATCCAAGCTTCCCGAGCTCGGTCGCGCTTTCGGGCGGACATTAAGCGAATTCAAGGGCGCAACCCGTGGCTTGATGAACGGAGACGACGAGAATGGAAAAAAAGACGATGCTCCGCAAACTGCTGCAGCGGTCGATAAGCAGCACAGCTAATCCGAACGACCAGAGCGCGATCGAGCATCTGGAAGAAATGCGGAAGCGCCTGATCCGCACCCTGATTGCGTTTCTCGTCGCAATGGTGGCTGCCTTCATCTACGTCGAGAAGATCTACCACTGGCTGGTACGAGGCATGGACAAACAGCTCGTTCTGCTCGGTCCCTCCGAAGTCATGTGGGTATATATGATCATTGCAGGCGTTGTGGCCGTAACCGTCACGCTTCCCATTGCCGCCTATCAAATATGGCGGTTCGTGCAGCCGGCGCTGCCGGATGGGACTCACCGCTCGGCCGTGCTGCTCATTCCCGTGATCAGCGTATTATTCATTGCCGGCATTTGCTTCGGATACTTCGTGCTGTTCCCGATGGTGCTGCAGTTCATGCAGCGTATGGCCGAAGGCGCATTCCAAACGATGTATACCGCGCAAAAATACTTCACGTTCATGATCCATATGACCGTTCCTTTCGGATTCCTGTTCGAAATGCCCGCCATCGTCGTTTTTCTGACGAAGCTCGGCATCGTGAATCCGCATCGGCTGGCCAAGATGCGCAAATCAGCCTACTTTCTGCTATGTATCGTGGCCGTCACCATCACGCCACCGGATATCATGTCCGATTTGATTGTGATCGTTCCGCTGTTCCTGCTGTACGAAATCAGCGTATCGATCTCCAGATTCATCTATCGCAAGCAGTTGCAGCTCTCTCAAGTGGAGGGCAGCGCAACCTAGTAAGGAACCAATTTCAATGTGTGCACTGCTCCCTGTGCGCACGTTGCGTGGTCCGGTGCATGCTTTTTACGAGATTTGTACGAATAACCATACAAACAAAATGGATAAAAGCTATCGACTCAGGATGTTGTACGAAAAATCGCACAACAGGAAGGCTAATGCCAGCTGTTTTACGAGATTTGTACGAGAAATCGCACAAACTGAATGGATAAGAGCTATCGACTCAGGGTGTTGTACGAAAAATCGCACAACATGAAGGCTAATGCCAGCTGTTTTACGAGATTTGTACGAGAAATCGCACAAACTGAATGGATAAAAGCTATCGACTCAGGATGTTGTACGAAAAATCGCACAACAGGAAGGCTAATGCCAGCTGTTTTACGAGATTTGTACGAGAAATCGCACAAACTGAATGGATAAGAGCTATCGACTCAGGGTGTTGTACGAAAAATCGCACAACATGAAGGCTAGTGCCAGCTGTTTTACGAGATTTGCATGAAAAATCGTGCAAATACGAGTACGAAGGGATCCTTATAGGAAATTAGAACGAAATTTCGTTCAACCTATGTACATGTCCGTTTCCCCCGAAATTGGACGGAACTTTATAGAACCCGTGAACTGGACAGCCTCAACATGCAGGTTGTCTGACCTACGGGTTCTTTTTTTTGCAATCCTCCCCTTTACCGATATCTTCGCTTCAACACGTATCCCCCGCTTATTTCGAACCGATTGTTTCGTTATACCCCCCCTCATCTGAGACTTTTTACGTGATTCCATTGTATATTCGAAATGATCCATTGATTTATTAGTCAAGTTCTCCTAGTATTTTTAATAGGGTATCTATTCGTCATGATGCTACTGCCTCGGCAGCATTTATGATAGCGCTATCAAATGGCGTAACGTGAAAACACAAATTGCTATTTAAAAACCGTCTCGGTGTGTAGAATGAAATAGTTCCGGCTAAAAACTTAATAATCTAAAATCGTAAAAAACGGGAGGTTGCAGATATGAAATGGAATCACTTCAAGTCCAAGCTTCTGCTTAAATACACACTGTCCTACATCTCCATTTTCCTGATACCTCTTGTTATATTAACCATCATTATTTATCACAATGCCGTGAATACGCTCCGTTCCGAGATCGAGCAGACCAATGTCAATCAATTGACCCAGGCCAAAACTGTCATCGATGAGCGCATGAAAGAATTGCAGGACATCGCCTTTCGCATCGCCTACGATGAGCAGCTGACCCGTTATTGGACTCACCATCCTTACTACAGCCGGGAATCCATCGGGGCCTTGGTCAAATACAAAGCCACCAGCTCCATTATTGATGAATTGTTCCTGTTCTTCCGCGGAGATAACAGCATTTATTCGTCACAGGGCTTTGAGAATCTGAATGTCTTCACCGACCGCTACAAATTCAACAGCTGGAACGAAACGGAGATGGTCCGTGATTTAAACTCTGTCCCGATTCCGACCATGCGTCCGGCGGAGCAAGTGGTTCAGGGGACCAAAATCCAAAATTCCATGCTGGCATACCTTGTGCCGATCGCACCTAACAATACGCCCGCCCACGGCACCGTCATGTACCTGATCCATGAGTCCAATCTGACCGGATTGATCGAATCCATCCTCAGCGACTATCATGGAATGACATATATATTCGATAATTACGGACAAGTGCTGGCCGCCAATCACCAAGGCGAAACCATTACCGAGCAGGAAGTCCACGCCCTGTTCGCACTTGAGCCTGGAACGCACAGCCTTTCCTTGAACCAAGAACCGCATTCGGTTGTATCCGTCAAATCCGATGCGGGCTGGACTTATGTCACCGCAATGCCAAGCAACCAATTTTTCAGCCGTATCGTTCATATTCGTACCTTTGTAATTCTGGTATTCTCCTTCGTCGTAGTGATGGGCACCATTCTTGCCATTATGCTGGCTCGCAGGCAATACCATCCGATTTCAGACTTGATGGAGTTCATCCGCTTGAAGAATGACCCGGAAACGTCCACATCCAGCAACGAGCTGGAATGGATCAAGAAAACGCTGCACGACTACAGCCAGCGCGTCGATCTTCAAGAGCCTTATGCACGGAATCATATTCTGCTCATGCTGCTAAAGCATGGCCATACTGGTGAATTCCCTTCCGAGTTCACCGAGAAGCTAGGCATCCGCTTCAGCCAATCCCATTATTTTGTCGTGACCATGGGCTGGGAGTCGCACGCCCTGCCCATTGGCGACAATTCGGAGCGGCGGCCCGTCATGCAGTTAATGAACGATGTGGAGCTGCCGGCGTTTTCCGCCTATGCCTATGGAGTGGAGCTGCCACAGCCCGATCAGTTGGCCCTCATTGTAGGATTTGATGCCGAAACCGGACATGATGCGAGCCTTAACGCCCGTATGGAGCCGATCGCCCTGGCCCTGCAATCGATGGCGGGAGAGCACACGGGTGTCTCTCCTGCGATCGGGGTAGGCAACCGCTACAGCTATCCGGAGCAGCTGAATCAATCCTTCATTGAAGCATCAACCGCTTTGGAGGCTTCCATGCTGCACGGACAGGGCAGCAGCACCTTCTTTAACGCTCTTTCCGGTTCCGGCGCACAGGATTCATCCTTCTGGGTCCCTAAGGATGTGCTGCTGAAGCTGGTTCAAAGCTTGAAACAGGGCAGTTATGATGTAGCGGTTCAGATGGTATCCACCGCATTGAATAACCTGAAGACGGAAATGCCGTCCGTACCGCTGCTGCGCTGTATCTGCTTCGATATTCTGAATACGATGCTGAAGACCGCGTCCGAGCTTGGCATCCATCATGTGGTCAATCAGCTTCCACGGGTCACCTCTTATGACTCGCTGGAGGATTTGGAGAAGAAGCTGGCAGGCCTTGCCGCGGAAATCTGCGCCCATGTCGAGGCGAAGAGCGAGACCGAAGAGAGCTCCCTGATGGACGAAATCGTTGCCTTTATCGATGCCAATTTTACGGACTATGACCTCAGCCTGGGCACGATCTCGTCTAAATTCTCCATCTCTTCATCATATTTCAGCCGCTCCTTCAAGGAGAAGATCGGGATGAACTTTACCCAATACATCTGGCAGAAACGAATGGATGAGGTGATCCGGCTGCTGCTGCACACAACCGATCCATTAAAGGATATCATCACCCGGGTCGGTTACCTGGACACGCCGAACTTCATCCGCAAATTCAAGAAAGAGACGGGGTACACGCCCGGTCAATACCGCAAAATGCACAGCAGCAACGGCGCTGCTGATTCGCCGGATGAGGATGACGAAGAGTACACCGGATAACGAATTCGGATGATGGCGAAGAATAGTGAGTCGGTACCAGTTTTGCCGCAAAAATAGAAACCTCCCCTGAACCGTACCGTTCAGGGGAGGTTTTCGTATGTTTTAAACTCATCCGAGTTATCAGATCCACCGCGACCGCCAGCTGTTCCTATTTCCCGGCCGAGATGCTTTGAAGTCCTTGATGCATAGCGCCCAGCAGGCGATGGGTCGGGTCGCATCCATATTCCCAGAACATGATCCCGGCCAAGCCTTGTTCTTTCACATAATTGCATTTGCACTGAATCGATTCCTCATCGTCATAAGAAATCAAGCTGGAGCCGTTAAAAAGGTACGGCGCACAGGCTTCCTCGTCCCAATAACGAATGTAGCCGTTCTTGTTGATGTACTCCGCAGCCAGCTCGGCAAAGGCCGGACCATAGCCGCCTGTGCTGCCAGCCATTTGGTGAAGGCCATGGTTTCGATCCGGCACCTCGTTCCATACACGGGAGTAAAATGCGGCACCGATGACTATCTTCTCCTTCGGGACGCCGGCGCGAACGAACAGGTTCACGGAAGCATCCGTGCTGATTCGGAACAGATCTCCGGTTGACGTGTACAGATTCGTATGATGTCCGGTCAGGACCTGAAACCCGCCTCGCATATCATAGGTCATCAACTGGACAAAATCCAGGTACTGCTGTACCTCGGCCATCTCCGTGCCGTCTACATAGTATTGGTCAGCCCCTGCCGCAATCGTGAGCAGGTAATGCCGGCCATCCCGGGAGCCCTTAGCATCCAGCGCCTCCCGGATCGTCTTCAGCAGCAGGGTGAAATTCCGTTTATCATCCGGACTCGACCCTATGTCGGCTTCACCGTAACATGGATACTCCCAGTCCAGATCGATACCGTCAAAAGGATATTCCTCCAGCACCCGTATGGCGGATGCGGCCATGCGGTCCCTTCCGCCCTCGGTTGAAGCGGCTTCGGAAAAACCACCAGCGCTCCAGCCGCCAACAGACAGAAGTACCGTAAGAGTCGGGTGATCCCGCTTGATGTTCCGGACCACCTCGCCATTCTTCAAATGCTCGGTGGTGATCTCATCGTTCTTGACATGACCGAAGGCTACGTTCAGATGCGTTAATTTCAGCAGATCCTCATGCGTCATGTCGGGAAGAACCGAATCGACGGCGTAACCCGCCACAATATACTTCGTCATTACTCTTCACTCCGATCCCTTCTAGGGTTGTAATATCGCGGTTGCAATCTGCAGGGCTTCCTTCCCGGTGCCGATCTTGTATCCAGAAGCCGCATAACGGATTTGATCCTGACGATCCAGGACGAACAGATGAGGATAACCGGCTTCATGGGCTGCAGGATTCGAGATGAAACCCGATAAGGAAGCATAACTGGAATCCCGTACAAAAATAGTGCGGGCCGGCAGCTTCGGATAGCTTGCCGTATCAAAGGAAGCTGTCCATTCCGCATCCCCGATCACCAGCACAATCGGCAAGTCCAGCTTATCCAGCGGCTCGGCCAGCTCGCTGAGCTCGCGGAGCAGATGCTTGGTCGGCTCCCGCTCCGGTTCGATCCAGGCAGCGATAGCGCCCTCGGTTCCCAGAAGATCCTTAAGATCCGCTCCCGTTCCGTCTAATCGGGTAAGCGTACTGCCCGGCGCCAGTTTGCCCAGCACCGGAATGTCGACCGCCGTCTCACGATAGGTTAGCGCCACGCGCGTGGTGTCTCCGGCACGAACGGTAAAGTACGTGAAGCGCACTCTTACCGTTCCGTCCTTCAGCCGGATGCCCGACGTTAGACGGTACGAACCCGGCTCAACCTCATACGGCTCGTCGTAAACATCGGTGCTGCCATAAGGATACACCAGCGTTTTGTACACGCCGTCTTCCAGGCGGGCGAAGGTAAAGTTCTCGGCATAGGATGCGGCCGGCGTATCCTGCGAGCCTTTCGGATCTCTGAGGAACTGCAGCATCCCCCAGCCTGAGCTCTCCTGATTCCGGGGGGAGTCCAGACGGAAGGCTGCATCTTCCCAACTTCCATCACGTAAGTACTGCGGCTTCTGCTCGCTCGGATGCAGTCGGGCGGGAATCCCCAGACTGCGGCATACAGCCACAAACAGAATGTCCAGCGACTGCTCGTCTCCCTTCATGAGACTGTACGTGCCTGCCGGATTTCCCTTACCCTTCAGGTTGGGAAGGTCCTCAGCATAGGCATAGCCCTGCTCCAAATGCCCGGCAAGCGTAGAAGGATCCTTCCTGAATGCCGCAGTCTCCTCCGCCGTAAAGGCATCAACGATTACACGGCGATACGGGACCAGCATTTCATAAGAAACCCGCGGACACAGGATGTACTTCACGAAGGTATCCTCATCCCACTGTCCACGCTGTGAGAGGGCACCCATCAGATGATCATCCAGCGTTTGCCGGAAGGTATCAATCAAATCCTTTTCGTTCAGCGATTCCAGCAGCCGCAGCGGCCACTCGCCGTAATCGCCGGAATGCTCCTTCAGGAACGCTGCGATTTCCTTGCTGTTGCCTCTGGCTTTTCGAAGGACGTCCCACACCCGCTCCGGAGGCAGTCCTAATGACTGGGCCAGTGCAGTTGCCTCTTCTTCGCTCAGGAATGTACCCTCATATTCGGTCCGGACCTTCGTCCCTTCCTCCAGACGGTGGTTATGAGCCTGGGTCTTCTCCTCGGATAACGCCGTCGCGGCGTCCCCTTCTCCTTCCGGTGGAGGAACCATATCGAAATCCACGATCCCTGACGGCTGTTCGGATGAATCAAGCACAAGTTCGATATGTCCGCCGTCCTCGGCCTTGAACAGGATTTCACTCCACTTGCCGCCGCTGACCGCACGAACCAAGAGGTCGCCATAACCGGTCTTAAAGGAAGCCTTCCCTTGCTCATCGGTCTTGATTTCGGCAATCGGATAAAATTCAGCCATATTATACAGCTCAAATCGAATGCTTGCGCCGGATACAGCCTCTCCCTGCTTATCCTTCACGCTCACGTAAAGGGTGCGAGCCGGTGCATAGTTCTCCAGCAAATTAATCTCCGTAAACCCCTTTTCGCATAGGGTAATATCCTCCGGACCGGGGTAATCGGCAAAAATTCGCGTATTGATCAGCATCGCCCTGCGTGCCGGCGGACTGAACCAGCCTTGATTCAAGCGGGCTTCCGGTTCGCATGCCCCGATGTAATACCACTGGCCGTCTGCCCATGCTTCCACCCAGGCATGGTTGCTGTCGCAATGAGCCCAGCGCGGCGTATAGACCTGACGCGCGGGGATGCCGATGCTACGAAGCGCGGCCACCGCCAGCGTGGACTCCTCGCCACAGCGTCCGCGTGCGTTCCGGATCATCGTCAGCGGCGAAATGGTTCGCAGATCGCTGCCGATGTAGGTCGCCTTCTCATGGCACCAATAATTGGTTTCCAGAATGGCATCCGCCATCGATAACTTCGCCGTCCGTTCGGCCAATTCGTTGTAGAGAATACCGCGGTAATCCTCAATATTCTCCGTATTAACCCGGTAAGGAAGCACAAAATGCAGGAACAGATGATCCGGCACGCGCTCGCCCCAAGGCACGCGCTTACGGATGTCCAGGGCTTGGCGCACATGATTCAAGAACAATTCTCCATCATAGTCGGCCATGTCGTTCACCGGCATGTAAGCAAACAAATATTTCAGGGCCCAAATCTCTTCATCGGTCAGTTCCTGCTCAAAAACATGAAACAGCTTATCTTTGCGCGCTTCCGCAAAAATGATCTTCTCCTGAAACTTTTGCTCGATCCGCTCCCGTGTCTGCGAATCCAGCGAGAACACCGCGGTTTGGCTGGTCATCCTAGCGTTCACTCCCTCCATAGCTTTCCGTCTTCCCGAATGCAGATTAGAGCCGTTCCGTCTGATGAAGGCGCGCTAATCTGGAACAGGCTGCGAGTCGTTTCAATCACAGGCTGGATGCTCCATGCATCCTCGCCCATGAGCTGCTTCGTGTCCTGCGTAAATTCACCATGGGCTTCATAGTAATTACGCTGCCGGTAATAGAGTCTGCGCAGCTCCCATTTGATCCGTTCGTCTTCCGGAAGCGTAAACGGCTGTTGCTCCTCGCCACCCGCGAACACAACGTAACCCCACAGCTCCGGGTAATGCATATTGATGATGCCCATAGGCGACCATACCCAATTGTCCTCCGGAAAAGGCTTGCCTGTCTCCGGATTCAACACCTTACGGTACTCGCCGTCTTGCACTTCGGTCTGCCATTCCACGCGCGAGAAGTTGACGCGCCAGAACTCACCTGGCGCAGGGCGGCGGCCACCTTCGGCACATTCCTTGAGACTGGTCCAAGGAATCGCCACCTCCACGCTCCATTTCCGGTTGTCCGCGCCAGGACGGTTCAGCTCCCCATCGATAAATACCGCCGTCTTAAGACCGCTGATATCCCAGCCGTTGACCGGAGGTCCGCCATCCCGGTACGGTTTCACGAGCAGCAAGTCCCACACCGTGTTCAAGGCATTAATTTCGAATTCATAATATTGATGGCTGTCTCCGTCCGGATCAATGAATATTTCAAAGTCATTATCATAGAAAATAACCGAATCGCGTTCAGTCAATGTCGCCCATATCTGATCCTCGATCAGCTCGGCGGCAAAATAAAAATAATCGTCGTCCCACAGCATTTTGACCCGGGTCCGTTTCCCCGGCTTCGGACGAAGATCCCCTTCGATATCAACGAAATCGTCGGTCCACTCCGCCGCATCCCAGAATGCCTTATCCACGCGGCCATCCAGCACGAGCGGCTGCCCCGCACGCTTGCATAAATAATGCTTAGGAGCATACTCAATCCTCGGCTCCGGCACTCCACTTCTGTTCATGTCATTCTCTCCGCTTCATGAGGGAGGCTAAGCACTTATCTAGCGCGTCCCTCCCCGTGATGGTTAGTTATGCGTGACAACAGCTCCCGAGCCGCCGTACATCTCCAGCTCCTCGTCAAACTCCAGCTTAAGAACCGTCACCTGCTCATGCGCGTCTTCAGGAGTCATCTTGATCCACGTCGTCCCCGGGATGTTGAACCAAGGCACGCCCCCATGAATCTCGTGGGTAAGCTCCTTGCCCGAATGCAGCACGGTAATCTTCTTGATCGGGTTGCACAGCCCCTTAATGCACACATTCTCTTTCGGAGCGTCATAGACAAACAGGTACAGTGTCTTTCTGTCCTCGGAAATCGTGCTTCCCCCCAGATAATAGCGGGTCATAATGCCTTCACCCGTTCCGAATACAGCCTCTTCATGGGTCCGGATCCATGCTCCCAGCCCAAGCAGGATGTCCTCTTGCCTTTGATCGATGGTGCCGTCTTCGCGCGGACCGATATCCAGCAGCATATTGCCGCCCATCGAGATGCAGTCGCAGAACATCCGAATGATCTGGTTCAAGGATTTGTATTTATGATCGGTCGGGACGTAGCCCCATGAGCTGTTGATCGTTGTGCAGAATTCCCAAGGTCCCTCCGGTCTCGTGATCGGAATGCCCTGCTCCGGCGTTTTATAATCACCGTGGCCCTGCAGCCGTGAATTGATGATGATATCCGGATTGAAGGATTGCAGGTAATGCTTGAACTCTGGCAGATTCCACTGCTCGGCACTTCGCTCCCAATCGCCATCGAACCACAGCAGATCCACTTTCCCGTAATTCGTCAGGATCTCCCGCAGCTGGTTGTTATTAAACTCCAGAAATTTCTGCCATTTCTCCTCATCCTGAACACCGTCCACGGGACTGGTGTGCGGGTTGACGCTGCTGAGATCCTCCGGCACCTTGCCTCCTTCGAACACGCTCGGATAATCCGGATGCGACCAATCAATCAGAGAGAAGTACATGCCCAGGTGAATCCCCTTCTCCCTGATCGCTTCAGCATACTCCCGCACGATGTCTCGATTGGCTGGTGTCCGCTTGACCACGTTGAGATCGCTGTACTGCGTATCCCACAGCGCAACACCATCATGGTGCTTCGTTGTCAGCACGGCATACCGGGCACCGGATTTCTCGATCAAATCCGCCCATTTCTCCGCATTGAATTTCGATGCCGTAAAACCGTCCATCTGTTTCATGTACTCGTCGTAAGTGATCCTCCCATTGTAGAAGGACCAGGATTCCGAGACTCCGTCCACGGCATAAATGCCATAGTGAATGAAGATGCCCAGCTTGGCTTCTTCGAACCATTTCTGCATATCTGTCCACACCTCTTCTTGAAGTCGTTGTAAGTGAAAAATACGTTTATACAACCCGCCTCTTAACGAAACCGCAACACATGTGCAATCGGGGCCGGTCCCTGACGTTCCTGATCCGGAAGACGGACCGCAACGCCATCGTCCGTGCGGCGGTAATCGAGCGCCTCCTGACCCCCGACGAGATCAATGCGGCTGAACGCCGTCTGAATCGGAATGTGCAGCTCTTCAGGAACAGCATCTTGTTCATTTCGATACAGATAGATGGCATAGGTCGTATCGTCTTTTTGGGTAAACTGGACGGCCCCGGAGGAATACGACTCGCAGATACGCGTGCCATAGATCGCCTCTCCATAGACTTTCAACCATGCCCCCATGCCCTTCATTCGTGAAATAGCCGTCTCGGGCAGCCTACCGTCCGGCTGCGGACCCACATTGAGCGCTAGATTTCCGCCTTTGGCCACGATCTCGACCAGCAGATGAATGAGCTGACGCACCGTTTTATAACGATCCTCGTAGCGGAAAGAGAAGGAAGTTCCCATCGTGATACAGCTCTCCCAAGGCACATGCAGAGCACGCTCAGGGAGGGTCTGCTCCGGCGTAATCAGATTCTCGTAAGGCCCGCCGACCGTGCGGTCCGCCGAGAGGAGCCAAGGCTGAATCTCACGCGCTTTCTCTACCACTTCACCCAGGCGGATATTCTGATCACGATAATCGTTCACCCAGCCTGCATCCAGCCACAGTACATCAATGCGGCCGTAACGGGTCATCAGCTCCATGATCTGCTCATGGGTAAACTGGACAAACTGTTCCCACAGCCACGGGTATTTCTTCGGGTCATAGCTAGGACCGCGTGACGTAAAGCTTCCCGCCTCCATTCCCGGCGCCCAGTAGTATGGCGTATGCCAATCGGCCTTCGAGAAATAGGCGGAAATGCCGAGCCCTTTGGCACGAAATGCCTCGAACAGCTCCTTCGTGATATCGGCGTGTTTATGCATATGGAACGGACAGTCTGGACCCGTTACACGGTAGTCGGTCGTATGCGTGTCCCACATGCAGAACCCGTCATGATGCTTGGTTGTAAAGTTCAAATATTTGAAGCCGTTATCGGCTGCCAGGTCAGCCCACAGATCAGGCTGAAAGCGAAGCGGGTTGAAGGTCTTGTTCAGATCAAAATACTGCCGCTTAAGCTCCTCCGCATCGATATCCCAGTCAATGCCGTCACGTGACCAATCCGCGTCTTTATCGCTCAGTGCCCATGATTCAACAAGACCCAACTGGGAATACGGTCCCCAATGCATCATCAGGCCCAGCTTCTGGTCCTTGAACCATTCCAGACGCTCCAAGAGCAGCGGATCCTCCGGCTTGACCCATTTGTCCTCACTGCTGAAATTGTGCACGCCCTGCTCCACTACTGCTTGCTCTTCCTCTACCAGCTTGTTCTCCGACATGGTGTACCTCCAATAGTCATTGTTGATAACGATAGGTTTGAAGACCGCAAGGAACAGGCTTGCCTGCCCCTAAAAACAATAGCCAACCCCCGGTCATGAATCGACCGGGATACGTTGGCTCTTTGTTTTTCATCTATGCATCTGATTATTGCTCGGCGTTCCAGCGATCATATGCGCCTTGGTAAAGCTCGACGAGACGGTCGCTGCCCATTTTCTTAACTTGTGCAACGTATTTATCCCAATTTTCAAGCGGCTCTTGGCCTGTTACGAATTTCGCTTCCATCTGTTTCACATACGTTTCCAAATCGGACAACAGCGAAGTTGCCTCGCTCTGCTCTTCATTCGTCAAATAGACGTTAGGGAATGGCGACTTTCCGATCGGCACCAGCTTCTCTTGATTCTGTTGATCGATCCACTCATCAAATTCAGTGCGAAGGCCTTTGGCAACTTCCGGATCATTGACGCCAGGTGTCAAAACACCGTAGTTCGGCGTGATTTTGCCGCGATACTCCTCACGATCTCCACCGCCTGGCACCGGGAGCCATTCTTTCACGCGGTTTGCCTCATCCTTGAATTTCCACAACGTGCCTTCAGGCCCTTGGTTAAACAACGTGGCGCCTTCATAGCTGTACAGGTAATCGATCCAGCGCATGGTAGCTTCCGGAGACGGGTTGCTGCTCGAAATGGCGAATGTACCTCTTGCCGACATACCAGGGTGCATGCCGTATACAGGAGAGTCCGCAATTTCACTCTTCACCGGCGTCATGAGCGGATGCTCGCTGCTAGGCTCGCCGCCGAGCGTGAAGTACGCATGGTAGTCATTAAACAGAGCTAGCTGATTGTTTTCTCCCTTGGCTTTTTTCTGATCGCCTGTTTGCGAGAAGGTTTCATGATCCAGCAGTTCTTCCTTCCACAGACGGTTCATGAACGTCAGGTAGCCTTTGTAGCCTTCTTCCTGGTAAGGATAGTGCACTTTTCCGTCCTTGTCGGAATAGATGCCTTCGTTGTACATGCCCCAGAAGCCGAAGAAGTACATACGCAGGTCATCCAGCTTGACCGAAGTCAACGGAATCTCGTCTTTCTTTCCATTTCCGTTAGGATCTTCTTCCTTAACGCGTTTCAAGAATGTATATAGTTCCTCTGTTGTCTTAGGTTCGGACACGTTTAGCGCTTTTAGGAACTTGCCGTTGTACCACATCGGGCCTCTGTACCATACGGCAGCCTTGTCGACGAACGGCAGGGCATAGATATGTCCGTCCGGGGTCGTGAAGGATTTGCGGACATCCGGGTTCTCGTCAAAAATCTTTTTGATGTTCGGTGCATAGCCTTCGTCAATGTACTTCTCCAGCGGAATGAGGATTCCTTGGGTACCATAGGTCACCTGCTCAGCCGGCTTCAGGTCGGCAGCGTAAAACATATCGGGCAAATCACCGCTGGCGAACACCAGATTCTTTTTCGTTTCAAAGCTGTCAATCGGAGAAAGCTGATATTCCAGCTTGATGCCTGACAATTTCTCCATCTCTTGTAGTACGGGCATCGTATTCCAATCGGCTACACCGGCATCCTGTGACATGACCGTCAGCGTGATCGGCTCATCCACAATCGGGAAACCTTCCTTTTTTACCCCTTCCGTACTGGCCGTCCCGGACGGTGCCGTAGCAGCGCCGTCTCCTTTGGGTGAACCACAGGCTGCAAGCATTGTTGCTGAGAGGGTGAGGCAGAGTAAAATAGATGATGCCTTACGAAGCTTTTTCATGACAACAACTCCCCTTTTTTTGGTGTGGATTTATGGTATAAGATCAGCCCTTAACGGAACCAATCATAACACCCTGCACAAAGTAACGTTGAAGGAACGGGTAAACCGCAATAACCGGAAGTGTCGCAACGATAATGACCGCATATTTGACCAGTGCAGCAATTTCCGCTTTGGAATTCATCGCTGCTGCGGATGAGGCGTCAATCGCCCCGCCGCCCTGTGCCGCCATCTCCTGAAGGACCAGGATTTGACGCAGGAAGAGCTGAAGCGGGTACTTCGCGGCATCATTCAGATAAATCATGGCACTGAAATAACTGTTCCAATGTCCGACGCCGTAGAAAAGTGCCATGACGGCAATAATCGGCATCGAGAGCGGCAGTACGATTTTGATGAATAACCGGAAGTTCGTACAGCCGTCGATATGGGCAGCTTCCTGAAGCTCCTTCGGAATGGTCGATTGGAAGAACGTCCGGGACACAATAATATTCCATATGGACGCAGCTCCCGGCAGAATTAGGGCCCACATGCTGTTGACCATGCCAAGATCCTTAACGAGCAGGTAACTCGGAATCAGTCCCCCGCCGAAAAACATCGTAACCAGAAACACCGCCATAAAAAATCCTCTGCCCACAAAATCAGAACGGCTGAGCGCATAGGCTGCAGGCAGCGTGACAATCAGATTCACAATCGTACCGATCACTGTATAAATAATCGTGTTCTTGTAGCCAATCCAAATGTTGGCGTTCTCAAACACTCGGGCATATCCATCAAAAGTTATCCCTTTCGGAATCAACCACATTTCACCTGAGCTTACGTACTTCGGATCACTGATGGAGGCGCTGACAATGTACAGCAGCGGGTACAGTACGATGACAAGCGCAATCGTCAGATAGATGTAGTTGCATAGCAGGAATAATTTATCCCCTTTGCTTTCCCTTACCGTGGATGACATATGTTATTCCCCCTTCTACCACAGGCTGTTTTCGCTGGTGCGACGAGCGATTTGGTTCACCGCAATCAGCAGAATCGCATTAATGACCGAATTGAACAATCCGACGGCGGTAGAGAAGCTGTACTGTGCGTCAACCAGACCGGAACGATAAACAAAAGTCGAGATGACATCGGAAGAGCTCATATTCAGCGGGTTCTGCAGCAGCAGGATTTTCTCGAATCCGACGCCCAAAATGCTGCCCATGTTCAGGATCAACAGGATGGTAATCGTAGGTATAATAGCCGGGATGTTGATGTGCAGAATCCGTTTGAAACGGCTTGCTCCGTCCACGACAGCTGCTTCATGCAGCTGAGGATCGACACCCGATAAGGCTGCGAGATATATAATGGTACCCCAGCCTGCACTCTGCCAGACGCCAGACAGCACATACACCGTCTTGAACCATGCAGGGTCCGTCAGGAATTGAGGCGCCTGAAAGCCAAGCATTTCCACAAAGTTAACAATCATGCCGGACGAAGGCGACAAGAAGGTGATGATCATACCGGACATGACAACGACCGAAATAAAATGCGGTGCATACGTGACGGTCTGTACGGTACGCTTGAAGAATGAATCCTTCACTTCATTGAAGGCCAATGCCAGAATAATGGGCAGCGGAAACCCGATGGCCAGCTCATACAAGCTGATGCTGAGCGTATTCCAGAGCAAGTCCCAGAAGTAATAAGAGTTAAAGAAGCGTTCGAAGTGGTCGAATCCGACCCACGGGCTTCCCGTTATTCCCAACGTCGGGATGAAGTTTTTGAAGGCGATTTGGATCCCGTACATCGGGCCATAATGGAAAATGACAAAATACAGAAATGCCGGAGCTATAAACAAATACAGCTCCCAGTTTCGAATCATCCTCCTCCATAATGTATTTTTCTTACGATTCGGTATCGTGTTAACCGATAAGCTTTGCGACAGGGCGGATTGACCATCTTGCTGCATAGGTTGCCCCCTCCTTTTCTAATGAAAATCCGGCCATTTTTTTCGGAAAAGCACCCCTGTTTAATGTAAAAGAAAGAGCCTTCCTGACCACTCCTTAGCGTGCGGCTTTTCGCCCGCTTCAGAAATGTTAACGCTTACACACCAAGTGTATGGACCGCGGCACTATCCGTAAATATGTCATTTTCAATGGTCTAATGAAAACGGCTTCATGCATTGGTATGACGGGCTTTTTACGTCCTTTCCACTCTTGTCATTGTCGTTTTCGGGTAGGAAAACATGTGGTTTTTGACCCTTCCCCCCTGGTAAATTGTCATCCAGGTCAATGGGATGATCCTTGACAGATGTCATATCTGACCGTAAGTTGGAAAAATAAACCGTAAAAGCAAAACTGACATATCCTAAAAAGAAATGAGGTATTACGCATGTTGCCATCCTCCTGGATTTTAGCCGGCTACGCAGGGCGCAAGGTCTTATCCACGATCACGACCGAAGATGCCCAGCGGCTCACTCACTTGAATATCGCTTTCGCCCATATCCAAGAAGACAAGATTTCGTATACCGATACGAACACCATCCACGAGATCCAACGCCTGAAAACCGTCAATCCCCAGTTAACCGTTCTGCTGTCCGTTGGCGGTTGGGGCTCCGACGGATTCTCGGAAGCTGCAGCCACGCCCGAAGGAAGACAAAGCGTGTGCGAATCGGCGATCAAGCTGCTGCAAGAGTTTCCATTCGACGGCATTGACCTGGACTGGGAGTATCCATGCTACTCGATAGCCGGAACGGTGGCATCGCCAAGTGACAAGGAGAACTTCACACTGCTCCTGAAGGAGCTCCGGGAAACACTGGATCAGTACGGGCGGGGCAAGAAGCACTATCTGCTCACGATCGCGGCCGGAGCCGATCAATATTATATCGATGGCACCGAGATCCATAACATCCACCCCTATCTCGACTTCATTCAGCTGATGACGTACGACATGCGCGGCGGATTCCAGACGATGACGGGCCATCACACCAACCTGTACACCTCCACCGGCGATCTGTTTCGAATCAGTGTCGATGCTTCCGTCCGCCTGTTCACCCTAGCCGGTGTGCCGCGCGAAAAAATCGTGATCGGCGCCGCATTCTACTCCAGGAAGTGGAAGGATGTGCCGGATGTCAACAACGGTTACCTCCAGGTAGCTCCATCTTCTGGTGGTTACGGTCCGACCTATACCCAGCTCGCAGCCGAGTATTTTAACAATCCTTCATATAAGCGGTACTGGGACGATGAAGCCAAAGCGCCCTTTTTATTCGATGGCAGCAGCTTCATCACTTACGATGATGCCGAATCCCTGACCCATAAATGCAAATATATACAAGATCAAGGCTTGGCTGGTATTATGTTCTGGGAATACAGCTGTGATGCGACACACAGCCTGCTGGATGCAATGTACAAAGCATTCCACTCCTAAAGGAAGCAGAAACTTGCCTGAGCCTAACAGCCTCACTCCCCTTCAGCGTGTCTTTATTTCGCTATTCGTTCCGGACTCTTTCCTTATCGTGAAGGAGTCCTTTTTCACTACTTACGCAAAAAAAGAGGCTGACGACAGATAAAATGTAATGTTTTCTGCCATACTGTTAACTTCCGATTATTTCGCTGCAATGGCTTGGCTTTATTCTAGGAGTTCCTTCCGAACTCCGTAAATATGTCGTTTTTATCTTTAACTATAGAGCATACAAAGCCTCATAAACACTGGAAATTTCATACTGTATATGTTGATCTTGCACCTTACATGAGGTTTACAATTCACTGACCATCTTGGAATTTGCACACAAAAAAAGCCATTCCTGAACACGGAACGGCTTTTTTCATCTAGGAGAGAATCGATATCTCTCTTTATTTATGTCATTTATATGTCATTAAATGTAACTCATCTAGCTGTCTTTCGGTCGTCATTCGTAACATCACCAAAGAAGCGGATCGAGTACAATGCACACAGACCGACAATCGTATAGATAATACGGGACCCTGCGGAGCTCTGTCCTCCAAATAATGCAGCTACCAGGTCGTATTGAAACAGGCCGACCAAAAGCCAGTTAATGCCCCCAATAATCAATAACAGCAAAGCAATTGTATTAAATGTTCTCATCGCTTAACACCCCCTTGCGTCCGATTTTCACATCATTCGTTACATGGTTTGTTATTCTAAGGATTTTAGTATCTATTTTTAACCATTTACGGCGTTTGTAATCATGCCTGAACAAAAAAACATTCCCTAAAACCGGGATGTTCTTGCACCGAGATCGTTCTCTTCCTTTAGACTCCCTTGGGGAAACCGCGTTTATGATGCAGAAGCTCGAGAAATACCTCAACCGCCTTGGTATGATAAGGTGTCTTCTGTGTAATCCATGAGAACTGCCGGGCCACCGGCTTGCCGTTCGGTAGCAGCATATGCAGCGTTCCGAGCTGAACCTCCTTGCGCACCGCCCATCGTGACAGCAGCGTGACGCCAAGGCCTGCCTCCACGGATTCCTTGATCAGCTGGGTGCTTCCAAACTCCACGATATGCTGAGGGTGAATATGATACCGTGAGAACATCCGCTCCGTTGCCGCGCGGGTGCCTGATCCAGCTTCTCTGACAATCCAGGTCTCATCTGCAAGTTCGGAGAGTGATATCTCTTGCAGATGGTCATACCGCCCGCCCCGGGGAACCATCACCACCATCTCATCCTCGGCAAAGGCCTCGATATGCAGCTTATCATCCTGATAATCCCCCTCCACGATGCCGATATCCGCCTCATGGCGCAGTATCATCTCCCCCACCTCCGTGGTGTTCCCGATCATAATCGATGGGCGGATCAAGGGATAATGTTCCCTCATATAAGCGATCAAATGCGGCAGCATATATTCCCCAAAGGTGTAACTGGAGCCAATGGACAAATTTCCGCTTGCCCGATGCATCAAATCGTCCACAAGCGTGTTCATGCGGGTGTACAGACCCAGAATGTCCCTCGCATGGTGATACACGATCTCTCCGGCTTTCGTCAGCCGGACATATTTATTGGTTCGCTCCAGCAGCTTGGTGCCAACTGACCGCTCGAGCGATTGGATATATTGGCTTACCGCGGGCTGTGTCATCAGCAGTTCCTCGGCCGCACGGGTAAAATTCCCTTTCTCTACCACCGTAACGAATACCTCCAATGTTGGATCCACCTTTGGGCCTCCTTCGTTTGCAATATCCACAAATGGTTATGAGTTATATTATCATAACTTATCACTTATGATGATCATCATATTGATTTATTTTTCTTATCCAGTGGAATGAGATACGATGGGTTCAGACCAACCGAACGAATCGGAGGTTACATCTTATGACAGAGCCAGCTTATTCCAAATCACAAGAACACGTCCATCGCCTGGTTCGATGGACACAGCATACGCTGCCCGCAGCCGCAGGCGGCATTGCCTTTACCTTTGTCATCGCCCTCATCGGTTACGCATTAGCAAGCGTGCCAGGCCTTGGCTACCTTGGCCAGCTCGCATGGGCAATTCTCATCGCCGCGATATACCGGCAGTTGCGCGGTTACCCGGAGAGACTTCGCATTGGAACCCAATTCACGGCCAAGCGGCTGCTGCGTGTAGCGATCATACTATATGGCTTAAAGCTGAATATCGGCATCGTGTTCCAGCAAGGCCTTGGTTTAATGATGAGGGATGTCATCAGCGTTGTATTTGCCATTGCGCTTACCCTGCTGATTGCCAAATGGCTGAAGGCCGATATGTCCCTGTCCCTCCTGCTCGGCATTGGAACCGGCGTATGTGGTGCGGCGGCTATTGCTGCCGTATCCCCGATTCTCAAGGCGAAGGAGAAGGACACCGCGCTTGGAGCAGGGCTTATCGCCTTTCTTGGAACCATCGTTGCTATCGGATATACCCTTGTCCAGCCGCTGCTTCCTTTAACAGACACTCAATACGGCGTGTGGTCTGGCGTAAGTCTTCATGAAATCGCCCATGTGGCACTGGCAGCTGCTCCGGCAGGTGAGGACGCCCTTGCGATTAGTCTGCTTGCCAAGCTGGGACGCGTATTTTTGCTTGTACCACTCAGTATCGCACTCATGGTCTGGATGAAGCGCACCGGCCGTTTACAGAGTCAAACACGGATGGAGTTTCCCTGGTTCCTGCTGGGCTTCATGGCAGCGAGTGTACTGGGAAGCTGGGAATTTACCGGACAACCGATCATTCCCCTGCCAATCAAGGATTGGATTTCTCAGGCAGCCTCCTTCATTCTTGCCATGGCCATGGTGGGACTTGGCCTGAATGTCCACTTGAAGGATATACGCGGTGCCTGGCGGCCGCTGCTGGCCATGTCCATCACCACCGTGCTGCTGATCCTGCTTACTTATGCCATGGCATAAGTAAGCGGAAGGCAGCCAGTGTGTAAGGAACGAACACCATCCCTAGCGTTGAACTTTTGCGCAGGGATGGTGTTTTTTTCGTACATGATCAGCCGGGGGGGGGGGGGGGGGCGTGTGTTGCCGCCGGTTTCGGGATCTTCCTCCCCTTGCTTCCTTATTACCGGAGCTTATCCAGGCGGCATGAAGGTATCCGCTTTGATTTGCCTCTTCACACATTAGATGGATCTTCTTAGGATATCAACCACTCCTTGGTGAACACCCTCATGCCAAAGACTCCCTATGAACAAGTCTCCCAATGTGTAGAGCTTACGATCCTTCCCCAAATCAAAAACCCGCGACGCAGATTCTCCAAGTCTCCCAAGGGACCCCCGTCTTTTTCTTTCCATTTTAGGGTAAAACTAAATGTAGGCGATCCGCCCATTTCGGGTGGAAGGTTTAGCTCCCCTGCTTTCTTGGGTATTTGAGCTTAGTATGCAGTATTCATGCAGAGCTATCATGATAGAGGAGATGGATATATGCAACGAAATCATACGATTATGCAATTCTTCGAATGGCATGTTGCAGCCGATGGCTCGCACTGGAACCGACTCAAGAACGCAGCCCCGGAGCTGAGCAAGGCAGGGATCGATGCGGTATGGATTCCTCCGGTGACGAAGGCATCGTCCGCTGAGGACAATGGTTATGGCGTATACGACCTGTATGATCTGGGAGAGTTCGATCAGAAGGGAACGGTTCGCACGAAGTATGGAACCAAACAGGAATTGATCGATGCCATTGCGGCCTGCCACAAGAACGGGATTGCCGTCTATGTGGATCTGGTCATGAACCATAAGGCGGGCGCAGATGAAACCGAGCGGTTTCGGGTTGTGCAGGTCGACGAGATGGATCGGACCAAGGATATATCCAAGCCATTCGAGATTGAAGGCTGGACCAAATTCACCTTCCCTGGCCGAGGGGATCAATACTCCTCGTTTCAATGGAATTTCACGCATTTTAACGGTACCGATTACGACGATATCAGCAAGCGTTCAGGCATTTACCGGATCGTCGGCGAGAATAAGTCATGGAGCGATAACGTTGACAATGAATTCGGCAATTACGACTACCTGATGTTTGCCAACATTGATTACGGTCATCCGGATGTACGCCAGGAAATGGTGGCATGGGGCAAGTGGCTGGTGGATACGCTGCAATGCAGTGGTTTCCGGCTGGATGCGATCAAGCATATTAACCATGACTTCATTAAAGAATTTGCCACCGCCATGAAGAAAAAGCGTGGAGATGATTTTTACATCGTGGGCGAGTTCTGGAATCCCGAGCTTCAAGACTGCCGAAACTTTCTGGATACGGTGGATTACAGGATCGATCTGTTTGACGTGTCTCTTCACTATAAACTCCAAGCAGCTTCCAAAGCCGGCCGTTCCTTTGACCTGCGGACGATCTTTGACGATACACTTGTGCAATCGCACCCGATGAATGCTGTCACGTTTGTGGACAACCACGACTCACAGCCGCAGGAATCACTGGAATCCTGGGTGGAGGATTGGTTCAAGCAGAGCGCTTATGCGTTGATCCTGCTGCGAAAGGACGGTTATCCTTCCGTCTTCTATGGCGATTATTACGGAATCGGCGGCGAGAAGCCCATTCCCGGCAAAAGGGAAGCGATTGACCCGCTGCTCTATGCCAGAGCGAATCGGGCGTATGGCGAGCAGGATGATTATTTTGACCATCCGAATACGATAGGCTGGGTTCGCCGCGGCATCCAGGAAATCGAGTTCTCCGGCTGCGCGGTGGTCATTGCCAATGGCGAAGCCGGGGATAAGCGGATGTTTGTCGGCGAGCATCGAGCCGGAGAGGTATGGGTGGATCTGACCCGCACCCGGAAGGATCGCATAACGATCGGCAAGGATGGTTTCGCTCTTTTTCCGGTGAACGGCGGCAGTGTATCTGTCTGGGCTCATCCGGATATTCCCGTAAAAGGGTAAGCAGCAGCATTTGAACAAAAAAAGACCGGAACGATGGGTTTCGCCAGCACTCCTAATGTGTAGGAAAACATCTGGCGCAAGTCCTCATCCTTCCGGTTTTTCGGGTTAACGGCTACGTACCGATCAGCCTTTAACCTGATAACGACGGCGCAGGCCCTCGCCTAACAGGTTGAACGTGATGATTAGCAGCATCATCGCAAATGCGGGATAGACAACGAATTGGAACTTTCCTAACCATATATCCGCTCGATTCTTGGACAGAATCGTCGCCCAGTTATATCCGGTCTCCACAAATTCCATGACATAATAATTAACTTCCTTCCACTCATGACCAAGAAAGATGTTCACGATCGCAAGTTGGCCAAGCAGCAACATAACCTTTCCCATATCCAAACAGAAGTTGACGATCACCTCGGGGAACATGACCGGAATATAATAATTCTTGGTCAATGTCCTCGTGCGAAGTCCTAACGCGGTTCCGGCCTCCATGTAAGGCTCGCTTGCCATTTTGTGGGCCTGCTGCTGTATCGTTATCGCAACACGTCCGGCTTCAACGCTGGCCAGAATCAGAATGGCCCAGCCCATCCGCTGCTGGGAGAAGAGAAAGAACGGAAGCGCAAGCAGCAGGGCCGAGGCGAAGACCGGCGGCAAATAGGAGCACAGCTGGTTCCAGAAGGTAATGAACCGGTGGGTGAAGCCTTTTTTCTTACGAGCGATCAATCCCAGGGGCACACCTATCGCATATCGAACAGCCGTAATCCCCAGCACAAGCAGGATCGTATCCTTGGCGGTCACAACGAGCTTGCTCAGGTTATCGACCCCCTTCTTATCCGATCCCAGCCAGTTCTTCGAAGAAGGTTTAAAGGGCGGAAGAGTCAGTTTCTGCTTCCCGTCCTTCATCACCCATCGGGAGGTTTCCTGTTTCAACTCTTTATCGATAAAGGGCATGTACGGCCCCGCCAGCATAACAAAAACAAAGAAGGCCAGCAGCGTGCCGCCAATCCATAAAGGGACATTCTTCAAGTCGACTCACCTCATTTCTTATCGTGGATCAAAGTATTTGCGTGCTGATTGACTGATCCATTGAACGATCATGAACAGCACCATGAAAGAAAACGTGATATAAATAATGACCCCCGGCTCATAATTGGACCCGGTGCCGCTGAACGTGTTGAAGTCCAGCGCCTGAAACAGTCTCCATGCCGCTCCCGGATAGTTGCGGTAATATTCCACGACGAGCAGGTTGGACAATATGAAGACGAGCAGGCCCGGAAGATGGGTCAGGATGGTCGCGATGCCGTTGCGCAGCATATGTTTGTATACGACCTTCCGGTCACTAAGCCCCTTGGCTTTAGCCAGCAGTATGTATAACTTTCCCTCCTGTGCAAGCAGAGAAGCCGAAGTGATTCGAGCAATGAAGAAAATCGGGTAAATCGACACGAGCAGCGAAGGCAGCACGAAAGCCTCCCAGCCATCAACCGCAAAATAGCGGATAGCCGGAACATACTTAATGAGCACCCACTGGGCGATCAGCATCAGAAAAAAATCGGGAATGGATTGGAACAGCCATGTGGTCCAGTGTCCCAGCACATTGAATTTGGTCTTGGACAATTTGTAGTCAAGGACTCCCTTCAGAATGCCGAACACGAATCCAATGATTAAAGCGGATACAATAACGAGCAGGCTTTTACCGACGGCTCCAAAAGCGGCGGCTTCCGAAGACTGGCCGGTATACTGCGATTCCCCCAGCGTCCCGTTCTGAATGGCATTTGCAAAATAATCGCGAATATACGTAACATACTCACCCAGATCAAAGGAATAATTCGTCACCCACAAATTGCTGTCCAGCGACAGATTCAAATCCCTCGGAACCAGGACAATGAGGACGATGAACATAAAAGCGAGCAGGCTGGTTACCGTCGTTTTGAGCATTTGTGTTTTTAATCTCATAAAGTCCTCCCACACATAGTTTCAGCAGTACCCTCTTGTTTCATCTGCTTAAATACTTATTCTACTACTACCATATATCTCCTAAATTAGTCCAGATGAAAACACAAAATTTTACTCTCTATATTTCCGCATCATGTATTGCATTCCAGCTTTTGTCATGCATATAGCATATAATTGCCGCTGCCGTTTCTAGCAAATTGCAATCCATGGCGAAAGAATATACTCTGATTGTATATACATCTCATTGGAGGAGGTTCTACGGCGATGTCCATCTATGAATATGAAGTAAAAACGATACGCGGCGAGTCCCAAACGCTCAAATCTTATGAAGGCGACGTCATGCTCATTGTCAATACAGCGACCAAATGCGGCTTTGCCCCTCAATTCGACGGTCTGGAGAAGCTGCACCAAACCTACCGCGATCAAGGATTGGCCGTTCTCGGTTTCCCCAGCAGTCAGTTCATGAATCAAGAGCTGGAGGAGGACTCCGCGATCGAGGAGGCCTGCAAGCTCAATCATGGCGTCACCTTCCCGTTGTTCTCCAAAATTGATGTGAATGGCACGAACGCTCATCCGCTCTACCGGCATTTGACGAGCGAAGCTCCCGGCGCATTGGGCATTAAAGCGATTAAATGGAACTTCACCAAGTTCCTTGTGGACCGCAGCGGCAGGGTGGTCAAGCGCTTTGCGCCAACCGATACTCCGGAGAAAATAGAAGAGGATATCAAGAAGCTGTTATAAAAGCAGGCAGCCGATTCGGATAAAAAAGGGCTTGCCCGAGGTCCATCGACCTTGGGCAAGCCCTTCACGTCATGCGGTTTGGCATCATCAATGCTTTGCCATTGCATCCTTTATATGCTGGCTGTTCTGTAGCCCCCTATCCGGAGAACCGTCTTTACGATCTTTATACCGTGTGCGGCAGCTCGCGCACCCAGACGGCCATTTCATTCTCGCCGCGGTTGCCCCATAAATAGTACGGAATGGCCTTTAATGCCGCAGGAAGCCTCCTTTTCGGAGAGGAACGATACAGTTCATCGCCCCAATCATCAGACTCTTCAAGCCATCCATCCCCTTCAATGATAACGGCACCGCCGAGAAAATCCGGGTCGAATCGGGAATGAAGCTTCGGATCGCCTGCGAGCGACAGCGAGGATACCGGCGCTCCATGATCGACGCTCTCCAGGCAGTATACTAGCGGTCCCCGCTGAATCGCTGCCCTGCCGGCATTCTCCCGTATATTGGGATTAGCTCTTACTTGATGAATCTCCATGGAGAATGCCAGTTCCACCGTGTCCCCCGGCGCCCACACTCTCTTCACGTAGGCATAACCGTCTTCGGTAATATCCTCCACGATCACCTTTTGCCCGTTCACCCGCATAACGGCTTTGCCCTGCGACCAATCCGGAATGCGGAGACCGACGGTCCACTCGACTGCCTGCTCAGGCTGAATCGTAAGCATAACATTCCCGTCCCACGGCAGCGCGCTGGTCTGGGTTACCTTCACCGGCACGTCCCCAAACCGGACCTCCGCTTCGCCGCCGATGTACAGATGGGTATACAGCGTGTCGTCATTCATCGTATACACGTATTCACCCAGCGACGACAGCAATCTCGCCACGTTCGGCGGGCAGCAAGCGCAGGCGAACCATCCCGGCCGAACCGGCTTCACATGGAATTTGCCTGGATTATGGCGGCAGGCGGTAGGCCATACCTCAAGCGGATTCACATAGAAGAAATGCCGCCCGTCCTGAGCCATGCTGCCAATGACCGTGTTGAACAACGCACGCTCCATCACGTCCGCATACTCCGATTTGGGTGACAGCTGCAGCATGCGCTGGGCAAAAAAGATCAGCCCAATGGATGCGCAGGTCTCCGAGTATACGGTATCGTTCGGCAGATCATAGTCCGTGGTAAACGCCTCGCCATGATGAGTGGAGCCGATCCCCCCGGTAATGTACATCTGTTTGCGGACTATGTTATGCCACAGATTAACGCAAGCCTCAAGCAGAGCAGGGTCTTTCGTTCTGGCAGCTAAATCCGCCATCGCCGTGTACATGTAAACGGCACGAACCGAATGCCCAACCGCCTCCTTCTGTTCCCTGACCGGCAGGTGGCTCTGATGATAAGCCAAATGCGGCGGATGCAGTACCGAGGGGTAGAATGACTTCTTCCCTCGCTGTTCCCACTCCTGAAGGAAGAAATGGGGTTCAGTCCCGCGCTCATCTATGAAATACTGACTCAGACTCAAATATCTCGGTTCCTGAGTCACCTCGTACAATTTGACCAGTGCCAGCTCAATCTCCTGATGGCCGTCGAACCCATGGATTTTGCCATCCTCGGGTCCAAAAACGGTATCGATATAATCCGCCAAGCGGCACACCACATCCAGCAGCTTCCGCTTGCCTGTCGCCCGGTAATGCGCAACTCCAGCTTCAATCATATGGCCGGCGCAGTACAGCTCGTGGCAATCCGTCAGATTGGTCCAGCGCTTCTCCGGCTCCTTCACCGTAAAGTACGTATTCAGATAACCATCCGGCTGCTGGGCAGCGGCCACAAGATCGATCAGCTCATCCACCTGCTTCTCCAGCTTCGGATCCGGATGAATGGCAAGCGAATAAGCCGCAGCCTCAAGCCATTTGGCGACATCGCTGTCCTGAAACACCATGCCGCCGTATTCACCCTCCTCCATGCCGGCAGCAATTCGAAAATTGGACACGCCATAACTCGGTTCCACACCCGGAATTCGATCATGGAGAGCTTCATATTGGTATGGGATCACCACTTCCCTTACCAGTTCTATGTAACGGGACCAGAAAGGATCCGTCAGTTTCACTTGCTTAAGGGGGATGGCGGCTGAACGCGAAGTAAGAGTAATCATCTTGGATATACACTCCTTTTGGAATTCATAAGATAAAGCCTCGACACTTCCCATTCTACGTTCTATGATAGGATGAAAACGATAACATAATCGACCTAATTTCTTATACAATTTCACACTTCCCTGGAGGTGTTACCATGACGGAACGGAGTGTTCTTTCCTTTCCTTCGCCGCCGCTCCCCTACTTCCTTGAATCAGGAAAAACACATTATATGCCGGGCGAGTCGCATCCCAACCGGAGAAACCTTGGCGTTTTCGATCTCATCCTGGTTCAACGCGGCTGCTTGTTCCTGGGCGAGGAGGATATGCAGTGGGCGCTTGGCCCAGGGGACTCCGTTGTATTATTGCCGGATGCGTACCATTACGCCGTGCAGGGGTGCCAAGAGGAAACCTCCTTTTATTGGCTGCATTTTCAGTCCGCGGCATCAAGTGCAGCCGATGATGATTCGATCTCACACAACATAAAGCTGCCGAGGCATGGCCCTATCCCTTATCCGGAGCAAGCCTATCAACTGTTCGATTCCCTGCACCTGCTGGCAACGGAACCGAGGTCCACGGCATTTTGGCGGGAACAAACGCTGTTTATCCAGCTGCTGGAGCTGCTGGACCCGTCAAGATCGGATCAGGAGCAATCACGGGTACGCAAAATAGCGGAGCAGGTAGAGTCCTATATCAAAATGCATTACCGTGAGCCCATCAGCAACGCACGTTTATCATCTGACCTGCATTTCCACTACAATTACCTGACGCGCTGCATGAAAGAATCGCACGGCTTGACGCCAACGGAATACCTGCTGCAATACCGCCTGGACCAGGCGAAGCGGCTGCTGCTGACCACCCAGTGGTCGATGGCGCGGATTGCGGAGCATGTGGGATTTCAATATCCGCCTTATTTCTCCCGCCGCTTCTCCGCACGTTTCGGCCTATCGCCTCTGCAATTCCGAAAGCAGTATACGGAGTAAGACGCGAAGATGGGGCCAGCTTCGAGACACCCTACACTCTGCCATTCGGTTGGCAATGGGGATCGGCGGGGCCTTGATCGCAGAGCAACGAGCTGGCGATGCATTATCAGCAGCAAAAAGAGACGGACCCCTCTAGGGCCCGTCTCTAATGAATCGATTACGTAACGTAACGTTATGCTTCATTCGGCAGATTAAGCTGCCATGATACGCCGAACTTGTCCGCGATCCAGCCGAATTTTTGGCTAAATCCATAGTTGTCCAGCGGCATCATCGCACCTCCGCCATCAATTAATGCCCCGTACACCTTCTCGATCTCCGCTTCCGACTCGCAAGTCAGATAGATGGAGAAGGAAGGCGTGAACGTAAAATCATGCTTCACATTGCTGTCGATGCACATGAACGTTTGCCCCTTCAACGAAAAGGCGGCATGCATAACGCTTCCCTCGGTTCCCGGCTGATTGGGGCCATAACGGGCAATGCTGGTTATTTCGGAATCCTCAATAATGGAAACGTAATGGTTCATGGCTTCTTCGGCATTACCTTGGAACATTAAAAACGGGGTAACACTCTTCATGGACAATACACTCTCCTTGTTCATCTGATTAGGATGGGTAGTTAATATTTCCTGTCTCGAGCAGCTGCTTCAAGCCCTCAAACATATAACCCCATCCATGTTCGGTTTGGGTATGATACTCCTTGAGCGCCTTCTCAATATCCTCTGCGGTCCAATCTTCCTCGTGAGGAACAACAATCTCTTGCGTGAATGTCATGTCACATCCTGCGTCCACGGCTTTGAACTCAACCGTTATTTGGTCCACGGTTTCGCTGAACTGGGGCATCCTGAAGGTAAGCACCAGCTTGTGAGGCCGGTCGATTACAAGATACTCCCCAATGGCCCGGTACTCCTTGCCTTCCCGAACGTCAACAATCTCCCAGGTTCCGCCCACGCGAGGATCATTACGGGCGATCTTGTTCGTCGTTTCCATCGTAAACAACCATTTGCACATCATGTCGGGGTTTAACCAAGCATCAAACACTCGTTCCGGCGCTACCTCAAACAAGCGTTTCATGACCAGTGTAGTTGTAGAGGCTTTCTCCAATGTAAATCATCCTTCTCTTATTAAAAGTGTATTCCGTCTGTTTCCCCTAGTTCTCATCGTTGTCCAGGATGTTCAGTCGTATTCCTGTTAATGCTCCTCCTTCTTCGCTTTGTTCAGCTCACGTTCCAATGCATCAAATTGCCGGGTCCAGAATCGTTCGTAGAATTGCAGCCATTCCATCGCCCTGGACATGACGCCCGGATTGAGACGGCAGGTATGTGTCCGTCCCTGAATGGATCGATCCAGCAGGCCGGAGCGCTCCAGCACCTTAATATGCTTGGAGGCTGCCGCAAGCGACATGTCAAACGGCTCGGCCAGCTCGGATACGGTCCGCTCCTGCGCCGCGATCATACGCACCATCTCTCTTCGGGTCGGGTCAGCCAGTGCGTGGAAGATGTGATCCAGTTGTTCTTCGTTATTTTGTTCAACCATGTGGTTAACTATAATAGATGAATCCCATAAAGTCAACCAATTGGTTGACTATAAGGAAACAAAAAAAGCCAAGCCCTCCATTTAAAGGGTCTGGCCACGATAAATCTTTTACTCGATCCTGCCCCGGCAGCACCTTACGCTCGCCACAGCATTTTTTTATCCGATAACCTCATCAAGCAGCCGCTCCAGCTCGCCATAACTCGTCACGGTATGCTGCGGTTGATGCTCCGATTCCGGCCCAACGCTCCGGTGATTGAACCAAATCACATGCCAGCCCGCAGCCAGGGCGCCAACCACATCATTGCGCCACGAATCCCCGATGTAATAGGAGCCCTCCGGCACCGTTCCGGTCAGCCGATTCACATGGTGGAAGATCCGCGGATCGGGCTTGTCCCAGCCCACGGCTCCGGATACGAACAGACGCTCCTCCGGTATGAGGTCACCCAGCTGCATAGCTGCGATTTTATTCATCTGGTGTTCCGCCGGACCATTGGTAATCAAGCCAACGACATGCCCGGCATCTGCCAATTTCTTAAGAAGCTCCCGGGCGCCTTCAAACATCGTGATGTTATACTGTCGGTCCAGGTAGGTCTGCTGTACCGCCTCAGCCTCCTCGAGGGTCAGCTGTATGCCGAATTCGGCCAACGCGTATTGAAAACGACGCCTGCGCATATCCTCAACCGCTTCCCCATAAGCTGCCGTGCCAGCCCCTCCGAGCTCTACGGACAGCTTATCGCTGTAATAGCGCATCCGGTGATAGGCGGCTTCATAAGGAAACGCACCATCAGGCCGGGCAACCTCCTGAACGGCATCGCGAAAAGGCTCCAGATGGTCATACAATGTATCATCCACATCGAAGAAGATCCCTTTCGGTGATATTGGTGTCTTCATACGCATCCCTCTTCCTCATTCGTTCTCTCTATTGTACCCGCATCGGCACTCCCCGGGTCAAGGCTATCTGTTAATAAGTTCCTTTCCTATGATATGATGGCATTAAAGCGGCAGAAAACGGCAATGGGAGCCTTCGTCCGTACTCTCGGAAGCCAGGAAAGCGCCAATTGCAATGCCCGATTCATGTACCCGGATAAGGAGATGACTAATGATGACCAAGAATATGACCGACGTGTGGAGTAAGGATTTCGTTCCCGAGGGCAACCGTGCCAGCAACGTGGACCGTTTCACCGGCTTTGAGGATACCTATGATCAGCATCGCCCCGAAGCACCCCAGGAGGTTGTCGCCTTGCTGACAGGATACTTGGAGCGCAAGCCCTCTCTTGTTGTCGACTTGGGATGCGGGACGGGGCTGTCCTCGTTTGCATGGAGAGACGCAGCGGACCAAGTCATCGGTGTCGAGCCGAATGACGATATGCGGAGCAAGGCCATGGCCAAACTGCAATCGCTGCAGCAAGAGGCTGACACCAGCCACGATGTGCAGCTTGCCGACATCAAGTTCGTCTCCGGCTATTCAAACCAATTGGCGCTTCCGGATCAGTCCGCGGACATCATCACCTGTTCCCAATCCTTTCACTGGATGGACCCGGCCAGTACGTTGAAGGAGGTTTCCCGCGTACTGCGTGAGGAAGGGATATTCGCAGTATATGATTGCGATTGGCCGCCGAGCCTGACCTGGAAGGTCGAGCAATCCTACCATGAGCTGATCGAATGGGCAGAGGACATCATCGACCGCCATGTGGAGGCACAGGAGAAGGCCTATAAAGGGAATAAGAACGAGCATCTGAAGCATATCCGGGAGAGCGGGGTGTTCCGGTTCTCCAAAGAGATCGTATTCCATCATATGGAGCCGTTCACCGCCGAACGATATACCGGCCTTGCCGTCAGTCAAGGCGGTATCCAGACCGTGTTCAAGCTGAAACAGACTGAATTGAACGATAAAATCGCACAGTTCCATGCGCTGGTCGAGGAGCACTTCCAAGGGCGGACACTTCCCGTGATGCTCAGCTACCGCATGCGGCTTGGCATTAAATAAAGCAAGAAGATCGAAAGGGATAATCCCGAAGTCCTCGCGCATCAGCGGGGGAAGGGATATGAAGTATAACCGGCGTGGCTGAGAGGTTTGAGGTTCACCGAACCACCTCAGCACGCCTTTTTCATTAGCGAATAGGTCAACGCCTCCCTCGTCTATTTCCTTTATGAATGATTACTCGTATAAGGAAATCATGAGACGGACGATATTCTCCGACATTCTCTCCACGTTCTGCTGTCCGATGGCCAGTGCCTCCGGCTAGCGTAACAGTCCCTGGCACGATGCCAAAAATAGCGTCCATCCCTTGATCGTACAGCACCTCGATTCCGTCACCGCCGTCCATCATGGGCACATGGATACAGGTTACCTTTGGATTCCCCTTCTTGATGCCGCGTTCCATCGCCTCACAGACTTCTTTGGCGGTCATGCTCTCCTTAAATGAATCGGGCGCGAGTACAATTACACAATCCTGCTTCACTGTTATCCCCTGCCTCTCCTTCATCATTTGTATGTATGCTCTGTCATCCCGGCTCGCGGGTACGAATCTCATTAGGGGCCACATGGGCAATGGCCTGCATCGTCTCGAATTGGCCGCTTGAGCCGACTTTACCGGATAGCAGAGTACCGAGGATGCCGCCCGCGAAACCAATCGGTATGGACACGATGCCCGGATGCTTGAGCGGGAAGATCGCTTCCGCCCGGATCCAGCCGGCCCCGGGATCCATCACGTTAGGCCCCACGGCCATGAGCAGCAAGGAGGATACCAATCCGGCCGCAATGCTCGACATGGCCCCATACGTATTAAATCTCCGCCAAAATAGCGTGAACAGCAGCACCGGCAGATTAGCCGAGGCCGCAACCGCGAACGCAAACGAAACGAGGAATGCCACGTTTAGCTTCTGCGCGCCGAGGGCGAGCACAATCGAAGCGGTGCCAACCACGATGGCCGAAAGCTTAGCCACTCTCATCTGCTGTGCCTCGGTCGCCCGTCCTCTGCGGAAAATGCTGCTGTAGACGTCATGAGCAAATGCGGAAGATGCCGTCAGCACAAGCCCCGAGATCACGGCCAATATGGTTGCGAAGGCAACAGCCGATACAAAGGCCATTAAGAATTCGCCACCCAATGCGCTTGCGAGAAGCGGCGCCGCCAGCTCAACCCGCTCTGACAAAACGGACCAATCGACGAAGGCAGCCGCCCCAAAACCAAGAAATATGGTCATGGCATAAAAGATGCCGATCGTAAACGTTGCCATTTTTACCGAAGAACGGACCGTACGCGGGTCTCTTACCGTGTAGAAACGCGCAATAATATGCGGAAGTCCCGCTGTCCCTAACACCAGCGCCATATTAAACGACAGCATGTCCAGCGGATGGTCGAACATATTACCCGCCATCAGAAACCGCTCCTGCAATGGGGTCGCCCGCTTCATGGATTCGAATAAGCCGAGCAGATCCCAATCGAACCTTGCCAGTACGATAAGACTCACGATAAAAGTGCTGCTGACCAGCAAAATAGACTTGACGATCTGCACCCAGGAAGTCGCGAGCATGCCGCCGAACGTGACGTAGACGGTCATTAAGCCTCCGACCAGCACGATGGCTAGCGACGTTTCCAGCCCGAACAGCAAATGGACGAGCCACCCGGCACCAACGAGCTGGGCAATCATGTAGAAGACGGTGATCATCATGTTGTTGACGGCGATACATCCGCGCAGCCGTTTCTCGCTGAACCGAACCGCCACCGCATCCGCCATCGTGTACCTGCCCAGGTTATGAAGCGGTTCGGCTATGACGTACTGCACGATCACATAGGAGGCGAGGAAGCCGATCGAATAGAAAAAGCCGTCGAAGCCGTACACAGCAATAGAACCCGCGATGCCAAGAAAGGACGCCGCGCTCATATAGTCACCGGAAATGGCCAAGCCGTTTTGCAGCCCGCTCAGGCGATTGCCCGCTGCATAGAAATCATTCGTGCTTGTTGTCCGCTTGGCGGCATAATACGTAATCATTAACGTGCCGACCACAATCGCCAGAAAAAAAACGATGCCGGATATGTTCATTTGCATGCCTCCTTCCGCTTCAGCCTCAAAGTCCTGTCCTGTTATTCCTTTATTTTACGATAAAATGACAAAAAAAGGGCGATCCCCTGTGCTGCTAAGCAGCTGGATACACCCTTTTTGGTCATTGAATTGAATCCGGATTACGCGCCCGTATTGGCCTTGACCAGCACTTCGGCATACTTCGCTTCATCCTTGGAAGAGGATAACAGCGTCCCGATATAAGCTGCCACAAAGCCTAGCGGAATGGAGATAATGCTCGGGTTGCTCATCGGGAAGATCGGATCGCCAATCAAAATCGCTTTGCCGGCCGGATCCCATATATTCGGACTAAGCGCCACAAGAATCACCGTGCTGATCAATCCTGTCAGCATCCCGGTAACCGCGCCCGTCGTATTAAACCTCTTCCAGAACACCGTGAACAGGATGACCGGCAAATTCGCGCTGGCCGCAACGGCGAAAGCTAGCGAGACAAGGAATGCCACGTTCATCTTCTGGGCGAACAATGCGAGCAGAATGGAGACAATGGATACACCAATCGATGCGTACCGTGCCATCTTCAGCTGCTCCTTCTCCGACGATTCGCCGCGGCGCACGATTTGGCCGTAGAAATCATGGGCGAAAGCCGATGCGGCGGATAGCACAAGCCCTGTCACCACCGCGAGGATCGTCGCGAACGCAACCGCCGAGATGAGCGCGAAGAGGAAGTCGCCACCAATCGCTTTGGCCAGGAGTGGCGCAGCCATGTTGCCGGCTTTATCGACTGCGGTAATATCCGCCGCGCCTACGAAAGCGGCAGCCCCGAAACCGAGAAAGATCGTCATGACATAGAAGATGCCGATAATCCAGGTAGCGTATACCACGGAGCTGCGTGCCGTCTTAGCATCCTTAACGGTAAAGAAACGGGTCAAAATATGCGGCAGACCTGCCGTGCCCAGTACTAGGGCAAGGTTGAGCGACAGCGTCTCCAGCGGGATTTTGTATTTATTCCCCGGGTTCAGGAATGCCTCCTGCAGTGGGGTGGCCGTCTTCATATGGTGGAACATCTGGGTCAGGCTGAAATCGAATTTGGCGAATACGATCAGCGAGATGATGAACGTGCCGGCCATGAGCAGTATAGCTTTCGAGATTTGAACCCAGCTCGTGGCGTGCATGCCGCCGAAGACAACATAGATGGTCATGAGCACGCCGACAATCAGCACGGACGTAACATAGTCCAGTCCCAGCAAAAGCTTAATCAGCGCGCCTGCTCCAACCAGTTGTGCGATCATGTAGAAGATGGAGATGGAAATCGTGTTCAGCGCTGCAACGCCGCGCACTTTCTTGTCGGAGAAACGAGCGGCAATCATATCCGCCACCGTATACTTCCCGAGATTCCGAAGCGGCTCGGCAACAAGGTACAGCACCACCAGGTAAGCCACGAGAAAACCGATGCTATAGAAGAAGCCGTCAAAGCCAACTAACGCGATCGAGCCTGCGATGCCAAGGAAGGAGGCAGCAGACATATAGTCGCCGGCAATGGCGGTTCCATTCTGCCAGCCCTTGAGCCCTCCGCCTGCCGTATAGAAGTCGCTGGTGTTGGTTGTTTTCTTGGCAGCGTAATACGTTATGATCAGCGTGAGAAATACAATTCCGCAAAACAACGCGATAGCCATAGTCGATTACGCCCCCATATCCTTTTTAATATCGTCTACCATACGGTCAAACTGGGCCGCCTTGCGGGAGTACAGGATGCACAAGACCCATGTCATGATGAACTGCGCGAATGCAAATACCCATGCCCACGTGATCGGGCCAATCGCCGGGTGGTTCAACACGTCGGTGTACGAAGTAAGAATCGGCAGTGCAAAGTAAAACAGAAGAAAAAAGACGGTCATCGGAATAATGAACCGTTTCTTGCGGGAGAGCAGCGTTTTGAATTTTTCAGAATGCCATACTTCGGTATAGCTTTTTTCTTCCATTGCCTTTCCCTCCATTAACGATCAAGGATTCTATTGCGTCTCCCATATATGAAAGCGCTTTAGAATGATTATATACAGGAGGATTGTCTGCGACCACAGCTCCTGCGCGAAACGTCCGATAGGGTGCGCGAAAAGGCGGATATGCCGCCTGAACCGGGAGACAACCACCGTCCTCACGCGCTTCTCCCTAGGCCTCTCTAAGCAACCGGAACAAATCCCGGGCGGCTTCCCGCGACAAGGGAATCATCGTCCGCTGCTCATCCTTTAGCACAATATTGTAAGCGCCGTTCTGCCAAGGGGACAGCTCCGCAATCCGGTTCACGTTAACCAGGTAACTGCGATGAGGACGAAAGAACGAGTAACCCGCCAGCTTCTCCTCCAGCTCCTGCAGCGTGCTTTTGCTCGTAATCCGCTGGCCTTCCGCCGTCCATATGCGGATGACCCGCTCCTCGCGCACCGCGTACAGTATCGCCTCGGGATCGACGAGCACATGCTTGTCCCCATCATCGAATAGCAGCTTGCCACGCATACTGCGGGCAGCAGCCTCAGTGGATGGATACGGAGCTATCTGGGGGGCGACATCATAAGCTTCCTGCTTTGGGGAGACTTGCCCTTCATGAACCCTGCTGCGAATTCGCTGCAGGGTTTCCTTTAATCGCATATGGCTGTAAGGCTTCAGCAGATAATCAATCGCATTCAGACCAAACGCCTCGACAGCATACTCGTCATAGGCTGTCGTAAAGACAATCAAGGGCGAGATCGGGGAGGCCTTCAGCATCCGCGCAGCCTGCAATCCTTCCAGCTCCGGCATATGAACGTCGAGAAAGACGACATCCGGCTGCCGTAAGGGAACCAGCTCGAGCAGCTCCCGGCCGTTCGTGGCATAAGGAAGCAGCTCGATATCAGGCTCCTGTTCCAACAGGTAAGCCAGCTCCTCCCTTGCCAATCGTTCGTCTTCCGCTATCATCGTTTTAATTCGCTTCACGGTACCGGCTCCCTTCCGATAGACTGCAGGGGATGCTGAAGGATATGCTGCATCCGCCCTCTGCAAGATTCTCTACGATGAGTCTGGCTTCCTTGCCAAACATGCTGATTAAACGCTGGTTGATATTGTAAATGCCGTTCCCCGTACCCTCGCTGCCGATGATCGGTTGTTCGCCGAGGCTGTCCAGCACCTCAGGGGAGATACCTGCCCCGTTGTCCCGCAGCTGTACAACCGCCATATCGCCCGCCCGCTTTAGGGTCAACTGGATGATGCCCCCGCTCGCTTTATCGCGCAAGCCGTGCTTAATGCTGTTCTCCACCAGCATTTGCAGCGTTGCAGGCGGAATCATAAGCTCGCCCAGCACCGGATCCAGCTGGCATTCAAACGTGAACTGATCCTCAAACCGGATTTGAATAATGTCCAAATAGGCATTCAACAGCTCCATTTCCTCACGAATGGTCGTTCTACGGGAGGCCATGACCTTGACGTTCAAGCGCATGAACGCCCCCAGCTGCATCGTGGCATGTCTTGCCAGCAGCGGATCACTCCGGATCAACGAATGGATCGCATTGAGCGTATTGAACAGAAAATGCGGATTGATCTGCGCCTGCAGAAGCTTAAGCTCCGTCTCTTTCATTAAATGGCTCATCTTCTCGTGGGCCGTGGCCCCGAGCTGGTAAGAAATCAGCTGTCCAAGCCCTTGAGCCATGACCAGCTCAACGCGCCGAATATCCTGCGGTCGCTTGAAATAGAAATGAATGACGCCTACAATCTCGTGACCCTCGATCATCGGGACAAGAATGGCGGCGCCGAGCGCCGAATGACGGGGCTGAATATCTTCCGCATTCTCTATGATCCGAAGCTCGCCGGTCGCAATGACATTCTTGGTCAAATCGGATGTGATCTCTTCTCCGGGATCAATGGTACGGCTGGCGGCACCGGCATGGGCCAGGAACCGCTCCGTATCCGTAATGGCGACTGCCGTTGTTTTCAGCTCGCGCAGCAGCAAGGTGGCCACGGCCTGTGCCGTACGGTACGTCAAGCCCTGCTTCAGATGCGGCAGCGCCGCTTCCGCGATATGGAATGCCTTCTCCGTCTCGTAAGCGGCTGCCCGCTCTTCCTCGGTGAGCGCAACCCGCAGCATCGTCGTGAAGATCGCAATGGAAATGCTGTTGGTCAGCACCATCGGCAGACCGATCAGGTTGACCAGCTCAACCGCGCGGTCCGGCTCATCTGAACAGATCAAAATAACCCCCATGTGCAAGATCGGGGCGAACATCCCCACGAATAACGCTTTTGCCGGCGAGATAACCCGCTCCTGCGAGAAGAATCGGGCCACGCCCCCGGCCAGGGCACCCGTAAGCGGTACGGCAATAGCTCCTGCCAGCCCCGTGTAGCCCCCGATATACAGCAGATGGGCTCCCGCCAAAAGCCCGCCCCCGATGCCAACGCGGGGCCCGCCGATCAGCCCGCCAATGACAACGCCGACCAGAGCGGAATGGGCCAGGGCCTGCTCCTCCGTCAGCTGCATCAGCCAGAAGGAGGAGCTCGACTCGCCATTCTCCACCACAACGCCTGCATACACCCCGAGGATACCGAAGAGGCCAAACAGACAGGAATAGATGAACATTCGCGTGCCGGACATCTCTTTGCGGTCCAGCAATTGGCGGAACAACGGAATTCTCGTCAGTATAAACGTCAGGATGAGCAGCATGCCCATCCGTTCGAACAGATGCAGCGTCAACTCCTGCATGGACATCCCTCTTCTTTGGTAGACTAGGAATCTTCAACTGTCGTCAGTAGACGGTATCAACAGATAGGATAGATGTGAATGCGGTTTCATTTCATGCAGTAAAGATTATATAGTACAGCGAGGATTTGGACAATAAAAAGGAATAATATGAAACTTATGTAAAAATATTCACGCAGGGGATATACCCTTCAGTGCACTCAAAAAAACCGTATCCCCCGCAGTTAAGCGAAAGATACGGCCAGTAAGCAGCTGCAAGGCCAAAATATCCGAACTTGTTCCTCGTCCTGATCTGTTAGGTCGCGAGAGCTTACGAGCCGGTCGAATTGGGTTTTCCAGCTCTTCTCCGGGATATCGACCACTTCCGAATGATCTGATTGGTCACCTCCGATAGCAGCAAACCCAGCGCGATGGCGCCTGAAATCATGAAGGCCTGCGCTCCCAACTGAACAGCCTGATCAAATTGATTCTGGGCGACATGCCGAAGGGCATTGTAGGCGACTCCGCCCGGTACGAGCGGAATAATCCCCGACACGCTGAACACGATAATGGGCGTCTTGTATTTTTTGGCGAAAAAATGGCTGATGATCGTCACGCAAAAAGCCGCAAACACAGTGGCCGTCACCGGCTCAACCATCATGTTCTGCAGCATAATGTAGAGCAGCCAGCCCACCATGCCGGCAAACCCGCACTGCAGCAGTGCTTTTTTGGGTACGTTGAATATGATCCCGAAGGCCGCCGAAGCAACAAAACTCGTGATGAGCTGCTGTATATAAAAGGTTGCCACCATCTTCACCTCCACTCACACATCTCTTAGAATGACAACGTAAACGCAATTCCCGCTCCGATGGCAAAGGACGTAACAAAAGCCTCCGCGCCTTTGGACAAGCCGGATATCAGATGCCCCGCCATTAAATCGCGGATGGCATTCGTGATCAGCAAGCCCGGTACCAGCGGCATCACGGAACTGATAATGATCGTATCCAGCTGATGGCCGAATCCGTATTTGACCATCCATACGGAGGTTATGCCGATGACCAGCGCTCCCGAGAATTCGGCGAAGAATCGCACCGGTATGACCCGATGCATGAATAGAAAGCAGGAGAAGCCAAGACCGCCCGCAATGGCCGCCGGTACGAAATCCGGCCAGACGCCGCGAAACATAATGAGGAAGCAGCCGCTTGCGATCGCTGACAGGAGAATCAGCAGCCATGTCGGATATATCGCCTGCTCATGTTCGATTTTCTCAAGCGCCCTATGAGCCTCTTCAATCGTCAGCTCACCGAGGCTTATGCTCCGAGACACGCTGTTGACCTGATCGATCTTATCGAGATTGGTTGTCCGATCCGAAATACGAATAAGCCGCGTAATATGCTGAGGCTCCTCCATCGAGAAGATAATCCCGGTCGGAGTCATATAGCTGTGGCTGTTCTCCACGCCGAAAGCCGCGGCGATCCGCATCATCGTATCCTCGACCCGATAGGTCTCGGCACCGCTTTGCAACATGATTTTTCCTGCTAACAAGCAGACCTTGATAATGTCATGCTCCCGCTTCAACAAGTCATTCAAAACGACAATCCTCCTGCTGAACACATTCCGATTCAGAATCTTTGCCTATATTATAGTATCATTACCATGATTAAGCATAGGATATGCTTTAAAGCAGCACTGCAGCAGCTGCAATCGTTCTGAACAAAGTCATCCTCCTACACAAAAAGCCCCCCGAATGATCGGGAGGCTTCTTACTATTTATCCTCGGAATGCAGCCTAATAGGCACCGCGGATGTGCTCCGCTACCCGCTCCTGATAGAAGCGGGCCAGGCGTACCTTTTCCTCCATGGTGAATGAGGGCACTTCCAGCGTGCCCAGATTATCTTCAATCTGACGGACGCTGCGGAAGCCGGGAATGACAGCGCTGACCTCGGGGCAGTCCAGGATCCAGCGCATGGATGCACGAGCCATGTCGCCTCGGCCCTCGGCAATCCAAGCGAGCTCTCTGGCGAGCTCAACTCCTTTTTCGAACCGGAGGCCGGCAAAGGTCTCACCCACGTTAAACTGCTCCCCGTTCGCATTGAAATTCCGGTGATCCCCTTCGCTGAAGGTGGTGTTCTCCGTAAATTTAACGTTAAATCGCTTTCATTCAATCCATATATGACATTTACCTATTTTCCGCAGGTTGTTGACAAATCATTCCATCGTACTTATAATTACAATCATTAGATATCCAACGTTGGATATCCAGTTATGAAATTATTCTTCACCTACACATCCTAAGGAAGTGACCCAACATGACCAACCTCATCCTGCTCTCATTCCTGCGCCAGCGCCCGATGCACGGCTATGAAATTCAGCAGCTTATTCAGGCCAGCCGCATGGACCTATGGACGAATATTCTGTCCGGCTCCATCTATTATGCACTTAACAAGATGGAAAGCGACGGTCTGATTGCAGCCACCGCTGAAGAGCGGACCGGTGCGAGACTTCGCAAAATTTACAGTATTACGGATGAAGGCGAGAAATTATTCCAGAAGATGATCCGCGAAACCTTGACGCTTCCTCCCCATACCGTCAAATCCGACTTCTCTCTTGGATTGGTCTGGATCGAGAGCATTCCCAAGCAGGAAGCGGTGGAATTGCTGCAGCAAAACCTCAAGCAAGTGGAAGAATCGCTGGCACAATGGCGTTCAGGTAAACAAATCAAGGGACAGTACGGCTTATCGAAGATCGCTCTTGCTACCTTCGATAATGCGATCTCAAGCCTGGAACAAGACATCGCCTTTCTCAACAAGATCATAACACTCGTTCAAGAATAAGCCTCAGCATCAGCTGCGGCTTTCATTTCCGGTCAATATCCAATATTGGATATATAACATTGGTTAATAAGGAGCGTGAATACGAGATGATGTTACCTACTCTCATTCAAGCGAAAGGTTTAAGAAAAACCTATGGTCAGCGAACGGTCGTACATGATGTGGCTCTAGATATACGAGAAGGTGAAGTGCTTGCGATCATCGGGCCGAACGGCATGTCCATTGCCGTTTCTCCGCAAGCCGATATCTCTGGCATCTGGATGCCCCTCATGATTCTTGCGGGCTTCACGGTCCTTATCCTCGGCGCAGCCGCATGGACCTTCCGCTGGGATGCGGAGCAGCCTGCCGGATGGAAGCGGGCAGCTGCGAAGAAAGCGGCGTCGATGTAACAGCGTACAAAAATCCAATGAGCCCCTTGTATAAAAGACACCTCATGCGGTATACTGAACAACAATATTAACATCAGGCCGATGAAGAGCTTCCAACTCCGAGGCGTTCTCGTCAAGGCGATCTGATCCTATAATCGATCAGACATCTCCCTAAGTTAACCGGACCCGCCCGTTACCGCGGAATCAAAGTGGATTGAACACGGACCAACCTGTTTCGTGATTAGGTTACGGTTCAATCAATTTGGGTGGCACCGCGAGCGCATAAGCGTCCCTCGTCCCATATGGACTAGGACGCTTTTTTATTTTTTCAGAAGAAGGAGCGCGGTGATTATGCTAGATATGAAATGGATCAGAGAGAGCACAGAAAATCAGGAAGAACTGCAGCGAGTGGCTGACCAGAAAGGCATCGCCCTGTCGGTTGCCGAACTTGTCCGGCTGGATGACCAGCGCCGGACACTGCTGCTGGCCGTGGAGAGATTGCGGCAGCAGCGCAATGCCATCTCGCAGGAGATCAGCACGCTCGTGCGACAAGGTAAACAGGAAGAAGCCGAGCGGACGAAACAACAGGTCAAGGACATCAACGATCAGTTGGGCAAGCAGGAAGCGTTATACCGAGAGGTTGACGACGCCTACAACAAGCTGCTCATCCTTGTACCGAATATCGTTTCGCCGGATACGCCAGTCGGAGCTTCGGATGAGGACAATGTAGAGATCAGACGGGTTGGCGAGCCCCCCGTGTTTGATTATGAATACAGGGATCATGTCACGCTCGGCGAGCTGCACCGGATGATCGACATTCCCCGCGGCGTCAAAACCGCCGGCACACGCAGCTACTACCTGACCGGCATCGGCGCCATGCTGCATCGGGCCGTCCAGCAGCTTGCAGTGGATATGCTGGTCGCCAAGGGTTTTACCCTTATGGACGTACCGTTAACCGTTAGGACGGAGGCCATGGAGAACACAGCCTTCTTCCCGCTTGGTCAAGATCAGGCTTTTCAAATTATGGAGCAGGATAAGTGGCTCGTCGGTACGTCGGAAGTGCCGTTGGTATCGTTCTATAGCGGTGAAATCGTCGATGTGACGCAGCCGATTCGCCTGGCAGCAGCATCGCTGTGCTTCCGGAGCGAGGTCGGCTCGGGCGGCCGGGACGTCCAAGGCCTGTATCGGGTGCATCAGTTCGCGAAGGTGGAACAGGTCGTTCTTTGCGAGGCCAGCGCGGAAGCCTCGGAGCTGCTTCTACAAGAGATCACAGCCAATGCCGAGGAGCTGCTACAGAAGCTCGAACTGCCTTACCGTGTCGTTGCCGTCTGTACCGGGGATATGTCGCAGAAAACGTACAAGCAATACGACATCGAGACATGGATGCCAAGCCGCGGGGCTTATGGTGAGACTCACTCGTCGTCGAATCTGCTCGACTTTCAGGCGCGTCGCTCGAACATCCGCTATCGGGACGCAGAAGGCAAGCTGCGCTACTGCCACACCCTGAACAACACAGCCGTCGCTTCGCCGCGAATTCTCATCCCGCTGCTGGAGAACCATCAGCAGGCCGACGGTTCGATCCTCATTCCCAAGGCGCTCAGACCTTACATGAACGGGATGGAGCGGATTGAGCCTCCAAGTGAAACAAAATGAACAAAACCAACATAATCTGAACATCCCACAGCGCAGCCGTCAAGGCTGCGTTGTTTTGCTATTGTTACCTTCTTAACAAAAAGCTTGCCAAAGCTCCGTCATAAATACACCGAATGGGATTCACCGATAATTAGATCAGAATAAAAGCATATATTATATGGAGCAGTTATATAACACATGAAAAGGTTCCTCTTTATGCGGTCTGGCTTGAAGGTTCTTCGAAGTACATTTTTCTTATGGATTAAGTAGGTATATAATGTTCGTTATATAGGGATATCAACTATCGATAATAGATTTCATATTTTCCAGCATCCAGACGGATGTCTTCTCCCTATATAAAAACTTACCGTGCCGCGCACGAATAAGGAGGTCAACCCATATGACAGAACCCCATCTTGATCATACAGCGCCCAAAACGCTTCGCGATATCCCTATTTCCATCCTGGATCTCGCCCCGATTACAGCGGGCAGCACCGCTGCACAGTCGCTGCGGAATACACTCGATCTGGCCCAGCATGCCGAGAAGTGGGGGTATAACCGCTACTGGCTTGCCGAACACCACAATATGCCGGGGATCGCCAGCTCGGCCACTTCGGTCGTCATTGGCCATGTCGCCGGGGGCACGAGCAAGATCCGCGTCGGATCCGGCGGCATTATGCTGCCGAACCACGCTCCCCTGGTCATAGCCGAGCAGTTTGGGACCCTCGAATCGTTGTATCCCGGCCGGATTGATCTCGGTCTTGGCCGTGCGCCGGGATCGGATCAGCTCACATCCCGGGCACTCCGCCGCGGTCCGGGCAGCGACGGGCAGGATTTCCCGGATCGCCTCGGCGAGCTGCGGAATTACTTCCAGCCCACCTCAGGCTCGTCCATGCGTATCCGGGCGATTCCCGGTGAAGGCCTGCATGTACCGATCTGGCTGCTCGGCTCCAGCGGTTTCAGTGCGCAGCTGGCAGGCCAGCTGGGGCTTCCGTTCTCTTTTGCAAGCCACTTTGCTCCGGATTATCTGATGGCCGCGCTCGATCTGTACCGTACCAGCTTCCGCCCTTCATCCGAGCTGAGCAAGCCGTATGCCATGATCGGCGTGAACGTAATCTGTGCCGACACGGACGAGGAAGCGGAGCGTCTGGCTACCTCGCCGTATCAGCAGTTCCTGAACATCATCCGCGGCCGTACCGGCCAGCTGAGCCCGCCGGTGGACAGCATGGATGATCTGTGGAACCTGCAGGAGCAGGCCATCGTGAAGCGCCAGCTCAGCTTCTCCGCCATCGGCAGCCCTGCAACCGTACGTGCGCAGTTGGAGGAGTTCCAGCAGTCGACGAACGCAGACGAGATTATTGTCGCAGCCGCCATCTACGATCATGAGGCACGCCTGCGTTCATATGAGCTGCTGGCGGATGTCGTCGGTATCAAATAAGAGAATCCGTTATAATACTTGTTAACAAGCAAAAAAAAAGACCTATCCGCCGATGTTGGAGCAGATAGGTCTTTTTCCATATCTTGCTGAGTCCCATAATTATCCTTATGATGAAGGTATACTAACAGTGGAGGGATAAGGATTTGAGTGATATACAGGAACAGATTGATACCTATTTGAATTCACTTGCCCAAGATCGTAAATTCAGCGGTTCCGTTTTGGCTTCAAAGAAAGACTCTATTTTGTTCAAAAGCGGCTATGGCAAAGCCAATATTGAGCTCGATGTAGACAACACGCCTGAAACCGCCTTTCGAATCGGATCTATAACAAAGACCATTACCGCACTAGGCGTTGTACAGCTCATTGAACAGGGTAAGCTATCTTTTGACGATTACATAGGCAAGTATTTTCCGTGCCAAAAGGACGGGGACCGTATTACAATCCATCACCTGTTAACTCATACATCCGGCATTACCAACTATACCGAGAATGCTAATTTATTTGACTGGGCCTCATTACCATCCAATACGAAGGAATTATTGAATCGATTTTCTAACATAGATTTAAATTACGAACCCGGTGAAAAGTATCAGTATTCCAATTCCGGTTATGCCCTTCTCGGAGCTCTGATTGAACAAGCATCAGACCAAAGTTATGGCTCCTACATTGAGGATCATATATTCAACCCTCTGGGCATGGTCAATACAAGGTTAGATGACCCACAAGAAATTATCCCACTGCGAGCATCTGGCTACGAGATCGATACTAATGAAAAATTGATAAATAGCTATAACATTCACCCCTCCAATGCCTATGCTGCTGGAGGAGTCATCTCCACAGTTGAGGATTTATATCTGTGGGACCAAGCCTTGTACACCAACAAGCTGCTCCCTCAGCATCTTATTAATTATATGCTCACACCTCATAAAGGCGATCATGATTATTCATATGGCTGCGGCTGGATCATTCAGGATACTCCCTACGGAACGATGACAGGCCATACGGGAGGCATTCCGGGATTTACTTCCATTCTTATGAGATTCCCATCAACCAAGGTCACTGTCATTGTGCTCAGTAATATGTTTCAGGACGTGGCGCATGTTGGGCAGCATATTGCGGGGATCTTGCATCCAAACACCGCTGTCTAATCTGTATAGAACGTGTCAGCGCCGCTGTTGCACAGCAATATATTATGCTATACCAAAAAGACCAGCCAAACCCGGTATTCCGGTGCTTAACTGGTCTTTTTTTCTTTATATATTACAGCGTCAATCCGCCATCAATCGTAACCAGCGAACCTGTCATATAGCTGGAGCCCGGGGAAGCCAGGAAGGCAACCACGTTCGCGATTTCATCCGCCTCAGCCGGACGTCCCATCCGCATGTTGCCCACTTCCTCAGGCACGTAGCCGCCTTCCATGAAGGACTTGGCCACCGCTGCCGTAAGCGGCGTCTGAACGCCGCCCGGACAAATCGCGTTCACGCGAATGCCCTGCTTCACGTATTCCAGCGCTGCCCCCTTCGTCAAGCCCACCACCGCATGCTTGCTTGCCGAATAAGCGGCCGCGCTGTGCTCGCTGCGGATACCCGCCGTGGAAGCGGTATTAACGATATGTCCGCTGCCCTGCTCTTTCATGACTTTCAGTACATACTTCATGCCGAGGAAAGCACCCTTGACGTTCACGGACATTTGACGGTCAAATTCGTTCTCGTCGATGTCGTCCAGCATGGAGAACTTCTGCACGATGCCTGCATTGTTGAAGAAGAAATCGATTCTGCCGTAAGCTTCAACCGCCTTGTTCACATAGTTCTGAACATCCTCGGTTTTTGTTACATCCGCTTGCACGAAGATTCCCTCTCCGCCCTGTTCCTTGATCAAACGCAGCGTTTCTTCGCCGGCTTCCTTGTTGAAGTCAACGAGCACTACCTTTGCACCGTTCTCTGCCAATTTCAAGCTGCTGGCTCTGCCGATCCCGCTGGCTGCCCCTGTAATGACAGCGATCTGTTTGTTATCGGACATGAAATAACACTCCCCTTGATGATAAGATAAATTAGGTCTGACCGAGTAGTATCACGAACATTTCTGCCGTCTATTGCCTATAGACAAGCCAATGGAAGAATGACTTACTTCGCAAAATATCCGCCATCAATCGGCAGCTCAACACCTGTAATATAAGAAGACTCATCCGAAGCAAGGAACAATACGCCGCGAGCGATATCTTCCGCTTTGCCCAAGCGTGGAAGCGGAGTCTGGGATTGGAACCATTGCATCATTTGCTCATCCTTGAACAAGTCCACGGTCATTGGCGTTTCAATGTAGCCAGGGTGAACCGAATTACAGCGGATGTTATGCTTCGCAAAGTCAACGGCTGTGGCTTTAGTCAGCATGCGCACCGCGCCTTTGCTTGCCGTGTAGGGGCCAGCGCCGCTGCCGCCTGTCAGACCGGCAATGGAGGAGATGTTGACGATGGAACCGCCCCCGGCTTCGATCATGTGCGGAATGACATATTTCTGACCGAGGAATATGCTCGTAACGTTAATCGACATCGTCTTCTCCCAGCCTTCCACCGTCAAATCCATGAACGGCGTTGCATTGGAGACACCGGCATTGTTCACCAGAATGTCGACTTTGCCGAATTTTTGAACCGTCTCGTCTACAACACTAACCCAATCTTCCTCAGAAGCTACGTTGTGCTTGAATCCGATCGCTTTGCCGCCAAGCGCTTCAATCTCGGCTACGACGTCTTTGATCTTGTCTTCCTGAAGGTCCGTAATCGCAACCTTAGCTCCCTCTTGCGCAAACAAAAGAGCGTCAGCTTTACCCATACCACCTGCTGCACCCGTAATGATTGCTACTTTATTGTCTAATCTCCCCATGAGAATACCTCCTGATATATTAGTCGTTAGTTTGGCTATCTTCATTGGACTGCCCGATCTTAAGCTGCAGATGTTCAATCATCTTCTCATATGAAGCGATCAACACATCCATCTCCTGATTCGAGAAATCCGACCATAAGCCTTCATTCAAATCACGGTACTTCGCAATCATCCGGGCTTCAACTTCACGGCCCTGCTCCGTAATCTTAAGATAGACCTGACGCCTGTCCTCGATTGACGCCACCCGTTCAATATAACCCTTGCTGACCAGCTTGTTGCTCAAGTTGGTCACAGCCGACAGCGTAACATTCAAGGCATTGGCAAAATACGAGCTGGTCTGCTGCCCCTCATACGCCAAAGTCTGAAGCACGTAGTACTGGGGGCCGGTCAAATCATTGTCCAGAATCTTGGCATAGTTCGCCACAAGCGTCATCATCTGACGAGCCACCATGTTAGATAATTGTTCCCTCTTATCCAGTTTCATCACCTCGATGCACAACAAAGTACTTACAAATATATTACAAATTTAAATAGTTAAAAGCTTTTAACAATCTAAATTGTATACCCTTTCATATCGCTCGTCAACCACGATAAAATGCCCAATCTGGTTGTTTTTCCCATCGTCGCAAGTAGAGAAGACGAAATGCGCCCAAAGTGAATCTCGCTTGATCGAACCAAGCAAGGATTTTAGTGGATATCGCGTTCTAATCTATAGAAAAAAAGAGCACCCTCAGGTGCTCTTGAGAGTATATCCATCCTCGTTTCGGCGTATCCGTTACGAGAAATAGCCGGTATTCATAGTAGGCGCGAGCCGCGCTTTCTCTGCCATTCCCAGTGGCGAAGAGTGAGATCACCGCTTCGGTAAATCCGCCATTCCGATCCGACGAGACAAGGGCAGCTAATTGATGAAGTCGCACGAAATAGGAGATCCCTAATACGCGGCGTCCGCTAACAAAAAAGGCACCACCCTAAGGTGATGCCTTCCAAGCCTTTTGTTACCCTGCCGTATCCATCCGCGCATCCAGCGTGAGTTGACGCAGCTGATCGAGTGTCATGCGATCTACGAAGCGCGAGAACTTCTCTTTCTTCTTGCCGTTCTCCTGATAGACGACGATCAGCTTCAGGATGATCGGGGCCAGCTGCTCCGGCGCTAAATCCTTATGCAGTGGCTTTGCCAGAGCAGCCTTCAACCCTTTCGGCTCTCCACCTACATAGATATCATAGGTATTTCTCATCTTAATAACGGCAATATCCTTCAGCAGCGGTTCACTGGTGCCGAGCGCGCAGCCGGCGTAACCGATCTTTAGCGGATTAGGTACAGGATGATCGGCGATCGCTTCATCCAGCACCTTCGCAACATCCAGTCCCGAATCCTCCGCCCCCCGGCAGAAGTTGCAGGTGATCAGGCTCTTGGAGACAAAACCGGCAGGATGAACCTGAAGTCCGGCGGCTTCCAGCTTAGCCTTTGCTTCTTCCACCCGCTCTACGTCCATCTCCACGTAGAGCTGTTTAAAGGTAGTCATCTCAATGCGGGCATCCTCACCCACGATGGAGCCCAATACGGACAGCTGATCCGGGCGGAACAGCGTTCCGCCCACTTCAAAGCCGGGTGTCACTGCGAATTTTTGCGTTGCCAATGTCTACACCCCCATCAAGTTGCCCTAATAATCATATCCTTGTTAGGTTGCTTCATACACTATATATGAACGGTCAGTCTGCTTTTCGTTATACCTTCATTCGCTGCAGGCGAAGGGCATTCAGCACGACCGATACAGAGCTCAGTGCCATGGCGGCCCCGGCCACCCAAGGTGCCAAAAGCCCGATGGCGGCAATCGGAATGCCAAGCGAGTTATAGCCCAGCGCCCAGAACAGGTTCTGACGGATGTTGCTCATCGTCTTGCGGCTCATGTAGATGGCATCCGGAATGCTGTTCAGGTCGCCTTTCATCAGCGTCACGTCAGCAGCTTCCATCGCCACATCCGTACCTGTTCCGATAGCCATTCCAATGTCGGCAACCGCAAGTGCCGGCGCATCGTTAATGCCGTCGCCAACCATGGCGACCTTCTTACCTTGCTGCTGGAGCTTCTTCACTTCATCTGCCTTGCCTTCGGGCAGTACCTCAGCACGCACATGGTCGATGCCAACCTGCTTCGCGATGGCCTGTGCCGTGCGTTCATTGTCACCGGTAATCATGATGACCTCGATGCCCATTTCTTTCAATCTCGCTACGGCAGCACGGGACGTCTCCTTGATCGTATCCGCCACAGCCACAAGACCCGCATATTGGCCGTCTACCGCTGTCAGCATGGCAGTCTTACCCTCGGTTTCAAGCTCTGACATTCTGCCGAGGATCGAATCAATCGGTACGTTATGCTGTGCCATTAGCTTGCGTGTGCCTACCAGTACCTCATGCCCTTCCACGCTGGCACGGATACCGTAACCTGGAATGGCTTCAAAATGCTCGGCAGCCGGAAGCTGCGTACCTTTTTCCTCAATCCCGGCCACAATCGCTTCAGCAAGCGGATGCTCGGAGCTCTTCTCAGCAGATCCGACCAGACGAAGGAACAGCTCTTGATCTAAGTTATTCACTTCCACATCGGTCAACTCGGGTTTACCTTTCGTGACTGTTCCTGTTTTATCCAGAATAATCGTATTGATTTTATGGGTAGACTCCAAATGCTCCCCGCCCTTGAAAAGGACGCCCAGTTCTGCAGCACGGCCCGAACCCGCCATGATCGAGGTCGGTGTAGCCAGACCCAGCGCACACGGACAAGCAATAACCAGAATCGCAATGGCAATTTCTAACGATTGCGCGAAATTACCAGGCGCTATCCAGAAGTACCATACGAGGAAGGCAACAATCGCTATGCCGACCACGATCGGAACGAAGATGCCGGAGATGACATCAGCGACCCGCTGAATCGGAGCTTTGGAGCCTTGTGCTTCCTCAACCACCTTGATAATTTGGGCTAGAGCGGTCTCTTTACCCACTTTCGTCGCTTCAAGCGTCAAGCGCCCGTTCTTGTTTATGGTGGCGCCGATGACGGCGTCGCCCGCTTTTTTCTCAACCGGAATGCTTTCACCTGTCAGCATCGACTCATCTACCGCCGACGTGCCCTCCACGACTTTACCGTCCACCGGGATTTTCTCACCCGGCTTCACTAATACAAGATCACCCACCAGGACCTGTTCCACCGGGATGGTCATCTCCTGACCGTCACGAACGACCAGCGCTGTTTTGGCTTGAAGGCCCATCAGGGTTTTGATAGCCTCCGATGTACGGCCTTTGGCCAGGGATTCGAACAGTTTCCCCATAATGACCAGCGTGATCAGAACCGCACTCGTTTCATAGTACATTTCGGGCCCATGGTGTACATTGGCTCCGGCAGCGGCCCAATCGATCGTTAAATACAGACTGTAGAAATAGGCTGCCGAGGTACCGAGTGCGACCAGAACGTCCATATTGGCGCTTTTGTTGCGAAGAGCCTTATAGGCTCCCACATAGAACTGTTTTCCGATAAAAAACTGTACCGGCGTTGCCAGGATCAGCTGGAACCAAGGGTTCATGAACAGATCCGGCATCCAGATCCAGGAGGTGAAGGAGAAATGGCTCACCATGGCCCAGAGCAGCGGCAGCGACAGTATCGCCGACAGGAGTAGCTTCCGCTTTTGCTTGGTGATGGCCTCCTTGCGGTGACCTTCCTGATCAAGCGTCTCCTGTTTGGAAACCGCCTGATACCCGAGCTTCTCCACACGCTGTTGAATATCGCTAAGGCTTACCTCTGCGGGATTGAATTCCACCCGGGCCGTCTCCAGTGCAAAATTGACGTTGGCCTGATTAACACCTGGCATCTTGCTTACCACTTTCTCGATTTTCGAAGCACAAGCGGCGCAGTACATGCCAATCAGCTGCAGGTCCACTGTTTCCTTTGCTGTTCCGTAGCCCAGCTTTTCAATTTTCTCTTCCATCTGCTGGACGGTAACCACATTCGGATCAAATGTAACCGACGCTTTTTCCAGCGCAAAATTCACATTCGCTTCCTGGACGCCTTCCATTTTATTTAGGCCCTTCTCAATCCGATTCGCACAGGCGGCACATGTCATACCCGTTAACTGCAGCGACGTTTTCTTCTGTTCCAATGCTGTTCCTGCTCCCATCTTCTCCTCACCCCTCTTCATCCTCGTGCCGTTTGGTTAAACTACGTTATATCCTTGTTCCTCGATAATTTCTTTGATTTTATCCAAATTGACTTTGCCTGCGTCATATTTGACGGAGACCGTGCCTGCCTTCAAATCCACATGTCCCTCGATGTTCTCATTCTTTAAAGCTCCCTCAATGGAATTCACGCAATGCATGCAAGACATACCTTCTACTTTTATTGTTACCTGTTCCATGTTCAATCTCTCCTTTGGGTTATGAATTTATTTTGAGCAGCCCTTCTAAAAGCGTGCCCGGAATAAGTTTTGAACTGGTTGTTCTCGTTTCTTGATGTTAGTATACCCCCCTACCCTATATATAGTCAATGGGGTTTTCTCATTTTTTTTTAAAAAATATGTCCTCGCTATGAATTAACCGCATAACCATGCGCTATTCTTCACCCTGAATAAACAATTACTGCCACCTTTAGAAGGTGGCAGCTCCATGGAAACTCATCATAACCAGACCGTCTCCAGCCAGGAATTCCATTATTTCATTAACTTGTTCATGGTTGTTAACAGCTCGGTAATAACATCGTCGTCACCTTCCTGCAGGCGTTCCACCACACAGCTCTTCATATGATGCTCAAGCAGCAATTTGCTGACGCCGTTCAAGGCCGACTGGATCGAGGAGATCTGGTTTAATACATCATCACAGTACGTATCCTTCTCAATTAAGCCCTTTACACCGCGAATCTGTCCTTCAATCCGGTTCAACCGGCTGACGAGGTTGCTTTTCGTTTTGTCGGAATGATGGCTCTTCCGTTCACTGGTTACTGCGCATGCATCATGTACATGGTTCTCGGCTGTCATACCCATTCCCCCCTTGATCACATTACTTCATCTTATTCTAACCCTATTCTCAGTATATCATATAGCCCCCCACCCTATAAAGCCCAGCTTATGGAATAAAGATTGAAGCCATAGCCGGATGTACATCGGGATCGATTCAATTATTGAGATTTTAGAACGATTCATATAACATGGTCAAAAGGTTAATCATCATTTTACGGGAGTGAACAAAATGAGCCGTATCACCATATTAATCGCGGATGATGAGTCCGAGATTGCCGACCTGATCGAGCTGCATTTAAAAAAAGAGGGTTACCACTGCATTAAGGCACGCAATGGCCAGGATGCCATTCATGCGGTTCAAACGTATCCGATTGATCTGGCTATTTTGGATATTATGATGCCCAAGCTCGACGGCTATGAAGTAACAAGGCAAATTCGCGAAAAGTTTTTACTGCCTATTATTTTTCTCAGTGCCAAAATTTCGGACCTCGATAAAATCGAGGGATTGGTGCGAGGGGCGGATGATTATATGACCAAGCCGTTCAACCCCATGGAGTTGGTAGCTCGCGTGAACGCCCATCTCAGGCGTACCAAGCAGTTGAGTCAGTCGGCAGCAGAAGTGAATAAACCTATCGTGGAGATCGGGGGCGCCGTCATTTATCCGGATCAGCGAGTGGTCGAGCTCTACGGTAAGCCCATTGAATTGACGCCCAAAGAATTTGATATCTTGTATCTGCTCGCCAGGCATCCCAAAAAAGTCCATAGTGCCGAACATATATTTCAGCAGGTATGGGGCGAAGACTACTATGAAGGCAGAAACACGGTGATGGTACATATTCGTACACTGCGAAAAAAGCTCGGGGAAGATACCAACAAGCATAAACTGATCAAGACGGTATGGGGAGTAGGTTATACCATCCATGTCTAACATGATATTTAGCTTTCGGACTAAAATGATTCTGCTGCTCATGGCTAGTATGCTTGCATCCGGCGTTATTACCTTTGGGATCTATAAAGCTCTCCAACTGTACTATCGTTCTGAAGTTTTGTTTGAGAATCCGTTAACTCGAATTCGATATTTCATGAGGTACGAAATTGGAGATGTGAACTCGTTTTTAATTATTTTTGTACCGCTTGCCATCATGTTTTTCTTCTTGTTCACCAAGCCTTATGCTAAATACTTCAAAGAAATCTCCAAGGGGATCCATCAGCTCGCAGCCGGCAATTTCATCGATCGGGTCCATATTACGTCCAAAGATGAGTTCGGTGCGATTGGGCGAGATATAAATTTAGCCATGGATAACCTGCGGGAAGCCGTAGAACGGGGCGACTCTGCTGAGAGCAGCAAGGATCAGCTGGTTCTAAACCTGGCCCATGACTTGCGCACACCGCTGACCTCCGTTATCGGGTATCTGGATTTCATTCTTAAAGACAATCAGCTGACTCCGGAGCAATCCAGGCACTATGCCCATATCGCTTACACCAAGTCTCAACGCTTGGAGAAACTTATCGATGAGTTATTTGAAATCACCCGAATGAACTACGGCAAGGTCCAGCTTGAGAAGAACATGATCGATCTCGATGAGCTGCTTAACCAACTGAACGAAGAATTATATCCTATATTTGAAAAAAACGGCCTTACCTCCAGAATGAACATTGCGGAGCAGTTGATTATAGGCGGAGATGGAGATTTACTGGCTCGCGTATTTGAGAATCTCCTCACCAATGCGATCCGGTATGGGAATGATGGCCAATTCATAGACATTCACGCATATGTGGATGCCGATGAGGTTGTCGTTCAAATCATCAACTATGGCGATTGTATTGAACCTGAGGAGCTTCCGCATATCTTCGATATGTTTTACACCGGCGATCGGGCACGAAGCCATCAAACGGGAAGCACGGGACTCGGGCTCTTCATTACCAAAAACATCGTGGAGCAGCATGGTGGAACCATTTCCGCACAGAGCAGCATGATCCGCACACTCTTCGAGGTGCGTTTGCCCAAGGGCGATTCATTTATTTAAGAAAAATTTTAGAAATAGCCTGCTTCTTTTTTAAATATTTTTCCCTAACCTTAAGAACATAGGACTGGGGACCAAAGAATAGGAAGCAGGCTATTTAACATAACGAATTCGTTCTTTTTACTCAAACCATTTTATCCCATTGTACAAACCCGAACCTCCAGATCGGTGCGTACCGTATCTCCAGAATCCTAGCATCACCAAGTCCTGAATCATTTGCCGGAGGACGCATATTGAATATCTAGAAACAAAAGGGTGTCCGCGTGCCCATCGGAATTATACATGGATGAAAAGATAAAAATATCCGCCGATTCTGTTTTAGGCGGACTCTTCTCGAGGAACTTCCCCTTCTTATTGTCATAGAAATACTCCAGGATGTCATCGGATGGTGATGGATCGTATTCTCCATATCGTTTCTTGATCTCGCCAATTTGCATTCCTATTTCAGCACCGCGCGTTGTTTGATAATGACCTTTCGATTCTTCCTCCATCCTGATCGCAACAACGGCATCATCTCTGTAGAACACCGCGATCCCGAAATCGTAGTCAAATACACCTCTGGCATGCTCTTGTCCCGTGCCAAGCACTTTTTCAGCATCCGCACGATTCATGCCGTAGTGTACCTTTTGGCCATTATCTATGCGCACGATCCCCATGTCTTCTTTGGTAAACTTCTCCGTTGGCTCACCGCCGCCGCTACAGCCTCCTAAGACCAGGATCAATACTATCAACAAGCAGAAGTATCTAACCATGTAATCCTCCTCCTCTAGAGTTTTTTCCAAGATTTTACCATATAATGCTTTACAAAGGGCACTATTTCTACCTGGGCGTGCATCAAAAGTACATGCTCACAAAAAGGTTCGGCATTCGAAAAGTATCCAGCCATAAAAAAAGATGCCCCACCAGATCCAGCATCTGATGGGGGCACCCTAATTTCCACGTCCAGTTATAAATGATCTTAATAAATCGTCCGCCCCTGCTCATCCGGCACGCCGGATTTACGGAAGAAATATGTGTTGATTACATCCCGCCAATGCTTCGCATGCTCGGCTTGATCAGTCAGCCGGTCAGTAACCTGAGCGAAACGCTCCGGATCGACCATTCCTTCCAGCGAGGTCCATGCCTCAAGCAATCCAGCCGCTGCTTGCGCCCCGTCAAAATGCGCATCATAGATATGCTGAATCACCGATTTACCGGATTTCAACACATGTGAATACGGCACATGATGGAAGAACAGCAGCAGCTCGTCAGGACAATCCGCCAGCGAATCATATCGAGCCTTATTCGGCTCGAAATACTGTGCGGTATAACCCGTTCCCGTCGCCACCGTGCGATCGACGCCTATCCCGTCCCGATCGGCAAAATGGTACGTACCCCACCTTGAATATTCATAGCCGTCCACATCCGGGCCATAATGCGTATGCGGCGTAATCATCCAGCCCACCCCGAGCGGGGAAGTGTAGCTTTCATAGATCGGCCACGATTGCATAAGCATGTCGCATACCGTGTTGACCACCATGTCGTCATTACCGAAGGTTAACCTCGTCCATTCTTCCGCGCTCTCCTCGGAGGACAATTCCGGATCCCAGACCAGACGTCCAAAGCCATACAGATTGGCCTGTGCCAAGGTGTGCCCCGTCCAGTTCTCATCATTTCCAATGTTGGAAACGGCAGCGATTCCGCTGTATTTCATGCCGTGCAGGGAACCATTCACGATCTTCTTCACCTCGGACCCCGCCCCATTCGCATAGGTATCGAAATCCAGCACCTCTTTCCATTGCGGCACCAGATAGCATACGTGACGCTGCTGTCCGGTATATTCCTGGGCGGCCTGGAACTCGAGCACTTGATTGGTCTCTTTCAAGCTGCCAAACAGCGGCGATACCGGTTCCCGCACTTGAAAGTCCATGGGCCCGTTCTTAATCTGCAGCAGCACATTGTCCTTAAACCTGCCGTCCAGCGGGGTAAAATGATCATAGGCCGCCCGTGCGCGGTCTGTGCTGCGGTCGCGCCAATCCTGCATGCAGTTGTAGACGAAGCAGCGCCAGATGACGAGCCCGCCATGCGGCTCCAAGACTTCAGCCAGCATATTGGCGCCATCGGCATGGTCCCTGCCATAGGCAAACGGGCCGGGGCGATGCTCCGAATCCGCCTTCACCAGGAAGCCGCCAAAGTCCGGAATATGATCGTAAATCTCATTCGCCGTGTCCTTCCACCACTGCTGAACCTCTTCGTTCAGCGGATCGGAGGTCGATACGCCGCCGATATGCAGCGGAGCCGCAAAGTTAATGCTCAAGTACAATGTAATCCCATATACCCGGAAGATATCCGCAATCTTCGCAATCGTCGGCAAATATTCCGCGGTAATGAATTTTGTCTCGATCTCGTGCACATTGACGTTATTAATGGAGATGGCATTCATACCCACGGAAGCCAACAGACGAGCGTAATCTCTCACGCGATCCAGATTTTCGGCAAACCGTCCGTTTTCGTAAAAAATCGAGCTGCCCGAGTACCCGCGTTCCACCGAGCCGTCGGCATTATCCCATTGATTGATCATCCGCAGTCCGTTCGCTGGCTGCTCGGTTACGTTCAGTCCAGTTAACGGTTGGTCAGAGGCCAGCAATCTCAATAAATGAAACACCCCATATAATACGCCTTTACCGGATCCACCGATCAATACCAACTTCTCCTGCTGCCCTTGGATTGAATGCTCCAGCTGAAAACCTTCTGCGCCTAGCTGGGCTGCCATCCGGCCCCTATCTCGACCTGAGCTGTCCCCGCCTGAGCCGACCCCCTCCATTTCTCCCATGTCTGCATCAGCTGCCGCAAGAATGCGTACCTCGAGATAAGATGAAGCCGGGGCCTCGACCGTGATGACCGGTACAATCCCCAGCATGGATTGGCATGCCCGCTTCAGTTCCTCAATGGCAGCGTTCGCAACCCGCGACTGCTGCAGGTCCGCTACAATCGTGCCGAGCAGCCTGCTGTATCCGGAGGCAAGCTCCCGGTCCTTGATGGGCGCATACTGCAGCCACGCTTTATATAAAGTGCTGTTCAATGTAAACTCCCCCTTTTTGTACAAGGTCAACGTTTCTCCCCAGCATCTCACTGTTTTCAACGCCTGCTTCCTTAAGCTCGAACATGCAGACGCCGGCCACAAGGACCGGCATCATGACAAACTGATGGCGTCTTCAGCCGCCTGTATTATCGCTATTGTTATATAAAATGATAGCTTAAGCCCCAGTATCCTTACACCTTAATCGTATGCTCCACCAATCGGTGAAACGCCGGTTTCGGCTGATGCCGCTCATCAAACAGGAAGGGCCAATTCTTTCGCCCCCGTACCGGGAAATCGTCCAGCCAAGTGTAATCGTCGGCTGCGCCCCAGAAGGTAACGGACGTAATATGATCCCGGTACTCCTTCAGAATGCCGAACATTGCCTCGTACCGCTTGGCTTGAGCCTCCAGAAGCTCTTCTGGCGCTTCGGTCAGATCCTTCCGCTTGTCGTCAAACCGGAACATCGACACATCGAGCTCCGTGAGCTGAAGCTGCAGGCCGAGCGACGCATACTTCTCGATCGCGGCGCGGATATCGTCAAGACCCGGATCGTACAGATTCCAGTGTGCCTGCAATCCTATGCCATGGATCGGCGTTCCTTGATCCAGCAAAGACTTGACCAGTGTATGGATTTTGTCCCGCTTGTTCGGATGGGACTCATTGTAATCGTTATAGAACAACAGCGCCGACGGATCGGCTTCATGAGCATACTCAAATGCCTTGGAGATAAACTCCGGACCGGCAATGTCCAGCCACTTGGATGGACGAAGCAGCTCGGCGCCTTCATCGGCAATTACCTCGTTGACGACGTCCCAGGCGTAAATATCATCCTTGTACCGCTTTACGACCGTATCGGTATGCGATTTCAACCGTTCAAAAAGCGTGGCTTTATCCACCAAGTCCCCGTTTTTGTCTACGAACAGCCAGTCGGTTGTTTGGTTATGCCACACCAGCGTATGGCCGCGCATCTTCATCCCATGCTTGCGGGCGAAGGTGACGAGCTGGTCCGCATCCTTGAACGTATATCTATCCTCCGCCGGATGCACGCTGACAAACTTCATTTCATTTTCCGCTGTGATGCTGTTGAAATGATAGGATAGCAATTCCTCTTGCGTTTCGATCGTCCGCGGGCTCACGGCCGCTCCAATGAGAAAGTCATTCGCGAACCATTCCTTAAGCCTCGGTTCATTTCGCTGCGTGTTGGACACATCCAGTCCCTCCTTAAATTATAGATAATAGCAAGATTGATGGTTATGATCGTGATGCCACAGGCATCGGTTGGTCGACAGCCATCCATTCATGCCCCGGACCACGCACCGTGCGCACAGGGAGTAGTTCGCACGATGTACTTAAATTAGCGGCTCCCGGAGCTCAGCCTTTCACGCCGCCCAGAGTCATCCCTTGTACGAAGTATTTTTGCAGGAACGGATATACCAGAATGATCGGCACGCTGGCCACAATGGTCATCGTTGCCCGAATGGAGGTCGGCGTAACCTGATTCGCACCGCTCTCGGAGCTTGCAAACTGGCTTGCATAATCGTTGCCCGAATTCAGCGATGAGTTCGAATTCTGGAGTATTTTCATCAGTTCATACTGCAGGGTGCTAAGCTCACTGTATGAAGAGTTGTACAAGAATACGTCAAACCAGGAATTCCACTGGGATACCGCCGTAAACAGCGATACCGTAGCAAGCACGGGCACGCATAACGGAAGCACGATTTTCATGAAAGTCGTGAATTCGCCGGCGCCGTCGATCCGGGCCGATTCCAGAATTCCCTCTGGTAGTCCTTCAATAAAGGAACGGATGACAATCACGTTAAACACGCCGATCAGGCCTGGAATGATGTACACCGAGAAGGTGCCCAGCATGCCCAATTCGCGAATCAGCAGGAAGTTCGGAATCAAACCGCCGCTGAAATACATCGTTAAGATGAAAGCAATCGATACGAATTTACGCAGCACATATTCCGGACGGCTGATCGTATAGGCGACCATGGCACAGCAGAATACCGAGGTAATCGTTCCGATCACCGTACGCAGAACCGAGATGAAGGTAGCGTGAAATATCGTTGCTTCGTTAAATACATATTTATAATTCTCCCACGTGAAATCCCGCGGCCATAAATAAATGCCGCCTTTCACCGAATCCGTCGCATTGTTGAAGGATACCGCGAGCGTATTGATGAACGGGTATAACGTGATAATCATGAGACAGATCATAAACACCATGTTAAAGGTATCGAATAACCGGTCCGCAGGAGACTTGAACCGGGCATGAGCTCGTGGTAAATCTGACATCTTCGCCATATGAATCCTCCTGTACGTTTTCTGATAGAGAACGGTCCTCGCAAGCTTTCGCTTAGAACAATCGATCTTCGCCCAGTCTCTTCGCGATATGGTTGGCCGTGAACAAGAGTATGAAGCTGACGACCGTCTTGAACATACCGGCTGCAATCGAGAGCGAGAAGTTGCCCATCTGAATACCGTATTTCAGCACGAAAATATCCAGGTTCTCGGAATAATCCACGTTCATGCCATTGCCAAGCAAATATTGCGGTTCAAAACCGGATTCGAGCAGGTTGCCGATATTCATAATCAACAGGATGATGAATACTGGTTTCAGACCCGGCAAGGTGATGTTCCAGATCCGTTGAAAGCGTCCGGCGCCATCGATTTCCGCCGCCTCGTACTGCGAGGGATCGATCATCGTCATGGCAGCCAAATATATAATGGTGTTCCAGCCGACATTCTTCCATACTTCCGAAACACCGAGTATTCCCCAGAAATATTCCCCTTCCCCAAGCCATAGGATCGGTTCCTTAATCATCCCGAACCACATGAGGAGTTCATTGATAATCCCGCCGTCTGCGGACAGGGCCGTCGAAATAATGCTCGCAGCCACAACCCAAGAGATGAAATGGGGCAAATAACTGATCGTCTGCACGACTCGTTTGAACATCAAATTACGCAGCTCATTGAGCAGAATCGCTAACACAATTGCCGTCACAAAACCTAAGACGAGGTTGATAAAACTCATGGCAAGCGTGTTGCGCATGACCCGGAGGAAGTGTTCGTCCTGAAACAGGAAGGTAAAATGCTGCAAGCCTACCCATTGCTGATCGAAAATCTTCTTGGCCGGTTTAAAATCCTGAAACGCGATTGTCCAGCCCCATAAAGGCATGTACTTAAAGACAAACAACCATATCAAAAAAGGAATCGACATGAAGACCAGCGCCTTCTGTTGCAGCAGCTTCTGGAAAAAGCCTTTTTCGCCTGTTGGCGGTTTATTGTTTAATTCAGTATCGTTTTTCCGTTGTTTATTGAAGAAACCTTTCGATACCGCCGGCGTTTCGCGCAACGCCGTCGTCTCTGCAGGTCCAATCGGGTTCGCCTTATCCACGGTTTCTTCTCCTTCCTATCCAGCCTATCAATTATGCTGTTATAGAAGAGGAGGGACGGATACAACCATTTTGTGTGGTCCGCCCCTGATCACCTCTCCTTCATCTATTATTGTCCCTGGACATTTGCGATTTTCTTAGCTACTTCCTCGGTGATCAGATCCTCGTATCCCTTCACATCCAGCTTGCTGAACTCGCCCACGTATTCATTCCAGATGCCGTCAAACTGGGCAGGGTTTGCAAGAACCAGTTTCGGGAAGTATTTACGCTGTAAATCGCTTTTCTTCTGCGTGAAGATTTGGGCCGGTGAGCCCTGGTCAATCGGAATGCTCCAAGCCGGGTACCATGGACGGTCGTCCGGTGCGGCAAACAATTGCGAGAAGGAATCGATGTCGTATGCTTCCAGCAATTTCTTGTCCGGTTCGGAGTAGGACATTTTGGCAACCTCAGGCTGGCGTCCTGCACCCACGGAATTACCGTCAGGAAGCGTAGAACCGTTGCCGTAACGAGGCCAGTTGTATTCAAAGTACTTGAAGCCGAACGACTCGCGGAAGGCTTCCGTATTGGTCTGTGCAATCTGCTCTTCCGTACGGTAGAAGCGTCCATTCTCATCGACGGAATACGTCTCGTCCTTAATGCCCCAGTTCGACAGAATCTGGTTCTCGTCCGTAAGCAGGTTGTTGAAATACTTCACAATGCGCTCGGGATCCTTCGCGCTGACGGAGATCCCTACACCGCGGTTGTTAACAAAGGATGGTGGATCCAGATATTGATCCTTGGTATTCTCATCGTATACAATCGGCAACGCCATATATTCGAGATCGTCGTCACCCGATTTATTGGCTGTTTCGCGCAGGTTGTTCATCGCTTGGCCTACCTGCCATCTATAGTCGAAGAAGCCGAGAACCTTACCGGAAGTCAGTTTGGCAAGGTATTGATCATAGTTGTCCACGAAAGAGGATTTATCGAACAGGCCTTCCGCATTCAGTTTGTTCAGCTCCTGCAGGTAACGCTTCGTAATGTCATCGTCCGCGTAATCGTTCGCTACATGGGTTTCCATGTCAATGATGATCCCGCCATCGTTCGGATAGCCGGCCAAGTGCATTGGGGCATTGGTCAAGGCAAAAAATTTATCCTGCGTCGTCAGTGCCAGATATCCGGTCAAGCCTTCCTCCGGATGTTTCTTCACGTAGTCGCGAATCAGGCCCAGGTACTCGTCGAACGTCTTGATCTTCGGATAACCCGCTTCCTTCAGGACGCGGCGTTGAATCCAGAATGCTCCTTGCTCGATATTGGGAGCCGACGTGTACTCGCCTACAACCGCGCTTAGCGGCAGGAAGTAAATGTTGCCGTCCTCGGCCTTCATGAGGTTGTAATACGGCTCGTACACGCGCTTGATGTTGGGGCCGTACTTATCGATCAGGTCATTGAGCGGAATGAAGGCGCCAGCCCCGACCAGCTTGTCGATCGAGCTCCCCGGTACAATCACATCGGGATAATCGTTACTGGCAATGAAGGTTCCCACCTTGGTGTTCTCGTCCCCTACCAGATGTTCCATTTTAAAATTCACGCCGGTTTGGTCCTCAAAAATTTTACCGATGGTGGTCTCGTTCGTATTTTTGTCTTTACCTGCTGCTGAGTTAAAGTAGGTGAAGGTGACCTTCTCTTCTTTCTTCTCGCCTTCGCCGCCGGCTGCCGGTGTGTCATCCGCTGCCTCTTTACCGCCGCCGCAAGCTGCCAGAAGCGATACCATCATAACCACGGTCAGACAGCTCAGCCAAAATTTCTTGTTCATGCTCTTGACCTACCCCTTTCGGTCTCGTTTATTTGTAAGCACTTTCATTATAAGAGAGCTCTGGAGCGATTTTCACCCGTCAATCTTTAGGTGATACTTAGAAAACTATAGAACCGTATCTTTTGTCGTGAAAAATGGCAGATCGGTAGCCTTCTCAACTGCACCCCTGCCGATTAACGAACAAATCCTGCTTATAGTCACTCCGAACCGGAGTGCCAAGCAGGATTTGCTAACGTTATGTTTCGATGGGGATAGACAGTCTTACCCGGGTACCTTGTCCAAGCGAGCTGTCGATTTCAAACTGGAACCGGCTTCCGTAGTACAGCTTCAGCCGGTAGATCACGTTCTGAATGCCGATCCGCTCGCCCATCTCGTCCTCCGTATCCAGGTAGCGATAGATGCGTTCTACTTGCTCTGCGGACATGCCCGCCCCGTTATCCTGAATGTTGCAGATAAGAGTTTGTCCCTCGCGTGCAATATGAACCTCAATGCGCCCCCCGTGCTTGAGCGGCTCAATGCCATGAATGCTGGCATTCTCCACAAAAGTAACGATGGCCATCTTCGGTATTTGCAGGTGTCCCTCTTCGGCTGGCGCATGGACCGAATAATCGATTTTGTCGCCAAATCGGTATTTCTGGATCTCAAGGAAACAATGGATAAACTCAACTTCTTCCTTGAGCGTCACCATGTCTTTTTTCCAAACTAAAGAATTGCGGAAGATCTTGGCCATATTATGAATGATTTTTGCCGTCTCATCCTCATCCTTCATCAGGCTGCGCATGCGGATGGTCTCCAGGGCGTTAAAGAGAAAGTGCGGATTAATCTGGCTCTGAAGGGCGATCAATTGCGCGTGCCGCCGCTGCAGCTCCAAATTCTTCTTCTGGATATCCGCCACATACACGTCGTTAATCAAGCTCTTGAGCTGCAAGGTCATCCGGTTGAATTCACCCGTCAGCTGACCGATCTCGTCACGTGCCTCAGCCTCTTGGATCGTGTCGTAATGCTGGTTCTTGACCTTCTTCATATGCTTGAGTATCCGTACCAGACGTACGTTCAGAGAACGACTAATCCAGACAATCACGAGGGTCGGGAGCAGAAAATTCAGGCAGGTCAGCACAATGACGAACCGCAGGGACTGATGCACGTCGCGCAGCACCACATCCTCCGGCGTCACGGCCATGATCGTCCAAGAGTTCAGATTGTTGGTCATGAACGTATCGGTATGAAACTCCATAAAGTTGTCGCCATGCACGATGCCGCTGTACGGTACGGAACCCTGTATGACATCGACTTGCGGATCCGTGGTGTATTCAATATTTCCGTCGCTGCTCAGCAAGTACACTTTGCCCTGTACATTCAGATTGCTCATGATCTGCCGGATCGAGGGCATCCGCATATCGATCTTGAGATACTTGGCATGGTCATCCTGGGAGCTAAAATAATTCATGCTCCGGATGATGCTGAAGCTGTCCAATTGACCGTTCTTTCCCGTACGCATCGCGATCGGCTGGGTTACGTTCTTGCCCGCAATCGCCTTGTACCAAGCTTCTTCCTTCACCTGGTCATCGATATAATTAATGCCCCCGGAATACAGCAAGGTTGGATTATCCACATAAACCGTAATCTCGCTCACCGAATTGTACACAGCACTGCCTGAATTCAAAATGCGGCGGAGATAGGTATCATAGGCCTCGATATAATCAGCCGGATGATCGTATACCGTCTCCACGATCTCGTTCAATTGAATGTCCGTGTAGAAGACGGAGGATATCTCCAGCGCGTCCTCGACTTCACGACGGAACTCATTCTTCATCTGCTCAAGCGCCACCGTTATATCCTGGATCCGCTGCTCCCTCACGCTGCCGGATGTCACGTTGTAGAAGATGAGATTGGTGACCAGGATGGGCAAAAATACGGCCAGAAAATACATTAGCAGCATCTTGTCCCGCAGACGGACGTTATTGAGGCTTGGTTTCATCGATCCGTCCCTTCGGACGCAGCCTCCTTCATCAAGCGGCTCCGGTACTCGCTTGGCGTCATTCGCTCCAATTTCTCGAATTGCGTAACGAAATAGTCCGGGTTGCCGAAGCCGACCCGTTCCGCCACCTCATAGATGCGCAGATCCGTCTGGCGCAGCAATCGCTTCGCTTCGTTCACGCGCAGCTGCAGCAGGAAATCATTAAAGTACATGCCATATGCTTTTTTGAAGAGCTGTCCCAGATAAACAGGGTTCATATAGAACTTCCCTGCGATGCCTTTCAGGCTGATATTCTCATGATAATGGGTTTCGATATACGCCTTAATCTTCTGAATTCCGCCCTTGTGCTGCTCCTTGCGAAGACGAGCAATATAGTTTGCGCTCTCAATCGCAAAATCCGTAAACAGCCGCATCAGCCCCTGAAGCGACAGGTTACGGTCATGCCACTCGGTCATCGGTTCTAGGCTGGATATTTGATTCTGATCCCCATCCATACTGCTAAGCACCCGGACCACGCCTAGCACGCATTGGTTGATTGCCGTCTTCACCGCTTCGGGAGCGTACAGCTTCTCCCGGAAGGATTCGAACAGCAAACGAATCGTCACTTCCAGCTTCTCGAAGTGCAGCTCCTCGATCTGCTCCAGAAGCTGCTGATAAAGCCCCTCTTCCAGCCCGATGTAGTGAAGGGCATGCTGGGAGGCCTCCTCATGGATCACAATGCCACTCTCATCATAAATGTACTTGTACAGGAGTGATTCTTTGGCTGTTTCGTAAGCCTTCTGAATGTGGGACAGTTGCATAACCGGTTGTCCAAAGTAAACAAAGACTCGTTCGTCGCCCGAGTTGGCAAGCGATTGCTGAATGCGTCTGGCAAATCCCCGCTGACACCCTTGGAACGAGTGCAGGATGCTGCCCGGGACGATGATGCCGATTCGACTGCGGTGCTCATGCAGGTAGAAGGGCTGTTCTCCACTCGAGATCGCTAGGAGAGCCGCTTCCACCCTGTCCTTGAATTCTGCTCTGCCACCGTCATTGTCGTTCGCCCTCGAAGCCAGCGGGTGGTCATTCCGCTCGACAAAGACGTAGAACAGATGACCCTCTGGCTGGAGCTCAAGGCGTTGCTCCCATTCCTGCAGCAGCGCCTCATCGGCTTCCCCTATAATGAGTGATTCCATCAAGGCTCCGGACATCAGCCTCTCTTCTCTCATGCGGGCCTCGCGGTCTAACTCCAGCCGTTCGCTGAGCCGAACCAGCGCATGGCTGAACTCCGTCTCATCAATCGGTTTCAGAATGAAATCATGCACGCCATAGCGGACAGCCTGCTGTGCATAGTTGAAATCATCGTATCCGCTTACAATAATGAAATACGGCTTCACGATGTCCTTCATGACGACATGCCTGATCAGCTCGAGTCCATCCAGCACCGGCATGCGGATATCGGTGATGACCACATCCGGCTGTAGCCGCTCAATCAGTTCCAGCGCATCTTCCCCGTTGTCCGCCTCATCCACAATTTGGAAGCCGCAGGCCTCCCAATCAATCAGCTTCAGAAACCCTTTGCGCGTAAACACCTCGTCATCCACCAATATCGCCCGGTTCCATTGCACGGTATGTCCCCCCTCACCTGTTCATGCACATCTTCCTGTTACATATCTTCTATCCGACTAACAGCAAACGCTTTCATATAGTAAGTCCATTGTTCATGCTCCGCACGGAATTGTCAATGGATTTGAAAATAGCGCTCAGCATTGCGGTAGCAAATATCCTGGATAATGGCACCGATATATTCATAATCGGCGGGCAATTCCCCTTCCCTGATCCAGTCCCCGAACAGGCGGCACAGCACTCTGCGGAAATATTCATGCCTCGGGAACGACATAAAGCTCCTGGAATCGGTCAGCATGCCCACAAAGGTGCTGATCAGCCCCATGGAAGACAACGCGGTGAGCTGCTTCAGCATCCCTTCCTTCTGATCGTGGAACCACCAAGCGGAACCAAGCTGAAGCTTGCCCTCAACGCCAGCCGACTGGAAATTCCCGATCGTGGTGGCAATCATTTCGTAGTGAGAAGAATATAAGCTGTACACAATGGTTTTCGGCAGCTGATCGTTCCTGTCGAGCCTGCTCAGAAATCCGTTCAGGTTTTCCGCCAGATGGAAATCAAGAATCGAGTCATACCCGCTGTCCTTGCCGATCTTCGCGAACATGCGCGCATTATTGTTCCGAATCGCCCCAATGTGCAGCTGCATGGTCCAGCCCTTGGCGTGATACGTTTCCCCAAGCTTGAGCAGGGTGTAGGTGCGATATTTCCGTTCCTCAAGCGGTGTGATGCTGCCCCCACTAATCGCTTTGCTGTAAATGTCCGCAACCTCTTGTTCATCGACTTGTTCACAAGGAAACGCGCCGAAGCCGTGATCCGACAGGCGGCAGCCATGATCGTGGAAATATTGAATCCGTTCTTGCAGTGCATCCAGCAACCCTTGATAAGTATCCACAGCTAAACTGGCCGTCGTTCCTATAGTCTCGACATAGGAAGTGAAGTCGGGGTGCGTGAGATCCAGGACCCGATCCGGACGGAATGCAGGGGCAACGACGGTGGACAGCTCCCCATGATTGCGAATGGCGCGATGAAACTCCAACGAATCGACGGGATCATCTGTCGTGCAGGCCACTTTGACCTTGAATTCCTCCAGAATTCCGCCTGCCCGCAAGGCAGGGGCCTTCAACTGCTCATTGCAAGCTCCCCAGATCTCCTTGGCATTATCCGCAGTCAACCGCTCTTGAATCCCGAAATAACGAGTCAGTTCCAGATGGGTCCAGTGATAGAGCGGATTGCCCACCAATCGCGGAACACATTCCGCCCAAGCCATAAACTTCGCTTCGGCGCTTGCGCTGCCGGTAATCAGCTCTTCGTCGACGCCGAGCCAGCGCATCGCCCTCCACTTGTAATGATCCCCATCCAGCCATAGCTCCGTCAGGTTATCAAACTGCCGGTTGATGGCAATATCCTTCGGACTTAAATGGTTGTGGTAATCGAATATCGGCATCCCTTCCGCATAATCATAAAAGAGTTTCTTCGCGCTGTTGCTGTTTAGGAGCAGATTTTCCGTGTCCAAACGGCTCATGTGATCGCCTCCGATTCTTATTTCGATTTTCAGTTCCATACTACCATACAAGTATGGTAGTATGGAATACATTAGGAGGTGATGCAGTGGTAGAATCTTTGCGATTACAGCCAGGATCGGCCGGAAATATCGTGTACTCCCGGCTTAAACAGCAGATTGTCAGTCTAGAGCTGCCGCCGGGAACCGCTCTATCCGAGAAGGAGGTTTCCCTTTCCTTCGAGGTCAGCCGGACGCCAGTTCGGGAAAGCTTTGTCCGTTTGGCCCAGGAGGACCTTGTGGTTGTGCTTCCCCAGCGTGGCACACGCGTTTCGCTCATCGATTCGGAGCTGGTCGAGGAAGCGCGTTTCATGCGCGAACAGCTGGAGAAAGCCGTGGTCCGGCTTGCCTGCGAAAGCTTTCCCGAGGATAAACTCGCCGAGTTGGAGCAAAATCTGTCCGAGCAAAGCGAGAGCATCGAGAAGCATGACGGCAAGCACATGTTTGAGCTGGATGAGGCCTTTCATCGTATTTTGTTCGAAGGCTGCCGTAAGGTCGGCACATGGAACGTGCTGCAGCAGATGAACGCTCATCTAAACCGGAGCCGGATGTTATGGCTGTCCGCCGATCCGAATTGGACCAACCTGTACGAGCAGCATCGGGAGATCGCGGACGCGATTGCACGCCATGACGCCGATCATGCCGAACGAGAAATGCAGGCGCATCTGAGCCTGATCATCTCCAATCTGGCCGTGCTGAAAGAGAAGCATCCCGATTATTTTAAATAAGCCCATGCCAGTGGATAGACTTTAACCGACTCGCAGGCTTCCATCTTGGCAGTGCACTCGTAACTTGCAAAATTCCCAGCAGCTTTGCGTTAACTCCTTAAACTTGTAAAGGCGGTGAAGAAAATGCGCATGGTATTCAGGTGGTTTGGTGAGGGCAACGATACGGTCTCACTGGATCAGATTAGACAAATCCCCGGCGTGGAGGGCATCGTATGGGCACTTCACGATATTCCTGTCGGCGAGGAATGGCCGATGGAGCGGATTGAAGAAGTCGTGGGCCAGGCGAAAGCGTACGGCCTTCATATTGACGTCGTGGAAAGCGTGAATGTGCATGAAGATATCAAGCTTGGGCTCCCCTCACGGGATCAGTACATAGCCAACTACATCCGGACGATTGAGAAATTGGGCCAGGTCGGCGTCAAAGTCATCTGCTACAATTTCATGCCGGTATTTGACTGGGCTAGAACCGATCTTCATAAGCAGTCTGCCGATGGATCGACGGCTCTCTTCTTTGAGAAAGCCAAAATCCACGGCACTGATCCGATGGAGCTGGTTCAGACGATCAACCGAAACAGCACGCTTACGATGCCTGGCTGGGAGCCGGAACGTTTGGCCCATCTAACCTCCCTGTTCGAAGCATACCGCGGCGTTACCGAGGACGATCTGTGGCGCAACCTCGAATATTTCTTAAGCGCCGTTCTCCCGGCTGCCGAGAAGAACGGTATTCGAATGGCCATTCACCCGGATGATCCGCCTTGGCCGATCTTCGGTCTGCCGCGGGTCATTACCAGCCAGGACAATCTGCGGAGATTCCTCAAGCTATATGATAGCCCGGCAAACAGCTTGACCCTGTGCAGTGGATCGCTCGGCGCCAATCCTGACAATGACATCGTCTCCATGATCCATGAGTTCCACGACCGGATTCCTTTCGCACACATCCGGAATGTGCGCGTCTATGAGAATGGCGATTTCATCGAAACGTCCCACCGCACCGAAGACGGTACCGTCGATATTTCCGGCATCGTGCAGGCTTATCATGATAACGGTTTCACTGGATATGTAAGGCCCGATCACGGGCGGCATATTTGGGGTGAGCAGTGCCGTCCGGGTTACGGTCTATATGACCGCGCCTTGGGCATTATGTATCTCTGGGGGCTGTGGGACGCTTACAGCCGGGAGTGCGCAGGCAGCGCAGCTCAGCTGAAGGAGGCCGTTCAATGAGTGAGGTAAATAAGCATACAACAGATACCTCTGAATCCGGATCAAGCGGCGCTTCCTATGCATCCACGCCGCAAGTGACGCCAGCCCTTCCTATCCATCCATCATTAAACGGGAAGACGGTTGTCATTACGGGCGGCTCCGGGGTGCTGTGCCGAGCAATGGCTCTGGAGCTGGGCCGGCAAGGCGCCAAGGTCGCCGTCTTGAATCGTACGGCCGAGAAAGGGCAGCATGTAGCGGACGAAATTACGGCTGCCGGCGGTACAGCGATTGCCGTTCCCTGCGATGTAACGGACGTGGAAAGCGTCCGGCAAGCCGAGAAGGCTGTGCGCGAGTCTTTCGGACCCTGCGATATCCTTATTAACGGAGCCGGGGGCAACCGGAAAGACGCGAATACAACCAACGAGATACTCCGTCCGGAGGATGTGGGGCAGCCGGATCTGACAACCTTCTTCGGGCTAAGTGTGCCTGGCTTCCGCAGCGTATTCGATTTGAACTTCATCGGCACGCTCATACCGACGCAAATTTTTGCGGAAGGGATGCTGGGGCGTCCCGGGGCCGTCGTGCTGAATATCTCGTCCATGAGCGCACCGAGCCCGATGACCAAGGTTCCGGCGTATAGCGCAGCCAAAGCGGCCATTAACAACTTTACGCAGTGGCTGTCCGTTCATCTCGCGGAATCCGGCATTCGCGTGAACGCGATTGCGCCAGGCTTCTTCCTGACCGAGCAGAACCGCAATCTGCTGACCCATAGTGACGGTTCATTAACCGAGCGCTCTCATAAAATCATCTCCCATACCCCCATGAGACGGTTTGGCGTGCCGGAGGATCTGCTCGGCACCCTGCTCTGGCTTGTGGATGATCAGACCTCCGGGTTCATCACCGGAACGGTGATTCCCGTAGACGGCGGCTTCATGGCTTATTCCGGGGTATAACAGATTATATCCTTAACCTGATACAGCAGGCAGGGCCGGTTAAAGATCCTATGATCTTAAAACCGGCCCTGTTTTTTATATCACGGCAACTGTATATGCCTGAGTTTATCTGGATTTGCCACGGTATATATCGCTTCGATCCGATTATTTTTAAAAGCAAAAGAATAAATAAATTGGACTCCGTTATCCAACTGGATCCGCATTCCCGGCAGACCATTGACGGTAAGATAAGAGTATGCATATTTCCCTTCATACATTTTAAGCAGGTTCAAATGCAATTGGATCACTTTATGGACTCCAACCACAGGAATTTGCGCCGCTCTGACTTTACCGCCACCATCCGAGTAGAACACAACATTCTCGTTTAACAGCAACAGCAGCTTATTCGTGTTCCCCTGTAAAAGGGAGTCTACAAATTCCTTGATTTGCTCCTCCGCCACCGAGATCGATGGACTCTGATCAGGAACAAAATGAATGCTGCTCTTAGCACGGCGGAAGATTTGACGACAATTGGTGCTGCTTTTTCCCAGAATTTCAGCTATTTCATCATAGGAATAATGGAAAATCTCACGAAGAAGGAACACGGCTCTTTCCACCGCGTTGAGCTGCTGAAGGAGCAGCAGGTACGCTGTAGAGATGGACTCTTGCTGCTCTACGATATGAGATGGGTCCGTCTCTGACGCCATATTCTCGATCAGGGGTTCTGGCAGCCAAGGGCCGACGTACAGTTCACGTTTTTTGGCAGAAGAGCGCAGCAGATCCAAACAACGATTCGTTACGATTTTGTACAGAAACGCTCTCTCATTGCGAATATCCTCCGGGTGGGGCAATTGGTTATAACTGATGAAAGCCTCCTGCACGATATCTTCCGCATCCATCACACTTCCCAGCATTCGGTAAGCTAACGAGAAAAGAGCGGATCGATAGGTTTTATACAATGACTCTGTGCTTATCATTCGGGATCCTTGCCTCACTTTCAAGCGAGAGTATATGCTGTACAGCCCGTTTGGCGCTTGCGGTTGCAGCATCAACCAAGAGTTCGCCATGCGCTGCCCATTCTCCCGCTACATATAACCCGATGATTTCCGGGACCGCTGGACCCGGGTTCTCTTGGCGGTTCACATGCATAAAATCGTGGCAGACCGTGATGTTAGGAAGGTATTGTTTCTCAACGAGCTCGTTGCGCCAACCCGGCTGCACCAAGTCTAAGGTTTCTTCTAATTCCTGCAAATCCCTTCTTGCATCCTTCTCCTTGCCCTGATACTTCAGCAAGGTTATGACTTGTGCGCCATCTTCACTGAGGTAAGCCGCTCGGGATTGATTCGAGAGAAAGACGGTTTGATCGAGGCCGTACACAAACTGCTGCTTCGGTTCCGGAAGATGACGCAGGGCTACATCCAAGCAAGCCGCTGTCACTTCGACCGCCTGCTCCTTCCAAGTATGAAGGGCAGTTTCTTCTGCATGAGGCACCAGTTCGTGAGCAACAGCTGGCGGTGTGGTAAGAATAATATGGTTTGCTTCTATTTTCATGCCATCCCCGCATAGGACATGCCGTACCCTTCCCTCATGATGATCAACTGAAATCACTTTATTCTTCGTTACGATTTGAACTCCCTGCTCGAGAGCCTTTTGTTTTAATTCATCGACCATGGCTCCCCAGCCCCGATCCAGATACAGCACCCCCTTCAGCGCGTGCTTAAGCTGCTGCAGTACGGGACCGGCAGCCTGCAGGTCAGGGGCTACCACATAACTCGCTGTACGCAATAGCGAATAAAATAAATTTCGTACCATGGGATCCTGCACGTTACCTTCAATCCATTCGCGCAAACTCATGTTGTCGTACAGCTGCGTATCCAGTTTACCTAATTTCGCAAGCCAGGCACCGAGCTCCATCTTGCCCTTCCAGGTTAATAGTGGGGTAGTGAATAGGGATTTCACGCCCATGGGTAACGGACTTAGTTTCCCTTTCCATATCCCGTACCCGTCAATCGAAGGTTGACCTCCCCGCAATTGAAGCCCTAATTCGCGAAAGGTTGAAAGGGCATCTCCATGGTATAAGGCATGCCCGCCCAGATTGAAGTAGGCTCCCTTCTTCTTATGGGTCATGGCCCGACCACCTAGACGTTCCTGCTTTTCAACGAGTATCGTTTGCTTCCCGGCTCTTGCCGCATAGATTGCGGCTGTTAAACCGGCTACACCTCCACCTACAATGGCTACATCATATTTTAGCATCCGTCATCACCCTTTCGGTTTTATACGGGTATGACGGGCGAGGATACCCAGATGTGACAGGAATGAAGATCTAATCCGAAAATTTATATCAGTTCATGATTTCAGCAACTCATATCCATAAAGCCCCTCTTCAATACGAAGAGGGGCTGCATGGCTCTATATCATAACCTCACGTTTGAGATTCATTTCGGTTTACTGCACGGTCTCCGGCTTAAAAAAAGCAGGCAAGTACTTTTTGTTCGCCTCCAGCATTTCACCCAGCAGCTGCTTCGCTACACTTACGGAAGGCACCAGCGGATGGTGAACCAGCGCTTGCAGCGCAATTCCGCGATCACCGGTAATGGCCGCTTCAATCGTCAATTGTTCATATACTTTCACCGCATGCATCAGTCCTTTAACATGGGAAGGCACGTTCTGCGGTGTAAGTGGAATCGGCCCTTGGCCCGTTACCACGCAGTTGATCTCGATGCTGGCATCCGCAGGCAGGAAGTCATAGATATTGCCGTTTGCGACATTCAATGTCTGGATATCATGGCGGTCATTGTAGATGGACGTCATCAGGTTGACTGCCGCTTCGGAGTAATAAGCGCCGCCCCGCTGCTCCAACTGCTTCGGTTTCACGGCCAAATTCTCATCCTTGTAGAGCTCAAACAGCTCCTGCTCTACCCGGCTGACAACATCCGCTCGGGTTCCGTCCTTCTCCAGCGATGCCTTCATATCCGCGAACATGGTATCGGTCATGTAGAAATATTTAAGATAATATGTCGGAATCGCTCCAAGCGAACGGATAAAGTCTGCATCCCATCCGAAGGTCGGCACGTTCTTCGCCGTATACGATTTGCCGCCGTCCAGCAGCTCCGGCATCTTCTCTTCCCCGTTAACGATAGCCGACGTCACCCAGTGAAGATGGTTGATCCCGACAAACTCGGCCAGAACGTCCTTCTCCGACACACCGTACTCGGCCGCCAGGAACTTCTGAAAGTTAATTGGCGAGTTGCACAGACCAACGGATTTCACCTTACTGTGCTTTGCAACCGCCTCGGTAACAATGCCCGCCGGATTCGTGAAGTTCAGCATCCATGCATTCGGTGCCAGTTCCTCGATATCACGGCAAATGTCCAGAATCACCGGAACCGTGCGCAGCGCCTTCAGCATGCCGCCAGGACCCGTCGTCTCCTGACCGATAACGCCGTGCATAATCGGAATATGCTCATCCTGTTTACGTGCCGCAAGCAAGCCGACACGCATCTGGGTCGTCACAAAATCGGCATCTGCAATCGCTTGTCTGCGATCCAGTGTCAGGTGAACCTCTATAGGCAGGCCGGACTCTTTTACCATGCGTTTCGCTAGATTGCCTACAATCTCCAGCTTATGCTTGCCCTCTTCAATATCAACGAACCATAATTCGCGAATCGGCATTTGCTCATAATTGCGAATGAAACCTTCAACAATTTCCGGGGTATAGGAGGAACCTCCCCCGATGACCGCTATCTTCAATCCTGCTGCCACATTAATCGCCTCCAAGGTATGATATCAATCCGTATTTATCAGGTTCTATTCAAAACGATAAACTGATCAGGCTGTGGTTACCTGCTCAAACGTAAATGCTTTTAGTTTGGCCTCCGCCTGTGCATCAATGGCATGACCGTCGGCATCCATCGCGCAGAGAAGCGCGCCGGAAACCGGATCGGATGTCAGTCTTACACAGCTCGCATGTGGTGCCCGGACCGCAACAATCCGTTCGATCGCATCCGTCAGGATCGAGCAATTCGGCCTGTTCAGCACACTGCCGATATAAACAATGTCAAAGGCTTCATCCGTCATGTCCAGCCGCCGGATCAGCGTACATACCGCATTAGCCAGCTCTTCGCCTTCATTCTCAAGAATTCGGGTTGCCACCTCGTCACCTGCTTCAGCTGCCTGGAACAGGGTTTTCACGAGGCTTGGCGGAACCTTCGTCTTACCGTAGAGGACATCCTCATACATCGGTTCTACGGACGTGTATCCCATCTGCTCTAGCACGAGCGATGTCAATAAGGTTGCCGGTCCCCGCTCATCCCATGCCCGAATGACTGCCCGGAAAGCCAGCGTGGCAAATCCGGAACCGCCCGCGTATCCGTCTCCATACAAGAAGCCAAAACCTCCATACTGAAGCTCTTCTCCCGCACGATTTCGGGCCGCGCTGTTGAAGCCCGTACCGCAGATCAGTGCGGCGCCATACGGACGGCTCGTTCCAGCCCTCATCCCGATAATGGTATCGCATGCGATATCGTGCTTAGGATAACCGAGAGCCCCGATCATCGGACGCAGGATCTCGTAATCGGCTTCCCGATCTGCTCCGGCCAAGCCAAAATAAGCATAACTGATATTTTCTTTGGCAACTCCAGCCTCTTGAAGAGCCGCATTACAGGCTTCCTCAATGTTACGGGCCGCATGTTCACGGTGAATCTGGTGATTGCCGTTCCCAGACGCTCCCTTGCCAAGAATGTTCCCTTGCTCATCGCAGATCACGGCGTGTGTCTTACTACCGCCGCCATCTACACCCAGATACAAACTCATGCACTTCACTCCTACCCGCCATACAGCGGCGTCATGTGGTGGTATATATTTAAGATACCGCTTCCACTGACATCCATCTACTGTTATACGATCAAGGAGTGATACTATCTTACTGTTTCTTGGTTTTTGTAGTGGAAGGGATCACGGGACTGCCTGCATAAGCACGCTCCCGAATTTCGCTTGGCGATGCACCGACATGCTGCTTGAACAGACGATTGAAATTAGACAGATTCCGAAACCCGCAGGATTCCGCAATCTCGATAATCTTCTGGTCCGTCGTCTCTAGCAAGTGCACGGCATGCGTCAAGCGCAGCTGAATCAGATAATGGTGCGGTGAAGTGCCGACCGCCTGCTGGAACAGAGCGCTGAACCGGGAAGGGCTCAGATGCGTTAAATCCGACAGCTCCTGCAGCGTCCAGCTGTAGTCCAGATCAAGCTCCATCGTACGCAGGACTTCTTTTAACGCATGCATTCCCCTACCCTTGATCGGCCTGTTCGCTTGAATCGGAGTCGACAGATGGCGGTTCGCCAAACTCAGGAAACGAATGAGATCCGAACGAATCAGGCTCATATAAGCGGTACCTCGGGATTGATACTCTTCCATCATGCGCCCCAGCAGGTGAGCCAATTCATCGTGTACGGGAGACTGCCTGTCCATGTTTCCGAGCGAACGGAAAGGAGCCATCAGATCCGGATCGAACTTGAGGTCGATGGATAGCAGCGAAGGCTCGAACATAATGACATCCATCACCAGGTTCTCGGTCTCATACGCCCGGTGAAGATCATTGCTGTTGATGAAAATAATATCTCCCTGCTGAAACGGGAGTTTCATCCCGTTGATCAGAATAAATCCGGTCCCGCTTTGAATATAGTTGAGCTCCAAAGCATGATGCCAATGCAGGCGCTGGGCTCCGGCAAATATGCCGTGCGTGGTCGACGCGGTAAAAGGAAAGGCCGCGTTCGTAAAATCTATGGCATCAGGAACGACACTCTGCGGACGATTCACTAAAAAAGCACCTCCATGCGTTCGTACGTCAACGTGTCAACAATTTACCCTCATCGTAACATGGCGCTTATCATAAGAAAAACGTTTATCGACGTATCTTCTCAGAAGACAAACCGCATATAACGAAGAGCCCGAAGGCCAATTAAGAGTTGGATCACAGAGAGAGCTGTGATGAACAAAAAAAGGACCCTGCCTCAGTATGCCTGCGGCAGGGTCCTTAGTTCATTAAGATAACGTAAGCTCAACCGTCCAGCCGAACGGATCCTCAACCGTTCCGAGCTGGATGCCTGTGATGGCATCATATACGCGTTTAGAGAGTTCGCCCGTTGCTCCCTCACCAATCTTCAATTGCTCATCCTGCCATTCCAGGGATCCAATCGGTGAAATTACCGCTGCCGTACCGGTACCAAAAGCTTCGGTCAACAAGCCGCTGCGGTGGGCCTCCACGATTTCATCAATGGAGATGGCCCGTTCTTCTACCGGGATATTCCAATGCTGAAGCAGTTGGATGACCGAGTTCCGGGTAACGCCATCCAGGATGCTGCCATTCAGCGCCGGGGTTACGACCGTATCGCCCAGCTTGAAGAACACGTTCATGCTGCCGACTTCCTCGATATATTTGCGATGTACGCCATCGAGCCACAGCACCTGCGAGTATCCCTTAAGCGTTGCTTCATCCTGCGCCTTCAAACCTGCCGCGTAGTTGCCAGCCGTCTTGGCATTGCCCACGCCGCCGGCTACGGCACGCACGTATTTCGGCTCCACATAAATGCTGACCGGATTGATGCCTTCCGCATAATACGAACCGACCACCGACAGGATAATCATGAACTTGTATTGCAGTGATGGCGCTACGCCAAGCACGGGCTCGGTTGCGATCACAAACGGACGGATATAGAGCGATGTGCCCGGCTCTGAAGGAATCCAGTCGCGGTCCACGAGCACCAGCTGCTTGAGCGCTTCCATAACAAGTTCCTCGTCCAATGCCGGAATGCTCAGGCGCTGGTTGGACAGGTTCAGCCGCTGAATATTTTTGCTCGGGCGGAACATGAGAATTCGCTCATCTTCCGTCAAGTAAGCCTTCAGGCCTTCAAATACGGTCTGCCCGTAGTGAAATACCTTGGCGGCAGGGTCCAGTTCGATCGGCTGATACGGAACGACGCGCGGATCGTGCCAGCCTTGACTAGCATCATAATCGAGAATAAACATGTGGTCCGTAAATACCGTGCCGAAAGCCTGTTTGTAGTGGCTCGGCTTTGTCTTCGGGGTGGTCGTTAACTCCACGGGTATCGCGTAAGTCATGTGCACACATCTCCTTATTTTGTAAACGTTATTAGTTGAATCATATCAATCAATACCCTATATTAAAAATATCTGATTTATAGGGATACCATACCTTAAAGGTATGGAGAGGGGGTATGAAGATGGACATTCGACAGCTACGATATTTCCTGACGATTGCGCAGGAAGGACAGATCACGCGTGCAGCAAAACAGCTCAATATGGAGCAGCCTCCATTAAGCCGTCAGCTGAAACTGATGGAGGAAGAGCTCGGCGTTCTGCTGTTTGAACGCAGCGGCAAGCAGCTTCAGCTCACACACGCAGGCGAGCTGCTACAGAACCGAGCCGCATCCCTGCTGAACCAGTTCAATGAAACCCTAACCGAGGTGAAGGAGATCCACGCTGGAATCCGCGGCATGCTCTCCATCGGCGCCGTCGTCTCCTGTATTTCGCTCTTGCCCCAGCGCATCCAGATCTTCCGGCAGCAATATCCCGAGGTCACCTTCAAGATTCGGGAAGGCGATCACTCCCTGCTGGCGGATCAACTCGACAAGCGTAATATTGAGCTGGCAGTGACCCGGCTCCCTTTCGAATCCAGCTTCGGGCCTGAGCGTTATGCCGTTCGGCCTCTGCCCTCCGACCCGTTCGTCGCGGTCCTTCCAAGCAGCTGGGAAAGTGTATCCTCCCATTCGGAAATCTCGATGCGCGAGCTGGCGGAATATCCGTTCTTGTCCTTAAAAACCGATCTGACGATCGGGATGCATGAGCGGGTCATCCAAGAATTTAAGCGCGGCGAACTTGAACCGCATGTCATTTGCGAATGCTCCAGCGTTGCCATTATCGTTGCTCTGGTAGCTGAAGGCATCGGTGCCACCATTTTACCCGAGTCGGTGATGTCCTCATTTGCGATTCCCAACATCCGGACACTGTCCATTACGAGCGCTGATTTCCAGTCCGACGTGGGCATTGTCTGGCTGAGGGATCATGTACTATCCAATCGGGCCCGGCATTTCTTAGCTACCTTTATAGAATAACATTTGTTGATGCCCCTCGTCTTCCCCGGCTTTGTCCAAGCCGTGCCACTTTATGGATTCACTATTCATTGTTAACAAACTTGAAGTCGCGAATCGTTCCGCACCGGATAAACCCGATATTTTGGTACAATCGATTGGAGTCCGGGTTGACCTGATCGGCATACAGCATGGGTACCAAACCGTCCTGCAGCAGACGAAGTCCAAGGTCTGCAACCAGGGCGCTGGCATACCCTTTTTTCCGTTCAGCCCTCGGCGTGTATACTGCGTTTATGCGACCGTGCCTTGGCGAACGGTGTGCAAGATTAGCCATCGAGACCGCTTTGTCGCCAGATATCCATAAATACAACCCGCCCTGCTGAATGAGTCGCTGCGCTGTCTCGACTTGGCTTGCCGCATTCGCGCGGACCCCATAAGCATCCTCCGAAAATCCAACCAGAAACCGGGCCACCTGCTGCGTATCTTCTTCAGCGGCCTGCCTGATCGCGCCCTCGACAAAATGAGGAGGCTCCACAGCGGGGGCATGATAAGACTCCATCGTCATATGATGACGGTAGGTCCCTTGACGCTCCTCTACATAACAACGTGCAAACTGCTCTGCCACACCCGGCTCCCCGGTCACCCCAGGCAGGGTCACCGCTTCAAGCTCGCTTACCAGCTCTTGGAGCAGGTGCTGCCGCTTATCCCCGGAAACCTCCCGGGAAATCCATAACCACGCGTTCCCCCGGGGAGACTGCGCAAAGATCATCCGTCCATCCGGCGATTTCAGCCCCATGTTCTGCGGTGACCCAGCAAGGAGATGAATCAGATTGTATGACACCTCATCCTGAATAAAATCTTCCTGGTACAGCACCTCGTCCTGAGGCATCAATTTCGCAAGCATACGCACACTCCTCTCTTTTCCATGGTCTAAAGGAACACAAAAAAGCCCCGTCCCTTGTAGGGACGGAGCCTTGTCTCCGCGTTACCACCCTGATTCGCACCGGTCAAGCCGGTACGCACTCTCGTCATCATCCATCAATGATGCCCCATGGTAACGGCAGGGAATACCGGATACGCCTCAAGTTATAAACGATCGGCGGATCTGCTCCGAGGTGATGGCCATACATCGCCGCTGACTGCTTCGCACCACCCAGCAGTTCTCTGATTCAGCTTCCACTTGCGACCCTGGCGTCCTCATCCTAGCATTTCCGAAAAATTTAACTCAGTTTACTCCCAGCAGCATCCAGCTGTCAAGCCCGATTCCACATATGAAGAAATGCTTATTTGTTATTAAAACGGAAGACCAGCATATCCCCTTTTTCCGGATGGACGCCTTCATGCTCCGTATATCTTCCGCCCGTGTACGTGTTCAACGTCTTGCGCCAAAAAATCTGGGTACTCATATTGCGCTCGGTCGGATTCGTTTGCAGCTCCCATGCACCTTGGAACTGATCGAACACAAGCTCAGCCGCTCGTTGGGCTACACCTTGTCTTCGAAAAGTCCGAAGCACAAAAAAATCATTCAAGTAGTACTGAATATTCGGCGATGGAATGTACGGGGTGGTCGCCACCAGGGCCAACCCTGCCGCGATACCATCTACAGAGATCAGATAAGGAAAAAGAACCGATGGCTGCTCCCACCACATATCGAGCTGCTTGCTCTGTTCGCTTAAGGTCGGCACATCCTCTTTTTCAAATACACCGAACTGGTTAGGACGGACCCCCCATATCTCAGCAATGTCATGCAAGTACAGTGGATAGATGTTATGCAGAATAAATGACTGTTCCTTCGGGCATAAACGTACCTCAATATTCACGGTCAATCCCCTCCCTAAATGAATGATGTATGTTAAGTTTAGTATGTCTAGGATAACATATTTACTCTTCCAAGAGGTTTACAGGTATGTAAATTGCGTTACGAATGTAGTAAAAATCTGTTAACCTTACTTCTTATTTCACCATGATTTCATTATATGTCCTACAGCTCATCCAAAATAATGTTGAATTCTGTTAATTTATATCATGCAAAGAGCCAACCGAATGTATGCATCGGTTGGCTTGTAGTTTTCTAGAGAGCTGTATTCAGTGGGTTTGCCGTCTCACCAAACAGCATAAAATTCCTGGCCGACAATCTCCTAGTTCGAGGAGGCTTCCTCCGTCAATCCTAGGGCATTCCGCGCCATCGTCAGATACTCTTCCTGACCCGTCAGGAGAGCGAACTGGGCAATCAGCACGGGATAGGCGGCATGCTGCTCGACAATATGATCAAACATGCGCGGCCACACCTTTCCTCCGGCTTGTTCATACCGGTCCAACAGGACGCGGAGATTATGCTCGCCATAAATGGCGTAGTATAACACGAAGTCTTTGGCGGGACTTGCTACCTCCGACTCCGTCCAATCCAAGAGCCCGGTAACCTGCACGCGCTCATTAATCAGGATATGCGGGGGATGAAGATCGCCATGGATGAGGGCAGAATGCGTTGGCCAATAGGAATCCTCTTCCAGCCATTTCTGCCATCTTTCCCACAGCGCATCGGAGACGCCCAGACGGTTCTTGATGTCTTCCATATTTCGCGCCGTCTCTTCACGAACCTCTTGGGGACTCTTCACCCGCAGACCTGCGGCTCTCGCCTCATCATGATCGACGCCATGCAAGGAAACCAGCGCCTCAGCTAATGAGCGGACAAATCCGTCACTCGGATTCTCATGATCCATATTCCATGCATAGCCTTCGGAGCTGACGGAAGCGGCCGGCTCCCCACTAAGCAGCGGGTAGGCGATGAGCTCCGGCGTATAAATCCGCCAATCTGGTACATCAACCGGAAGGTAGGATGGGATCAGCTTCAGGACCCGGGCTTCGTTATCAGCCCTTTCCAGCACATCCGATCGTCTCGGTTTGCGCAGAATCCACCGTTCTCCGGTCCCTGCTTCCTCTGCGAATCCAACAAGGAAATCCATGCCGGATTCATTCATTTCAATTCCCTCCGGATTCAAATTCACCCCGTGTTTCCTGGCAATCTCCAGCATCTCTTGTATCACTTGTATATAATCATCATTTGGTTTTGCTATTGTCATAAGGAATCAATCCCCTTCCATATTTCATTGCATCCTAGCCGTCATAACAACAAAAAAAGCACAGGCATCGAGCTGCCTGTGCTGGGTAACCGGAACGGGTTCTATAGCTGTCCACCGTTCCTGGAATGCCTAATCTAAATACACATCCAAATAAAACAGGAAGGTGAAAACACCGTTATCCCACAAATGAATAGACGTGTATTTCTATAGACATATCATAAAAATGGGTTACGTAAAAAAGACGGACCCATCCCGATTACCCTGCATCTGTGCAGGTCTCTTTAGCGCTATTTCATTAGCCGCGAAAAGATCTCAATCGGGAATAATCCAACATACGTAACCCTCCGTTCATCATAAGTTGTGTTTAACTTTACCAAAACCATCAATAGTCTGCAAGACCTGTTACGGCAATATTTCCACTTTCCATGGAAGAAGCTCCGTAATGATTCAGCACAGCATGACCAAGTCAACCCGCAAGTGCTTGTTTCTCATCTTCCGGCTCTATTTACGCTTCCTGCAAATGCTCTTTGCAAAAAGTCATGAGTTCTTCCTCTTCCTCGGGCTCCATATCGAAGTCCAGGTACTGGTCCGTTGTCCGCTCATAGAAGTCGTACTTTACAATGCGCGAACGCTCCTCATCATCCAGGTAAATCACTCTCAAATAGACGCCATGCTCCGAATAAAGCTCATCGTCCTCCGGCACGTCCAAATCACATACAAACTCAAAGCGTTTGCCTGTCAGGATTCCAAAGGGATCCTTCACCAATTCAACGCTGTATTCTTTGATTGTCAGCATATTCCCATCCTTTCTATCACTCTATTCATTATACACAACAGCGCATTTTTGGGCCGGGCAGCCAATATCAATATACCCGAGCTACCGTATGCAAGCCGACCTTCATTTATCGTCCTCTTGACCCGTCCGTTCTTTCCCCTTCGCGGTTGCTGCAAACGATCTGGTCATGGACTTGATCAACTCCACTTTACGGTAGCGCATGGCCGACCAATCCTCATCGATAGCGATTTGCCGAACAGGCTCATAGCCTTCGTCAGCAAGAATGCCCGTAATGCTCTCCCGGCTGCAATCGGAGTTCCTGTAGGTCTTGGATGATTTCTTGGGATAACACAGCCACAGCAGGCCGTTGTCAGTCACGGAGCTAGCTGCGATCTGGGCTAACCGCTGCAATTCCTCATTGCTTGTCCCGAAAGCTTGCACAAAATCGTAAGGTACTTGCTCAGGCTCCTTATGGACTTCCCCTTGCAGGGAATTGATGACCTCATGATAAGCCTGTGGCGCGTTTAGCATCAGAACCGGCTGGCCGAGGTCTTTGAATTGCAGCTTTTTGACGGTTGGATGTGTCTCCAGCATGTTTAAGTTTCATTCCTCTCGATTCGATTGTAATATAAAGCACTTCGGACACCTTATTAAGAAGAGCATACCCATATGAGTGGGTACGCCCTTTCAACTGGCCAATCCATATGGCGGAAAAATCCACCTGAGATTGCACGTTATTCTTGTTACTGCGCTTTCTTAATCTGCTTGCTTCGCAGCTGCCCGCAGGCCGCATCGATGTCGGTTCCATGCTCCAGGCGAACGCTGCAGCTAATGCCTTGTTTTTTTAAGGTATCATAAAAAGAGGTGATCGATTCTTTCGTGCTGCGCTGATACTGGCTGTGCTCATCTACCGGGTTGTACGGAATGAGGTTCACATTCGCCAGATTGCGTCGCTTGCCAACAAGCTCTGCCAGCTCGAGCGCATGCTCAGGCTGATCGTTTACATCCTTCAACAGAATGTACTCCAGCGTGATGCGACGATTCGTTTTTTCCAGATAATAATCAATCGCTGCCATCAGCTTCTCGATCGGAATCGCCTTGTTAATCTTCATAATGCGGGTCCGGATCTCGTCATTCGGCGCATGCAGGGAGATGGCCAGATTTACGCCCAGATCGCTGTCCGCGAACTCGATGATTTTGTTAGCCAGTCCGCTGGTCGATACCGTAATATGACGGGGACCGATGGCAAGCCCCTTATGTTCCTTGATCACGCGAATGAAATCCGACATGTTCTCATAATTATCAAACGGCTCCCCGATCCCCATCACTACGAGATGGCTGACCCGCTCGCTTTTGCCTTTTTGATCCAAGTGAAGCTGAACCTGCATGACCTGTTCCACAATTTCCGCTGCGGATAAATCTCGGCTTTTCTTCAGCAGACCGCTGGCGCAGAAGCTGCAGCCGATGTTGCAGCCGACCTGGGTGGTCACACAGACCGATAAACCGAATTTATGCCGCATCAATACAGTCTCAATCAGGTTGCCGTCCACCAGCTTGAACAGGAACTTAACCGTTCCGTCCAGAGATTCCTGCTTGGTATGCTCCTCCAAGGTCAGAATCGTATAATGCTCCGCAAGCAGTTGCAAGCACTCCGGATGCACATCCGTCATATCGGAAAAAGCGGTGACCCGCTTCCGATACAGCCACTCCCATACCTGTGTTGCCCGAAACTTTTTATGTCCACGCTCGCCAAGCCAAGCTGTCAACTGATCTAATGTTAATCCATAAATGGATGGTTTGTTCATTGATTGGTCCTCTTTCTATTCATAGTCCACTCCTTATTGTCCCAAAATTCCGAAGCGAACACAAGGGGAGTTATAGGCAATTCACGCTTCTTGTACGTAAATAGGATTGACATATCCAATAAATACCTTTAACACAAACCAAACACACCTCCCATGAAACCACCCGGATTATTTCCGTACATTTCATAAGAGGTGTGTTTTTACTATTGGTGTGTGTTCAAAAAGGTCGATTTTCAGCACCGAAGCTTATGCTTTTTTGAACAACCTCTATTGTCGTATTAGAGGGGCGCCCCGGGTTCATGCTTCTCCTGCTCCCGTATTTGCGAGCCGTCGCTCAGCGTAATCCAAGTGTCGAACTGCCGCTGTCCTTCATGCAGGCAAATAACCCTCGCACCACGGAGCATGCCTTCCCGGCCATATGTACCATAACCGGTAGCTCTGCCGTAACAGAGACGGATGCCGTGCAATTCCCCCCAGTAATCATTGATATGATCATGTCCGGCAAACGTGCCCATCACATCGCCCCGCTCCAGCATGGCCGCGAACAGACCGGTATTCACTTCGGGACAGCACACTCTCTCGAACTTGCTCCCGTAGCACGTTTTCCGCTCCCAGACTTCATGATACTCCGGTAGAGGGATATGGAAAAAAGCCAATGCGGGCAGCGGATTTCCTTGATGCTTGGCGCTGTAAGCCAAGGACGCCATCTCATACCAGCGGATCTGATCGCGCCGAATCCAATCGTACCCCGGAACAGCAGGATGTTCAGACTCTCTCCCTGAATCGAAGAAATACAGAACGGCCGCCGTGTCTTTCCCATGACTGTCGTACAACGGAATCGTATAATTACCAACGCCGTGAACTTCTGGCGAGCCATGCTCTGCACAGTTGTAGGTGTGCTGCAGAGCTGCATTCATAAGTTCTTCACGCGTGACATCCCCCTCCGTATCATGATTCCCGAATACGAAAGCCCAGCGGATTCCGCGTGACTCCACCGTCTTGACAACATCCTTGAAGGCCTGCACCGGATCCTGGCACTTTTTCCAGCCGGGATCGGCTTCTCCGGAATAAATGAGATCGCCCGTAAATACCACCAGATCCGGCTGCTCCAGGTCCAGTACCGTTTCCATACAGCGCCGGCTCATCTGATCCTCAGGTTCCCCATTCTTCCAATGAATATCTGTGAACTGCACAATCTTGAAGGTATGATCGTCTCCGAATCGAAGAGTTGGCTTCAACATAACCGTCTCCTTTACATGGACATGTGGTTTTTTAATGAATTCTTGTGGTTTTATGTGTATTTTAGTGGAGGTAACGACGAAAAGTCAATGATTTTTCGTTGACAATCTCGTTTTACCAGCCTAATATAAGATCGAATCCACATCTTCGGTCAACATCAGTCACATACAATATTGAGGTGAATGAATTTATGTCTGTAACCTATGAGGAACGCAGGGGGAAGATCTTAAATCAATTGGAGCTTGAGGGCAAGGTGAAAGTCCACGCCCTTGCGGAGCAGCTGGAGGTATCCGCAGAAACGATCCGAAGGGATTTGGATCGGTTAGAGAAGGAAGGCCAGCTGCGCAAAGTTTACGGCGGCGCCGTCAAATCCCGTTCCGGGCATATTGAGCCTTCCTTCACGAGTCGTTCCCAAACATGCGCAGAGGAAAAGGCCGCGATTGGTAGACTCGCAGCTTCCCTAATTAAGGAAGGGGAGACCGTTCTGCTCGATAACGGAACAACCACGATTGAAGTCATGCGTTATCTTAAGGACCGGTCTGATGTCACGGTCATCACCCACTCGCTGCCAGTCCTGAATCTGGCGATGGAGATTTTCCAGGGAAAGATTATTTATATCGGCGGGGATATGGACCGGACTAAACAGGCGGCAACAGGTCCTCTGACCGAAATGCTGCTGGAACAGTTCAAGGTCAATAAAGCGTTTATCTCGGCCGGCGGCATCTCATTAACCGATGGCATTACCGATTATGATCTGGATGAAGCCTACATATCACGAAAAATGCTGGAGCGTTCCGAGGAAGGCATCGTCCTTGCCGATCATACGAAACTCGGGGTAACCACGTTCTCGAAGCTCGCCAAACTGGAGGACATCTCCATGGTTATCACGGATCCAGGCTGTTCACAGGAATGGGTGGATAACCTGTCCGCTCGCAGCATTGAAGTCCTTATCGGACATTTCTGATGGAACTGCTATCACTGCTGCTGGTGCTGTCTTCCGGTTTAACCCATGCCCTTTGGAATCTGTTCACGAAGCGAAGCATTCATAAATCGGTGTTTCTGTGGTGCATCCATTCTGTCACCTTAATCCTCCTGATGCCTTCTTTTCTCATGGAGATGTCAGGGCTGAAGCTGGAACCGCACATTTACGGACTTATGCTTCTGTCCATGACCATTCAAGGCTTCTATATCACGCTGCTCTCCAAAGCCTATACTCATGGCGATATGTCCCAGGTATACCCGTTTATGCGAGGGCTTGGCGCTATGCTGACTTCGCTGTGCAGCCTCGTGTTGTTCCATGAGCATCTAAGCGCAGCGGGTTATATGGGCCTGAGTATCATCATCTTTTCGCTGTTTGCTTTATCGGGTTTGAGATTCAAAGGCCCTTCCAGCCTGAACCCCAAAGCCTTAAGCTATGCTTGCCTGGTCGGGCTTTGCATTTCAGGGTATACCCTGACCGACAAGGCCGTTCTGGATGCGGGGGTCTCCCCTATCGCGCTAATCCAGTTATCCAATATCAGTTATTTCATCGCTCTGATCGTTCCCGTGATGCTGTCAAGAGGGCTAAAACAGGAATGGTCGGTGAACTGGCGCACGATCCTGCTGGGCTCCATCCTGGCACCGGGATCTTACCTGCTGTTCCTGTTCGCCATGCGGCTCACCCCGCTTGCACACATCGCGCCGGTCCGTGAAATGAGCACGGTATTTGGCACCATACTCGGCATCATCGTTCTGCGTGAGCAGCAAGGCTGGCGGCGAATCATTACGTCCGTGCTCATCACGCTAGGTATCGTGACCATTGCCTTATGGGGGTAGCAATCGTCATCGCAAGTTAGCAATCCTTTACACATTTTGCATAATGTCTTATTCAACTTCAATGCTTAAAGATCAAATTGTTCTTACCGAGGAGGAGTTTATCGATGGCTAAACGTGTCGTTATTCTTGGAATTGATGGAGCAGGCAGGTTCGTTCAAGAAGCGGACGCACCGCATCTTCACGCCCTGCTGCAAGCAGGAGCATACTCGTACGATGCTCAGACCGTATTTCCCAGCATCAGTGCTGAGTGTTGGGGCTCGCTGTTATATGGCGTAGGACCGGACCAACATGGTCTTGATAATGACCGGGCAATTCACCAGCAAATTCCGGAGAGTTTCCCCTATGCTTCACTATTCAAGCTGGCCCGCCAGCAATGGCCGGATGCTCCTCTGTCTGCATTCAGCTGCTGGGAACCGATCAATACAGGAATCATTGAGAATACGATCAACGTTCATATGGAATCCAAACCGGACCCCGAGCTGACGGAAGCCATCGTCGATTATATTCATCAGAAGCCCAATTTCAAACTGATGTTCATTCAGTTGGATCACCCCGACGGTGCGGGCCACAAGTACGGATTCGGTACCGATAAGCAGCTGGAGCAGATTGCCGTTACGGATAAGTACGTAGACATGATTGTCAAGGCACTGGATGATCAGCAGCTGCTGGAAGACACCTGGATCATCACGGTCACGGATCACGGCGGCGGAGGCGCTCATCCTAATGACCACGGCAGTGATCACCCGATGGATATGACCATCACCTGGGGGATTACAGGTCCGGGCATTAAACCCGGCCTTCTCGATGCACCGATCAGCATCATGGACACGGCCGCCGTCATCGGTCATGTGCTGGGGCTGCACGCACCGGATTGCTGGGAAGGAAAGGTACCTGAAGGAATATTCTAATCCGGAAATTCGAGTTAGGGGGAAGCACGTTCCAATTGATGAATCACTTTCTCTTACCTATTCAATATGAAAAAAGCCGGCGATTACACGCCGGCTTCTGTCGTTAAGACGATCTCTTCTGTTGTTTTTAGGTCCGCAAACCATTTCAGGGTAGCGTTCACATGATCTATGATCTGCTGCGCGGTTAACACCGAATTGTTCCAGGTGCTGTGAGCATCTGATACCAGCGTGACATCATAGCCCAAACTGAATGCTCTCCTGCATGTGGTATCTACACATAACTCACTCTGCATACCCGCAAGAATGACATGTTGGACACCCTTTCGTTTCAGTTCTTCCTCAAGCGTTGTGTTATAGAATGAATCCGGTCTGGTCTTCTGAATGATCGTATCCGACATCGCAGGCGCAATCTCAGGGTTAACCTTCCACGCCTCCGACCCTGCCTTCAAACTTTCGTCATTATGTTGTATGTAAAAGACAGGAATGCCGCCGCTTCTAGCTATTGCGATCAGCTGCTTGAGATTGTGGAGCAATCGATCTCCTTCAAACACCGGATCATTCACTTGAAACATCTCATTCTGCACATCAATGACCAATAGCGCACTCTTCTTCAACTATAACACCCTCCTGTACGATCCATTTACTCCTCGACTTTATTATAGAACGAACGTTCCTGCTATGTATATGAGCATTTTGCAGTAACCTGAGTCCTTGATACACAAGGAGTTCCAAGCATAAAAAAGGACTTCACCCTAACTTAGAATAGAGGAAGTCACCGTGAAGCAGGACGGGGCCATCGTGGATAAAGAAATGCTCATTTATTAAGTCCATGGATAGTTTCTCTCATAACAGCTGCTGATTTTTCAAGCATCTGTCTTTCGGTTTCATTCAAATCAATTTCAATAACTTCCTTAATTCCAGTACGATTTACTACAGCAGGTGTACTTAAATACAAATCGCTTTGCCCATATTGTCCTTCCATCAAACATGACACCGGAAGAATACTATTTTCATCTGCGAATATTGCTTTAGTGATCCGTACCAAACACATACCAATGCCATAATAGGTAGCACCTTTTCGATCAATGATGTGGTACGCGGCATCTCGTGTATTTTCGAAAATACTCAGTAATGCAGCTTTATCTCCTGAGTTGTTACGTCTAGCCAATACTTTCTCTAAACCTTCAATCCCAATAGCTGCTTGAGACCAAACCGGAACTTCGCTATCTCCATGCTCCCCAATAATTGCAGCATGAACATTACGTGGATCGACTCCAAGATATTCACCCAACATGAAACGAAAGCGAGCACTATCCAAAGTCGTTCCTGATCCGATTACACGCTCTTTTGATAAACCACTCTCTTTCCAAGCAACATAAGTCATAATATCAACAGGGTTACTTGCAACTAAGATGATACCATTAAATCCGCTCGCCATAATATCTCTGGTAATACTTCGAATAATCTTCGCATTCTTACCAACCAACTCAAGACGTGTTTCATTTTTGTCCTTTTGGGGAGCACCTGCGGTAATAACCACGAGATCGGCTTTCTCGCAGGCGGCATACGTACCAGAAGTTACACGAGTAGTGGTTGAAGCAAATGCCATACCGTGTTGTAAATCCATTGCTTCACCTTCTGCTCGCTTTTCATTAATGTCAATTAGTGTTAACTCTTCAACAACACCTTGATTGATCAAGGCGTAGGCATAACTACAACCTACCGCTCCTGTACCCACTAATACCACTCGGCTAATTTTGTTCTTCATAAATCCTCCTAGTATAGTAATAGGTTTATTATCCCAATGGCAACAAGGAATATTAGACTTATTTTGATTGTAAATTTAAACAATAGATTTTCCTGTCCACTTAAACCTACTGATGCTGCCGCTACGGCTATCGATTGTGGGCTGATCATTTTAGCCATGTCGCCACCAATCACGTTGGCTGCAACCATTGACCCGGGATCAATTCCGATTTGGCTAGACGTTACGGCTTGAAGTGGTGCAAATAATGACCCACTGTTGACCACTGATCCAGTTAGGAATACACCTATCCAACCCAACACTGGAGAGAATAATGGAAATAACCCTCCAGTCGAAGCGAATGCTAACCCTAACGTAGACGACATTCCGGAATAATTACAAATATAAGCAAAGGCTAAAACACTGCATATCGTTATGATGGGGAATAGCAGTTCTTTAAAAGTATCTTTTATCGAACTTTTTACTGTTGACCATTTAATACGGTAAATCAAAATAGTCAACAATCCTGCTAGTACGATCGCGGTAACGGTTGAAGATAACAGATCCACGTTGAAAATCGCCGCATACGGACTAGGTTCGGTTGTTATTGGTGGATGCTTGATAATTTCGTTATGAACACCTTGGATTGGTATCTTTAACATGAGATCGTCAAATGTGACTTGTGAAAACAAAATTACAAATACGGTGAGCATGATGAATGGTAGCCATGCGACTGTAACTTGTCTAAAATCACTTTTGTATTTGGTTTTTTCACGCCACAAAGTAAATATCGTGAGAGCGATCAAACTCAAACTTGCAGCCAAAATATCAACGAGAACTGCACCAATCGTATTGAGTACTGCAAATTGTACTAAGGCGAAGGCTCCTCCACAAACAACGATCGATAACCAAGTCTCACGAATGCCTTTCATTCCATCAACCAGAAATACAACTAAGAATGCAACAATGAAGCTGACAATCGGAATAATATAAGATGTATAGCTTGCCACATCTAATGGAGATAAATCGGTCAATTGGGCCGGAGTAGTTACTGGTATGCCCATTGCACCGTATGACCCTCCTGCAATATTAGCAACTAAGCATATACCGGCGGCATTGATTGGTTTGAAACCCAATCCAACGAGGATTATCGCTGTTATTGCGACCGGGGCTCCAAACCCGGCAGCACCTTCTAAAAATGCCCCAAAGCAATAGGCAATCAGTAACACTTGGATGCGTTTGTCCGGAGTTATTGAGGTTATACTTTCTTTGATGATTTCAAATTTTCCGGTTTTAACCGTTAACTTATAAAGAAATATTGCAGCTAATACAATTGCTGCCACTGGCCAAACTCCTGTTAATGCCCCGTATATTCCAGTTCCCAATACTTTAGAAAAAGGCATTCCGTAAGCAACCATTGCAGTCAACGCCGCAATAACAACACTCCAAACTCCTGCTATGTAGCCTTTAACTTTGAATACTGACAAAACGATAACAAAAAATAATATGGGTATTGTAGCAACAATTGCCGATAACCAGATATTATTTAATGGGTCATAATGTTGGTTCCATTCCACTAAACACACCTCACCATATAGAAGCCGTACCCAAAGATTGAGTACGGCATTAGTATGATGGAGTCATATAGTTTTTATTCATCGGATGTCTACGGTCGTAGGCCTCCTGTAAAACTCTAAAAATTTACGTCCACCCACGCAAACAAAGGAATCCCTCTCTTAGGACTCCTTTTTCCTCTTCTTCAGCTCCCCATCGTAAAGCCGATAAAAAGCAGCCAAGGCAACTTTTAGCTACTCCTCCTCGACGATAACCCCCGGGGTTGCCGACTTTTTCTTTACATTATACTGATGAAGCTTCCTCATGGTCTTGTAAAGCTGCTGCAACTCCTGTTCATCCAGAATGTCGAACATAGAAGTTTGGAAATCTGACAGCAGCGGGATAATCTCTTCTAGTAGGGCCTGTCCCTTATCCGTTAGCGAGATATACTTTACCTTCCAATCCTGCTTGCGGACAATCAGGCCCAGCTTCTCCAGTCGTTTCACCATATGCGAAACACCGCCGCCGCTAATGGAAAGATATTCGGCCAGCTCCTGCTGTGATAAAGGTTGGTGTGCAAAGACCTGAATCAAAACGTCGAATTGGGCAACCGTGATGCAAAACGGCTGTAAGAACTCATTCGAGAGGTGGTTGCCAATCTGTTGAAAACGGGTAATCCGAATCCAAGACAGCATGGCTAATCGGTTCTCCTGATGAAATCCCAATTGTTTCATTGACTCCTACACCTCCCCTCCCTTAATCACAGTCAATTTATCACTCAAGTGAAAAACTGTCAAATCAACGCCCGCCGCCTCTTGAATATTTGATATATCAACTAGTAGTATTATTCGTTTATTATATATACCAATTAATTCTCTCCAATTTATCGGTGCTGAGAGCGCCTAATCTTGAAATATAAACGCGGAAACGATATTATGGACATAGAATCTTTGAACTACATGCACAATGAGCAGTGTATTCATTTAGTACATTCAAACATAACAACTGTAACTTTTTATCAAAAGTATCAATTAGACTTTGACATAAACGCCATAAAATGATATATCAAATTTAGGGAGGAGATCCGCTTTGGAACAAATTCCACTATACCAACATATCGTAAATGCTCTAACAGCCCAGATTGAATCCGGGGAGCTCCAGGCTGGAGATCAGCTACCGACCGAAGCTGAGATTTCGAAAGAATACAACGTCAGCCGGATCACCTCGAAGAGGGCACTGACCGAGCTGGAGAATGCCAAGCTGATCTACCGGATCCAAGGTAAGGGAAGTTTCGTGAGCACAGACAGGGCCCCACACAGGCCCCTGGGCAAGACGAACAAGGAGATTCTGCTGATTCTACCGTTCACTCATAACCCGGGGCTTGGAGATTATGAAAAAGGCATCAACGAATTTCTCGCAACGACCGACTATACCCTGAACATTCAGTCCAATACGATTGTCGGACAGCGGAAGCTGCTGGAGGCCGCGCTACAAAGCGCCAATTCGGGATTGATTCTCTACCCGATAAGCAGCATCTCGGATCTTGGCATTCTGTATCAGTATCACCTGGCAAAGTACCCGCTTGTGACGATGGATAAATGCATTGAAGGCATTCCATTTCAGTCCGTTGTCTCCGACAACTTCGACGGCGGATACCTGGCCTCCAAACATCTGATCGAGAATAATCATAAGAAAATCGCCTTTATCTCCTCCTTGAAGGTAGAGAACTCTTCCTCGATCCGAGAGCGGTATTTCGGTTATTTGAAGGCTCTGTATGATTACAGCCTGATCGATTACAGCGTCAGTGACTTGACCGACCGGTACTTGACCCACGACAACGACAACGGCAGAGAATACTATATTCAGTTTATCCAATCCGTTGTGACACAGGGAATTACGGGGATTGTTGCCGAGAATGACCTGATTGCGATCGAGATCATTCAGATTGCCAAAGAGCTGGGTCTGTCGGTACCGGAAGATTTCTCCATCGTGGGCTTTGACAACATTCATCTCGCAAGCTTCATTGAACCCAAGCTGACCACCATATTCCAGGACTTTGGACAGATGGGATATCAAGCTGCACAAAGCCTTATCACCCTGATCGAGAATTCCCTGGATCAACCGAATGAGAATGTCGTAGTTCCCGTTCGTCTCATTGAACGTCAGACCGTAAAGAAGCTGTAACACGCCTATTTCTAAAATCAAAGGAGACTTTTACATGCTAAACTATATCGATACAAGGCAAGGCACCAACAATCAGTACACTTATTCCAACGGGAATGCGCTCCCTTATACGGGTGTACCTTTCGGTATGAACCACTTTGTTGTCCAAACCAAAAATGAAGGAAGCTGGTTCTTCAACCCCAATGACCGCGTCTTCCAAGGCATACGCCTGACGCACCAGCCAAGTCCATGGATGGGCGACTTCGCCCACTTCCTGATGACGCCGATTGCGGACGACAAAATCAGAGGGTCCGTCTTCACCTGTCAAAGTTCCTACCGGCCCGAAGAAGCGATATTCAAGCCCCACTATCTCAAAGTGAAGCAGCAGCGTTATAACATCACCACGGAGCTGGTTCCCAGCACCTACGGTGCGGCAATGCGCATGAAATACAATTCCGGGCAGCAGGCAGGCTTTGTCCTAAACGTTAATAACATAAGCGAATTCCGACTGGATGCAGCCCAGCGCAGACTAACGGGCTATGTCAGCAACTTCGCAGGCTGTCACGATGACGGGTTCCGTATGTACGTAGCCATGAGCTTTAGCAAGGACATAGATCTCGCAACAACAGGTTATTACAAAGAGGAAGGCCAGTTCTTCCCTGAGATTGCTTTTGGCGGTGTCGACCAGCATGCCGTCATTCGTTTCAAAGACTGTGAAAGGGACGTGCTGGAGGTTAAACTGGCAACGTCGTTTATTAGCCTGGAGCAAGCAGAGCTTAACCTTGCGCGCGAGCTGAACACATCCCTGGATGAGCGGAAGGAATTGGCTGCGCAAGCTTGGAATCATTACCTGAACAAAATCCGGGTCACTCACCCGAACGAAGAATATATGCGGACCTTCTATACTTGTCTTTACCGCATGTTCCTGTTCCCGCAGAAGTTCTATGAGCTGGATGCCAACATGGAGCCGGTACATTACGATACAACGGCCCGATCCGTCAAGAAAGGGATTCTCTATACCAACAACGGCTTCTGGGATACTTACAGAACCGTATATCCGCTCTATTCCATCATCGCACCGAAAGAATATGAAGAAATGCTGGAAGGTTTCCTGAATTCCTACCGCGAAACCGGCTTCCTGCCGAAATGGCTGTCTCCCGATGAGCGCGGACTGATGCCAGGTACGCTTATTGATGCCGTCATTGCGGATGCCGCGGCTAAAGGATTGGCTCCGCACCTGATGCCGGAGCTGCTGGAAGCCATGCTGACTGCCGCTACCACGCAGAGCGGAAAGGACTGTTATGGACGTCAGGGAACGATGGACTACATACAGTACGGTTACGTGCCAAACACCTATCACGAGAGCGTGAACCACACGCTGGATTACGCATACAGCGACTACTGCATCAGCCGCGTGGCCGATGTCTTGGGCCGATCAGATGTAGCGGATCAATATAGACAGAGCGCGCTCAACTACAAAAATATCTTCGATACGGAAACCGGGTTCATGCGGGCAAAGGATCCGAACGGCCAGTTCCGACCGGATTTCAGTGATACGAGCTGGGGGCTCGATTATGCCGAAGGAAGCGCCTGGCAGACCAGCTTTGCAGTGTTCCAGGATTTCCAGGGTTTGATTGAGGAATACGGTTCGAAGGAACGATTTTTCGACAAAATCACCGAATTGTGTAACAAAGCACCGGACTTCGACGTGCGGGGCTACGGCTTTGAAATTCATGAGATGAGTGAGATGGCTGCCATCGACTATGGCCAGCTGGCCATTTCCAACCAGCCAAGCTTCCATATTCCTTATCTCTTCAACTATGTAGGGCAGCCGGCTTCTTCCCAGGTTGTCATTAAGCAGCTGATGTCGAACCTGTTCAACAGCGGCTTTAACGGCTTCCCGGGTGATGAGGACAATGGAAGCATGTCCGGATGGTATGTATTCAGCTCCATGGGCTTCTACCCGGTATGTCCAGGCAGCAATGAATACGTCCTCGGTATCCCGTTATTCGACAGCGTGAGCATTGAGCTGCCAAACGGGAAACAGATGTTGATTCATACAGACAACAATAATCCGCAGTCCAATTTCGTTGCGAACGTTCAATTAGAGGGACAGGATTACACCAAGCTGTACATTACGCATGAGGATATACTGGCAGGCAAGTCCCTCAATTTCCGTCTCGGACTGGCTCCAAGCTACCGTTCTTACAGCTCCGATGAGCTGCCGTTCTCGATATCGAAGAAGTAACTGTTACAGCTTTGCTCATATAAGTAAGGGGCATCCCATCAGGACAGCGGCCTGGGGATGCCCCTTTTTGTTATCCCGTTTTTCAGCAATTGATTATATAAGTTCAACGGGCAGGGTCTTCTTCCTGATATTGAAATAACAGGAATTTTCAAGATCACCTCGGGTAACAATACACTTGATTCACATTATGATCTATTGCTAAGAAATTGCGGGGTGATTTTCATTGTGGTCAGTCATTGTATCCTATATTCCGAAGTGGACGATTTGGGTTCAAGCTTTACTACTCGTACTGGTACCCATCCTCATGCTGGCATTAACCAATTGGTTTCGGAAATCTATTAATTCGAGTTACTCCCTCAAACCGAACAAGCCCTCTCCCCCCGAGAGGGAGGACAGTGTTTCGCCGCAGGCTCTCATGACAGGGCTTTACGATGCGGATTTAACATCCGTCCGTAAAGCAATCGGTAACAATGGGGACGTGGAATTCAGAGAATTTACGATCCGGGGAACGGGAACGCGGGCAGCCATCGTTTTTGTCGACGGATTGATGGACAACGATCTTATGGACACTCATCTCATAAGGCCCCTCATGTTGGTGGGAATTCCGGAAGCGGAGCAGGAACACTTCAATCGTTCAAGCGATACGATCAAAGCCTATATCAGCAGCCAGATGCTTCCTGTAAGCGAAATTAAACATACCGATAGATTATTGGAACTCGTACAATCTGTTCTTGCGGGCACAACCAGTTTATTGGTAGATGGAATGCAAGGCGCCTTCCTGGTTGGTTCTGCCAAGGGGAAGAGCCGAAATATAGAAGAACCTTTATCCGAAGCACTTCTTCGGGGCCCGCGTGTCGGGTTTACTGAGAGATTGGCAGACAATACAGGATTGCTGCGGCTTCACGGAAAAAACGAAAGCCTCCTGCTCACCAGATTTGAAGTTGGGAACCGTGTGAAAAAAGATCTGGTCATCGCCTATATGAAAGATATTGCCGACCCGAAGCTGGTCGATGAGGTCGTTACGCGAATTCAGAAAATCGAAATCGATGACCCTCTTGAATCGGGATACATCGAGCAGTTGATTGAGGAAAATGTCATGAGTCCTTTTCAGCAAGTGCAAAACACGGAAAGACCCGATAGGGTGATCGGGGCTTTACTCGAAGGGCGGGTAGCTATCCTGCTTGACGGCACACCGTATGCTCTAATCGTGCCTGTCACGTTCAGTATGCTGCTGCAGTCGCCGGAGGATTATTACGAGAGATGGATCTCGGGATCCTTTGTCCGCTTATTGCGTGTTCTCTCCGCCCTGCTGGCACTTCTGGCTCCGGCACTGTACATTTCGTTTATTTCGTTTCACCCCGGTCTAATTCCGACCAAGCTAGCGTTAACAATTATTGAATCCAGGCAAGGTGTGCCTTTTCCCTCGCTTATTGAAGCGCTCATCATGGAAGTTGCCATAGAAATATTACGGGAGGCCGGTATTAGATTACCTAAACCAATCGGACCTGCCATGGGTATCGTAGGCGGTCTGATTATTGGCGATGCTGCCGTAAATGCCGGAATTGTCAGTCCGTTTCTCGTTATTGTCGTGGCCGTGACCGCCATCTCTTCCTTCACGATCCCGGTCTACAGTGCCGGCATTACACTGCGCGTTCTCCGGTTTACCGCGATGTTCTTTGCCGCCGTACTTGGACTGTTTGGAGTCGTTATGTTTTTTCTGCTTCTCTGCAGTCATTTGGTCATACTGAAGAGCTTCGGCGTACCTTATGCAAGTCCAATGGTGCCTTACGGCATCAGTGACTTGAAGGACTTCCTCATTCGGTTCCCGCTGAAAGTGATGAAGAAAAGACCTCAAATGTTAAACCCGAAGGACCCTGACCGCAGAAATTAATCATCCTATGCACGAAATGAGGCTAAGACCATGAGCAGCACAAATAACAGCACCCATGACCAGATTACCACATCTCAAGCTGCCGTCATGATCATTAACTACATGCTGGGTGCCGGTATCCTGACGCTCCCCAGAACGACGGTGGAGGCCGCCAAAACGCCGGATGTGTGGATCTCGATTCTCATCTCCGGGTTGATCATCCTGTTGTCAGGAATGATCGTCGTGTCGTTATGCCGAAGATTTCAAGGGAAAACGTGGTTTCAATTTGTACCTGAGATCACCGGGAAATGGCTGGCTTTTGTTTTAAGTCTGCTGTTTATTGGTTATTTCATTACCATTTCCGCTTTTGAGATCCGGATAATGGCGGAGGTAACGGGGTTATATCTGTTGGAAGGCACGCCCGTTTGGGCCATCGTGATGACCTTTATGTGGATCGGTCTGTATTTGACCACCGGGGGGATCAACAGTATCGCCAGAATCTGCGAGATCATTCTGCCGATTACGCTGGTTTTTTTCCTCGTAGCGATCCTATTGAGCAGCAATATTTTTGATATCAAAAATTTAAGGCCGGTACTCGGCTCAGGGTTTATGCCTGTGATTCGGGGGTTAAAACCATCTTTGCTATCTTTAACGGGTTACGAGATCATGTTCGTTGCCATGGCGTTTATGAAGTCTCCCAAAAAAGGCACCAAAGCCATGCTCGTTGGCATTACGGTTCCCCTGGTCATCTATTTAATCACCGTCATTATGGTTATTGGCGGGCTCTCCATAAACGGAGTTGAGACAAGAACATGGCCAACACTGGACTTAATGCGGAGTTTTGAAATGCAGGGACTGATATTCGAGCGTTTTGAGTCCCTACTGCTTGTCATCTGGATCATGCAAATATTCTCGACCTTTACGATTACGCATTACGCAGCTTCTCTCGGCTGGTCCCAACTGCTTAAGAAGAACATACGCCCCTTTCTCTTTATTCTGCTTCCTGTCATCTTCCTCATCGCGATGATTCCGAAGGACGTATCGGAAACATTCAAGCTGGGAGATACGGTTGGCAACATGTCAATCTATTTATTCGGTGGGCTTCCGCTCATTCTATTACTGATCAGCATCGCCCGCAAGAAAGGTGTGAAGCCTAAATGAACAGATACATAAGATATGCGTCCGTATTGTCGGCAAGTTTGCTGCTTTTTCTGACTACCGGCTGCTGGAGCAGCAACGAGATCGAGGATGTCAGCGTCATTGTAGGTTTGGGACTGGATATAGCGAATGAGTCCAGGTTTGAACGGGACATTAATCAACAGGGAGCATCCTACCCCAAAAAGAAAGTGTTGACGGCAACGGTTCAGATTGTACCCCCGATTACAGGAAAAAATGAGAAAAAAAGCGGGGGCAGTTCGTCATCGCCAAGCAAGGCCTACCTGAATGAACAATTAACGGGAGATTCCGTCTTCCAAATCTTCCGTCAATTTTCTTTACGCAGAGACCGTCCGCTTGTTGCCCACCATCTGAAGGTCATCGTGGTTTCAAGCGAATTAGCCAGAAGGTATAGCTTGGAACAGATATTTGACTTTATTCTCCGCGATAACGATATCCGCCCCAGCTGCCTGGTGGTGGTAAGCCACCGCAGTGCACTTGAAGCGTTGAGCTCCAATGAACCCGGTGAGATCCCCGCTCTCTACTTAATGGGACTCGTGGATAACCGCTATCGTTCCAACAAAATCATCCCTCCCATGAGCCTTATTAAACTCGACAGCACCATGCAATCGGGGGAAAGCTTCCTGTTACAGAATGTCGTTACCGCCCAAGGCGAGCATAAATTTTCGGGAGCTGCCATTTTTAAAGGCAGCACCAAGAAATGGATCGGAGAGTTAAGCCAATATGACCTGGAAGGCTTGTTATGGGTCATGGAAGATGTGAAGGGAGGGTCACTGAAGACATATGCGCCAAAAACCGGGCATACCGTAACCTACGAACCCAAGAATTCCCATAGCACCATCATTCCTAAAGTTCAAGGAGACGAGATTTCATTTCATATCAAGATCGAATCAGAAGGCAGATTAATTGAAGACTGGAGTTTCCCGGAAATCCCCTCATCCGGGCAATACATCAACGAGTTGGAGCAACAGTTTGAAGAAGAAGCACGCAAACAGATCGAGCAGGTGCTGAACAAAATGCAGCATGTCTATCATGTGGACGTTGGGGGCTTTGGTGATCAGGTCCGCATCAAACATCCAAAATTGTGGAAGAAGGTGAAGGAGAATTGGGATGAAACCTTTAGCCATGCCCCTATTACGTATGAAGTCAAGATGAACATAACAGACTTCGGTTCCTCAACAGACTAAACGAGCGCTGACGAATACTGTCAGCGCTATTTATGTTTGCCATGGCTTACACCAGAAACATCGCCACGACGGTAGTCACGGTCAGACCTAGCAGCACCGGCTTCAAATTTCGTCTGGCAAGCTCGAACGGGCTGACTCCGCAGATGGCTGCAGCCGGGATCAACGCCCAGGGAATGAGCGTACCGCCACCTACCCAGATTGCGGCAACCTGCCCAAGCGCCGTCAGGGTAGCCGCGCCCGAGCCAATGGCCGTAGCGAACAGCTGCGCGATCGAGCCGGCAAGCGATATACCCGAGAAGCCCGAACCGTCAAGCCCTGTAATCGCGCCGGTGATCGTCAATGTTACCGAACCCACCGCACCGTTCAGCGGCACCGCATTCGCGAGGGCAACCCCCAGATCGTTCACGATCCCATGAGATGCTTCCGGGAGCACTTTACCGAACAATTCGGTAAATGCTGCATCCCCCAGATAGAAGAACGCCGCAATAGGAATGACGGGACCGAATACTTTGAATCCAAACATGAATCCCTCGATCAAATACGAGGTGACCTTCTCTAATCCCCGGTTGCGGTGAGCCAGCAAGGCAATGACACTGAGGATAAGGACGGCTGTGCCGCCGACCAAGGCCGTTGCATCTCCGCCCTGCAGCTTTAGGATGAACATGGTGACAACGTCTGCCGCGAACAACAGCAGAATGATGATAGCCAACCATTTTTTCATAACCGGCGATATCGCCGAAACAGCATCATCCTCTTCGGTACGCGTGGTAAGCGCGTCTCCCGTGCTTTTAATGGTTACCAGTCCATCTCTCCAGCTGCCGTTCCGCTGATCTCTGCGCATCATCCAGAATGCCGTTACGGTTGTCACAAGTCCCATGACGATCACGAGCGGCACACTGGCAGCCATAACGCTGGATACAGGCAAACCGGCTGCATCCGCGGTTAATTTAGGCGCACCCTGGATAATATAATCTCCCGATAGCGCAATGCCGTGACCGAACAGATTCATCGCCACCGCCGCACCGAGGGCCGGCAAACCCACACGGATGGCCACAGGCAGCAGGACCGCACCAATTAACGCAACTGCCGGTGACGGCCAGAAGAAGAAGGACGTGACCATCATAATGATTCCGATGCCCCAGTAAGCCATCGCGGGAGTACGTAGAAACCGGGTTAGCGGGGCCACCATCGTCTCGTTGATCCCCGTCTTGATCAAGACTCGGCTCATCGCCACGATGATGGATATAATCATGATGGTGCCCATCAGCTCTTTGGTCGCATAGATGAATGAATGAAAAACGCCGGAGACCGAGCCGCTTAGCGTTTCCGTAGCCAGAAGGCCAAGCGCAAATATTCCGGTAATACAAATAAGCGACGTATCGCGCCGCCGAATCAACAGCGTCATGATCAAGACGATAAACGCCAGGTACACCCAGTGAATCGCGGTTAAATAGATCCCCATATGAAGTCACGCCCTTTCTCAGGCAGCAGGTTTGATGTGACTACATCTTATGCATGGGCCTGGGCAAAGGTTAATTCGGGATCGCGCCATGATTCACAACTCGATTGGGCAGTCTCAAGGGGCCTACATTCTATTATCTCTCGTTATATTTCTCCTGTTCATTGCCGCTTCGTTAGGGGCATGGGCACAAAAGACATGGGGATGGTCGGCAACAGTGGGACTATATGTTACATTCATATTTTCCATCTTCATGTCAACAGGTGTTGCCATGCGAGTGTCCGACATTGATATCAACGCGCAATTCTTTTGGAAACCTATACTCTTGATTATCATCTCTATTGCTGCGTTATGGTTTTGGTTTCGAGCGGCCATCCGCAGCAGATTCCATCTACAGCTGAAAGCGATACTGCTTACTTTGGTTGCCAGCATCGGGTTCATTCTCCTCGCAGTTCTCATAGATTACCTCCAATTCAGAATCATGGACCACTGGATTTCCAACGTCATCTCCAATTCGGTATAGTAGTACATGATGTAGTTTGGAGTTAAAAGGAGTTGGAAGGATCAGTGTATACCATCCTGATTGTGGAAGACGATGAACGAATCGCGGATAAATTAAGATCGGCTATTTCCAAATATGATTTTAACGTACGGATCACCGAAGACTTCAGCCGCGTCATGGACATTTTTACGGATACGAAGCCGGATCTGGTTCTGCTGGACGTCAATCTGCCGAAATTCGACGGTTTCTATTGGTGCAGGCAAATCCGTACCCAATCGCACTGCCCGATCATCTTCATCTCGGCGCGCGACAGCGGCATGGATCAGATTATGGCACTGGAAAACGGGGCGGATGATTATATAACGAAGCCGTTTGACATGGAGCTTGTTCTGGCGAAGATCCGCAGCCACCTGCGCCGTGCAGTCGGTGCCTATGCCTCCGGTCAGGAGGATGAGCATACCGTCGAAAGCGCCGGTCTCATCATCTATCCGGAGCGATTCGTCGTGACTTATGGAGATGAGTCAGCTGAGCTTACCCAGAAGGAAGCCGCCCTGCTTACGATGCTGATGGAAAAAGACGGCCGTGTGGTCAGCCGTGAGCGGCTGCTGGACCTGATGTGGGAAGATCAGCATTTCATTGATGACAACACGTTAAATGTTTATATTACAAGGGTTCGCCGCAAGCTTCGTGAGCTGGGCGCCGGAGATCTTATCGAAACAGTCCGGGGAGCAGGCTACCGGTTCATGACAGGCAGGGAGCCTCAATGAGACTCTTCCTGCGGGAGCATCTCCCGCTCATATTGTTTTTTACCGTTCAAATGCTGCTCATCCCCCTGCTGTACTGGCTTACCGGTGAAGGCAGACCTTTTACTGTCGTGCTATATGGGGTGCTGTTGAGCAGTGTCGTGCTGCTCCTCTATCTTGCATACCGGTATCTTTCCCATCGCACAATGTATCAAGAGCTTTCTTCCGAGGAGCTTTCGGAGAAGGAATTCTTAAGCCCTCCCCTGGGTGAAGCGCCTCTGCCGGAAGCGATACACGAGCGGATCAGCCATTATGAACGCTTATACCGCGAACAGCTGCATCGACATCAGAGTCAAACCGACCAACATCTGGCTTTCGTCAACCGCTGGGTACATCAGATGAAGACCCCGCTGTCGGTGATTCAGCTAACGCTCGATGAAGTCGAAGAAGCACCCGCCGAACATATTCGGGAAGAGCTTGAGCGCATTCGCAAAGGCCTCGAAATGGTGCTGTATACCGCACGCCTGGACCGGTTCGAGCAGGATTTCGCGGTAGAAGCCATCGGCCTTCGTGCCGCGGTAAGCGAATCCGTCGTCGAGAACCGGAAGCTGTTCATTCGTAAGGGCATTACGCCGGTGTTCCAAATCGATGATCAGATCTCCGTCTATACGGATGCCAAGTGGTTTCGATTTATGCTGGGTCAGATTCTGACGAACGCTGTGAACTACTCCGGCAGCCCCGGCAAGAAGATTCAATTAACCGCAGAAGAAGCGGGGAAACACATCAAACTTCATATACGCGATGAGGGTATCGGCATTGCGCCCGAGGACATCAATCGGGTGTTCCATCCCTACTTCACCGGAGAGCGCGGTCGGCAATATCATGAATCCACCGGTATGGGCCTGTATCTTGTCCGTGAAATTGCCCATAAGCTGAATCACACCGTCCAACTGGAATCCACGCTGGGTGAAGGAACCACCGTTACCTTGACGCTGCAGAAAGCAGTAAAAGAAGACACATCTCATTCTTAGGTGGGTCTTCTTTGCATTGGACAGAGGCTAATTTCATATCGATCATCTCAGAATACGAACAAAAAATACGAACATAACCTTATGGGAGATGTAAGCTCCGTTTCACCTAAATCCATAGCAGGGTCAGGTCAGTATACGATAGAGTTAGGTTACACTAAGAGGTTGTTCAAAAAGTCGTCTTTTGATCACGAAGGGAGTCAAGAAGTAACTCGGCATCGAATCTTGAATTCAGCTGGGCCTAGGTAGAAGCTTCCGAAGCATGTTTCCTGCGGAAACATTCAGGTGCTCACGTACCCAAAACGTACGCTCCGCTCCTCACTCCCTAGCTTCATCTAACCTAAAGCGTTTTGAAAAAACGCACTTCGGAAGCATAAGCTTCGGTGCTGAAAATCCGACTTTTTGAACTCGCACACTAATGAGGTATACAGAAAGGAGCTTCTGGGTTTATGGATATTCTTGAAGTAAAAGCATTAAACAAAGAATATGCGGGCAAAGTGGCGACACAAGCTCTTACCGATATTCATCTCACCATCCAAGAAGGGGAATTCGTCGGCATCATGGGCCCTTCTGGCAGCGGCAAAACCACCCTGCTGAACATGGTGTCCACCATCGATCGTCCAAGCTCGGGCGAGGTCAAGATCGGGGGCAAAAATCCTTATACTATGAAAAAAAGTGAACTTGCCCACTTCCGTCGCAAACAGCTCGGCTTTGTGTTTCAAGATTTCAATCTGCTTGATACGTTAACGGTTGCCGAGAATATCGTGCTTCCGCTTACGCTGGACCGTCGTCCGCTCAAGGACATGGAGTCGCTGCTGCAGCAAACCGCTTCACGGCTTGGCATCCGCGAAATTCTGAATAAACGCGTGTACGAAATTTCGGGAGGGCAACGACAGCGCACCGCGATTGCCAGGGCTATCATCGGCGCACCTCTGTTATTGCTTGCGGATGAGCCTACAGGAGCGCTCGATTCCAACTCCTCACGCATCGTGATGGAGTCGTTAGCTGAAATTAACGAGCGGGATCGTACCACATTGATGCTAGTTACGCATGATCCTTTGGCCGCAAGCTATTGCAACCGCATCGTCTTTATTAAAGACGGCAAGCTTGCCGCCGAAATTCACCGCGGAGAGAACCGGCAGGCCTTTTTCCAAAAAATCATCGATACGCTATCGTTCTGGGGAGGGAATACAAGTGAGCTTTCCTCAATTCGCGTTTAACAACGTCCGGCGTAACGGGCGTCAGTATTTCGCTTACCTGCTTAGCAGCTCGTTCATGGTCATGATCTTCTTTACGTATGCGGTATTCATCTATCATCCGGCTATCGAGAATTCGCCTATGGGTACCATGACACGTACGGGAATGACGATTGCCACGGTCATCGTCTACGTGTTTGCGTTCTTATTCGTGCTATATTCGATCAGCGTCTTCCTGAAGTCGCGGAACCGGGAGTTCGGCATTCTTACGATCCTCGGAGCCGAAGCCAAACAGATCAATTGGCTGATCTTCCTGGAGAACATTCTGATCGGTGCCATTGCCATCGTAACGGGCATCGCCAGCGGAATGCTGTTATCCAAGGTATTCCTGCTCATCAGCACCAAAGTAATTGATATGGACGAGCTGCCGTTCTATTGGCCGGTCAAAGCGATGCTGCTGACCGCCGGTGCGTTCGCCGCGCTGTTTCTCGTCATTTCGCTCTTTACCTTGTTATTTATCCGGAAGAATCAGGTCCTGGAGCTTCTCAAAGGCACCAGCAAACCGAAAACCGAACCAAAAGCCAATCTGTTCCTGGCCCTCTTGGGCGTGGTGCTGCTTACCATCGGCTTTACGGTCCTTCGCGTCAAAGAGTTAGATCCTACGGGATTGATGATCGCCGCGGTAACCGGCATTATGGGCACGTATTTCTTCTACTCCCAATTATCTGTATGGGTTGTCCGCATGCTGCAGCGAAATCGCGCGACTACCTGGAAAGGTACAAACCTGCTGTGGATTTCCGAAATGAGTTACAAGATTAAGGATAATGCCCGCATGCTGTTTCTGGTCACGGTTGTGGTTGCGCTGGCTTCCATGAGCACCGGTTTCGTACTGGCCATGCAGCAATCGATCAAATCAGTGTATTTGGATAACCCGTACGCGCTTAGCTACACCTACTATAGCGATGCCGACGAGACTAAGGTGCAGGATGAGCTGGCCCTGATTGAAAAGCGACTCCAGTCAGAAGGGCTTGAGTATAAACGGGCGGAGGTCGAGACCATCTACTATCGCTTGTCAGCGAATGGAGAGGACTCCTTGCACATCATGCCGCAATCCCAATACGACCGTTTGGCTGCCATGATGAATACCAAGCCGGCTGGGACACTCGGCGAGAATGAAGCCTTATTGACGGAAACCCCGAATGCAGCGAAGAAGAGTAAGGGGAAACTAACGGAAGCGGATATCGATTTATCCGGTCAGCCCTACTCTTTCAGCTTGGAGAACCGGACAGACCGGATTGCGGCTGTGGTATATAGCGGCAGATTGCTGGTCGTTACGGACACCATGTTTGAAGAGCTAAGGGGAGAGAACAAAGCAGATGGAATCAGTGTGAGTCATACGTATCCGTATATTCTTCCCGATTCCCAAGGGCTCCCTCAAAAGGATGACCCTGAAACCAAGCTCGGCCTTGAGCTGTCGGAATGGAACCGGGATGCCATTCATGAAGGGTATGTTCAATCCAGGGCGGAGAACTATTACACCAATAAACAAGGATTTTCGTTATTCAGCTTTATCGGGGTGTTTGTTGCCTTGATATTCTCAATCTCATCGGCAAGTTTCTTGTATTTCAAACTGCATACGGAGCTTTCAGCTGATCAAGCGATGTATCGTTCTCTGTCCAAGATTGGACTCAGTGCGCGGGAGATGAACATCTCCGCAACGATTCAGATTGCCGTACTATTCTTTATCCCCATCCTGGTTGCAGCCCTGCAGTCCCTGGTTGTGCTCGGTCCGATTCTCGGATATCTGGATGTTCCGTATGTAAGCGGTCCTGTGTTGGTTGCCTCATCGGCATTCCTGGTCGCCCAAACGATCTATTTCTTGATCGCCAGAGCCCGTTATATTAAATCCGTGAATGGAATGATGGTGTGAATGCATATAGAACAAAAAGACACAGTGACTCAGCATCGGCCTGCTACCGGAAAGGGGCGATTACATTTTTTAGACCAGTTCAGGGGGTTTGCCCTCCTTGGTCTGCCGTTTGTTAACGTATTGGCACTCTGGCTCATCGCCACGCCGGAAACCTCAGCGGATTTTTGGCTGCAGCGAGGGCTTAACTTTTTCGTAGAAGCCCGATTCTACACCATCTTCACGTTCCTGTTCGGACTTGGGTTCTACATGTTTCTATCCCGAAGCGCTTCATCGGGAGGTAAGCCGAGACTCCGGCTGTATATTCGCCGGTTAGCGATTCTGGTGCTGATCGGGTTCATACATCAGCAGTATCAATCCGGGGAGGCCTTGTTTCATTATGCGATTGTCGGTCTGCTTGCGGTTCCACTCTATTGGGCACCGCGGAGGGTTAATCTTGGCATTGGCTTGGCGGGGTTTACATTTGCGGCGATCATGGGTATCAAACTGCTGACCATCCCGTTCCTGATCCTGTTAGGTCTGGCCGCAGGCCAATATCGATTAATGGACATCATCAGCGAGGGATTACGGTTAAGCAAGCTGCGCATGGTTTGGCTGCTGTCGTTATTTGGAACCGTCATTGCCATCGGGGCTATGTGGTGGGCAGCACCTCCCGAATCGATGTCACCGTTTCTATTCAAGATAGAAGGCGAATCACCATCTCCAACCATGGAAGCGGCCTTCACTTTGGCACATATCGGGATAGCGACGGGCCCTCTCGTGTCCGTATTTTATCTAAGCTCACTCTTAATGCTTCAGCGTGCCCGCATAGGTGCGAAGATGCTGTATCCGTTGCAAGCATATGGGCGAATGGCGCTTACCAACTACATTGGACAGACCGTCTTTCTGGTAGGGATTCAGCGTTTGATCCTAGACGCCTCGCCCACCACGTATGTTGTATCGACACTCGTTTCCCTAGGGATTGTGGCCTTCCAGATCATAGCCAGCAATCTGTGGATGCGTTGGTTCCAATTCGGACCTCTCGAATGGTTGTGGCGATGTGGTACCTATGGGTCCATCGTGCCAATTCGCAAAAAAACAGGAGCCCTATAGGTTCCTGTTTTTTTGGGTTTGTTATTGCCGAGTGGCCAGATAAACTCCCCATATCAGTGTCCCTCCCGCTATCTCATCCTCCGCTCCAGGCGCCTGATCTCCTGCTCGATGACCGTCAATCCCGCCTCAATCCGGGGTTTCTCCACCCCGATTATACATAACCGAATCCGGTCATTTTGCTGATTCTCAGGCAGCAGGTGCAAATCCACGTTCGTAACCGAAACCCCTCTTTGCATCAGGCGCTCCTGCAGTACAGATGCCTTTACGTATTTCGGGAGGCGGAGGGTGATGAACACGCCGGAGGAAGGGCAAGTATAGGAAATGCCGCTGCCGAAGACACGGGCACACACCTCGGTGGCATATCGCATCTTCTCCCGGTAATGCGCCCGAATTCTGGCGGCATGGCGCCTGTACATTCCACTCTTGATATAAATTTCAAGGGCGCCTTGAGAGAGAATCGGAGATGAAACGTCCGCAGCGTTCTTATACGTTATGAACAAATCCAGCAAGAGCTCGGGAAGAATAACGGCACCCATTCGAATGCCCGGCAGAATCGTTTTCGAGAAGCTTTTGACATAGATGACATGGTTTGACTGATCCAGTGCGTACAAGGGGTCTGCCTTCGCATCCTCCTCCAGATCCGCCAGATAATCGTCTTCCACGATATAGACATCATACTGCCGGGCAAGCTCTGCGATACGCAGCTTCTGCTCCAGCGAATACGAGGTGCCTAGCGGGTTAAGGAATCTCGGTACCGTATAGAAGAATTTGATCTGTCCACTGCGAAAATGAGACTCCAACACCTCCATGTCGATACCCCGCTCATCGCGCTGGATTCCGATCACCGGACATCCTGCAACGCGCGCTGCCGCAAAGAAACCGAAATACGTCGGCTGTTCTACCAGCACCGCCTGCCCCTCACCCGGAAAAGGCAAACGCGTCAGGATCGAGAAGGCTTGCTGCGCTCCAGTGACCACAGCGATGTGATCGGGTTTCGCAAAGATCTGCTGCCCATAGAAGTACCTGCTCAGCTCGTTCCTTAAAGAGAAGATCCCCTGCGGATCGGTGTAACCGAACAGCTCCTCCTTATACACGGAAATCGCCTTCCGTAAGCAGTGCTCCATCTCCTGGAACGGCAAAAAATCGCCCCGGGGTGTCGTTGAGGCGAAATCAATCGGCTCGCTTTCCGTTCGCGCCGAGGTGCGGTTCTTCCCTTCTACAAGGTAGTATCCGCTCTTGGCTACCGGGTAGATGACATCATCGCGCTCCAAGGTCTGATATGCACGAACGACCGTGTTGGGACTACAGGAGAACATTTTGGCCACGGCCCGGACCGAAGGCAGCTTATGGCCTGACCGGATATGCCCCCCTTCCACTTCCCGGATCATATACGCAACAATTTGCTCGTGCTTCGTGTCCATCCCAATCATCCCCCTGTATTGATACAGTTGATCTAAATTGTCCTGTTCATTTTCTGCTCCATGATTAGAATTAGCTTATTCCATGACATAGCGGAAGTAAAGACATAGGAAAGGAGCTGACGGGTCAGCGATGAAAAAAGATCGGGGTTATGCGTGGATCATACTACTGTATCTATGGACACTTGGTTTTGCAGCGGCAATCAGCCGGTTTGTTATGTCTTATTACCAGCACGAAATGGCACGGGATTTGGACGTGGACCTGACCTTTATTAGCTTCACATGGTCCTTCAACATTGCCGTCGCCGCTATCTGTTCTCCCCTCGGCGGATGGTTAACCGATAAATACGGCCCAAAAAAAATGATGCTCCTGAACGCCCTGTTTGGTGTACTGTCCATGCTGACCGTGCTTACGCTTCATCATCCGGCGGGATTTTTCATAGGACTCGGACTGCTCTCCGGCCTCTCCGGCATGGCCGCGAGTACAGGATATGTCGTGGTTACAAGCTGGTTCAGCCGGCATAAGGCGAAAGCGCTCATGATCATGACCAGCGCAAGCTCCCTCGGCCTGGCCATACTGACGCCTCTATTTGTCAGCAATCGGGATTGGCTTGACTGGACAACGGCATTCACCATCACCTTGTGGATTACGCTCATTTCCATACCGCTCACTTTCCTTATCATGAAGGAACGCCAACCGGGTCAGCACAGAGAGAAACCCGCTGTTTCGGATTCACCCCCATCAACGGGACGACTGCCGTCCCTCTCGATCGCCAGGGAGATGGTAACCAACCGGACGGTACTCCTGGTGGTCTTTGCCTTGTTCACTTGCGGCTTCAGCATGGGAACGGTTGAAATGCACCTTATGGCCATCCACCGGCATGATCATGTCGGCTCGGTAATGTTCACATCCTCACTGAGCATTCTCGGTCTGCTTGAGTTGGCAGGCGGGCTGCTGTTTGCCTTGCTCCTGGATCGGATGTCCAGAAGTTTGGCACTGTCCTTCCTGTATGCATTCCGAATTCTGGCCTTTACGATGCTGTTTCTGCACTTCAGCATTTCTCCGATCGTCTTCTCGGTCATCTTCGGAGCCAGTTATTTAGGGGCCATCCCCGGTGGCATATTGGTGGCTAGCGAAGCTATGGGCAATCGCTCTGTTGGATTGCAGACAGGAACGCTGCTTATTTTCCATCAAGCGGGAGCTGTTCTCGGTTCTTTTTCCGGCGGATTCCTGTTTGACCTCACGAACAGCTACCAATGGTTGATCGGCCTCAACCTGATGTTCAGCGCCTTGTCGGCTATGGGCTACTATCATCTTCATCGTACGTCGAATCGAAGACGTTCCGTCCCGGGTCAGTCGTCGGCCGAGGCTTAATAAACCCTATAGGCAGGTGTTCTTAATGAAAATGGCTTTTATTCTGTTCCATGGGATGACATCCCTGGACCTTATCGGCTTCACCGAAGTGATGACCAGGCTCTCCCGCATCCGTCCCGACTCGGAAATCTCCTGGGATTACTGCGCGATGAGCCAGCAAATTACGGATGATCGCGGACTGGAGTATGTCATATCCAAGGTAAGACCGAATCTGTCGAAATATGACCTGGTCTTCGTGCCTGGCGGCTTTACTACGCGGGAGTTGAGGTTCGACCCCGATGTACTGAATTGGCTGCGGACAGCCCGGGAAGCACAACATCTCGTATCCGTGTGCACCGGATCGCTGCTGCTTGGCGCGGCCGGGTTGCTGGAGGGCAAGCGGGCTACCTCCAATGGTTCGGCTTACGAGCTTTTGGCACCCTACTGCAAGGAGGTCGTTCATGCACGCATTGTACAGGATAACCGCCTCTTTACGGGCAGCGGGGTTTCTTCATCCATCGATCTTGGCCTGTACGTGCTGGAGAGGTTAACCGATGCAGCCACCGCGGAACGGGTGAAATCGGATATGAGCTACCCGTATTACCAGACGGGAAACTCATCCTCGGTCTATCATGCCAAGACAGGCGTATAAATTCCGAAAAAGGCTCCCCGAAATGGGCCCACTTTTCCCCATTCCGAGAAGCCTGGCGGGTTCATAGAAGCCTAATCTCCATTAAGCATAAACACGCAGCCGATCATCAATTAGACCCAGCAGCCATGCTCTTTCTCCAGGGACATCCTCTCTCAGCCTGGCTGCCGCTACCGGCAGCATCCAGCGGTCGATCTCCTCCATCTTTGCATGAGATAATCGACGATATTCATTCAGGTATATTTTATTCCACAGGATTCGGGCCATCCGAAGCGGAATCACCATAAGGCTCGACTGTTCGAGCGGATGAAAAGGAGATTGAAACATCAGGGATGTCCTGGCAATGTCGCATAGAGGGTCACCAATCGTGGCGTTATTCCAATCGATCGCCCGGTATCCGCTCTCCGCCACGATCACATTGTCCGGGTGGAAGTCGCCATGACAGATGGAGTCCCCCTCAGGAAAAGAGTCCAGTACCTTGCATATGGCCTGCGCCTTTCCCTGCAGGATGCCGCTTGCATCAAGAATTGCATGCTCCAGCCTTTCTTTTTGAGGCGGCAGCAAGGTTGTCGTGCAGCCATGCATCGCATGTTGGAGCCGTGCCATCTCACGGGCGCACTTCATGAGCTTGCGCGGTGACGATTGAACCTGATGCAGCATCGACGGTCCTGTCACCCGTTCATACACCAGCCCCGTTCGTCCCTCGATATCCACCATGTCAAAGACGGCAGGGGCAGGCACGCCCGCTTCCGCAACGATGCGGCCCATCTCCGCCTCATATGTCACCCATTCCGGGGGGTACCCTTCATAATACAGCTTTAAAGCCTGAGACTCTCCCCATTCATACACCTCTGCGCTCCTGCCTCTTCCAATCTGTGTACCCTTCTTCAAAGCATTTCCTCCGCTTCCTACGTCAGCTGGATTTTGATTTCAAACGCATCATCAACCGCTGAATCCAGCCTGGCTTCTGAATCCGGCAGTTGTGAAATGCGGATATCTTCCATTCCCCGTTCTGTTTGATGAGCACGTTGGTATTAATCGAGAATCGGCTGGTGGGCGGCTTCTTATGAAATCTTAGCTGTACCGCTCCTGTTGCGTGGGCTATCGCAAGCTCCGGGGTCAGGAAACGCAGTTCAGTTGGGGTGGGTCCCGCCACCAGCTTGGAATCTCGCAGAACCCCGTTCCACAACTCCTGATGGACCTCATCAATCGCCCTGCGCCCCTTCAAGTGCTGTCCGTTAAATGTCACGTAGTCCGCTTCTTCTGTAAAGCATTCCGCATAAGCTCGGCCGCTACCTTCTCCCCATGCCTTGGACAGCGAAGCCAATAATGTTTGGATCGCTTGGCGATCCTCCTGGATACCGATCATCAGCCCTATCTCCTTTCTTGCTCTTAAGCGGGATCGCTGAATCTTCTTTGAACCCATTGTATGATAATCCGGCCGGTTTTGAATTCCCACTCCAGGATGAAAACCGACTCGGTCTTAGGACCGAGTTGTTCCTTCAGAACCGGCGAGCTAAGTTCTTTACGTACGCAGGAGCGCGAGATATGATATCGTTATCCACGCAGACCGAATCGTAAAGGAGGTTGCCATCGGCATGATGAAGATCAGCGCTTTTGCCAAGGTCAGCGGCATTTCCATCAAGACATTGCGATATTATGATGAGCTGGGCCTATTGAAGCCGGCCCATGTTGATGAACAAAGCGGATACCGTTACTATTCCGAGGAGCAGCTTCTGACCGTCAAGCGAATTGCCTCTTACAAGGAACAGGGGTTTACATTGGAACAGCTCATGCCTTTTTTTGAAGAGGATCTAGAAACCGATGTCGTAAAGCACAAACTTGCGGATAAAATGACGGAGCTTCAGCATGCGATGCAGACCCTCCAGCAGCAGCTGGAGGGAGTGAACAGCAGGATGTCGCGCTTGGAACCATCCGAAGCCGGTGATCCGGCAGGCTCCATCCGTATCCGGGAAGTCCCATCCCAGCTCGCCGCTTCCATTCGCGACCAAGTCCCCCGTAGCCAGCTATGTCTCTTGCTTGATGAGATTACGAAATACGCTATCTTATATGGAGAAGAGGAAGCTAGCCAACTAACCATCCTTTGGCATAATCACGACAGCGAGAATGCCGACATCGAAGTCGCAGTCCCCATAACTAGGGACATACCTGCTAATGGTCGGGTGCGTGTAGACTTCCTACCGGAGTTGCAATCTGCCGCATCTCTTGTCCATCGTTGTGATCCGTACGGCTATAGCTGTCTCGCCTTACCCGAGCTCAAGGCATGGATTTCGTCCCAAGGCTTCGTTCAATCGGACCGGGAGCCGATCCGCGAGATCTATCTCACCTCGGATAAAGATATCTACGGCAAGAAGCGTCCTGCGGAATTGCTTATCCCCTTACAAGGTAACATGGAGTAACCCTTCCTTTGCACTAATAGGCTACCGAAAACGAACCTCGACCCATCCTAAATCCGTACTAACAGCAGCAGTAATCTGGCATGACTTTTATGTTCATGAAAAAACTCTAGAAAAATTCTAAACCACCCTCTTGACTCTCCCCTTAACAGGAGAGTGTACAGTAACGTTAAATCGAACAAGAGGAGTGGGGTTTCATGAAACGATTGGAAGGCAAAATTGCATTGGTTACAGGCGGAAGCCGAGGAATCGGCAAAGGAATCGCGCTTCGGCTGGCGGAAGAAGGCGCGCTGGTCGCTGTTCATTACGGAACTCGCCGAGATGCGGCGGATGAGGTTGTTCAGACTATTCAAAAACAGGGTGGGCGAGCTATCGCCCTGGGTGCCAAACTGGAATCGGTAGCCGGAGCAACAAGGCTTATTCATTCATTGGAGGAGGAACTTCTTCGCATAACGGAGGACAACCGTTTCGATATTCTGGTGAATAACGCAGGTATCGGAACCTCCAACACCTTTGAAGAGACGACCGAGGAAAGCTTCGATGAGCTGCTTGCCGTCAATGTAAAAGCACTGTTCTTCCTGGTCCAACAGGCGCTGCCGCTCCTTCGTGACGGCGGACGCATCGTCAACATCTCCTCCGGTGTTACGCGTATCGCCTATCCGCATATTATGGCTTACAACATAACCAAGGGAGCCATCAACACGTTCACCTTGCATCTCGCCAAGCTGCTGGGTCCACGTGGGATCACGGTGAATGCGGTTCTACCAGGCATCGTGGATACGGATGTGAATGCTGCATGGCTGCATACACCGGAAGGGCAGTTGCATGCCGCGGAGATGTCCGCGCTTGGCCGAATCGGCCAGCCGTCCGATATTGCAGATGTCGTCGCGTTTCTCGCATCCAGCGACGGACGCTGGGTAACAGGACAAATGGTTGACGCAACCGGCGGTTCACATCTGTAACTATGATAACAACGTCTATCGACGCACTCTCAAAGAAGACAGACCGCGTTTAGCGGTAGTTTTTCTTGCGATATCAGGCAGCAGCCCCTCCGAAGTTTATACTTTCTGATATCTTAAAAAGAGCTATCCTTGCTTGGCATTAACGCTAAGCAAGGATAGCTCTTATACTATATTCTGCTGGTAATCGGATCCGCAATCTACTCAAGATCGCTTTTTCCTGTACCTGTTGTTAATCAGATTCGCCCATCCGCACAATCGACTTCCGCTCCGGGTTCCAGCGCCATATCGGAGCCTTACCCCTTACCTGCAAGCCTCCTACCCATTTATCGATCGTTCCGGTGCAGGCATAGTCGGTCTTACCCGCTAGCACCTCATGCCCCAGACTCGTCACTTGCAGCACCCGATCTTGGAAATGGGGTACAGCTAGTTTAAAGTCGGGAAAAGGTGCTGTACCATCGATAACGAGCAAGGAATCCGGTCCCTCTGTCAGCTTCGCCAGGTAATACCAGAACTCCAGATCTCCCATTCCCAGTGTATGGAGCTGGTCACCTACCTTTCGGAATAACTCATGAGGCTTATGGATTCCGCCCGCTACAGCCTCTAACGTGGTCTGCTCAATGATCCCAAGTCCATTAATCACGGAGGGCAGCCGTGCCAGATGGGCCGCAAATGCAGCCCTAGCAAAAGGCAGTGCCGAGGAATCAACCTCCAGCATGCGCTGATGTTTCTCCGGCAGATCCGAAGTATAGGCTTCCCACAACATACTGCCCAGCATGAGCTCTTGTTCTCCAATCGTGTGCCATGTGCCCGATAAAGTCTCGAGCTGCTCCGTGCTGAGCTGCCCCAACCCACGAAAAAGCTCGATGCCCGGGTATGCGCCAATGCACAGCAGACTCAGCTTCGTATTTCCCAGTGACTGCTCCTTAAACCAATGCAGCAAATAAGACAGCATCGTCTGGTCAAACAGATCATGCTCAAACCAGAGCACGATTTCATCATATTGCTGAAAATCCTGAAGCTTCCTCTCCTGCGCCTCGCAGGTCCCGATATATTCCTTCTGCGGAATCCCCAGCGTTTGCTCCAGATACTGAGCTCTGGTTCTCCGATGATTCGGCACGTCCATCTTCGTGAAGACCGGACCAAAAGAATAAAGCTCTCGCCACACCAGAATGTCCCCTTGAATGTTCCCTTGCTTCAGCTTATCTCCTACCGAATCTCCATTAACGATGTGCAGCATACGTTTTCCTCCCTCATACAGATCGGTGAACACCGATACAAAGTCGGCTACGTGCAGCGTGTTCTTCAGCTTCCGCCGGGCATCAAAGAGTCGCTTCTTCAAAGCCGGCAGGGATATATCCAAATATTGCGAGATCTCCCGCAGGCTGTAGCCTTGAAAATAATAGAGCTGGACCGCAATCCGCATGCCGGGTGGCAAATCTGCGATCGTGGCATGCAGCTGACCGACCAGCTCTCTCTTTTCCACAACCGACTCCAAGCTTCGCTGATCTCCTACCGGCAATTCCATCTCATGCAGCGGTAACGTCTGAAACTGCTTGCGGCGAAAGTCCCTGTAACACTGCCGCTCAACGATCACTTTGAACCATCCGGGAAAACGCTGGGGATCCTGCAGCTTATGCAGATTCGCAAAAGCCTCCGTAAATGCCTCCTGCACGGCATCTTCCGCTAAATGTTGATCCTGCAATTTATCGTAGTTCACGGCCAGCGCCATGCCGGTAAAATGCTGAACCAAGCTTTCCTGGGCCTCCGCACTGCCCCGCCGGGCTGCCTCAATCCACTGGAACACGTTCACTTAAACCTCCCTTCCCGGTGTCTCTAACACTTAAGTGCCGATTCGTATAAAAAAGGTTACCTCACATTAAAATATTTTCAGTTCTTGTATGAAGAAAAACTGATCGTGGAAGCTCTTCATTGCCTTCCCCAACGCCGCGTGGTGGCCGTTTATCCGACGATAATCCCTCTTGACATTCACCTAACACCTGTGTAATGATTCTCATCATATTCATCTTGCTCTCTTTTCTTATCCGAAAGAGCAGCGCTGATGAATTTAAGAACAACATACCACACGGCTATGAGAAGAAATAGTAGCTTATCTCTCGAGGTCCAAGCGAACCGGCGAATGGTGCGAGGCCCGGTACCCCGAAATAAGTGAATGGATCTTCTCGCTTCAACCCGAACCTCCGATCTGTGCCGGAGCAGTAGGCCTTGACGGCTCTCCACCGTTATTTTGGGAGATATGACAGGCATAATGGTGCATTTTCCCCATTTCCACGTCATGCTTAAGAGCGACCGTACAGTCGAATTTGGGTGGTACCGCGAAAGTTACACTTCGTCCCATGGAGGGATGAGGTGTTTTTGTGTTGTTCGCAAACAATCAGGAGGTGTGTTATGAAACGATTATTGTCAGGAATTAAGCCGAGTGGAGATTTGAATATTGGCGGATACGGGGGTGCTCTCCGTCAGTATGTGAAGCTGCAGCATGAGTATGAGTCCTATTTCTTCGTGCCGGATCTGCATGCGATCACGGTCTATCAGGATCCCATGGAGCTGCACCAGCGCACGCGGGACATTGCCGCGCTGTACATTGCGTCGGGCATTGACCCCGATAAAGCGACGATCTTTCTGCAATCGCAGGTCCCCGCACATGTAGAGCTCGGGTGGTTGCTGGAGACGCAGGCGCATTTTGGTGAATTAAAGCGCATGACCCAATTCAAGGAGAAATCGGACGGAAAAGATACCGTGAGCTCCGCGTTGTTTACGTATCCGGTCCTGATGGCTGCCGATGTACTGCTCTACCAGGCAACGCATGTGCCTGTCGGTGACGATCAGAAGCAGCATCTGGAGCTGACCCGTGATGTAGCCGAGCGCTTCAATAACCGGTATAAACACACATTTACGCTTCCCGAGCCGATCATTCAGGATATTGGCTCCCGCATCATGGGCCTTGACGATCCGTCCAAAAAGATGAGCAAGAGCAATCCGAATAAAAATAGCTGCGTCCACATGATGGATACGCCGGAGGATATCCGCAAGAAATTCTCCAAAGCCGTTACCGACTCCGATGGCCAGGTCCGGCATGACTGGGAGCAAAAACCGGCGGTCAGCAATCTGATCGAGATTTACTCCGTATTCTCCGAGGAAGCCATCTCCGTCATCGAGAAACGGTATGAGGGCCAAGGATACGGCACGTTCAAGAAAGAATTGGCCGAGGTGGTCATCGAGAAACTTCAGCCGATCCAGGAGAAGTTCCATCAAATCGTGAATTCCTCCGAGCTTGATCGCATTTTGATGGACGGAGCGAAGCGGGCTTCCGAAACCGCAGGCCCAACACTGCTTGCCGCCAAGAAAGCGGTGGGATTGGTCACGTTCTGAAAGAACCGAGGGCGTCCCCTTGATGACTGTTTCCTTATCGGGAATCAGAACAAGGGACGCCCTGCTTATTTTGTTGGCATGCCTTTTTACATTGTACACAAGTATCTACGCCGCTTTAGTCTGTCCCGCCTCGCTTTAACCCCATGGTTCTTCTTATTCTCGCCTTATTTATTGAAATGCCTGCTATGTCGTTCCAGCCCCCTTGACATCATCTCCCTATCGTAACCGTAATCTTGTTCCCTTCATCAAGAACAGTGATCGCCAAGATGCCACTCTTCGAATCCAGGAAAGGGCGCAGCTCGAGTTGATAGGCGTCCGTACCGGCAACCGCCACGTCGCTCCTGGATATCGATTCCAGATGGGGATGGTAAATCAACGTCTCTCCAACGGATGAAACGAAATCTATACTTAAACTGCCGTTATCATGATCATAACGGTATGCTGAGAGCACGCCGGCTGTCGCTTGCGGATACGCGCGATTCAACGCTTTGACATATGGGGCTTCCTTGAAGCCGTCACACCAACACCAGTATGTGTTACTCCAAAGATACCGCTCAAATATCGCAATGATCTGCTTGGAAAGCTGAAAGGTTGCCGGATGTTGGGAGAAGGCCCCCCATTCCCCGACCAGGACCGGCACGTTCAATCGTTCCTGCACCTTGCGATGGGTAGCAAAAATCAGCTGGACGCGATCCTGATTGTAAATGTCATAATGCTCCGTATCGACCACCAGATCATAGCCGTGCGGTGCAAACACCTGATGGTGTAAGGTTTGACCGGCCGGATCCTGCACAAGCTGCAAGCCGGACTCGATCCCCATGTTCGAGAAATAGCTCGTTTCCAGCATCAAAAATCCGTCCGGGGAAACGGAGCGAATTGCTGCCGCTGTCTTGTTGAAAAAGGGCGCGAGAACTTCCCGTTCGAAGATTTGCGAGACTTCTCTGGCGCTGTCGACGAGTATGCGGTACGTATCCATCTCCGCCATCCCGGCAAGAACCTCTAGCCTCTTTTCCTCGTCAAACCAGAGTCCGGCAAGCTGTTCCATGTTCGGGTCGGCTATTCCCATCACATGCCCCGCATATGCGGCAATGATGGTGCCAAGCACCTCCTGTCCGCTTGTTCCGGGGTACGGCTCGTTCATCATGTCATAACCGATGATATTCGGACAATCAGCCATAAACTGTGCCGCATGCTTCCACATCGCTGCATAGTGATCCTGCAGGCCGATCCCGTCGGAAGCGGACGTATTCCGCCAGAAGTGATCCAGAGCGCGGTTCACAGCCGGACTTTCCAGGTAGGCGTCACTCCAAATATGTCCGGTAACATGAGGAAGATCATCGGAGAGGGTGGCCCATGCGGGAGCCCCGTCGCCGTAGAGCAAGCTGTACAAATCCTGATGCATATCCAGAAAAACATAGAGATCATTCTGCTCAGCCCATACAACTTGCTGCTTGATTCTGCTCAGATACGCATCGTCGTAGACCCCAGGCTCCGGCTCGACGCCATCCCATATTAAACCTAGACGGACAACGTTAAATCCTTGTTCGCGGAACCAGGCGAACAGAGCTGCATCACAGGGCTCAACATATCCTTTTGCCTTGTCCTTGCATACGAGATTGATGCCGTTCAGGATCACTTGAGCGCCGTCTTCATTCAAGAATCGTTGTCCGTCGATCACTAATTTTTTCATGTCCGCTTCCCCCTATCGTTCTTCTACCGGAATGTAAATTTCAATGTAATGATTGTCGTACTGGTTATAGAGATTGACTTCGAGAGAATGACCCGCGATCTTTAGTCCGCGATTGCGAATGAAAGCTTTCATCTGATCGTAGTGATCGTCCATCTTGGCATAGTCGTCCCTGCCGATAACCACGCATTTTCTGGCACAGTAGCGAGGCTCAAGTTTCTGAAAGACGGAAGAGTCACCCTCCATCGGGAAGGTGGACAGAATGCCATTGTACAGGTAATTGTGATAACGGCCTGCGTTAAGGTTATCTTGCGACACAATCGATATGGTATGGCAGAATGCAAGCCATTCTCTGGCATGGATTCTTCGTACCTGTTGCTGCACTTTGCTCCCGAGTCCATGATCTCCGCTCTCCATGATGGAATCGGTAAGCAGCACCCAGCTCGGGTGGCTTAGTACAAGCTCAATGACCTCCGTATTATCGAACCGTTGAAGCTGAACATCCAACACGTCCAGCTTGTGAGACAAATGTTTCAAATAAGTCCGCTGGCGGTCAATGTCTTGCCGCTTGTCAGAGAGCAGCATGCGAATAGCGTCTAGGCTGTTGTCCCGAAGCAGTGCTTGGATTCGCTCGATCGACACATCCATGGCCCGCAGCATTCGAATCGTGATGAGTGAATCGAACTGCTCAAGATCATAATAGCGGTACTTGTTCGCGTCCCGAGTGCGGGAATGAAGCAGTCCGATCTTATCGTAATAACGCAAGGTATCGATCGGGATATCCAGAATTTTGGACACTTCGCCAATCGTAAAATTCAAATTTAACGCCGATTCCTTCACATCTTCACCCCCCCTCTTCTGGCGCTATTGCTGAACGCGGAGATGTCATCCTCTTTTTTCTTATCAAAAGGGTACAACGCCAGCGGAATTAATCCGAGGAGAAAAGCAGCCAGCGGAATCAAGCCGGTTGCTACCCGAATGCCGAGCATGGCGGACTCGGACTGTTCCGCAGTAAGACCGTCATATCCGTATGCCCCGATGACATTAATGAAGATAACCGTTTGCAGGCTGGAGAAGGCGACCGTGAATAACGAGAACAATCCGTTAAACAGCCCGGTTTTCCGCACGCCGGTCGTGCGCTCATTCTCGTCGATGAGCAGCGCCGAGGCCGGAGATATTGCCGTTCGAAGATAGTTCACAGCAAAGACGATCAGAACGTAGGATGCCGCCGCGGTCCATATGCCGTCAGCAAGAAAGATCCCCCCGTATCCGAGCACCACAAAGATTGTCCCCAGGTATACACTCTTCTTCGTTCCGTTTTTCTTGACGATAGATCCCATGACCGGCAAGAATAGGAGCGCGATCACATGCGTACTCACATCGATGACGGTAGCTTCGATACCCGTTGACTGCACGACGCTGTCCATGTAGTAAAGAAACGGCGTAAAGTAGAAGAACACGGGGCCAGTGACGATGGTAAATATAATAAAGGTGAGGAAAGGCTTTGATTTGATGATCTGCCAGGCTTCTTTGTAAACCTCTTTTGTATCGATATGCTGCTTATCCAGTGATTCGTACATTTGCGCATCTTCTCTCAGTCCCCTCAGGGCCCAAGTGAAGAATATCGCTTCTGCCACGATTACGGCAGAGAAGATCGGGATGATAACCTCCTGTTTTCCGTCCCCAACGAGCAGCAGCGTCGGAATCAAGGTGATCAGAAATGACATCGCTTGGGATAAGTAGTTCTGGATCACACCAACATCGATGCGTTCCTCCTTGGTTGGAGCTGCGATCAGCATAAACGATTGATAGGCTATACTGTAAGCGGTTGCAGCTGTGTCGTAAATAAATAACAACCCGGTATACAGCAGAAAGATCAACCACTGATCCCATGCCGGATTAGACAGCATCATGAGGAAGGAGGAAACGATCATGAACGGCACCGTCACTCTCATGATATAGACGTATTTCCCACGCTGCACGCGATGCCTCATTCTGTCGATCCATACGCCAAGCACCGGGTCGTTAATCGCGTTCCAGATGTTATAGATAATGTACACCCAAGCGACATACTTCGGACTGAGACCGATGATATCCGTGTAATACTTCAAGAACACATTGTGGATGAGCACTCCTCCGACTGACAGGATCGGACCAGGAAGAGCCAGACGCCATTTCTCCCCTAGAGTCAGTCCGGTAGCAGTGAAGCGAAAGGCTTGCCGCAAGGCACTTCGCGCTTTACTCAACATTTACCATCCCCCGATCGTTCAACGTTTCAACCAGATCCTGTATCCTGAACTCATTGTAAACCATGGAGTAACTCCAGATGAAATAGCTTTGTTCATTTTTTTCCAATAGATTTTTCGCCGGAAGAACGGGTTTTAGACTAATGAAAAAGGGAGCTGTGCTGGTTAAGCAAGCCCCTAATCGCTTATAGTCGGTCATCCTATGTGCAGTACAAGGTGACCCCACCATTAAATTTAAATATAGCTCTGTGTATCTCTATTTCTCCCAAACTTGTAGGTAGCAATCAGCGATAAGGCCAAGGCAAAAGCCAGCAGAATCGCCACATTTAGCATGATGTCATTCAGCTTGCTTCCTTGCTGAAGCTTGCCAAACGTATCGAGCAGCCAATACTGCGGCAGGAAATCGGCGATTCGCTGAATCGCTTCCGGCATCACGGAGAGCGGGAATACGCACCCTGCCAGCAGCGAAGTCGGCATGATCACCATCGTCTGGATTCCGTTAGCCATCATGGTGCTGTCAGAGAACGCGACAATGACCTGCGATAAACTGACCGCGACCAGAGCGAACAGCGACAGAATCAGGAACATCTGCCATAACGGAATGCCTGGCTCGATGTGAAAGAATCGGGTCATAACAAACAAGGTGGCGGCAATCTGGATCATCATCAGAACGATGTTCACGATAGCATTCGAGAAGACGTAACTGCGGGCAGTAATAGGCGACGATAAGAGTCTATAGTACGTACGGTTCTCACGATCCCGGATTGTCAATGCCGATAGATTCACGGCAGAGAATAACATGAACACAACCAAGTAACCGATCGTCCGGTTGGTCATATCATGATTAGCCGATTGATCCGCAACCGTAGTCGTGGACAATTGAAACGTTGAACTCCGATAACCGCTGTATAATTCGTTAAACGCAGCGGCATCGCCATCCGCTATAACCCCCATGGATGAAATATTCTGGACGTACGCGTTCAGATACGATTTGACATAACCGGTAACCTGAGCTCCCTTAATCGATTCGATCCGGACCGGCTCGGGTGTCCCCTGAATTACGCCTTTCGCAAACCCCTCGGGGAAGATCAGCACCGCATCCAGCTCACCCGACACAACCAAGTCATCCGCTTCCGATTCCCTAATGACCGATGCCTCGGTATGCTCCAATTGAGCAACAAAATCGATCGTATCTTGCGTGACTTTCTGTTCGATATCGTGATTCACGATGCCAATGGTAACGGAAGTCTCTCCGGCACCCTTGTAGATTAAGGTGGATAGCAGAATACCGACAATGGGAAGCGCAATAACGAGTAGCAGATTTTTATAATCCTTCAACGAGGTCAATACCGTCTTTCGAATGAGCCAGAGCATATCCTTCAACATTATAGTCCCTCCCTTCTTCGCATCGAACTCATGGCTACGGCCAGCAGCAGGATGGAAAACCCAATATTCAGCATCATCGCATGCATGGCTGCCGACCCGCTGCCTGAATAAATCAGCTGCAGCAGAGCTTCATTGGACCAATGCAGGGGAGAATACGTTGCGGCCTCCCTCATGAATCCCGTTGTGCTTGCAACCGGCGTATACCCTCCCCCAAAGAACGCAGCCAGTTGAATAATGACCATGATGACAGCTCCGGCTGCATTACCCTTCAGCACGTAACTGATGCCGAGCCCGAGGCTGAGCGCAAACAGGATCTCGGTGAACAATACCAGGAACACCATGATGGGGTTCTCCCCCCAATAGGCATTGAACATATATTTGCTGATCAGCACAACGATGATGACAAATACGGCATTGATCGCGAGCGTGCCCGTTATTTTTCCGGCAAAAATCTCGGCTTTCGTCACCGGTGAGGCCAATAGGCGCTGCGCGGTATTTCGCTTTCGCTCACTATCGATTAATCCGCCTGCCGTCAAGGCGCTATACAGAATGATCATCGTAGTCACCGCAATCGCAAAATAATCAAGTGAACCCGGCTGCCTCGCCCCCTGAATGGAAGACTCAACCACATAGCTCTCTCCATCATTAACAAGCAGCTTGTTCTCATATTCCGGATCGATCTTCGAGGCTTCGGCTGACAGCCGGTACCGGTCGGTAAATGCGGACAGCATCCCCTGCACAATCCCGTTCTCCATACTGTTGCGGCTGTTTCCATCATATCGGATCCCTTGGCCGTCTATTTCCACGTAACCGGTGTACCGGTTGTTTCTCACTTCCTGCTGTCCATTCATGCCTTCCTTGGCCTGCTCAAAGAGCATGCCCGATGAACGCTCCGCCTCCTGCATAAATGCCTGCCATTGCTCCGTAAGCGCGGGTTCCGTTCCGCTGTCATGGTATAACACCCGGATGTCTCCAATCGCAGTACTGCCGTTAAAAGCGCTCGACAGCGCCGTCCCTAGGATCAGAATGAGCAGCACGGGCGTTGCCAGCATGAATACCAGCATCCGCGGCTCCCGGACGATCTTCATCTCCTTCAGCGCGATTCTTAGTACGTTCATGTACTTCCACCTCCCTCTTCCTAGGTCCGCTAATCCCGAAGGCTCCGGCCGGTCAACGTCAGGAACACCGTTTCCAAATTCGGCTCGGAGGCTTGAATGGAACGAATCTCGATGCCTTGCGTCGTGAATTGTTGAATGATTTTATTCAAGTTATTGACCTCTGCATCGGAGCTGATATGCACGATATTTTCCTTCACTTCAACCGCTTTGACGCCTGCAATCTCCTCCAACTTGCTCACTTCGAGATGGGCGGCCGATTGTACTTCAATTCCGATATCCTTCTGATCCGTGATGATGGCCTTCAGCTGTGCCTTCGTGCCCTCCGCTATGATCTTGCCGTGGTCGATAATGGCAATCCGGGTGCAGAGCTCCTCCACTTCCTCCATATAATGGCTCGTGTACAGGATCGTGCTGCCCATCTCGTTCAGCTTCCTGACCGAATTCAGGATATAATTCCTCGATTGGGGATCGATGCCGACGGTCGGCTCATCCATGATGATCAGCTTTGGTCTGTGAGCAATGGCGCAGGCGATATTCAGTCGTCTCTTCATGCCCCCCGAGAAACTCTTCGGGTATATCTTATGTTTGTCGCTAAGTCCGACGAAGGCGAGGGCCTCCTCTGCCCTGCTCTTCAGCTCCGATCCTCTCAATCCATACAATCCGGCAAAAAAATGAACATTCTCATAGGCGGTCAGATCCTCATAAATCGCAACCTCTTGCGGAACCATGCCGATCTGCTGCTTCGCGAACTTTCGATGCCTCACCAGATTCTTGCCCAGGATATGAACCTCTCCCTTGGTCATGGGCATGAGCGACGATATGATGTTGATGGTTGTGCTCTTGCCAGCTCCGTTCGCGCCCAGGAAGCCGAAGATCTCGCCTTCCCGTATGTTCAACGACAACTGATCTACCGCTATGAAATCCCCAAACTTTTTCGTGAGCCCTTTGATCTCCAGCACGTTCATACGCGTTTCGCCTCCATATTCCATCCACGCATCAACCGGTGGACTTGATCTGTATGTATCGTACGAAAAAAGGATGCCCTTGCGATAGTGCACAAGTTCATCCTTACCCATGAGAATCTTCATGTTGTTGACGATCCAAATCTTCACCCTTGTGGGGGAAGGGAAATGCCCTCGTCCCCGATGCTCCTCATCCGTCAAATCGCGCTTACCGGGTTTTAGCTATAAGGAATCAAGGTGGTCACCGAGAAGCCATTGGAGCCATCCACGATCACGGTTCCATTCACGACCGCGGCGCGCTCCTCCATGCCTACGATCCCAAGACCCTTGATGACCTTCTGCATACCCTTGCCATTGTCGCTGACCTTGGCCTTGATCATGGTGCCCAGAACCTCAATATGTAACGAGACTGCCGTTGCGTTGGCATACTTCATCGTGTTGGTTAACGCTTCCTGGGTGTTATCCTGAATAATTTTCCATTGCAGCGGCGTGATCCGGTCCACATTGCCCTCATGCGTCAATACGGTCTTGATTGGATGCTGAGCCGAGAACTCCTCCAGAAATAAACGCATCCGGTTGATGCCGAGCTGTTCCGTAGGCGGCTTCACATTCTTCAGAACCAGTCTGATGCTCTCAATGCCTTCTTTGGAGATCGAGATGGCATTCTGCAGCAGCTCGGCGGACTTGTCCGGATTCGCTGCCATCAAGCGCTTGGCCGCTTCCATCTGAATCAATGCACCCGTCATGGAATGCCCGATTTTATCATGAATCTCCTGAGACAGCCGGTTTCGCTCTTCCAGCTTGAACATGTATTCAAACTGCCGGATGTACTCATTATTTTCGCTCAGCCGCTCGGTCAGCCGATCCAGTTCAAGATGCATGTGCTCATTCTGCTCCTGATAGGATGCGACTCGGCTTACAAAAGTTCTTAGCATCGTGAGATAGATATAGGATAGAACGGATATAAAAACATAGGTAATGACAAGTTCGTGAGGCACCATAAGCGCTGGAACCAACAGGGGGACCAGGATCATCCAGCTCCTGCGAAGGCATAAAGACAGCAGCTCGTACAAGTTCGCGGGAAGCAGCATGAACAACAGCGGATGGATGTAGAATGAGGAAGCCGCGACAACAAGAACAGCCAGTACCATGAAGAACGGCTGTACATTCCGGCTCTTGAAAATATAGACGGATACATTCACGGACAGGTAGAGCAGAATGACAAGGATATACCACGGTGTTATCGCAAGATCAGAGGCATAAGATTGGCCGATCACATACAGGAATAGAATCGTTTTAAAGCCGATGATCCACGATTCGGCATAATTTCGGCGTTCGCTCACTTATTCACTTCCCCCGTCAGATAAAAAATCGCAATCTGGGTTCGATGCTCAAGACCTGTCTTGCTGAGAATCGAAGTGATGTGATTGGCAATGGTGCCTTCGGAAATAAACAGCTTCTTCGAGATTTCCTTGTTGGCCAGCCCTTTGGCGATAAGCGCCATAATATCCAGTTCCCGTTCGGTGAACAGACTCCGGTCGAACTTGGTACCGCTGTCTTCCTTGTCCGGCTTCAGCCCGGATTTGATTTTATCCAACACGACGTCCTGCAGCACATGATGGCCGTGGTACACGGTTTTGATCGCATCGCGAATCCGTTCCGGGTCGTTATTCTTTAGCAGATAACCCTTGGCGCCGTTCAGCATCGCGTCGGTAATATATTCATCGTCGTCGAAGGTCGTCAAGATCAGCGTCCTGGTTTTGGTGCGCTCCGTAAGCTGTTTCGTGGCCTCAACCCCATTCAGATTCGGCATCCGGACGTCCATCAGTGCCACATCCACTTCATGCGCTTCGCAATAGGCGACCGCTTCCTGGCCGTCTTCAACCGTCGCTACCACGTCGAACTCATCAAACGTAGCCAGAATGATTTTCATGCCTTCCCTAATAAAAGAGTTATCGTCCGCTATGATCACTTTAATCTTCAACTTACGCTCACACTCCCTTATTCAGGATTATACAGGCTGCCATCTTGAAGAACGATAGTATTTTATTCACCTGAATAAAGGTTGATCGTTACGATGCTAAACACTTTTGCCATGATCACCCGACCGATATAGACCAACCTGCTTAAGCAAAGTAAAAAAGCAGCGCGGGTACACACCCCACACTGCCCATTCGCCAGCCTATTCTATTAAGAAGCGGTCATCGACTTTCTTTTGTCGGAAAGGCTCCCCTTCTCCAGCACCGAGGTTCTAATTGATCAATTGCTTCACTAATTCGCGATTGCGCTCCTTGAACATCTCGTTGTGCGAAGAGACCATCGCGAATTTTTTGGCATCCGGCTCAATGAACTGCTTCGCGCTGTTCACCGCGTTCGCGGCATCCTGGAAGGCACCGGCAATGAGGTGCAGCTTCCCGTCAAAATGCAGGATGTCGCCGGCAGCATACAGCCCCGGAATGGAAGAGTTACAGCTTGCGTTGCCCGCGATATAGTAATCATCCACCCGATGAATATCGAGCTTGCTGTTCTCCAGCAGCGACATATCCCGTTCATAGCCATGGTTAATAATAACTTCATCTACCGCCAGATAGGAAACTTCTCCCGTCGCATTGTTGGTCAATTCTACCCGTTCAATCACCTCATGATTATCTGAAGCAATGAGCTTCGTAATCGATGTATTGAGATGGCAAGTGGCCCTGCTGTTCATCAACTGCTCGACCTGCGCTTCATGGCCTGACAATTCGTCCTTGCGGTAGGCCAAGTACACCTTCTTCGCTACAGGCTCCAGCTCATTCGCCCAATCCACGGCTGAATTCCCTCCACCGGACACAATGACGGTTTTGCCTTTAAAATGCTGCAGGGACTTCACCGTATAGTTCAGATTCGAAACCTCAAACCGCTCGGCTCCTTCAATCTCCAGCTTCTGCGGATTCAGGATGCCTCCTCCGACCGCCACGATAACCGTTTTAGACAAATGCACGCCGGAGTTCGCCGTATGTAATTCGAACAGCCCTTCCTCATTGCGGGCGATCGATTCAACTTTCTCGTTCAACAGCACTTCGGGATTAAACGTCAAGCCTTGCTGAACCATCTGTTCGATCAGCTTCGCGCCCGGAACGGGCGTCAGTCCGCCGACATCCCATATCATTTTCTCCGGATAGACGTGAACCTTCCCGCCAAGCATGGGTTGATATTCTATAATCTTGGTCTTCATGCCGCGCAGTCCACTATAAAAAGCAGAATATAATCCTGCTGGTCCTCCACCAATAACCGTTACATCAAATATCTCTTTCCCACTCATGCATTTCACTCCCGGTCTATAGATTAAAAGGCTGTTTGTGATCACCTTGTAACGTAAATGATTATCATTATCAATTAGTATACGTTGCCTTTCACCGTTTTACAATCAATCATTTAGAAAAAATTCATATTGTCACAATTTCGCCTATATATAGGTATGTAACACCCTGCCAATCTATATATGGATATTATTCAGATGAAACATGAATATTATTTAAAATTTCCATTAAGATATTTATTGACAACGACGCGGCCCCACATTATATTTATGGATGAAATTGAGAATCATTATCGTTTGTTAGCTAACTATTCTGGAGGTGAAATGATGATTCGCCTAAGTACAGATCGAATAAGCGTCGGTTACGGCGAGAATCTGATATTGAATCGTCTTAATGTAGATATTCCCGATAAAAGAATCACAACCATTATTGGGCCTAACGGCTGCGGCAAATCCACTCTTTTGAAGGCTGTTACCCGCATTATTCCTTACCAGTCCGGCGCTGCCATTCTGGATGGAGAAGAAATCGCTAAGATGAACACCAAGCTGCTGGCGAAAAAGCTGGCCATTCTGCCCCAAACGCCGGAAGGACCCGGCGGTTTGACGGTTGGCGAGCTTGTCTCCTATGGCCGATATCCTCATCAACGCGGTTTTGGCCGCTTGACCAAGCAGGATATGGAAGTGATTGACTGGGCGCTGGAGGTTACCGGAACCCAGGATTACAAATATCGCTCGGTGGATGCTCTGTCCGGCGGACAAAGGCAGCGGGTGTGGATTGCGATGGCACTTGCTCAGGAGACCGAAATGATCTTCCTCGACGAACCAACCACGTACCTGGACATGGCGCATCAGCTTGAGATCCTGGAACTGCTGGAGAAGCTTAATATCGAGCAGGAGCGTACCATTGTTATGGTTCTGCATGATTTAAACCAAGCCGCCAGATTCGCGGATTACATTATCGCGATGAAGGATGGAGATATCATTCAGGCCGGAGATCCGGAAGCCGTCATCTCACATGACGTATTAAAGAAAGTATTCCATATCGATGCAGAGATCGGCCGCGATCCACGCACGGCAAAACCGATCTGTATCACATACAATCTTTTAAAAGGGGAAAAAGAGGATGTACTCAAAACACAGCAAAACGACACCTACGAAGAAACTACTCATCCCGTTTATAGCGCTGCTGCTCATTCTTAGTGCTTGCAGCAGCAAGCCTGCGGAGACAAGCAGCAACCATACAGGAACGGCCGAAACACCTAAAACGGAACAAAGCGAAGCCCCATCCGGGACCATTACATACGGGTCCGAGAACGGACCCGTTGAGGTGCCTGCCAATCCGCAGCGCGTCATTGTGTTGTCCTCCTACGTAGGCGACCTGCTTGCACTCGGCGTCAACATGGTGGGCGTGGATTCCTGGTCCAAGGCCAATCCCGCATTTGCGGACAAAATCAAGGATGCCGAAGAAGTGACGGATGAAAGCCTGGAAAAAATCATCGAACTGGATCCCGACCTCATCATCGGCCTGTCCAATATCAAGAACGTGGATAAGCTGAAAGAGATTGCCCCAACCGTTACCTTCACCTACGGTAAAGTTGATTATCTGACGCAGCATCTTGAAATCGGCAAGCTGGTGAACAAAGAAAAAGAAGCCCAGGCCTGGATCGACGATTTCAAGCAGCGGGCGCAAAAAGCCGGCGATGAAATTCGCGCGAAGATCGGCGAAGACGCAACCGTGTCCGTGATCGAGAGCTTTGATAAGCAGCTTTATGTATATGGCGATAATTGGGGCCGCGGTACCGAAATCCTGTATCAGGAAATGAAGCTGAAAATGCCGGAAAAAGTGAAAGAAATGGCATTAAAGGACGGCTATTATGCTATTTCCGCAGAAGTGCTGCCGGAGTATGCCGGTGACTATGTTATTCTGAGCAAATTTGCCGATGCCGAAACGTCCTTCCAGCAAACCGAGACGTATAAGCAAATCCCGGCGGTGAAGAATGGCCACGTATTCGAAGCGGACGGAAACCGGATTTATTTTAATGATGCCACCACGCTGGAGTACCAGCTGGAGTTCATTACGGAACATTTTCTGGGCAAATAGGATATAGGCTGCCCTTGCTCAGACTTATTTAGATTGAATATTCCAACTTTAAGATGAAAAGATGATTCCATGACAAAGCCTACGAAACGGTCCATTCCTTTTTCAATCCAATTGATGGCGGGTTTCATCGTATTTATCGGCACGTTTGTCGTTGCGATGGTGTTCGGCGCAGCTGAAACCAGCATCAAGGATGTATGGTTTGCCCTCACCACCTCGATGGAGGGCGAGAAATTATCCCTCCTTCGCGAAATTCGGCTGCCCCGTGAGGTTGCCGCCATTCTGGTCGGAGCCGCGCTGGCGGTCTCCGGTGCCATCATGCAGGGCATTACCCGCAATCCGCTGGCGGATCCCGGCCTGCTCGGCCTTACCAGCGGGGCGAATGCGGCGCTGGCCTTCACACTGGCTTTCCTGCCGTCTGCCAATTATTTTGGCATTATGGTGGCCTGCTTCATCGGAGCAGCAGTCGGTGCCGTGATGGTCTTCGGCATTGGAGCCATGCGAAAAGGCGGCTTCTCTCCCTTACAGATGGTGCTGGCTGGATCAGCCGTATCCGCATTCCTGTATGCCATCGCTGAAGGAATCGGGATTTATTTCAAAATCTCCAAGGATGTGTCCATGTGGACGGCAGGCGGCGTGATCGGTACATCATGGGGGCAGCTGCAGACGATATTTCCGTTTATTCTCATTGGAATTATGATTGCCATCGTGCTATCAAGACTGCTGACCATCCTTAGCCTGAGTGAAGAAGTCGCCGTCGGTTTGGGACAAAACATTGCTGTTATCAAAGGCGTCCTGTTTGTCGTGATTGTCCTCCTGGCAGGAACCTCTGTGGCATTGGTGGGGAATTTGGCCTTCCTCGGCCTGATGATTCCCCATATCGTCCGCGGGATCGTCGGAACCGACTACCGCCATGTCATCCCGATGTCTGCCCTGGTGGGAGCTATCTTCATGCTGTTTGCCGACACAGTCGGACGAACGCTGCATGCTCCTTACGAAACACCCGTAGCGGCTCTGATCGCCATCATGGGATTGCCCTTCTTCCTGTTTATCGTACGCAAAGGAGGGCGGGGAATGTCATGATTCATCCATCGTTATTAAGAAAACAAAGAATTACGTTTCTAGTATTGTTGATCCTTACAGTGGTTACTGTCCTCGTTGGTTTGGGTCTCGGTTATTCGTCCGTTAGCTATGACCGGATTATTCCAACCCTGCTGGGCCAAGGCAGCTTCAAAGAGAAATTCATTATATTCGATGTACGCCTGCCGCGCATGCTCATTACTTTGCTGGCCGGAATGGCGCTCGCCTTATCGGGTGCCATTCTGCAGAGCATCACCCGAAATGATCTCGCGGATCCAGGCATTATCGGAATAAACTCGGGGGCCGGGGTCGGCGTGGCCGTATTTTTCCTGTTCTTCCCGATCGAAGCCGGCTCCTTTATCTACATGCTGCCCTTGGCGGCATTTATCGGGGCTGTGCTAACGGCCGTGGGCATCTACCTGTTCTCATTCCGGAAAGGCGAAGGTCTGCAGCCCGTTAAATTGGTGCTTACCGGTGTCGGGTTCTCCATGGCACTCTCGGGCGTCATGATTGTGCTCACGTCGTCTGCCGAGCGGACCAAGGTCGATTTTATCGCCAAGTGGCTGGCGGGCGGGATATGGGGCACCGATTGGCCCTTCATTGTGGCGCTGCTGCCCTGGCTGATCATCCTGATTCCGTTCACCCTGTACAAAGCGCAGCGCATGAATCTGCTGGGATTAAGCGATCCTGTAGGGATCGGTGTCGGCGTCTCGATTGAGAAGGAACGCATTGTGCTGCTTCTGGCCGCCGTCGCGCTTGCAGCATCCGCGGTGTCGGTTACGGGCGGCATTACGTTCATCGGACTCATGGGCCCTCATATTGCCAAAGCGCTGGTTGGCCCGCGGAATCAGATGTACATTCCGATTGCTATATTGATCGGGGGCTGGCTGCTGCTGCTCGCAGATACGATCGGACGCAACATTGTGGATCCCGACGGTATCGCTGCAGGCATTATGGTTGCTATCATCGGCGCGCCGTATTTTGTGTATTTGCTGCTTAAGAAAAAATAATGGTTATTCTCTTTTCAACTGAACACCTAATAGCCCCTATTGCACTCTTTCAGAGGTGTAATAAGGGCTATTTTGTATGCGGTGAATCGCTTCATTCATACATAGAGTTCATAAATAAGGTAATATAAGGATAATTATCTCGGTAAACAAAAAGGAGGTATTATGGCAAAATCAAAGGAAGCGGTCGATTCAGCTGCAAAGCGACGGATGTCAACATTTCCTCTATGGATCATCGTGACGATCAGTTCACTATGCATGTTCTGGATATTTGACCTCTTGATGAACCTCGGGCTGCCTCGACAGGATGCAAGCTGGATCAACATCGCTATCGTTGGAATGTACCTCACAGGTTATTTTGTCGGTGAGCTGTATGTCTATCTGGATCGAACGTATGTAGATAGAAAGCAATCCTATACCCCGGGTGACGACATGAAGTCCGGATCCTTCAAGAAACGAATCCTCCTTCAGTTCCCCGTATACCTCTTTGTGATCCTAAACATCCTATGTTTTAATTGGATTCATGGATTATTTCGATCCCTTGGGCTGTCTTCCTGGTATGCCTACTACTTACACATGTCATTACTATGCTTGTATTGGTTTGGCTATGGTAGCCGTCATTTCCGAGCTTATCTCCTCACAAAATAAAGAGGGGCCCCGCATGGATGCCCTCTTTATCGCGCAGGTAATATAAAACCTCGTTCCGCCAAACATTTGCCTTTACTTCTTCCCCCGGTTGGCCGCCTCCTCCAGACGGCGGAACCGTTTCAGATCAGCCTTCCGAATTGGAATCGGCTCGCGGCGCAGCAGCTTCACCACGGCAATGATCAACAACAACAGCAGCACCGTGAACGGCAATGCCGCAATCAATGAAGCCGTCTGCAAGGCTTCCAGTCCGCCCGCATACAGCAGGACGCCGGCAATGGCTGCCATGAGCGTGCCCCACACGATTTTTGCCATTTGAGGAGGGTTCAGGCTGCCGTAGGTGGTCATACTGGCCAATATATAGGTTGCTGAGTCGGCTGATGTCACCAGGAACGTCAGAATGAGTAAAATCGCCAGCACATTCATGACCATGGAGAGAGGCAATTGGTTAAAGAGCTGAAACAGGGCCGATGTCACATCCGCATTAACGGCTGCGGCAATCCCGGTGCTCTCGTGCAGATCAAACCAGATCGCCGTCCCGCCGAATACCGCGATCCACAGACAGGCAATGACCGGCGGCACGACCATCACACCCACAATGAATTCACGAATCGTTCTTCCCTTGGACACCCTAGCCACGAAAGCTCCGACATACGGGGACCAAGCAATCGCCCAAGCCCAGTAAAAGATCGTCCATTCCCGTACCCACGTGCCCTCTGCGTAGGGTTGAAGCCGCAGGCTGTACGATACGAAATTCGTAATATAATCTCCCAGCGCCAAGGTAAAGGTCTCCAAGATGAACACCGTGGGACCACTAACAAACACAAACAATAAAAAAATGAGCGCCAACGCGAGGTTCAGGTTGCTTAGGTATTTAATCCCTTTATCCAATCCCGTTGTGGACGAGATCATATAAGCGACAAAAATAAGCCCCAACATCATTAGCTGCAACCCGACACCATTGTTCACTCCCATAATCGTGTTCAAACCACCGCTCATCTGCAGAACGCCAAGTCCAATGGAAGTCGCGATGCCCATGACCGTTGCAATCACCGCGAGGATATCAATCGTATTCTTCACACCACGCTTTGAGCCGGTGACAGGCTCCAGCGCTGTAGATACCAGCCCATCCTTCTGCTTACGGTACTGAAGAAACGCGATCACAAGTCCGACAAGAGCAAACACGGACCATTGGCTAACCCCCCAATGAAAAAAAGAATAGCCCATAGCCACACGTGCCGCGTCTACACCTTGTGCTTCAACACCGCCGAAGGGTGTCTTAAAAAAATGGCTCATGGGTTCAGCCACACCCCAAAACACCAGCCCTACACCAAATCCCGCAGAGAACAGCATTCCGATCCAGGTGAAGAACGGATACTCGGGCTTCTCCTTATCTCCACCAAGACGAATCGTGCCGTATTTACTGGTTGCCACCCAGATCAGAAATATAATAATTACAAAGATCGAGAGCAGATAGAACCAGCCGAACGTATTCGTCGTAAATCTGTACAAATACCCTGCCACTTCCCCGAAAGCTCCAGGCATGGCAGCCCCGAGAATAGCAAGAATAGCAATGATGACGGCCGAAACCGTAAACACGATGTTCTTGAATAAACTCCCTTTCATATGCTCCACCTCAGGCTATTAAGTCATCCATTCCTATACAGTATTTGTATTTAAACCAGAATTGATGTACTTAATCGGTGAATGTGTGCATCAAAGGATATTTCTTCTGATCGAGGCTATCTTGAAGTGCTATTCGTTAGGGACCTCTTGAGAATCGATATACAATTGACCCAAAATAACCATCTGCTCAAGCAACGCTTCAAATTTCCGGCCAAATTCCGTTACCGAGTACTCCACCTTGGGAGGCACCTCTTGATACACCGTCCGTTTCACGATTCCGCTCTCCTCTAACTCCCGCAATTGCACGGTAAGCACATGCCTTGATACTTCAGGTATTCTCCGATGCAGCTCACCAAAACGCAGGGTTTCCTGAAACAGCTCATACAGGACTCGGGGCTTCCACTTCCCACTAATCATGTGCAAGCCCACTTCAGCCGGGCACCCATATTTCTCATCCTGATATGGCATATGTATTACTGAGCCCCCTTGGTCATTGGTCATAAATAGATGACTATGTCATAAAATTGTGCGTACTTATCACAGCTTTCATTTTCAGATAGGCTATTGCTATCATCATACAGAAAGAGGAGATTCAATGAAACCATTTACTCCCGCAAGCCGAGTTTGGAAGCCCGAGGATATGAATGCTGCATTTGCTGACGCGTATAACTCAGGGGATATCGATCAGGTGCTGGCATTGTATGAACCGAACAGTATTCATGTCCACCGCAATGGAAGCTTGGAGATCGGAATTCATTCTTTCCACCATACGCTGGAGGAACTGCTGCTGCTTCAAGGCAAGATGGTCTCCACCAATCTATACTGCATTCCATTTGAAAATATTGCTATGCTGCGTGCCCATTTTACCTTGCGTACCTCGGACCGGGATGGCCAACCTCTTCTGCTTCAAGGTTATACCTCCGAAATCGTGAGACAGCAACCTGACGGAAGCTGGCTGTACATCGTGGACCATCCGTTTGGTTCGGATGAAGTGGAATGAATAGTAAGATCCATTATTTCAGCGATACAAAAAAAGCAATCCGCCCTTGTCGTAAATAAGCGGATTGCTTCTTAAGATTCATTACATTATTCCTTTACGAATTCCTTCGTGCTGCGCACCGTATCGATTGGACGAACCATACCCTCGATCTGCTCGCGCTTTGGCTCCAGGAATGGAGGCAGGGACAACTTCTCGCCCAGCGTTTCATATGGCTCATCGCCCATGAAGCCTGGACCGTCGGTTGCGAACTCAAACAGAATTTGCGGTGCAACACGCGCATACAGGGACTGGAAGAAATAGCGGTCTACAAAGCCCGATGTATGGAACTGGAAGTCGTCCAGACGCTTGATCCAATGTTCCAGCACTGAGCGGTCCTCGACCCGGAAGGCCGCGTGGTGTACGGTGCCGAAGCCTTGCTGAGCTCTTGGAAGCACGGCGTTGTACTCAACAACCACCTGTGCGCCATTACCGCCTTCACCAACCTCAAACAGATGAAGTGAACCTTCCTTGTCGATTTCCTTGAATTGGAGCACTTTCTCCATCATTTCCTTGAAATTATCGAAGTTGGATACCCGTACAAACACCGGGCCGAGTCCTGTAATCGCATGCTCCAGCGGAATTGGTCCCTTCTGCCAAGGAGTTCCTGAAGCCACACCCTCGTTGTTCTCATCGGAGATGAGCTGATACTGCTGATCGTCAAAATCAACAAAGGCGAGTGTCTTTTTGCCAAACAACTCTTGAATGCCTTGATGCTTCACATCCATTCGGTTAAATCGCTTGACCCAATATTCGAGCGCTGCATCGTTAGGGACACGGAACGAGGTTTTGTAAATCTCGTCTGTACCATGTCTGCCCTGCGGGATCCCCGGAAAATCGAAGAAGGTCATATCTGTGCCGGCACTGCCCTTGTCATCTGCAAAGAACAGGTGGTATGTCTGAATATCGTCCTGATTAACCGTCTTCTTCACGAGCCGCATGCCGAGCACATAGGTGAAGAACTCGTAGTTCTTCTCGGCACTGCTCGTAATGGCTGTTACATGGTGAATTCCTTTTAATCCGTTCATGATTAAATTCCTCCGTCTCTTATATTTAGAAAGTGTTTGCCCAACCTTCATAAATTATTATTTCGATTTAAAACATCTTTAATTTAAGATAATAATATCACGAGAATTCTGTTCCGTCAACCTTCTACACTCAAAATCTTATTTTAGCCGTGCATGATATACAAAAAACGGCCGGATATAAGAACATCCAGCCGTTCTATTTCTTTCCTCATAAGAGAGAGACTCTCCATGTCCGTTATGCGCCTGTATTGGATAACCCAATGACAGGAAATAGCTCGATGCGTTGATGGGTCTCCTCGTGATACAACCATCCATCCCGAACATGGTCCACAAACAATATGCCGTTCAGGTGGTCAATCTCATGCTGCATACATCTGGCCAGATAATCTTCGCCATCCAGAATTACCGTCTCGCCTTGGCGATTCAATGTCTTTACCTTAACTTTATTGGCTCTCTTCACATATCCGTAATACCCTGGATAAGAGAGACACGCTTCAGGGCCCATCTGTTCCCCGTCCCTCTCTACGATTTCTGGATTAATCAGCTCGATCAATCCTTCTCCGCAGTCCATGACAATAAGTCTTCGTAATATACCGATTTGTGGTGCGGCAAGACCAGCGCGCCCTTCGCTGTCATACAGCGTCTCTGCCATATCATCCAGAATCTTCAATGCTCTGGCATTTACGGTATCAACTGGCCGGGCGATCTTTCGCAAGATCGGATCACCGAATGGCACAATAGCTTTAACCGTCATTCACTTAAGCCCCCTTAGTTCTAGAAGGAGGTTTATGCACCCATAAGTCACCTGGAGTACACTCTAAGGTTGTGCAAAGGGCATCTAACGTCTCTGCCTTCATCTGCCTGGGCTGGTTCGTCAGCAAGGCACTAATGGAAGCAGCTGACAGGCTGTAATTCGCCTTCTCTTTCATCAGCCGCGCCAAAGCCGCTCCCGACCATATCCCTCTCTCCGCCATCACATTACGTAGCATCCATTCGAGCAAAGGGTCCCCCTCCCGTTCCATTCAAATATTAGCTCACACCTTATTTTATTAGGTGCTACCTAATATCTCAAGCCTTTTTTAGGGATCTAACCGAAAGTTCTCAACTACAAACTTAATTAAGCATGTTTGGATTCGTTCCGCCTACGCGGTTTCCTCTTAGAACTCGCAGACCTCCCTGCAATGCTGGTCCCGATCACGCCGATAATGACGAGCGCTGCCCCGATAACATGATAATAAGCCAGCTCTTCATTCAAGAAGGCGACACCTCCAAAGATCGTGACCACAGTGGCCAGATTGTTAAAGATGCCCATTCGGGATGCCTCCATCTGGGATAATGCATAATTTGACAGTAGCGATGTTCCAAGGGAGGACAAAACGCCAAGATACAGAACGGCCCATACGAAGGACGGATGCAGAAACGGGTCAAAATAATGTACGAGCGTCCCCTGCGCAGCATGTTGAGCGGCCGACATCAGGTTAAACAGCACGAATCCGATCATCGACATGATGAACGTTATATCCAGTACCGACTGCTTCTGCGTCAATTTGCGTGCCATCACGCTGTATATCGCGTTGGAAAGCGCCGACAGCAGAATTAATACAATCCCGAGCGTACTTGATGTCTCGAAGGAAACGCCCTTCAGCACGAATATAGAGATAATCCCTGACACTGACAACACGGTAAATAGCTTTTGTGCCCAGCTGGAGCGTTCCTTCAAAAACAGTGACGCCAAGAGCAACGTAAAGATCGGTACGGTAGCGTGTATGATCCCGGCCTCGGCCGAAGAGGTGTAGACCAAACCGAAGGTTTGCAGCGTAAAGAACAGGAATGGATAGAATATGGCCAGCGGCACGATGGTCAGCAGCCGTTTCAGATCCAGCTTGACCTTTCTACGGGCCATGAGGAGCGCAAGCGATGCGACAATGAACGAAATGGTGAACCGGTGTGCCAACGTATCCAGCGGGTTAGCAACGATCAGCGCCAGCTTCACAAACATAAACGAAAAACCAATGATGACCGTATATCCTAACGCAGCGGCATAGGCACGGCTTGTATTCGGTGTATTCATAATAAGTATATCTCCTTCATCTTCTCTATTTGAGTCCAACCAGGAAGTTGGTGCATTTGCTACTTATCTTACGGCATGAAGGACTTCGTTTCGATTTGAAATAACGCCAACTGTACCGGTACAGTTGGCGCGATAAAGGAAGTAATGACAAAAAGGCTGCTTCCCATCATCCCAAGATGATAGGAAACAGCCCCGCTATACTTTAAATCCTAACGTTTCATAACAGGCATACCCAGGCCCGTTATCAATAACAATCAGCGTTAATCACGTTTAATCGAAATCCAACCGTCGCCCTCCTGATGTAACGTTGCGCCGAGCGCTTCGGCCATAAACCGAAGCGGAACATAGGTTGAACCATTGCTATGCACGAATGGAGCTTCCTGCAGCGTCACGTTTTCACCGCCGACGCTGGCTGTTTTGGAGCCTACGGTCAATACGATTTCTTCCCCTGTCAGATCATTGATGACTTTAATTTTCTTCGAGCCTTTGGTCCACTTCACTTCAGCATCCAACTGGTCTGTCAGGTAACGAAGCGGAACGAAGCTTTGGTTGTTTTTCTTGATGACACCATATCCATAATCATCGCTCGAGGGGCTGAGGAACATCATTTTTTGCGTAATCTTCAGGTCATCCTTCAACACGTTATAGATGATGGAATCCTTCTCGAAGTTCCGCAGCACTTGGCCTGGCGTCACGGTCCCGTTCAGGACGTCGAGAACGCCTTTGGTCGTGTCTACCTGATTGGCTTTGACCGCGCCACCGATGTTCCATACTTCACTCTCGGAATAAACCTTAAAGGACTTCAGCGGCAGTTCCTCAGAAGCCGGAAGTGCGATGTTTAGTTCCAACGCACTCTTGCGTGTATTCAGCTGCTCATCGAAGAAATAATCCAGCTTGAGTGTTGTATCCTTGCCGAAGACCGTTTCGGATCCAGGAACCTCCTCTAATAACTGTTTCTTCTGTTCATCGTAATTTACCATCAGCTCGCTCAAACCGCCATGAACCATTTCGTAAAGCGAAGCGACGGCTTCTTCCTTGGACTCTTGCGGCAGAAGCTCCACATCTTCGCCGTAGGTCTCACCAATGCTGGTCATCATCGGATAAATAGCATCGTAAGCATCGCCTATCAACTGCTTCAAACCGGCTTCGTCCTTAAGCAAACTCTCTGCGAATGGTTTGAACATATTCAGAATTTCCTCACCCGTCAACTCCATATGGAGATGCGTCAGGTTCAAGCTTTCCCCGTTCACCTTCTCCTGAGCGGACTTCACCGCTATTGTCGATGGATTCGGGAAATGCTTCAGCACAAGCCCTGCCGCCTTCTTCACGACATCTTGAATCGCCTGCTCATACTGACTGGTATCAGGCAATCCGGGAACGGTTGTATCCATCGATAGATAGAACGGCTGCTTGGCGCCTTCCAATTGAATCGCCATTCCTTTGGAATCCATGGATATATGAAGCGGAATTTTCTTGTCCGAATATTGGACACTGCCCTGAATGGACACCGTTTTGCTATCCTGCACGATGGCATGGTCCATATTGAAGGATAACGAATTAATGAGATCAATCGCTTGTTTATCTTCAGTCGATAGGGCCTTGTCTGATGGCACCACCTCGAATCGAATACTTGCCTTGGATTCGCTGGATTTAACATCGAGACTGGTAAGCAACGCCTTGTTGATATCCAGTCCCCCGACAGCCTGACATCCTGTCATAACGACCAGCACAGCTGCAACGAGTACAGTCAACCATTTGAACTTCTTATACATAACGATAGTTTTCCCCTCCCAAGTCATAGGCTCATTTCTATTATGGGAAGTGAGGAAATGTTTGTAAATAGGTATTTAAGCCTCGTCACATGCGCACACGCAGAATGGCTGCCCACAGATAGCACATATCGACATTTTGCTATACACTGGGAATGAAATATGGATAGTAAAGTGCAAGTTCAACAGTCAACTTTTTTTAGCACCGGGAAGGTTTGCAAAGGGGCTTTTGAACAACCCTATAAAGCGTGGTGAATCTCTTGTTTAAAATTATGTTAATCGAAGACGACGTGACCCTATTCCATGAAGTGCAGGAGCGCCTTTCGCAATGGTCGTATGATGTTTATGGCATCCGCGATTTCAGCGCCGTACTTCAGGAATTTACAGCGGTTCAGCCCGATCTGGTCATTATCGACATCCAGCTGCCGAAGTTTGACGGGTTCCATTGGTGCCGAATGATTCGCTCCCACTCGAACGTGCCGATTATCTTCTTGTCTTCCCGCGATCATCCGACCGATATGGTAATGTCCATGCAGCTTGGAGCCGACGATTTCATTCAGAAGCCGTTCCACTTTGATGTCCTGATTGCCAAGATCCAGGCCACCCTGCGCCGGGTATACAATTACAACACCGAACGGACAGAGCTGAGAACATGGCGTGGAGCCACCGTCGAATTCGGTAAAAATACGATTAGCTGCCCTCAGGGGACCGCTGAACTGACTAAGAATGAAATGTTCATTCTGAAAATCCTTATGGAGCGAAAGAATCAAATCGTCAGCCGGGAAGATCTAATCAAGAGCTTATGGGACAACGAGCATTTTGTCAGCGATAATACCTTAACCGTCAACGTCAATCGGCTGCGCAAGAAGCTGGAGCCCCTCGGTCTTGATCCTTACATCGAAACGAAGGTGGGACAAGGTTATATCGCCACGGAAGAGGCCCATGCATGATGATGGCCTATATCCGGGAACGACTAAGCTGGATTCTGTTCTTCCTGTTTCTGCAGCTGCTGTTTCTGTTCATAGCCGCCGTGGACTCCCAGATCCCGTTCTTGCCCATCCTTTATATCGTGTTTCTGTCGACGCTGTTCTTCCTGGTGTTTCTGTTTGTGAGGTACAATCGGGAAACCAAGTTCTACAAAAGCCTCCAGGCGTGGGATGACACCTACGATTTAGCCGCCATCAGCGAGCCGGAGCACCCCTTTGAAGCGATTGCCATGGACATCCTCTCCCTCCAGACCGAGCGCTTCAAGAAGGAATCCTCCATGCGTCTAATGGAGATGCAAGGGGAAAGGGACGAGCTGTTATCCTGGATTCACGAAGTGAAAACGCCGCTCACCACCATGCAGCTGATGATCGAGCGCATGGAAAATGAGACGTTAAAAGCTCAGCTCCAGTATGAGTGGCTCCGCATCCACCTGCTACTTGACCAGCAGCTGCACCAGAAGCGCATCCCCTTTATCCAGAATGATCTGCTGATCGAGGTATCCGTGCTTGAGCCGATCATCTTCCAAGAAATACGTGCGCTCAAGTCCTGGTGCATGCAGAAAGGCATCGGATTTGACGTTTCCCTTGAGGTAACGGAAGTGCTCAGTGATGCGAAATGGCTGGGCTTTATTATCCGCCAGCTGTTAACCAACGCGGTCAAATACAGCAGCGCTTCGGACATTATCGTCGAGAGCGAGCTCACGGATGATCATGTCAGACTCACCATCCGGGATTCCGGACGCGGCATTGATCCGAAGGACATGCCCCGGATTTTCGACAAAGGCTTCACCTCAACCACCTCGCATCAGGACAGTGCCGCAACAGGCATGGGGCTCTATCTGACTCAAAAAGTAGCCGATGCCCTGTTGATCCGCATTCAGGTGGAATCGAAGCCGGGCATCGGCACCACCTTCACCTTAATCTTTCCGAAACGGAATGATTTTGTGAGCATGACCGGCATGTGACAACAATGTCACATGCTTTTGCGCTTTGTTCGGCGAATCGAAGGAAAAGGCGCTCCGACTCCTTTATGATAAGGACAGATAACGAAGGAGTGAGTGAAATTGGCAATTCTTGAAGCTAACCAAATTCATAAAAGCTACGGCAACAAATTCAATAAACAGGAAGTGCTGAAGGGCATCGATATCCGCGTGGATAAAGGCGAGTTCGTCAGCATCATGGGCGCATCGGGCTCAGGAAAAACCACGCTGCTGAACGTGCTCTCCTCGATCGATAAAGTAAGCCTCGGCAGCATAAAAATCGAGGGCAAAGAGTTTACGGGTCTCAAGGAGAAGGAGCTGGCGGAGTTCCGGAAGCACCATCTGGGATTTATTTTTCAGGAGTACAATCTGCTGGATACCTTGACCGTCAAAGAAAACGTGCTGCTGCCGCTCTCCATCAAGAAGGTATCCAAAAAGGAAGCCGATCAGAAGTTCCAAACAATCGCGACCGAGCTTGGCATCTACGAACTCAAGGATAAATATCCGAACCAAATCTCCGGAGGACAGAAGCAGCGAACCTCTGCCGCCCGGGCGTTCATCCATGATCCGAGCATTATTTTTGCCGATGAGCCGACAGGGGCGCTGGACTCGAAGTCCGCTTCCGATCTGTTGAACAAGCTAAGCGAATTAAATCAGAAGATCGACTCCACGATCATCATGGTTACCCATGATCCCGTGGCCGCCAGCTATTGCACCCGGGTGGTCTTCATTAAGGACGGACAGATCTACACCCAGCTGAATAAAGGCGAGCAATCCCAGCAGGCCTTCTTCAATGACATCATTAAGACTCAGGGCGTGCTAGGCGGTGTTCAGAATGAACATTAATTATCTGATCTACCGGAATTTGAAGAAGAATATCAAAAATTATTATCTGTATGTATTTGCGCTCATCTTCAGCGTGGGCCTGTACTTCGCGTTTGTTACGCTGCAATATGATCCGGCAATGGATGAAGCGAAAGGCTCCGTTAAGGGGGCGGCTGCGCTTGGCGCGGCTTCCGTGCTGTTAGTAGCCATCGTGGCGATATTTCTGCTGTATGCCAACACGATCTTTATTAAACGGCGCAGCAAAGAGATCGGGCTGTTTCAACTCATCGGACTGACCAAGGGTAAGATATTCCGAATCCTCAGCGCGGAGAATCTGATTCTGTATTTCGGCTCGATGGTCATCGGCATTTTTGCCGGATTTGCGGGTTCGCGCTTGATCTTAATGATTCTGTTCAAGATCACCGGCGTTGATACCAAGGCGGCTCTAACCTTCTCCACCGAAGCCATGATCCAGACCGTGATTGTGTTTGCCGTCATATACGTGTTGATCATGATCATGAATTATACGTTCATCAAAAGACAGAGCATTCTGTCCCTCTTCCACGCGGTATCCACAACCGAAAACCGGGTGAAGAAGATGTCCTTCTTGGAAATGCTGTTCGGTCTGTTTGGAATCGGGCTCATCGTGCTCGGTTACTATGTATCCACCAAGCTGTTCAGCGGGGATTTCACCACCATGAACGAACTGTTCATGGCCATGATCCTGATCTTGGGATCGGTTATCATCGGGACCTATCTATTCTATAAAGGGTCGGTCAGCTTTCTATTCAATGCCATCCGTAAGAGCAAGGGCGGTTACTTGTCCCTGAATGAGGTGCTGTCCCTCTCCTCCATCATGTTCCGCATGAAATCGAATGCGCTGCTGCTGACCATCATTACGACCGTATCCGCACTCGCGATCGGACTATTGTCTCTCAGTTATATCTCATACTATTCTGCAGAGAAATCAGCCGAGCAGAGCGTGCCCAATCACTTTGCGGTTGCGGACCAGAAGGATTTTTCCGCCTTTATCCAGGCACTTACGGATGAAGATATCGAATTTAAGCAGACCGAACGCGACGTAATCCAGGTAAATGCGGACCTATCCGACATTATCGGGGCCAGCCTGGAGATATCTGGGCAAGTGGATTCCAGTTCCATGATCATCCCGGTCATCAGTGATGCCAGCGTGAAGGGCAAGGATGTTTCCCCCGGAGAGACGCTGTTCACGGGATACAGTGACGCGATCCAGCAATTTATGGCGATTCAGACCACAGGAGAAATTGAACTCATAAGCCCTAAACAAAGCTTTAAGCAGAAGCTTATCGGCTTGGACAAGGAAGCCTACGTATCCTATTTTTATGCAAGCGGCGGGCTGCCGACAGCGATTGTGGATCAGACCGTATTTGATAAGCTGGCTCAGGATTTGGATCCGAAGATCCAGAAGAAGACCAATGTCTATCTCGGCATTGATATTGTGGATCCAAACGCTGTAGATCAGGCCAATCAGATCTTTAAGAGCCTCGGCATTAGCGAGGAAACAGGGAACCTCTCTCAGACGGAAATGGCCTTCAACCAGAAAAGCAATATGGGCTTGATGATGTTCATCGTGGGATTCCTGGGACTTACCTTCCTGATTACTTCAGGATGCATCCTGTACTTCAAGCAGATGGATGAAGCTGAAGAGGAGAAACCGAATTATACCATTCTTCGGAAACTGGGCTTTACTCAAGGAAACCTGCTGAAGGGAATTCAGATCAAGCAGCTGTTTAATTTCGGCATTCCGCTGGTCGTCGGGTTGTCCCACAGTTACTTTGCCGTTAAATCCGGCTGGTTCTTCTTCGGAACCGAGTTGTGGCTGCCTATGGTCATGGTTATGCTGTTATATACGGCGCTGTATTCCATATTCGGGTTGTTATCCGTAATGTTCTATAAACGGGTAATTAAAGAAGCGTTGTAAACGAGGTGCATGGTTGGGCCCAGGAATGATTCGGGTTCCATCCATGCATTTTTTCTTTTTTTAGTAGGGAGATCTCTAGAGACCCGGGAGAAAGCAACTTCGAAACATTCCAATCGTGGACACCTTAAGGTGTGAAAAACCGCGGATTACCATTCCAGCGCTCTGCAGCTCTTCTGCAGCTTCCGAATATACACAATCTGGCCGATATGATAGGCATTGTGCAGGGTGGCATTGCTTATGATCTCCCACCACTTAGCCGGCCCCGGAAATCCGTTCACTTCCTGCTCAAGCTTGGTCTCTGACAGCAGTTCCTGCCACTGCAATAAGACCGCTATCAATCGGTCTCTCAACTCTGCAAAGGTCGCGTGATCCGGAATGATGAAGCTTAAATGATTGCCCCCAATAGAGGGCACGGCATCTATCCGCGATTCACGGTACCTGGACTGCCACGTTTCATTCCAATACAGCAGGTGCTGTATGATCTCAACAATGCTGTGACTCTCGTTGGCAGGTGTCCAGAACGCTTCATCCTCGGTCAAATGTTCCACAGATTGCTGGAACGGGATATGCCAGCTGGGATCATTCACATTCGCTAACATTTGATTCATTAGAACATCATTTGCATGCGCCATGGGTCATTCACTCCTTCATGCGCCCGGTAATGAGCAGCATCACAAATCATGACTAATTTTACTATAGGATGAAGTCCTGTGATTCGCAGAAAATGATTAAAATTATTCTTTCTCGGCTAGTCACGCACGCATAGAATCTACCTCACATGGAACAAGTCCAAATAATACTGCGCCGTTGGCGTATCATTCTTGAAACGCAGCTCGATTTTCTCCCCGCTTCCCTTGCACAGGCCCACCGTAATCTCAAAATAGCTTGCCCCGTGCATCGCATCAACAGGACTTGCATGATGGTCTTCCTCCGTCATCGTTGACCGCTCGTTGATCGATAGAATCTGTTCGCAGCCAAAAGAAGGATAGGTCTCATGGTATATATCCTGAAGTGACGATCGGATAACCGGGTATAGCTGCTGCAGCATGGCCTTCTCGAGCTGCTGCTCTCTTGACTTCTCTTGTGGCCGTGCGTAGGCTGCGCTTCCTACCGGGCCGAAAATGAGGAGGCCGCTTAGAAGCAGCAGACAGAAGGTTAATTTGGGCTTCACGTGCATTCACCTTTTTCGTTTTTCTGCTTAGGATTTCCTATTGGAAGCTTATATAGTCCTCCTTGCATTTTCGTTCATGCATGCCAAAAAAGACTGCCTCAGCGGCAGTCTTACATGACTTTAAATCTTTGATGTATGCACGACAGCATGCCCGTCGTTCCCGTCTTTTTCTTTTTTCCCAACTAAGAAGTGATACAGCACAATACCCGCAGCGAGCAGGACTGCCATCGCGATGTACATGCCCCGGAAGCCGACAAGCGGTGTCAGGAAACCAAGTATAAAGGGCCCGAACCCGATGCCCACGTCCACAAATATATAAAAGGTCGACGTCGCAAGTCCAATCCGGTGAGCCGGTGAACGCTTGATGGCAAGGGCCTGGGAGCTGGACTGCGTCGTACCGTAGCCCAGACCGACAAATACGGCCGAGAGCAGCAAGGTCAGACCGTGGTGGGCTTGACTGAGCAGCACCATGCCGATCGCAAATGAAAGTATCGCGGGATACATCACCACGTTGGCCCCTCTTTGGTCAAACCACCGGCCCGTGAACGGTCTCGACAGAATGACCACAATAGCGTAGACAATAAAGAAATAACTGGCTATTTCGGTCAAACTGATCTGTCCGGCAAAGATCATGAGGTACGTTAAAACGCTGGAATATCCGAAACCCATGACGAAGCTAACCAGTGAAATCGGTAATGCTTTCGGTTCAATAAAATTGGATAGTTTCAATCCTTGCAGATCCTTCTCTTGCTCAGCGGTCAGCACCAGCCTCGGTATGTTCATAAAGAATGCGGACAACAAAGAGAGAACACCCAGTACCGCGCACAGCGTGAAGTTGGCCATCATCGAAGCATGTTCGTTAATCATCAGACCAATAAAAGGGCCAATGGCCGAAGCGATAATGATACTCACGCCATAATAACCCGTACCTTCACCCCTTCTGGAGTTCGGAATCAGGCTGGCTGCAATCGTGCCTGTTGCCGTTGAAGCGAGTGCGAAGGCTATGCCGTGGAAGAACCGGACAATGAGCAGCACGCTCAGGCTGTTCACGATGAAATATAACCCGATAAGAACGCTAAAGGCGATCAGACCGGTAAAAAGAAGTTTTTTGCGCCCGATCCTCTCAATGATGCTGCCTCCAATCAACCGTCCAATCAAAGCGCCCACGACAAAAATGCTGGAAGCCAAGCCAGCCATTCCTGTCGATGCATGAAATTCATTCTTCGCATATGAGGACATAATGACCACTAATAAATAAAAACATAAAAAGAGCAGGAAATTGACGCCAAACACAATCAAAAAATCCTTGCTCCACAATCGATCTCGCGAGTCTGCTTGCTCCAAGTTAATCACCTTTTCTAATAATGTTGTCTCTGACCGTCTCCATCACACGAATAACCGTGGCCTGTTCCTCAGCAGAGACACCTTCCATAATCTCCTGTTCATATTGGTCGAACACCTTACGGACTTGCTGGACAACGCCAACTCCCGTCTTGGATAGCTGAATGCGCTTCTCCCGTTTATCACGTACCGGAATTTGCTCCACGTAGTCGAGCTTAATCAGCGCGTTCACGGTTCGGGTTACCGTGGGCTTCTCCACGTAAAGCATTTTGGATAGCTCCACCAAGGTCATCGACTCATAAACATCCAGATAGTACATAATGGACCACTGGGCATAATACAGGTTATAGTCTTCAAGCTTACGGTTCAGCTCATTGACGAAAGGGCGATGCAGCGTAAAATATTTATGGAAAAAATGTCTGTGGGCGTCCATTTGATACCTCCATTCAAAATGGTTACCTTGGGTAACTATTTATTGATTATAAAGAAGATCCTTTGCATTGTCCATCCCAATTGATTTCCAATTACAAACGCTAGCCGCTTTCCAATCAGCATAACGACGCTTATTCTCCCTGTTTTGAAATGATCTATTCGCTTCTTGCCCCTTCCGTGAGCGAACATCGGGCAACAAAAAAACCGCCCTTGGGCGATGGAAGATAAGACAACCATCTAAGGGCGATTTTATTTGAGATGTTTGATCGTGGTCTAGCCAATATCACTGATCGAATCGGAGATGGGCCCAGATACATCGAACAGCCTGCCCATATAATCACTCAGCAGGATGCCATCCGGGTCCAGCTCTTCCCGAACCGCACGGAATGCTTCCCACATCGGATAGAGCTCCTTCAATTGAGCAGCCTCAAGATTATGCATTTTTCCCCAATGCGGCCGGCCGCCATACCGGAGGAAAATTCGCTCCATTGCATGGAAGTAATCTTCATACGGCATGCCTTTATACATATGAATCGCAATATAAGCGGAATCCCGGCCATAAGCGGGGCTTAACCATATATCATCGCCCTTGGCATAGCGGCATTCCACAGGGAAATGCACATGATACTTACTACGGGACAGCTCTGCCCGCATGTCTTCAATAACCCCATTCATCGACTCTACCGGAATGTTATACTCCATTTCGTTGAAACGTACGAGCCGCTGGGTCGCAAACAGACGATGGCTGTAATTCACTTTACGACCCAGAGGAACCTGTGACGCCGAGAAACGGCTGACATACGGACTTGCCTTCGGCACCTTCCGGCACAGCTCCGAGATTAGACCGAAAAGGGTATTCTCCACCAACACTTCACTGATATAATCCCTGATCCGATGTTCCTTCACTTCTTGATCCGTCTTATTCATCAGCTTGATCTGGCACAGTTCCGCATAAGGGAACCAATAAAATTCGAAATGGCGGTTCTCTTCCGCTAATCGAGCCTGCTGCTTCAAGCATTCTTCGAGAGTTACTCTCCGGCTCTCATATTCGATTTTGTACGCCGGCTCCAGCCTCAACGTCACTTGCACGATAATGCCGAGTGTACCCAAGGAAACCTGCAGCGCCTTGAACTCATCGGGATGCGACTCCCTGCTGCACTCCAGCACCTCGCCTGTGCCGGTGACCACCGTCAATCCGACAACCTGCGTGGATATATTCCCGAATTCCCGGCCCGTACCATGCGTCCCCGTACTGATGGCGCCAGCAATGGACTGCACATCAATATCCCCCAGGTTCTCCTGAGCCAGCCCATGCTGAAACAGCAGCTCCCCGAGCAGCTTCAACTTCGTCCCCGCCCACACGGTGGCTGTTCTGGCTTCAGCGTCGACATGGACCAGTCCCTGCATGGCGTCCAGGGAGACCAGGCAGTCCTCGGATGCAGCAATGGGAGTAAAAGAATGTCCTGAGCCGACCACCCGCAGCCGCCTGCCCTCCTGCCGGCACATCTGCACCATCTTCACCACTTCCGGAATGGATGCAGGATACAGCACCGTTCTTGGATTGGCTCGCACCGCCCCCGACCAATTGGACCATTGGACCTGCTTCATAGAAAACACTCCCCCATTCCACGGTAGGTGGCATATTCGCCCACGATACGGCCTTGCGAGACCGCATACAGCACCTTGAATCGTTCGCACAGCTCCCCGGCCTTCGCATGACGGAAGAACACCGGATCTCCCAGGCCTAGCTTCACATGGGCAGGCAAGCGCAGCGGCGTTTGAACCTCACCGGCACCCTCCAGCGAGAACAGCTCCAGTCCTTCAGGCAAATAGGGCTTCGCCAGCTTATCCTTATCCGCTGTTCCCGATGCTGTGTATCCCCCGCCCATACAGGTCACGATCCCTGCCTTCGGTATCCGCACCACCTCTATGGCATAAGCTGCTGCCGGCTTATAACGGAATGACGCAAAATGGTCGAACAGCCCCGGCGCATAGAAGCCCGATCCGGCGGTGATCTCGGTTACCCACGCTTCCTTCCGGGAGCTGTCTAAACTTCCGGTTCCCCCTGCATTGACGAAGCGGAGCTGGATATCCATGGCGTTAAGCCGCTCCACGGCTTCCTGCCTCCGCTTGGCGGCCTCAACGATGGAGCGGCTCTTCAGCCACCGGACCATCGTATTCTTTATATGCTTGCCCGATGCGTTATCCCCGACGCCTGCCACCTGCGCCTCGTATCCCATGATGCCGTCCAAGCGAAGCCAAGGGGAGTGGATAATCCGTTCTACAATGGGATACAGGCTCTCCCACGAATGGACGGGCGATCGCCACACACCGAAGTGGAGGCCGGGATAATGTACCGACATATCCAGATCAATGCATAGCGGCATCACGGTACTCTGTTGTTTGGCGAACTGTTCGATGTGCTCGACATGCTCCACGCTGTCCACCATTAAGGTAATCGAGCGGCCTTCGCTAACCAGATTCACGATGGACCGAACCGCTTCCGACTGCCACTGCGGATAGCCAAGCAGCAAATCATCGAAGCCTTGTTCTGCTAGAAATACGGCTTCCGCAGCGGTATAACACATGATCCCTTGAAACATGGGATCCGAATCCAGGATACGATGCAGCACATCCACGGAGCGGATCGACTTGCTGGCCAGCCGTACCTTCTTGCCTCCTGCAGCCCGCGCAATCGCTCGTGCATTGTCATCCAGCATGTCCAGATCCACCAAGGCAAACGGCCTCGGGATTTCCGCGAATATCTCTTTATAGTACTCGTATGTCGACATCCCTTTATCAACACCTTCCCGTTTCCCCTCACGCCTATGCCACATGATATTCTCGAAGCCTGCGGATTATCCTTCCGCACACCACCATCCACGTAAATAAAAAAAGCCCAGCCGGTGGTTGGCTGGACGAATTTATCGTATAGGAAATATAGTGCGTCTTATGTTTCTTGAACCGTGAAGTATGTTGAAACTCTATATATCCCGAAGGAACCTATCGAGCCTACACACTTGTCGCAGCATATTGACGCCCAAGCGCCTGCAGCCGTTCCGCAATCGCATGCTCGATATCGCGATCCAGCGGCAGTTGTTCCGAGGCGTAGGGTGCCAGCAGCGGATGATCACCGATCATTACCGCGTGCAGCGCATGCTGGAACATCGTGATATCATTGGCATCGTTGCCAAAGGCAACATACTCGCCCTCCTTCACGCCCAACTGCTGAAGCCCGCTCCATTTATGTATCCCCTTAGGGCTGATATCCAGTACATTTTCCCCACCATGCACGTGAACAACGACATCCAGTTCTCCCAGCCTCTCCTCCACTTCCGCCATATGGTCCGAGGTCAGCATCAATATTTTCACAACCGAAGTCAGCTCCTGGAGCGCCACGTTCTTAGCCAGCTTGTGTGGATCCAAATTTAGCAGAATCGGATGATCCACAGGACCGGTATAGGCATAGTCCCATTCTCCATCAATCAAATAGCTCACGTTATACGTTGTTAACAGCTGAAGAAGGCTCGGAAGCACCTCGCTGTCAAAGCCCGCCGTGGAGATCCGCTTTCCCCCTGCCGCCACCATCGAACCGTTGCCTCCGATCATCGGGTAGTGATGAACACGCTCATGAAGGACGGGAAGCAAATCGCGAATCGGCCGGGCGGAAGCAAAAATAACCTCATGCCCTTGCGCCACCAGCTCCTCCAATGCCTTCAACAACTCGTTCGAAACCGGCTGCCCTTTAAAACAGATCGTTCCGTCCAGATCAAATACAAATTTCATGCCCTTGCCCTCCTGTATCTTCTCATTGCTCTTATCATAGCAGTTGATCGTATAATGAGAAGGACATTTGTCCAGAAGAGAAAGGAGCAACCATAAAGACCCATGAAACTACTTGATGATGCACCCTTGCTGAGAGCCAAGCTGGAGCAATTTCAATTCGAGAGCATGCTGGATCTGAGCAAGCCTGTGCCTTTTACATTGCAGCAATACGAGCCTGGCGAGATCATTCTGCATGAAGGCTTCGCCATGAATTCCCTTTTGTTCCTCGTACAAGGAAAGATCAAGGTGACCTCCAGCATCGAAACCGGTAAATCGCTTCTTCTGCGCTTTGGCCATCCTTTTTCCATCATCGGGGATATTGAATTGATTCGAAGCGTCCCGGTCCAATCCCAGATTGAAGCCGTTAACGAATGCCTGTTCATCGGGCTGTCCTTTGACTATATTAAGCAACATGAAATAACGAACGCTCGCTTTACGTCCACCTTGCTGGATCACCTGAGCTACAAGCTTCAGACGTGCACGACCGCTTCCCGCGTCAATCTGTTGGCATCGGTGGAGAACCGGTTTGCCAGCTACCTCATGTCCACCCTGTCACCGGGGTCCAATCCTTCCTTTGGGATGGAGCTGAAGACCGACCATATCGGGGAGATTGCCAGCTTGCTTGGCACCACGCACCGACATTTGAACCGGGTGATGTTTGCCTTCGCCCAAAAGGGGGTCCTGGAGCGGAACGGACAGACCATCCGTATTCTGGACTGGAACGCCATAGAGGTGGCATCGAATGGGATTCGCTATGAGTAGATCGCCCGGCCGAAACTTTTTTCTCAAGTTCTTGTAACGAATCGGCCATGGGCCGGTCATATAGGCAAGGAGGTGAACAGGTGACGGATTTGCACCAGATCTATCATCAGTACTTTCAAGATGTGTATCGGTTCCTGCTGTCGCTTAGCAGAGATGAGCATGTTGCGGAAGAACTTACACAGGAGACGTTTTTTAAAGCGCTGAAGCATATCGATTCGTTTCAAGGTACGTGCAAGCTTAGCGTTTGGCTCTGCCAAATCGCTAAACATACATACTTCTCCTACCTAGATAAGCAAAAGCGATATGAGCCGGCCCCACAAGTCGAGCACAGCAGCGGTCTGGATATCGCATGGCAAACCGTCGATAAAGCTGAGGCTTTCCGAATCCACCAGATTCTGCACTTGATGGACGAGCCATATAAAGAGGTGTTTACGCTGCGGGTGTTCGGGGAGTTGTCTTTTGGCGAAATCAGTCAGCTGTTCGAAAAAACTGAGAGCTGGGCAAGAGTCACATTCTTTCGAGCCAAGCAAAAAATTCAAAGCCTGTACGAGGAGGAGAACCGACCGTGAGCCGAGTTTCATGTGATATTATTCAGGATTTGCTGCCCTTGTACTATGATGATGTGTGCAGCACAGACACGAAGGCCCTGGTAGACGAGCATCTTGCAGATTGCCCGGATTGCCGGGAGGTGCTGAGCCATATGAGTTCCTCTATGTCCTTGCCTGCCCAAACAATCGAGCAAAACAAACAGGAGAGTGCCGGTTTACAGCAAGTTGCCGCCCAGTGGTCGCGGACCAAGTGGAATTCGTTTATTAAAGGTTTATGGATCACTTGCCTAGCAGTTGGACTCCTGTTCCTGGTGTATGTGGGCCTGTTCAAATGGAACATTACCAGCGTGCCTACCCGTGTTATACAAGTATCCGATATCAGCCAGCTGAAGGATGGGCGCATTGTCTATCATGTGAAGATGACTGACGGCTACAACGTCAATCAAGCTAAAGGTCACTTGGATGCCAACGGAAACCTGTATTTGACACCCCAGCGCCCCATCATCAAGTCCAAAAAGTTCGCGGATATGGGATTATCCAACATGTATTATTCCAATGATATTAAAGAGCGAAATGCCTATGAGAAGAGCTTTGGCGATGGTGTTCAAATCAAGGCCCTCTACCTGGGAACGCCCGATGACCGAATTCTGATCTGGGAACAAGGTATGGAGCTGCCTGCGGCAAGCAAGTCCGTCGAGTTGCAGTTTAAGAGTGATGAGAATGAAAACAAGAGACCGCCAGGGTAGCCCATTAGGCCCCGAGCGTTCTCTTGTTGAACCTCAAACTGTCGTAACGGGTCTAAACAATAATCTCCACTCGATCCAAGCGTAGACCAAGCCGACCACCCCGAACAGAATAATCGCGGTGCTGACATAGAGCTCATATTCCTGTATGAATCGAACCTCATAGGATTCATAGAACAGGAAAGCCCCAGCCCCGGCCCACATCACGGCATACAGCAGAGCATACAGGATGAGGGAAGCTCTAACCCATCGAATCATGCCGATTAGCCACGATAACGGGAGCACGATCACCGGATATAGGATCGAGGATAAGAAGATCGGGATGATCACCAACACCAGACCCATATTACGAAGGCCATAATATTCCGTCGTTGCAATCTTATATCCTTCGATATACTCCAAGCCTACGATCGCACCGGTAAACATCCATATAAATACGAACCACAGCAGAAAATATCTGGCAACCCGCAAGATGTACACCACCTTGTCCGTTTATGTCATAAACGGTATGGTCCGAAAAAAGGTTACGTTTAATTCCATTTCATCTCAATAAAAAATGCTGTCAACTTACTCCGCAGGTTCACCAGCCGCTTCCCAGCGGTCGATTTCCTTGCGCACCCGAGGGGCGACTTCGGTTCCCAGCAGTTCAATGGCTCGCATGACTTCATCATGAGGCATCGTTCCCACCGGCACGTGCAGCATGAAGCGGGTAATGCCCACATGCTTGCGCAGGTGAATGATTTTTTGGGCGACCGTCTCCGGGTCCCCCACATAGAGCGCTCCTTCGAAGCTCCGAGCCGCATCGAATCTTGCGCGGTCGTAGTATCCCCAGCCCCGCTCCCGTCCCAATACATTCATGCTGGCTTGGGTGGATGGGAAGAACTTGTCCGCTGCCATCTCCGTATCCTCCGCAATAAATCCATGGGAATGCGAGCCGATCGGCAGCTTCGATACATCATGTCCCGCATGCGCAGCGGCTTCTTTATACAGCTTAACCAGCGGCGCGAACTGCAGGGGACTTCCGCCGATAATCGCCAGTACCAGCGGCAAACCGAGCAAGCCTGCCCGCACGACCGATTCCGAATTGCCTCCGCTGCCAATCCACACCGGCAGCGGATTCTGAACCGGGCGTGGGTAGACGCCTAAGTTATGAATCGCAGGGCGATGCACGCCCTGCCAGGTTACTTTTTCCGACTCGCGGATTTTGAGCAGCAGCTCCAGCTTCTCGTCGAACAGCTCATCATAATGGCTCAGATCATAGCCGAATAACGGGAACGATTCGATGAACGAACCTCTGCCTGCCATAATCTCGGCACGGCCGTTCGAGATGGCATCCAAGGTGGCGAAATCCTGAAACACCCGCACCGGATCAGCGGAGGACAGCACCGTCACCGCACTGGTCAGCCGAATCCACTTCGTCTGCGACGCAGCCGCAGCGAGCACAACCGCAGGCGAAGATGCCGCATAATCCTTACGGTGATGCTCGCCTACCCCATACACATCCAATCCCACCTGATCAGCCAGTACGATTTCCTCAACAACCTCACGCAGCCGCTGCGCATGGCTCATCACTTCGCCTGTCTTCACATCTGGCCAAGTCTCTACGAACGAGCTAACTCCAATCTCCATCATGATTTCCTCCTATTATGCTTTGCCGTGGGGCAGAACCGTAGGCAAAGATTATCGTTGCTTCCCGCCTAAGAGCATTCAACATCGTTATCTAGCATTCAATTATCTTTATATTGAACTTTTAGCTCGGATTTTTCAAGTTACAAGTTAACTGATAACGTGGATTCTGTGGATTCGATGCATAATGAATTCAAAAATGGCCGGCATCCATGCGGATTCCGGCCATTTCATTTTACCTTTTAACCCTGTATTTGAGCTTGGCTTATTGCTTTGCTGCCAAGTATTCCTCCAGGCGATCCCAGGTTTGGGTAATGCCTTCTTCCATTCCCATGTCCAGCACGATTTTGAGAGCCTCCGGAGATTCGTACACTGCCCGGCTGATCAGCTTGGTCTTTCCATCCTGCTCTTCGAATGACATTGTGACCGTTGTTGCGGGCATTCCCTCCGCAATATTGCCTTCTGCATCCGAGAAATAGTCGATGTAGACAATTTTCTCAGGCTCCTCAATTTCTTGGTAGACCGATTTGCCCCAGGATTCCATGCCGAAGAAATCCCCCTGATTCTTATCCAAACACTTCATGCAGTAATGCCACGAGCCGCCCGGACGGAAATCCATCTTGGATACGGTTACCTCCCATCCGCGAGGTCCCCACCACTGCTTCAGATGCTCTCCATCCGTAAATACCTTGAATACCAGCTCCCTAGGTGCATTAAACACACGTTCCAATACAAGTACTTGCCCTTCAACCCGCGTAATCATTTGGTTTGTCATTATCAATTCCTCCTCATATTAGGTGTTAATCCTGTTTCTTACCTGTTCCTTCCGATTGCAGTTTCTCTAAGTAGTTATCCAAGTTGTCGAAGCGCTCGTTCCATATGCTTCGGTAATTATGGAGCCAATGGTCCAGTTCTACAAACGGTTCCGACCGCAGCATGTAGTTCCGACGGTTCGCCTCCGCCCTTACTTCCACCAGCCCGGCATCCAGCAGCACCTTCAGATGCTTAGACGCTTGTGGCTGCCGAATGTCAAGACGTTCAGCGATTTCCCCTACCGTTAAAGGCCCTTTCAGCAGGAGATCCACAATACGAAAACGGCTCGGTTCGGCTAAAGCGTTAAATGTGGTTAGTTCCATATTGTTGTGATGACTGGTACAGACCCGCTGCTGTAGCGTTTACGGTGATTGTCTGTTCTCTCTGTCCACGTCACCATCATCACCTCTTTTTGCTGATTTAATGGTGTGCCGTACTTCCTAATCACAATATACCACGATAGGAATATTCCTGTAAAGGAATATTAAAACGAAATTTTTGATTTCCTTTATCACAACACAAAAAAGCAATAAACGCGGGGCTTTACTCGGGCCACGTCTATTGCTTCTTGTCACTTTATCCTTCGTATTCCTTACTTAAAGAACACCTTGTCTACATTATATTTGGCCTTGAATTCATTAATGATATAGGTTTCATAGATCTCTCTATGAACGGCGTCTTCAATGATACAGACCTCGATTCGTGTAACCTCATCCCGATGCTCCTTGATCGGAGAAACGCTATCTTCAAAATGCTTCTTAATCCGCGGTCTTAACTTTCTTGCTTTGCCAACAAACAGGAGTTCCTCCTTGCTGTTGTAGAACATGAAAATCCCGCCCCGATCTCTTGGAATCAGGTGAAAATCTGTAAATCCGTAAATGTGGCTCAATTCCGGAGCTGCCTGCTTGGTAATGGTGACGTCTACCTTGGGAATGGTTATATTGATCACGACTAACGCTCACTTCCTCAACTCATATATTGATCTAAATCGTATCACTAATCTGCTTATTTGCCCATGCGGGAAATTCAAAAGCACCCCTCTCTAGGCGTCCGCATAGGATGGAAACTAGGTATGACTAATAACGATGGGGGTCTTTTACAATATGAACATTCAATATCCCGGACACCAGGAACAAACCTTGTATCAAGCTGAACCCAACATGAAGCACAACATCAAATCGGTTCGCGATCAAATTCACCATCTATGCAAACAGCACGCGAATCAGTTGGTTCGTGTCGAAACGCTTGACGGCGATGTTTTTGAAGGGACCATCATGCATTGCGAAAAAGGGATTCTGTACTTGAGCATGCCCGGATACGGAAACCAGCGCGGCTTCGGCCCCAGTTATTATAACAATGTAATTCTGCCACTTGTCCTCTTCGAATTGCTTGTCATCACCTTGCTTTACATCTAGAAGAAGGGCTTACATTGTTATTCGGCAGCCTCCCGCGTACTTCCCAGCCTAATAACCCGATTAAGGAGTGAATCCATTATGGCATTTATGCCGCCGCAAGGACCCCAGGGACCGATGCAAGGGCCCTCATCCCCGCCTCCAACATCTGTCCCCCAACAGCCTATGGCCAGTACCTTCGCAGTTGATCCTGGAGCGATTAGGGGCTGTTTGTTCAGAAATACCTATATTTGGCCGACACATGGACCCGGCTTCTGGTTTTACCCGACTTTTGTTGGCCGCACCTCGGTTGCCGGCTTCCGCTGGACGGGATGGATGTGGGTATATTCAGGGCTCGACTTAAGAAGTATCGAGTCGTTCACCTGTTTCTAAAACCCTTATATTCAAAGTATGGATCAGCAGGCTCGATAAATGGCCTCGATGATCCGCCCGCTCATCAAGAGAGTGCCCCTGCGGTACTCTCGAGTTCTTGCATACTGGACAAGCTTTCCTTTAGTAGGGGCTTCCCTATTCAGGGTATCCATTTTCCCCAAAAAATAAAGTTCTTGATTATCCTCCGACAACATTAAATAATATGTAACAGTCCCTCTTTAAAACCGATAATGATGATTGGGATTATATCTTTAACAAACACAGTAGAAAGGTTGACTTGAACACCATGGATATATCGCAACACGCCACTGGGAAAAAAGGCGCCAAAGAGCCATTTCCCATCTCTATACTGTCTCTCACCGTTGGTGCTTTTGCTATTGGCATGACGGAGTTCGTCATCATGGGAATACTCCCTAATGTCGCGGATGATCTGAATGTCAGCATTGCATCGGCCGGGCAGCTGATTACGATGTACGCCCTCGGGGTAGCCGTAGGGGCACCTATTCTAACCGTTCTAACCCACCAAATTCCACAAAAAAAGCTGCTTTTGCTGCTCATGGGCCTGTTTATTCTGGGTAACGGTATTTCGGTCTTCGCTCCGAGCTATGCCGTTTTGATGGGTGCCCGCATGCTGACCGCGCTGACGCACGGTACTTTCTTCGGTGTGGGAGCCGTCATCGCTTCGAACCTGGTGCGACCGGACAAGCGTGCTGGGGCGGTGTCCATCATGATGGCCGGATTAACGATAGCCAATATCATTGGGGTTCCGATTGGCACCTTCATCGGCCAGACGATGGGCTGGCGTGCTTCATTCGCCGCGATTGCCGTTATGGGGGTGTTGGCATTGATCGGCATCCTGATCTTCATTCCGAAGCTACGGCAGGAACAAGCTTCAAGCATCGTTCAGCAAATCACAGCACTCATTAGACCACAACTCCTTCTCTTCCTGCTGATCGGGGCGTTTGGCAACGCTGGCCTGTTCGCCGTCTTCACTTATATTGCGCCGCTGCTGATTGAGATCACCGGCTTTGCGGAACCAAGCGTCACCTGGATTCTGATCCTGTTCGGTATCGGCGTAACCGTCGGTAATATCGTGGGCGGAAGGCTGGCCGACTGGAAGCTGCTGCCCTCCATTCTGGGCGTTTACTTTGCGACGGCCGTCATTCTTACCATCCTCACCGTGACCATCCATAACCCGGTCACAGCCGTGCTGACCATCGTGCTGTGGGGAGCTGCCTCTTTCGCCGTTATGCCGGGCATGCAGGTGCGCGTGATGAGTCTGGCCCAGTCCGCTCCAGCGCTAGCCTCCACGGCAACCCATTCTGCGGGCAATCTCGGAAATGCAGCGGGGGCCTTTATCGGAGGGTTGGTCATTACGCATCTAAGCTTAACAGCCCTGCCTTGGGTGGGCGCTGGACTGGTGGGACTTGCCTTCATTCTGGGCGCAGCCTGCTATATGTATGAGCGCAAGGCCGTAACGGCTAATGCTTAATCTGCTCCATTAGGTATGTAACTCTAGCCTGCCATACGGGGTTGAATCATTAGAAAAGGCGTAACCGGACATCGTGCTTCCGGTTACGCCTTCTATTTATATATTCGTTGATCCATCAGCGATTACAGAGCTTTGATCTCCAGCAGCTCATACTTGACGATACCCATCGGCGCTTCCACGTTGACTTGATCGCCAACCGCTTTGCCCATCAGTGCTTTGCCAAGCGGACTTTCGTAGGAGACTTTATTGTTCAATACGTCGGCTTCTGCCGGTCCTACGACCTGATATTCAAGCTTCTCTGCAAACTCGATGTCGTTCAGGACGACATTCGAACCAACATTCACCGTTTTCGAGCTTACATGCTTGGCGTCGACAATCCGGGCGTTGTTGAGTGTTTTTTCCAGGATGATGATGCGCGTTTCCATAAACGCTTGGTCGTTCTTGGCTGAGTGGTACTCGCTGTTCTCCTTCAAGTCACCATAGCTGATCGCGAGCTTGATCCGTTCCGCTAACTCTTTGCGTTTTACATACTTGAGGTCATCAAGTTCTTCCTGGAGTTTATCATAGCCCTCCTGGGTCAAGATCAGTTCTTCTGCCATGTTCATCACATCCACTTTTTAATTTCTTACTTCTAGTGTACTCTTTATTTCGAAAATAAGCGAAAACTTTCTGAAAATCGATGGATGGAATATTTGGGATTTAATGACAATGACGGCGTTGCCGCTACCCAGATTGAACCACTTGGACAGCTATACATGAACGATTATTTTGAACAAATCAGGATCGTTATATACCCCGAGATAAATCAAGCCGAAAAGAAAATCTACATCGCTGCCCCGGCAACCACCCTAGAGGAAGCGAACCATATTCTGAAGAACATGGAATAAAAGAGCCCGATCTCCTGCTTATGCATATAGCCCCTGATTTCTCCGCCAAGAGAACCAGGGGCTATACAAGATAGATGGAATGCCGTGGCCTATCGGGCACGTGTATCCACATGCTATTTGATTCATTCCAATAGCTTACGAACTTGCTTCGATATCAGCCTTCAACGCTTCATACTGCTCCATCAGCTCACCCATGATCGGATGCTCACCGGCAATGCCGGTATATTGGGATGCCGTGTCGCTTGCACCGATATCCCGGACCGATGCTTGGAGCTCCACACTTTCCGGATCTTCCGGAACATCGAACAACAGTGCCGCTGCCATGGATTTCGCCAAGCTCTTATACGCAAGCCCGCTTTCGAATGCCAGCATGGCTGGCGACACCAGGCGGTCGCCCGGGGACAGCTTCCGAATCGGCGAGCGGCCTACGCGGGACACCTCATCGGTCAGCGCCGGATTGCGGAACCGCTCCAGGATGGTATCGATATAGGCTCCATGCTCGGTAGGATTGAAGCCGTGTTTATGCACAAGCGCAGCTCCCGTCTCCTCGAGCACAGCGCGGACATGACTCGCCACCTCTTCATCCTTCATGGCGTCCTGGATGGTCTCGTAGCCTTTCAGAAAGCCTACATATGCTGCCGAGCAGTGTCCGGTGTTCACCGTGAACAACTTGCGTTCAATATACGGCTCCAGGCGATCCACATAGTGAATGCCTTCCACAGGGACATAGTCCTTAAACATCTGCGAGCGGTCCACCGCCCACTCATAGAACGGCTCCACCACAACCTTCAGACGGTCCTCATGCTGCTGCAGCGGCACAATCCGGTCTACGGCCGCATCCGGGAAAGCAACCCGCTGGTCGGCCTTCTGCTTCGTCTCGTCATCAAGCTTCCAGTAGACATGCTCTTTCAGCTGCGTGCTGCCACCGATGGCATTCTCGCATGCAATAATATGAAGCGGTGCAGCAGACTCCGCTTGCAGCCGAAGCTTCAGCCCCTCGGCAATGGTGCCGGCGATGAACTTCAGAATGTTCACGCCTACCGCTGTTGTCACGAGATCCGCTTCCGCTACTGCACGTGCGGCAGCTTCAGGCTCCGAGGCGCTGTTGAGTGCCGTGATGCCTTTAACGATCGTGGTCTCCTGTCCTTCGCTGGCCAAGGTTACGGGATACTCCCCGCGTGCTTTCAGCTCCGATACTAACTCTTCGTTCACGTCGATAAAGCAAACCTCATAACCGGCTTGTGACAGCAAGAGACCTATAAATCCGCGCCCGATGTTGCCTGCTCCGAAGTGGACTGCTTTCATGCGCCCATTCCTCCTTCGAAGATCGCCAGAATCTCCTCTTCGCTGGAAGCGTTCATTACCTTCTCAATGCTCTCGTCATCCGTAAAGATCATGGCCACATTCGTCAGAATCTCCATGTGGTCACCACCGGCAGCCGCGATACCAATGACTATAAACGCTGGCTCATCTCCTCCGAAATCTACGCCTTCCGGGAAGCGGACGATGGACAATCCCGTGGAAATCACCATGCCTTTAGCCTCTTTGGTGCCGTGGGGAATCGCGAGTCCTCCGCCCATATAAGTGGACGCAATCTCTTCGCGTTCCAGCATTTTATCCACGTAATCCTCGGATACATGGCCTGCCTGCACAAGCAGATTCCCCGCCATGCGGATGGCTTCGCTCTTGCTATCAGCCTTTGCGTTCAGTACGACTTTTTCTTTGGACAGTATGTTACTCATGTTGGTCTCCCTCTTTCTATGGTCTGTGATTGAAAAAATGCTGAAGCTCTTCCGCCAAATAGGAGCGGATTTCTTCCTCGCTGCCCCGCTCCATCAGCTCGATTAGCTGGGAGTGAAGCAGCATGGCGCTGATTTCACTGAGCACCTCCAAGCTCTCCTTCGGAAGCTGCTTCGGCGCCAGCATCAGCAGTATGACACCCGCCTCCGCCCCGTCCTCCAGCGGCGCTGCATGCGCCAGCCGGAACAAGGTTAGAGACGGCCAGGTAATATAGCGGCTGCGCGTATGGAACAAGGCCAGTGTCGTATCCGGAATGAGCTGGGTGCCCATCCGTTCGCGCTCAAGCAAACGCTCCTTCACCTTCTCCGCATCACGGACAGCCCCGCGCTCGACCACCTTAGCCAACGCCTCGCTCAATGTGCCCTGCAAATCATCCTGCCGATTATCCAGGTGGTACACATGAAAGCCATCCAAAAGCGATACAATCTCGTTCATCAGGGCAGCCTGCATGCGCAGACGCTCGAATGATGCGACCTTACGCTCTTCCTCGATTCGCTTATCGGCAGCCATGCCTGCGGCCGGTTTCAAGGATGTGCTCTGGATGAATTGCAGCAATGCCTCTTTATCATCCGCCGTGAGCAGCGGACTTAATCTCACATACCGATCCTTCGACAGCGGAAGATCAATGGTCGATATGATGAGATCATATTGCTCCTTCGGTATCCGGGCCGCTTCATACCACGAGACGTTGCCGAGTACCTCAATCTGCGGCATCTCCTTACTCAGTCGTGTCCCGAGAAGCCTCGAGGAGCTAAGGCCGCTGGAACATACCAGAATGGCTTTCAGATGATGTCCCAGCTGGTTCAGCCGTTCGCTGGATGCACCGAAATGCATAACCAGAAACCCGATTTCTTCATCCGGGACGGTTATGTCCAGCTTCATTTCATCAACCGAACGACGGACGATTCCGAACAGCTCCTCATAATCCTTCCGAATCGGGCTCAGCAAGGGATTACGGATCCGGGTCCCTTCCCGAATCCGTTTCATGGCAGCCCCGATATGCTCCACCAGACCTGCCCGCAGCGTGCGGTCTTCCTGGAACGGAATGCCGGTGCGCCCCTGAACCCGTTCGATCAAACGCTGGGCGATCTCCACCATCTCCACATCCGTGTGAGCCAGTTGGCTGACCTCGGACATATCCTTCGCTGATTCGAATAATTGAGCTATATATTTCATTTCAGGATCATGAAAATCAATCTTCAAGGTTTGGCCTAGGCGACTCGCGAAATCCTTTGCCTCCTCCACTGACGCTGAGGATTTACCATATCCCGTCATATCTGCCGTCTCTATGCTCCGCCCCTGCTTGATCCTGTTTACGGAAACCGATAACGCTATGACCATCGAAGTATATGCACCTTCGTTAAGACTCTCCGTCCAATCCCAGTTCATATCCCATAAACATCTCTCTACATCCAGCAGCACCGGTTTATCAATCATGGACAGCAAACGGGCGGTCACCGGCTCGCTTTGATCACGATATCCATCCCCGACAAGATCCGAATAATCCAAATATTCCTCGACAAGCCGACAAATCGCCGATCGCCTTACGACTTCCGAGCCTTCAATCTCGATACCATAGCCTCTGCGGCGAATTAGGTTAAGGTTAAACCGCTTCATTAATGGCTCCAGCTCATCCAGGTCATTACTGATGGTCGGTACAGTTACCTTTAAACTATGGGCCAAAGCAAACAGTTTGATGGGCTCATTCGCCTCAAGCAAGGCGCATAGCATGAGGATTTTGCGCTCTTCCACGGAGTAATCAGCCGGCTTTCCTGCAAGCAGGCGCTTCCGCAGCTGAGCCATCTCCCCAGGCGTCTCCTCTTCCAGCCGGATACCCGTTCCCGACTTTTTATGAAGCAGAACGCCCGTACCCTGCAATTCCTTCTCAATCTCCTCCATTTCCCGGTGAACCGTCCTGACGCTGACCCCGACCTCAGCGGCTATTTCTGCAGCCGTCATGCCCTCGTTCCTGCTCATCAGGAGCAGAAGGATTTGTCGCTGGCGGGCAGTGATGTGTCCCAGACGCATGGCCCCCTTCTTCATGAAATGAAAGACAACGCCGGCGTTACTACGCCAGCGTGTCATATGGTTTTAGGCTTATGTTAGTCTTTGAGTCGTTCCACCAGCTCATCATATCTCGGACTCTTCAGGAAGTTGTCGATGGAGATATGCTCCGCATTCGGATTCTTCGCGATGGCCCGCTCGGTGAGTGTCTTCTGGGTAATGACGATATCCGCGTCATCCGGTATTTCACTTACCGCCGAGTTCACAACCGTAATGTCGACGCCCGCTTGCTGCAGTTTCTTTCTTAATACCGAGGCGCCCATTGCGCTGGAGCCCATGCCGGCATCGCAAGCAAACACGATTTTGTTCACATTCTCTTTGTCTAGATTAGCTACAGCCGCTGAAGCTGGGGCGACTTGGTCATTCATGCCGCCGGTTTTCATTTCCTTCATCTTGGCCGATGCTTCTTCAAGATTCGGCTCTTCTTCAGTCTGTTTGCCTGTTTTGAGCAGTAATGCCGCTACAGCAAAGGAGACCACCGTTGCAACAATAACACCGGCTAGGACCGCAATCAGACCACCTTTAGGCGCCATGGCGAAGTAAGCAATGATGCTGCCCGGCGACGCAGGGCCAACTAATCCGGCTCCAAGAATCTGGAAGGTGAAGGTGCCGGCAACACCGCCTGCAATAGCAGCCAGGATCAGAACCGGCTTCATCAGAATATATGGGAAATAGATCTCATGAATACCGCCCAGGAAATGAATCACGATCGCGCCCGGTGCGGAGGATTTGGCAGAACCGCGACCGAAGAACCAATAGGCGAGAAGTATACCCAGCCCGGGACCGGGATTCGATTCCAGCATATACAGAACGGATTGACCGATACGTGCCGCTTCCTCTGTGGCGATCGGACTGAATATTCCGTGGTTGATCGCATTGTTGAGGAACAATACCTTCGCCGGCTCAATGATAATGTTGACGAGCGGCAGCAGGTTGGCATTGACCAGTACGTCAACACCTGCTGACAGCGCTTTGGTAATGCCCTGTACAAGTGGCCCAATTCCAGTGTATGCCACCAATGTCAGCGCGCCGCCGATGATGCCGAGCGAGAAGTTGTTCACTAGCATTTCAAACCCGGATTTGATTTTGCCGTCAACCAGCTTGTCGAACTGCTTCAGTACCCAAGCTGCAATAGGACCGATAATCATGGCGCCGAGGAACATTGGAATATCTGCCCCGACAATGACGCCGACCGTAGCAACCGCACCGATAACCGCACCACGCTTGCCGTGGATCATCTGTCCGCCCGTATAACCGATTAAGAGCGGGAGCAGGTACGTGATCATCGGGCCAACCAGCGCTCCTAGCTTCTCATTCGGGAACCAGCCGGTCGGGATGAACAGAGCCGTAATCAGACCCCAGGCAATAAACGCGCCGATATTCGGCATCACCATGCCGCTAAGGAGACGGCCAAGCTTCTGAACCATTACGCGAATGCCTTTGGAAGCGTTTGTATTTGTCTCGTTAGACATCGTATAGAACCTCCTAGTCATATTTGAACATAAATCTGAAATTTGTTGTGTCGCTTTCATCTGACATCTCTATGTTAAGTCAGCCCGGCAAAAGGCTCAATGAAAGGAAAAGCGGGTTTCGTCAAGAATATTGTTGACAACTTTTAAATGGATCATGTCATAATTTTGGAAATGCAGTCCTGACGTGGGTTTCTTTCGTAGAGCAAGCCTGCCCCCAGGGAAGAAATAAAGCGTTTTCAACAAAGCGCGGTGTGTATCCTCGTATACAGCATCCGCTATTCTATGCTCATCCCTTTCTGATTGTCGATTCGATATCTTAACAAAACAAGCCCTCCCGGGGTCCGGAAGTGCTTGTTCATTCATCCTTATTCTTCTTGTGTCTGCAAAATATAACCTTTTCCCCGGATGCTTTCAATGTCAAGAATGCCTCGCGTCTTCTTGCGCACCCGATAGATCAGCGCATTCAGCTCCTCGGAGCTCACATCGGGCACTTCATCCATTCCGTAGCTTCGCTCGGGCCAAACGTATACCTTGAGCTGATCTTTGGACACGAACTGGCCTTGGTGGTTGACTAGCAGCTCCATGCATTTGTACTCTTTTTCCGAAAAAGCACACACATCCTCGCCATATACCAGCTCCTGCTTGAAAGGATTCAGCCTAAGTCCGCCTGAAGCCTCGACCGCTGCCAGCTGTTTGATAAGCGGTGTAATGTCCATCGTCTCATCCATGCTGAGGATGGAGAAGGACAACACGATCAGATCTCCAGCGAGTACTATGGTATCTCCGTGCTGAAGGGAAATTTCATCATGGGGAGCCAGCCGTTCCTGATTGACGAAAGTTCCATGTTTGCTGTTCAAATCCTTAATGCTGAATTTCCCGTTTCGATACAGCAGCGCTGCATGCTGCCGGGACACAAAAATGTTATCAAACGCGATATCCGGATCAAAATGCTGGCCCTTGCGGCCAAGCACCGTTATGGGTTTGGTCAAAGCTATAACGTCTCCACGCTCATAGGGGTTCCCCCGCTCCACCATCAAAAAGGAGGATTTATCCATCATGCTCCCTCCCGTTCTTATTATGCTGCTCATTGTGTTTATCAGTTCGCTATTATGCAATTGTTATGGTCCAGCTATTGAGTGTGCGCCCAAAATCACTAAGATGTATGAAAGAAGGATTAATAAATAGAGAACTTAGATAGAGATAGAAATAGAGATAAATATAAATCTACTACTGCATATTGTATACGATTTTGGGGGATTGGATCATGCGAAAACTAAAAAGATGGAAGAACATCATACTGTTTGTTCTCGTGTTGTTTGTGTTTCTGTTTGTAAATAATACATCCCTGTTCACCAAAGACCGTGACGTAGAGCCGCTGCTGCTGGCGCATCGGGGGCTTGGCCAGACCTTCTCGATGGAAGGCATTCAAGCCGATACTTGCACCGCCTCCCGCATCTATGTGCCGGAGCATGCTTACCTTGAGAACACCATTCCGTCCATGAAAGCCGCATTCGAAGCAGGCGCCGATATCGTGGAACTGGATATCAAACCAACCAAGGATGGCCAGTTCGCCGTGTTCCATGATTGGACCCTGGAATGCCGCACTAACGTGGAGGGCTCGGTCAAGGATTATACCATGGAGCAGCTAAAAAACATAGACATCGGGTATGGCTATACGGCCGATCAGGGAGCGACTTATCCTTTTCGGGGAAAGGGCGTCGGGCTGATTCCGTCGTTAGCCGAGGTACTAGAGGCATTCCCTGACGGCTCATTCCTGATCCATATCAAAAGCACCGACACTGAAGAGGGGAAATTCCTGGCAGAGTACTTGTCCGGACTGCCGGTGAAGCGTCTCAGCCAGCTGACCGTTTACGGAGACGATGAGCCGATCCGGGCATTAAAATCGCAGCTTCCATCCCTGCGCGTCATGTCAAAGGGTACGCTGAAGAGCTGTCTCGTATCCTACGCCGGAGCCGGCTGGAGCGGCTACCTTCCATCGGTTTGCCGCAACACCCAGCTTCATATACCGGAAAAATACGCCCGTTACTTGTGGGGATGGCCGGATAAATTCCTGAACCGAATGGACAGCATAAATACGCGCGTCATCCTCGTCGCCGGGGACGGCGGATGGTCGGAGGGCTTTGACTCCGTAGCGGATTTGGAACGACTGCCAGAGGACTACAGCGGCGGGATTTGGACGAATCGGGTCGACGTGATCGCCCCGGAACTGACCTTGAAGAAGAATGAATGAGTTGAAGCATCATGTTCGTTCAATTCATGAATATGCGCGAGTTGCAAACCCGCATAAACCGGAAAATTAGCCCACTAAAAAGCCCCTGCCCCATCGCGGGGGCTTTTTTTTATTTTCACGGGGTGTAGGGCAAAGCTTTTGGGACGATTTTACCGATTACTATTAATAGGGGTCTTTTAGCCTAATTTCATAACTAGAATCATTGAAATATATAGGAGTTGATATTTTGGCCAGGGAAACAGAGAAAAAAGGAATGGCGTGGTTTAAGAGTGCCCGCTCAAATCAAAACCAGCCCGAGAAGAATATTGCCGAACAAGAGGATCTTGACGTAACGGCAGAAGAAGTGGCAGCTTACTCCGCGGAGCCTGAACTGCCCGCTGCAGAAGGAAACAAACAGCTATTCTCCAAGGATAACCAGGACAAGATCGGCCTCGATGTCATTGTTTCGATCGAGAACATGCTGAAGGAACGGCAGCTGCTGACCTATAAGAATAGGGGCCTGGAGGATCAGCTATTTACCGCCAACGAAACGATTAACCGGTATAAGCATGAGCAGATTAAGAGAGATCAGCTGGTTCAGGAGAAGAACAAGGAAATCCGCGAACTCGAGAACGTGCTGACCAATAAACAGATGACCTACGACCAGCTGCTCGAGGATTACAAGGAATACCAGCTAACATCGAACCTGGCGTACGAGAAGCTCTCCAACCAGTTGGAAACCGAAACCGCCAAGTACAACAAGCTCTATGAGGAGTCTAACAATACGCAATATCAGAGCATGCTCAAGATCAACTCGCTTGAAGAGAAGGTTCGTGAGCTGGAGATTGCCAATCAGAAGTACGCAGAGCAATACCAAAATATCCTGGATGATAAAGCCAAGCTGATGCAGACCATCAATGATTTTACCGAGAAGATGTCCTTCTCCTTCTCACCGAAAACCACGGCTTCCAATACACCACCGGAATAATCATACCCGCATAAACAGCTAGAGAAAGGGGGGCCATCATGTCACAATCCTATGGGAAAATCATAGAACTGCTGGCGATCGAGAGGGATACCGAAGCATTCGGTCTACGAATCAAGCTATCCCTTATAGAGTCTGCGGAGCTAATATGGTTAACCGATAACGAGACCATAGCAAATATAGCAACCGTGGCAGAGTTCGACGGGGTTCATAAATACCGACTATCCTTACATACCGCATGGGATGCTAACAAACAGCAATACATAGGTTCCATTACGCGTACATATCGTGATCATAGTGAGCGCTTTTCATTTGCCTGCTCCGTTCCTTTCAGGAACGAATTAGAGTCCATAAAGAAGATCCGACTTGTAGATGACTTGCATACGCTGCCCTTCTTGTCCACACATCGATCCGAAACGGATCAGTCCGAGGAGATGCAAGCCGAACAGAACATCAAGACCTATCATTTCGCGAGGAAACGGCGCCATCTTCCGCTTAAGCTGGTAAGCGCAATCATGATGAGCTTGGTTTTTGTTGTATTATTAAGTTCATTTAATTACTCGTATCCCGGTTACATTCGGCCACACCCTGCAGCAACGGCCACATCGGAAGCAGAGACCGTCATCCAATTGTTTGCCGAGAACCGGAGCGCACTCATTGGGAAAACCGTGGCAGTCTCAGCGGAGGAAGCAGCGGAGAGCAAACCGAAGGAAATCAAACCCTCTGCCTCCGTTCCACAGCTGGAGCTGGAAGAGTTCATCTCGTTCGGCTTGCCCAAAGGCTATGTAGCCCTTACATTCGATGATGGGCCATCCAAGCACTCCATCGATATTATGAACGTCTTGAAAAAACACGAGGTTGGCGGAACGTTCTTCTTTGTTGGCACCAATGTGAAAAAACATCCCGACTATGTCAGGGCCATCCATGCGAACGGATACTCCGTCGGCAGTCATTCCATGACCCATAGCCAGCTGACAAGCCTTACCTATGAACAGCAGCAGGCAGAGCTGACCCGCGTGGCCGACCTTATCGAGCCTATTACAGACGAGAAGCTGGTACTCTTCCGTCCGCCCTACGGTGCCTTTGACGATCGGACCGAGGCGTTAAGCCAACAGCAAGGTAGTAAAATGGTGCTCTGGAACCGGGATCCCGAGGATTGGCTGACCCGCGACGAGGATAAAATCCTCGATTATGTCCAGCATATCGAAGCTTCCGGCTCCATTATACTCCTGCATGAATCTCAAGCAGTAGTGGACGCCTTGCCGAAGATTATTAAGCACCTGCAGGATCAGGGGCTCACTATCGTCAGTTTGAACTAGCCAGACTATGGCTTTAAGAAAGACGACGTCTATCGACGTGCTTTCTCAGTAGACAGACCGCATTTAGCGGAAGTTTTTCTGTGAGATAAAGATGGTGAGTCTCTGAAGTTTAAGAAAAGGCCGTCCCCGTTGTTCTGTAACTTCAGACATCGGGGTGCGGCCTTTTTTATGGATAAATGAACGATGGATCCGAGAAGCTATCTTTATTCGTCTCCGGGACTTCTTAAAGGCTTTAGGAACGCAAGCGTAGAATAGTATGTTCGAGGTGAACCTATGACAACCTGGATTTCCACTCGCAAGAAAACCATTCTTGCTATCATCGTCGCTCTTGCTCTAACCGGCATTGTCTTCATAGCCTACGCTATCATCCAAAGCAAGGAGAACCCCGACGTGACAGCAGCTTTCATTGAAGAGCATATGATTAACGACAATGGTACCATCGCTACCTATCTCAAGCCCGCTTCCTCCGAGCACCCGGACAACGTTGCCGGAAGAGAGGCGTTATCCGAGTCACTTGGGCTTTGGATGCAGTACGCCGTTTTATCTGATGATCGATCACGGTTCGACGATAGCGTCCAGCTTCTCACCACCTATTTTCTCCATCAGGAGCAGGAGCCCTATATCCGGTGGAAGCTCAGGCCGGACGGTGAATCCGAGGTAACGACCAATGCGCTGGGCGATGATTTTCGAATTCTCGATGCCTTGCTGAAGGCGTTCAAGCGCTGGGGCGACGAAGAATACCTTCAATTGGCGAAGGAGATCGGCTCCACATTGCAAGCCTCGGCTCAAACCCAAGGATATTTCGTGGATTATCATGATTTTGAACGTAATGAATCGGCAGCCATGTTAAGCCTGGTCTACGCGGACATTTCGGCACTGCGCGAAATGCAGAATAACGGAATCCTGTCCCGCCAGGAGTATGAACAGTATCAGGATCTGCTCTCCCAAATGCCTTCAGACGGCGTCTTCTATCCCAAAACATATCAGATCAGTTCCGGTCAATATAAGTACGATGCATCGGTCAATCTGATTGACCAGCTGATCGTTGGCATTCATCTGGCGGAGATGGATCAGCGGCCGAAGGAGCTCATACAATTCCTCAAGGGAGAATTCCAGCAGAATCAGCAGCTGGTGGGCCGCTACAACCGGAAGACACGAAAGCCCGACGCGACATATGAGTCGCCTGGTGTCTACGGCCTGGCTATTATCCTGGCGCTAAAAACGAATGACCTCCCTTGGGCCCGGCAGCTGCATGATCGAATGATCCAATTCCGAGGCCAAGATCCTGCTTATCCGGGAGGGTATGTGTTTGATGGGAATACACATGCTTTTGATAATCTGTTTCCTCTGCTCGCGGAGACGATGTTAGAATCAACTGGGAAGTAATCCTCGTCGCTGGGACCTCTAACGTCTTTACAGGCTCTCGATGAGCATATACACGCCCGTAAAGATCAAAATGATATAGGTGAATATCTGGAATACGCGCTGGTTAATGACGTTGAATAGACGCTGTCCGATCAACAGCCCGACAAATGCCAAGGGAAGTGCAATTCCACTCGACATCCAGACCGTCTTGCTCGTTCCCGCCACGATGACCTGAATGATCAAACTCAGGGAATAGATGAACAAATAGAAGGCGAGGGTCGTCCCTCTGAGCTTTGCCTTCTGCGTGTCGGTCCCCGGGAAATAAACGAAAAAATAACGATGCCGACAGGGAGACCAACCGCACTTCCGATCACCAACCGCTTGAGGATGCCATAGTCGATATCCTTGCGTATCCTCGCAATCAGAGCAGCCGAGATGACTAGCGATAGAATCAAATTAATCTGAATGGCCTCGTTAGGCTGGAATAAGAGCAGCAGACATGGGGACGGGTCAGTTGGCGCGATTAATTTGTGCATGTTGCGCACCAGATGCTATACGGCGTGCCATGGTTAAATGAGAAAAACCCTCCACTAATGGAGGGTTTTGTTACCGTGTATCCACGATGAAATGGGATAACACATCTTATATCTTTTTAACAAATTCCGATTTCAATTTCATTGCGCCGAATCCGTCGATTTTGCAATCGATATCATGATCGCCATCGACCAAGCGTATATTTTTCACTTTCGTGCCTATTTTCAATACAGAGGAGCTGCCTTTTACTTTAAGATCTTTGATTACCGTTACGGAATCGCCGTCGGCCAAAACATTGCCGTTCGCGTCTTTAATGATCTTTGTATCTTCATCATGCTCCGCTTCGGACTCCAGTGTCCATTCATGAGCGCATTCCGGGCAAACCAGGAGGTTCCCATCCTCATATGTATATTCAGAATTACATTTCGGGCAATTTGGCAAAGTAGACATCGTTTCGTATTCCCCATTCGTTTTATACTAACTATACCCTATATTAGAAACCTATGCTGGCCAATACCAATACTTTTGTTACTGAGGATTAAGCCTTTCCGCAGACACCGTAGAAGAACATATGAACGATTCCCTCCAGGAAGCCGTCCATATCATCACTTTGCTGGGCCATAGCCAGAATCGATTCATATTGATTCATGAATAGCTGGATAAAAGCCAGGACGTGTTCCGTCGATACCTCCGGTGAAATTTCGCCGCTGTCCTTACCCTCCTCAATAATCTGAATCGTAAGCGGAATAGCTTTGTTCCTGTACTGTTCGTCCATATAACGGGCCAATTCTTCGTCATCGATTAACAACTCTTTGATCAAACCGGGCGGGAAATCATTGTAGGACTCCTTCTCCAGAAAAATAATGTGTTCGATCTTCTCCTTCAAGGAATGACCTTCGCTCATATATTCCTCGAAATCCCGGATCGCCTTATCAAAATAGTTGCGAAAAACCTCACGCAGCAGCTCCTCCTTGCTGCCAAAGTAATTATAAATCGTCACCTGCGATACCTTGGCTGCCTTGGATATATCGGCAATTCGAATCCGCTTCAGCTCCGAGGTTCGCACCAGTTCCAAGGTGGTTCTCATAATCTTCTCTTTGATCAGATTCGCTCTTTTCTCAAAACCGTTCATATCCCTTCATCCTTACTCCTAAGATTAGTTATGTAATTAGTGAAATTTAAACATAAATTAATTTCATAAAATCATTGACGATACCACAAGCCAGGTATATTATAACATATGAAATATCCGATCTATAATATTTCATTTCTTCAATTTTCCGGAGGTGGCGGTATGTTAACCGTTCAACATTTGACGAAGACATTTTCCAACGGGAGGGGCATCTTCGATGTATCTTTTTCGGTGGATCCGGGTGAGGTTTTTGGTTTTTTAGGGCCGAATGGCGCCGGAAAATCAACGACGATCCGGCACATCATGGGTTTTATGAAGCCGGATCAGGGACACGTAAAGGTAAATGGGCTGGATACCTGGAGGGAACAAGGGAAGTTTCAATCGGATGTAGGGTATCTGCCAGGAGAAATTTCCTTTATCGAAGGGATGACCGGAAAGGCCTTTCTGGATTTCATGGCCGACATGCAGGGAATTCATGACTTGTCCAAGCGGGATCGATTAATCGATCGTCTACAATTCGATGTTCAGACCCCGATTCGTAAAATGTCCAAAGGAATGAAACAAAAGGTTGGGATCGTCGCTGCCTTCATGCATGATCCCAAAGTCATTATTCTGGATGAGCCCACTTCGGGACTCGATCCACTGATGCAGAAGGTGTTTATTGAGATCGTTCTGGAGGAGAAAGCCCGCGGTACGACATTCTTGATGTCATCCCACAGCTTTCAGGAAATCGAGAGAACCTGTGACCGAGCCGCCATTATCAAGGACGGGATCATCATTGCCGTCAAGGACATCCACGAACTGCAATCCATGCAGCGGAAGCTGTTCGAGGTTAACTTCGTGCATCCAAGCGATGCCGAGGCCTTCCGGAGCTCGGGGCTGCTTATCGAATCTTATGAAGGCAATCGGGTGAGAGTAGCCGTCCAGGGCAATTACGATCAGTTTATCCAAGAGACGGGGAAATACCCCGTGCGGAGTATCGATGTCTTCACCCAGAACCTCGAGGATATCTTCATGAATTATTATGATCGGAAGGGGATATCGAAATGAATGTCACCTTATACAAACAGATGATGAAAGTAAATATGAAAAGCTTGATGAACTACGCGTTCGGTTCCGCTTTCTATATCCTCCTGATGTTCTGGTTATATCCCAGCATCGCCAAGAACACAAAAGCCATTGATGATTTAGTTGCATCGATGCCGGAGGGCGTCGGAAAAGCCTTCGGGCTTAATGGTTTCGGTACAGCAGAAGCTTTCATCTCCGGGGAATATTACGGATTAATTCTGGTTCTCATCCTGGCTATCGTCTGCGTGCAGCTGACGACCCAGCTTATGGCCAAATTGGTCGATCAGGGCTCGATGGCCTATCTGCTATCCGCCCCGACAACAAGAGGGAAAGTGGCGCTCACGCAAGTGATGGTTACGACAAGCGGGCTCTTCCTTATCTTAGCTGTTACGACGTTGGCCGGCTTCGCCGGAAGCGCTTGGCTGCTGGGGGATTCCTACGAATTCGATACCGCCCGATTCATCCAGATGAACGTAGCGGCTTTCCTGCTCTTTTTTGCCATCTCCAGCGTCTGTTTTCTCGTGTCCTCGCTGTGTAATGATGAGAAGAAGGCACGAAGCATTTCCGGGTTGATTACGTTTGGGTTCTTCAGTCTGGATTTGATCAGTAAATTCAGCGAGAAAATCGAATGGCTGCGCAACCTTACCCTCTTCTCTCTCTATCGGCCCGGTGAAATTGTTAAGGGGACTGGGGAATTCATGACAACCTCCCTAGTGCTGGCCGCCATCGGTCTGATCGCATTTGGTCTGGCCGTCGTGTTATTTCGAAAACGAGATTTGCCGCTGTAATCAAGCATCTACCGATTTACCCCATATTTGTTATTTGCAACTCAAGAGGCTCCACCATCTGTTGTAGCAGACGGGGAGCCTCTTGAGTTGCTTCTAACGGCTAATCTTTATGTTATTTCACCCATTTATGCAGAAGTGGTCCTTCCTCTCCAAAAACAGGGTCCATATCCGGGACAGGCACGCTTCGGATTTCGTTGATCGCCTGCGCCCGATCCGTCGGGTTCCGCTCCCTCATATTTGGCGTATTCCCTTCGGGATAGGCACCAATCACTTCAAAATCAGGGGTGCTGGTGAGCTTCATATGTGCAGTGCCCGCCGGCAAAACAATCACATCACCGGTAGCAAGCTCTAGCCGTTCTCCTGCATCGCCGCCCACAAGAACGGTCGCGCTTCCAGACCGCACACCCAGGACCTCATGTGTATTGCTATGATAATGATGGTAATCGTATACGCCGCCTGCCCAGCTTCCGCTCCAGTGATGCCGGTTGAAGGCAGCCTCCAAGCCGCTCGGGTCATCTGCGAATACTCCATTGTATACAATGACCGGCAGATCGGGATTATTCGGAACCTCTCCATCATCCTTCACGAAAAATGATCGGACATGTACTTCCACGATCATCCGCTCCTTTCAACTCATTGATGCACTCGTAGTACCAGTACCCGGGACGAGCCGTTTTCAAACCGAGTTGTCCAAAAATAAATGTTATGGAGAACGGTCAAAGCGAGTTAACCGTTCTTTGTGGTATCATGTCCGAGCCGCCCAGCATGGCCTCCGCAATCATCAGGAAATCCTCTCGTTTGATCTCCAAATGCCCATAACGAAAGGCATAGCCCCAATTTCGCTTCCCTCGCGTAAAGCTAAGCTGGTCCAATAGGCAGGCTATTTTGACTTCCTGACCGGGAATATACCGGATATCCCGGCGCAAGGGGACGAATGATGCCGTCATTTGATACTCGTAAACTCGATCATTCACAACCTGGCCCATGGCTGTAAAAGCTTGGAGTGCCTCCCCAGACCTCAATTCGGTGCGCGGGGAATAATAGATCAGCCAATCTCCTTCGCGCATACGCCGCAGTGGAGCCGATTTACCGTGACATAGTTGGGCGAATCCCCCTTCCATCCCCAATTTCACATGCGATTCGGATACCACTCCAATCCAATAACGGGTCCGCTCTTCTAATTGCTCCAACACATCCTGATAGTCCACGACCTGACGTTCCATCATACACGCTGCTGCTCCAAGGCTTGTTTCAACCGGTCTAGCTGCCGGACATGATGCCGATAATGCATCTCGATGAGCAAAAACCACTCTTGGGCATGCAATCCTCCGAAACTCGGATGGGGGACGGTATGCTGCAGGGATGCCTCTCCAAGCATTGGCTCGGTTTGTCTCATTCGTTGGACGACAGTATCCAAACCTTGAATCAACTGCTCTTTCGTTGCAGGCTGCTCCGGGGTATATTGGGGAGACGGCGGAACCTGAATACGGATGGGAGGGAAACTGCCCTGTCCGAATATTGCCATACCTACTTCCGTTTTTCCCGCTGAAGAGACTGCTGCATCCTCAATCGGGTTTAAACATAACTCAATATTTCGCAGATGCATGGATAACGCGGATTGAATCAAGTGCTGATACATTTGCCCGATCGACCACTCGTCCTCTGCTTGTCTGTACTTTAATTCCTCCATGCTGAAACCATCCAGCTCCTGTAGATACACCTGCACCGTCTCTTCAAACCGCTGCAATGCTTCCGTTGTATTCATATCTACCACTCCCATGAATCGTCTTTGTACCGAATATACAAAAACGCTACTGACAACGTCATGTCAGTAGCGTTTTAAAATCTTTTCCGCCTCGTCGCGGATCCGGTCACGGAGGGATTCCGGCTCAAGGACAACGACGTTCGATCCCCAGCCGAGCACCCACTGCATAATCTCCTCCGGCCGGCGAACGCGGAAGCTCATAAGCAACCCGTCCTCGCATTCTTCAAATGTCTCCATGTAATAATTTCCGGATTCCTTAACTCGATCCGCAATATCGGGACTTGCCAGAACCCGCACCCGCAGGTTACGGTCATCCGGAGGTCGATAGTCCTCCAAGTTAAAATCCGGCGGCATCTCAAAACGCTTGTCAAGGACCGTCAGATCCTTCATGCGGGACAGCCGAAAATGACGAATGCCTTGCCGGAGGTCACACCGGGCAACTAATGTCCATAAACCTTGAAGAAATGCCAGTCCGTAAGGAGCTGCAGAGCGAAAGCTCTTTCTGTCGCCTTGGGAGTCGGGCATCTTCTTCATATAATAGAATTCTATCTTACGCCCTTCCAGTATGGCTCGGCGAACCACTTCAACATAGTCCTTCTCTTCTTCTGAAGTTGTCTTGTTACCGGGAGTAATCAGCCGCATGGTCTTCCGAACACGCGAAGCATCGGCGCGCACAGGCTCCGGCAGAATAGACTCTATCTTTTTGCGGGAAGCCTGAGCCTTCAAACCATATCCTTTGTCAAAGCGTTGCTCGATGAAATCCGTTCCAATGAGCAGCGCCACGGCTTCCTCCGCCGTGAACATGACCGGTGGCAGAAAATACCCCGCCATTAACGAATACCCTTGCCCGGGAGCTCCCATCACGGGTACGCCTGCCTCGCTAAGGGCCTGAATATCCCGGTAGATGGTCCGCACGCTCGTCTCAAATATGGATGCCAAATCTTCAGCCCGCACAACCTTTCGCTGCTGCAGCTCAAGCACGATAGCCAGCATCCGGTCTGTTTTGTTCATGCTGCTGTACCTCCCGTTCCATTATTAAAGCCGGTGCTCTATTATTCTGCAAACAGCGAAACCAGTCAAGAAGATTAGCTTAAACCTCTCCCCAGTACACCTTCGTCTCATAATCAAAAAACACGCAGCCAGCCTGCTCATTCCGTTCATATATCGTCCGCAGTTCGTTCATCATCGGCTCGTAGTTTGGATGCCCTGACAGCGGAGCGTAAGAGGATGAGTGCAAACGGCCGCATAATCCCTCATAATCAAACGTCTGCCGATTGAAGAATTTCGCCTCCTTCATGTCCCCCGCCTGGAAAAAAGCAGCCAGCGTTTCGTGCGCAATATTCTTCTGATCCACTACTTTATAATCGGTGCCATAGGTAAGGAGCAGCTGCTCATACGCTTCCAGAAACGGCGTTCCCTGCGTGAGCCTGGAATTCCAGATCAGGGCAACCTTCCCGCCCGGTCTCAGGATCCGCCGGAATTCCGATTGGGCGGCATCACGGTCAAACCAATGAAAAGCCTGGGCGCTCACGATATGATCCACGGATTGATCAGGCAGTCCCGTCACTTCGGCTGAACCCGTAACCATTCGAAACCCGGGCTCGCCTCCAAGGTCCGACTCGGCAGCTTCCCGCATCGCCTGATTGGGTTCCACGGCAGTTACGCGGCTCCCCCGCTTCAGCAGCAGCTTCGTGAAGATCCCCGTCCCGGCCCCAATGTCGGCAATCTCGCCGTCCAATCCTACCGTATCATACAAATAATCCATGACCTCTTGCGGATAACTCGGGCGATACTTCGTGTACAAATCGACGCGATTCGAAAACCGTTCCTTGCTGTTCATCCTAACCACGCTCCCATCAAGATATAAGCGAAATCCAGACAACGACGATTGTAGTTTCATTAGATGAAACTTAATTTCATTTTTCAACTCCATTTTATAGCAACACTCGCTAATTAGCCAGCATTTATTGCCTAACACCTAATCAGATCGGCGGGTGCCTCATTTTGAGCACTTACAATACAGAAAACCCCGCATTCGCCTGGACAGGTGAACCGGGGTTATTTGGGATTCAATTAGAACGGACTGCCTGTCGAGCTGAGTCGTGATTGTCGTCGCCGCCACCTGCAAAATATGTTACAGCAAACAGGCTGCCGAAACCTGATGCGAAGTTGAATCTAGGGCTCATACTCGCTCAGCTTCCCCTCATAGATCAGCTGCAGGCGCTCGCTTTGGCGAAAATCGTCCGGCGTCACCAAGGCGGGCAGCTTATCCCATAGCCTGACTCCGGACCGCTGCAGAATCTCCGCCACGAATTGCGAACAAAAGTAGGAATTGCTGAATTCGATCGGTTCCTTTAGCGCGATGCCCAGGACGCCCAATATATTATAAAAATACTTTTTGTCCTTTCGGATAAAAGCCTGCAGGACCCGCTTCATTTTCGCGATGTCGCGTTCCGACACCTGAAGCTCATAGATGACGCACGTCGTGTTGGGATATTTGCTGAACGTTCCCGTCTTCAAATCCTCCTTCACGAATCCGCCGTTCAGAGGATTGTTCGGATTCTTCCTCCCGAAGCTATATAACTCCGACAACTCCCGGTTAAAGGATATCGAAGCGTGGTTGTAAGGTGCTCTCGTGTAGCCCTGAATGACTTTCGTAAAGAGCGTGCCGGTATTGGTAAGCAGTATAAAGACCGAGCGATCATCTACCATTTACGAAATTTCCCCTTATCCGTATTGAATTATTCCTTCATAATAACATATGATTCCTTTAGTAGAACAAGAATGATACCCGTGACAAGTTGGTGATGATAGGCATATGGACAGCTCGCTTTTAACCTTAATCCTGATATTCTCCGTCTTATCGGTCATCCAGCTCCTCTATTACGTGATGAGCAAGACGCAGCCGAATATCGACTATACCGAAGTCGGATTTCGCATCAAAACCTGGTGGGGCATGCTGGTCATCTTCTGCTTGGCGACACTTCTGAATCCGGTAGTTTCCCTTCTATCCCTTATGGTGCTAACCTTCTTTACGCTCAAAGAATATTTCTCGATGATCAAAACACGAAAAGCCGATCGTCGCTTATTTCTGTGGGCGTATTTAACCATACCGGTCCAATTCTATTGGATCTACATCGAATGGTACGGGATGTTTATCGTGTTTATTCCGATCTATGTATTCCTGGTGCTGCCGCTTCCGCGGCTGATCAACAAAGGCACCGTCGGATTCATGCGCAGCGTCAGCTCGACCCAATGGGGCCTGATGCTCATGGTGTTCGGTCTCAGCCACCTGGCCTATTTCCAGTTTGCCACGCCCCAGTATGGAGCAGGTCTGGTGCTGTTTCTGGTCGTCTTAACGCAGCTGAACGATGTGGTGCACACGATCGCCTCCCTCTATTTTGGTAGACGAAGAATTGTGCCTACCTCCAACCCAAATCTGACTTGGGAAGGCTTTGCCTGCGCGTTTATCATTACCACCGTAAGCTCATATCTTATCTATCCGTATCTGACGCCGCTCAGCCCGACGTTTGGCCTTCTGTCCGGCATGCTCATCAGCCTCGGCGGCTTCTTCGGCAGCTTGACGGTTTCGGTGCTGAAGCGCGATTTGTTAATCGGAGATGACGGGCGGTTCGATGCCTTGAAGAAAAGCTATCTGAGCCGGGTCGACAGCCTGACCTATACCTCACCGATTTTTTTTCATTTCATCCGTTACTTCTATGACTTTATGTAGTACCTCAGATAACCACAGGTATACAAGCCATAACCATGCGAGCTTAGGCTCAACTTGGTTATGGCTTTTGTCAGATATAGATTTCCGTGCCAAATCGCTTTAGCCTCCTAAAATATAGAAAGTTGAACCAAAACAGAGACTGCTCTCGAAAAGCATCTATGTATTCGTTTTCTTGCTCCATAGAGCGGTTTTACATTTAGGAGCCAATTACGATAGTTTATTACATAGGGTGTCATATGGGTTTATATGGAATGAAAGGTTTTAAATGGGGATGATATTATCCCTTTATACCTGGATTTTGCCCCTTGACATTGCTTGCTATAGAAAAAGCGCATACCTAATCCGAGTCCCATAGAGTAGGCGCACCATACTGGTCTTCACAAAGAGAGACAGAGAAGAGAGGAGTGAGGAGTTTGCAGTACTTTTTTTATGGACTAGCCAGCGTATTCCTTGTGTTTCAAACCCTGTATACGTTCATCCCGCTGCTATGCAGCAAGGTGAAGAAGCTGAATCCTGGTCTCGCCGAAAAATCAATCTCTGTGCTCGTCCCCGCTTACAATGAGGAGCTGACGATTCGGAATTGCATCGATGCCATGGCTGGCTTGCATTACAGCAACTATGAAATCATGATCATCAACGATGGCTCCAAGGATGGGACGTTATCCGCGCTTGACGAACTCCTGGATTTGGAGCCGGATGGCAGGATGGCAGACAGTAAACTGACTTATAAGCCAATAAAAGGATTTTATCGCTCGCATCGATACCGCCATATTTACGTTATCGATAAGGTGAATGGCGGAAAAGCGGACTCGCTGAATGCAGGCATCGATTATGCCGCTTCCGATATCGTGATCACCCTGGATGCAGACAGCATGCTGGAAGCCGACTCGCTCAATTACGTGAATCAATACTTTCACGATGACGAGATCATTGCGCTGGGCGGTACCGTCAAAATTGTACAGGGTGCCGTGCGGGACAAGAACGGTGCCATCATTGAGAAGTTTCGCGGAAAAGGGCTCATCAAGAGCCAGATCATCAATTATACGCACGGCTTCTACGTCCGCAAACTCACGCAATCGTATTTTAATTCGATCGTAGTGATTTCAGGCGCTTTTGGTGCCTTCTATAAAGACGTTCTCGTTCATGTTAACGGATTCCGCAGCACGGTGGGGGAGGATATCGACATTACGCTGAAAATCCACGAGTACATCAAAGCCAATCAATTGAAGAAAAAACTCGTCTACGCCCCTGAAGCGGTATGCTACACCGAATGCCCGGAGAATCTCCCCAACTTCTATAAGCAGCGCATTCGCTGGCAGAAGGCGTTTATTGACTGCATCCTCATCTATTGGTCCAGGCTGTCTCGGAAATTCAGCGTCAGCGTGAGCCTGTTCTTTGCGATAGACGGGTTTATGCTGGGGACGCTCTCGGCGTTTACGACGATATTTTATCTGGGGCAGACGCTGATCGTTGGCGGGAACATCCTGCATGCGATCATCTTCCTGCTGATGAGCGTGCTGCTGAATGCCGCGCAAATCATCATCGCCCTGTACTTATGCCGCAAATATGGCAGTACGTATACGTTCTCCGATTATATGAAGATGTTCTTGTTCAGCCAAGCGGAGCTGTTAACCTATCGAAATTTGCTGCTGTACATTAACATTGCGGGGACATTCAAATATTTTGACAATGATGAGGGCTGGGGCTTCGTGGAGCGTAAAGGCGTGGCCGCCATCAGCCAGAACATTGCCGCAGGATCGAATTAACTTATGGTGAAGGAGGCTGCCTGAAACAGCATGAGTCCCAATAAAAGAATTATCTATGTCGATATCCTAAGAATTCTATCCATTGTTGCCGTCATTATTCTGCACTACACAGCGGAGGTGCTAACCAGCACGAATGATTTCAATTCCTCCTCCTGGTGGATCAGCAACGGGTTCAACTCCATATCCCGCTTCGCCGTACCGGTCTTCTTCATGATCAGCGGAGCGATGATCCTGCGCACGAAGATTACATCCTACCGGGAGTTCTATACCAAGCGCGTCGTACCGCTGCTCATTCCCCTTCTGACCTGGTCGCTTATCTATGGCTTGTACAATCAATACTATCTGATGCGAAGCAAGCTGAATGCCTACGAGTTCGTTGTTGACTTCGGGTATCGGCTGCTGACCGACCGGAATTATGTGCATCTGTGGTTCCTGTACGCCATTATTGCCATCTATATGACGGTGCCGCTGATGAGCAAATTCATCAAATCCTGCAGCGAGAAGGATCTGCGGTATTATCTGCTCCTCTGGTTCATCGTCAGTATCGCCTATCGCTTCATCTCGGATGCCGTATTCCGTGCAACGGATCAATACATCAACATTCCGATCATGAACATCCCGTTCTTCATGGGCTTTCTCGGCTATTTTATCCTGGGGTACTATCTATTCCATTTTGAACTACCGCTCAAGGCAAAAAACATACTATACAATCTGGGCATCATCTCGTTTTTTATCACGCCGGTAGCCACCTATTTTGTCTCGCTGCGCAGCGGTGTCCTGGATGAGATGTTCTACGGCAACTATTCCGTCACCACCTTCTTCATGGCTGTCGGGTTGTTTATCTTCTTTAAGGAGAAGGAGGCCAAGATCAGCGATCAAGTGAACCATAAAATCCAGAAATTGATCAGCTCGGTCTCCCGGGCCAGCTTCAGCATCTATCTGATTCACCTGCTGGTCGAAATGATGTTATCCGGCCGAACCGAGGTCGAGGCCACGTTTCTGGAGGCCTCCCTCAGTCTGATCGTGAATATCTCCATCATCTTCGCCATCAGCTACATCACCGTCAAGGTACTGAACCTAAGCAAAACGGCAACCTACATTCTATTCGGCGGGCGGGGTTAAAGGACGATGAGAATCACGATATATACGAAAATATTCATTGTGGTGCTGCTTGCGGGCATGGGTCTCTATTTCTATCAGATCTCCGCGGCGGAAGAGCGGAAAATCACGGCGGTATACGTGGAGGCCTGGCAGGATTACCGAAACATCAAGCTATCGGAGAAAGGCGTGGACATTGCGTTTATCGCTTTTGCGAAGATCAAGGGAACGGAGCTCTACTTCCATGAAGACAGCACGACCAACAACCAGATCAAAGAAAACATCAAGCAGTTGAAGGCAGCCAATCCGAAGACCCAAATGGTGCTGGCTGTAGGTGGTTACGGTGCAGATGGCTTCTCCGACGCTTCGCTGGACGGCAACCGGTACCTCTTCACCGAGAGCATCATCAACCTGGTCAAGGAACTGGATTTAGACGGCGTGGATATCGACTGGGAGTATCCGGCGTTCCATGCCTGGAACACGCAGAAGGCCCGCCCGGAAGATACGAAGAATTTCACCAGCCTGATGAAGGAACTACGGGAGAAGCTGTACAGGCTGCCTCACAAGAACAAGAACTATCTGCTGACGTTCGCCTCTGGAACCCAGGACTGGTATTTCCAAAATGTCGAGGTCAAAAAAGTGGAGAAATACGTGGATTACATCAACGTCATGTCCTATGACCTGACAGGCAAGTGGTCTGACACCACAGGCTTTAACTCCAATCTGTATGTGGACAGCCAAGGGAAATCCAAACACTCCATTGATGGAATTATCTCGATGTATCTGGACCATGATATCGACAGCAAGAAACTGCTGCTCGGCGTGCCCGCTTATTCGTACGGCTGGAAAAACGTGAAAGAGGCCAAGGGTGCTAAAGACGGCCTCTTCGCTCCTGGGACGCCCATCGATATCGACAAGGTGAACCTCAATTATAAGCAGATCGAGAAAGCCTACCTGAACAAAAATGGCTTCAAGCGTTATTACGACAACAAAGCCAAGGCTGCCTACCTCTATGACGGCCATACCTTCATCAGTTACGAGGATCAGGAGGCCCTGAAGGAGAAGGTAAGCTACATCAAAAGCAAGAATCTTGCGGGCGCGATGGTCTGGCAGTATTCGCAGGACGCGGAGGACGGCATCGTGAAGTATCTGACGGAGCATTTGAATGAGAGGCAGCAAGCCGCCAAACGATAATATAAGGCATACAGTACCTTTTCTCAAAAAAAGCCGATGATCCTCGCAGTCGAGTGCGGGTCATCGGCTTTTTATATTCTTGTCAGCCCCTGCATGTGCTTGTTGCGGCCGATTCATCAGTATTCTATATTTTCGTTTATCACATTTCACCAGTGATTCTTACAGCCTCTATGTGACTATAACGATTAAAATAAAGATCTTTGTCCTTTTTGATCCATCTGATCACGATATGACAGAAGAGAAAGAACCATAACAGAGCTGTAAGAAAAACCACTCCAATTACAAATAGGTTGGCTAGAAGATCTTCACCCATTTGATTAGAAAATATCTTCGATAATGCTGAGAGCAATAAAGGCATATAAACAATGATGTAGCGTCGGCTCAAGCTTCCTAACCAGTTCCCCTTTTCCGGAAGTAACCTCATGCGAACGATCTTAGACCCCACCGTATGTCCTTTCCAAATCACAGGGATAACTACCATAACCACAAAGAAAACAATGGCAAAGATGATCTCGTCAACAAGTACTCCTGGTCTCTTCAGCAACCCGAATATAAAGCTGGTTATCACTCTGGCAATAATAATATTTAGAAGAACCTCCATGAGTTGGGCACCAAAAGTTGCTTTTCTCTGATTGTTAAAGAAGTGGCTTTGCTCACTAAGGGTTTCCCTCGATGGAATTAACACCAAAAACATGGGAGCGAGTATAAAGCCTAGTACAGTCCCCACCGTATTTGTCATCAAGTCATCTACATCAAATATACGATAGGGGCATTCAAAAAAGCCAAACAAAGCGGTTCGTTGGGTTATTTCAAAGAAAAGCGAAACACTAAATCCAATAAGAGCAGCATGAAACCATTTAGCTTTCCCCTTAAAAAAGTACCTCAGAAAGACACCTAAAGGAAACAAAAGCAAAACATTAAAAAACATTTGATAAAAGGCCCGCGTCGTTAACAAGTCGATATAACTTGAAGGCACCGCCCAATGAAATCCGCTTTCACGTTGAATATCCCGTATAAATTGAAAAGGACGATTTTGAATAAAAATCGCGCCGGGATCAATCGAAGCACAATTATTCCGAGCACTGGGTATTGGAAAAATCACTAAGAAAAATGCACTTAATCCATAAAAGATAAAGCTTAAGATAAGTAATGTTCTCCAAAAGCTAAAGTACCCATGTTTACGGTACTGATAAACGGCCCATGGAAGCGTCAAAATGAAAGCTAATAAAAAACAAATGGCTATCGCAACGAAAATAGGCAATACATATGCTTGCATTTCATTCTCCCTTTCTAATAAACAAGCCGAGGAATATAATAACAGGAAATTTGAATGAATTTCAATCATTATATTCTTCCCAAATAATGATCCGTCATCCCAGTAAAGATAATAATAGAATGTCTCTTTCCGCTCTGTTATAGATGTTGGGTAAGGTCTCTAACCATACGATGAAAGCCCATGGGTTGAAATCCATGGGCTTCCTAAATTCTTTATTTCCATATGCACCCGGCCCTCCCTCCTAGTGTTGCAGAGTGGGAGCGGGTCCTATTTAGTTCGAGCAACAATTTCATCCATAAAGCATTGTAATGTGCTCGTTACGTATGAATCTTTTCGCCGAATAAAAATAGTTGTGATTTCATGGTAAGGTTCAGGTAAGCTATGGCAGAATACGGCACCATTGGCAACCAGATCGGTAATGGATGATTCCGGGATAATCGTGATTCCTATTCCTGCAGCTACGCTGCCTATAATCGTCCCGAACGTTCCAAACTCCATGATCTGTTTAGGGATGATTCCCTCCACCTTCATCCAGCTTTCCAGTCTTTCACGATATCCGCAACCTTTATTGTATAGCAATAGAGGCCTTTTTGTTATTTCCTCCATAGAAAAGGTTTTTCCTTTGGTTACAAGCACTAACTTTTCCTGAATAACTTCAACCTGTTCAATTAATGGATGCCTAATGGGCCCTGTGACAAAGGCTCCGTCCAGCTTCATATCAATCACCTGTTGTAACAAAAAATCGGTAACCCCCGCTTTTAACGATAATTCAACATGGGGGTACTTACTATGATAAGAGGATAGAATATCCGGAAGAGCCATCACTGTCTCCACAATACCAATTTCCAGGATACCGGAGGGGTTCGATGTATCTTGAAACGTACGTTTCAGTTCTTCCATTCCGGACAAGATCGCCCTCGATTGTTCTAACAACCGCTTTCCTTCCGGGTTTAAGATCATCCCTCGCTTATGCCGATAGAACAATGGCGTCCGAAGCTCTTTCTCAAGCAGCTTAATTCTGGCCGTCACATTGGATTGAACGTAGTTTAGCTCCAATGCGGCTTTACTGACACTTCCATACGTAGCAACAGCCTGAAAAATTTTCAAATCATTAAACTCCAATCTACCCCCCCCCCTGCTCTCTGGTACGTATTCACACCTGCGAAGTATCATTATAAATGATCATAAACTTTATTTTCAATCATTTTACTAAAGCCTTTCGCCCTCCTATGATGAGTTATACACAAACAAAGAGTTGGCAGGGAGAGAGACATTACATGCTAAAGAAACAAATCGCCATCGGGTCCATGCTATGCCTGATCGCAAGTATGTCATGGGGGGCTATGTTTCCTGTTGCACACATCGCGCTGCAGCAAATTGATCCATTCTATTTTTCGTTTATCCGTTATTTCGTCGTTGCCGTCATCCTCAGCGTGTTGCTGTGGATGAAAGAGGGGAGAGCCTCCTTTCGTCTGGAGGGAAGAGGCAAGACATTGTTGTTCTTGGGAACGATGGCATTTACGGTCTACAATATGTGCATTTTCCTTGGACAGCAGCTCATGGGTGAGGCAGGTGCTGTCGCAGCCTCCATTATGGAGTCGCTCATGCCGATGATATCCATTATGATCTTGTGGATCACGTCCAGAAAAACGCCGAATAAATACATGCTTAGAAGTGTAGCTATCGCGTTTGTCGGTGCTGTACTCGTTATCACCAACGGGAAACTTACCTTTTTTAAAATGGCTGGACAACATCTTGTTCCTTTATTTCTGATTTTTGTTGGGGTATTGGGATGGGTGGTGTATTCGATGGGTGGAAGCCGATTCAAGAATTGGTCGATCCTGCGTTATTCTACACTAACCTGCTTGCTAGGAAGCGCTATGTCCTTCGTTATCGTTACGCTTGGGTCCGTCTTTGATTTGATTCCTGTTCCAACATGGAACACGATTCTCTCGATTAAATATGAAATGTCTTTCATGATTTTATTGCCCGGGCTAGCAGCCTTGCTCTGCTGGAATCAAGGGATCAAATGGTTATCGCCGGTTAACGGCATATTATTTATTAATTTTGTTCCCATTACCACATTCGTTATTATGGCTCTTCAAGGCTACCAAATCAGCAATTATGAATTTTATGGAACGCTGCTCATTATCTTTGCCCTTGTACGAAACAATGCGTACCATAGGAAAACCATACGCGTTAATGATAACAGAGCTTATTCTGTTGCCCATGAGCCTAAAGATGAGATCATGGAGACTGCCCAGTAGATATAGGACAGCTCAGGCACTATAGCATATTAAGCCTGTTCCGGGGAATGCGCAATCCGCACCAGAATCTCAACGGCTTCCTTGATATCAAAATTCATAATCCCTCAGCTCCCTTTCCATCCATTCCATATGAATAAAAATCGATATTGACTTGGTGTTAACACCAAGTTGTACGATATTATGGCAACGGATTCCCTGTTGAAAAGAGGTGAACTTATGGGAGACACATTCTCCATCAAACAAGTGTCTGAACGAACCGGATTGACCGAGGATGCCATTCGCTATTACGAAAAAATCGGGCTCCTCCCTCCTCCCGAAAGGAAAGATAACGGCCATCGTGTCTATCACCTGGAGGATGCCGAGACTATGGAATTGATCATATGCCTGAAGAAGACAGGAATGTCGCTGGAGGATATGAAAGCCTATGTGCATCTTCCCTTTAAGGAAAATATTCAGTCCGTTCCGGAGCTGAACGCCATGCTCCAGAATTACCGTCAGAAAATTACCGTTCAAATTTCGGACCTGCAGCGCATTCTGCGGTTCATCGATGACAAGTTGATCCATAATCAGTCCCTGCTTAATCCCGATAGGACGACCAGCGAAGAATCTTAAGTATAGGAGAATTACACATGACACATAAAAGAAATAATCGAGTCGCCTTGATCACGGGCGCAAGCTCTGGCATTGGCTTGGAGCTAACCAAGCGATTGTTATCCGAAGGCTGGCAGGTCCTCGCTTTGATCCGTTCTGCCTTTCCATCCGACGATTCCCTTGTACAAGAGGGCCTTAGATCACAGCAGCTGAGAGTATACACGGCCGATTTGTCGGATTTCACGGATCTCCAAACCTCGCTGGATCAGATCAAGAAACACGAGGATCATATCGACCTGCTGTTTAATAACGCAGGTGTCTCCTTTGGCGAATTATCCTACTCCAAACAAGGGCGCGAGATGCATTTTGAAGTAAACTCCGTGGTGCCTTATATCATCTTGATGGAAATGAAAGAGCTTCTAGAGAAGGGCAACCTTAAGACGGTAATTAATACATCCTCCAATGCGTTGTTGTATCTCAAACAGTTTGATTACAATGCATTGGCTTCCCCTACCGTGTTCAAAAAGCTGGTTGGACCTTATGCCGCGAGTAAATTAGCCCTATCGTTGTGGACTCAGGAGATCGCCACTGCCATACAGAAAGATGGCATTATGATCCGGAGTGTCTGTCCGGGAGCAAATAAAACAACCATTACTAAAAACGCGGGGATGCCAAGATTGATGATCCCGATCCGTAACATCTTCTTCTCCCATCCCAGTGAAGGAGCTTCGCGTCTGTATGAAGCAGCGCTAGGCAGTTCCCCACAATCGACGGGAGTCTTTCTCAACAAGGGTAAAGCAACGCCTTTGAAATTTCCGAGCCAAAGTACGGAGGTGCTTAGTACGATAGAGCGGATCTATAAGCAGGAGTTTGCAGCCATATCTTAACCCCATGCAGCAGAGTTGATGATGTTTTCAGCCCAACCTATAAAGGCCTGTTATCTGGTCAGTTACCATTCCTCGATGAAACGGAGGGTGTTTCGAGCGTGGTAATCAGCCAAATTTGAAGCAAATGCTTGATCCGGGAATCCACGGTGAAGCAGCTTCAGGCCGCCCGAGGTTAATGAGATATAGTGATGCAGACGGTAAAACAACATCCGATTCAGATCAAGCCCGTTTTGTTGCAAATACCGGTAATGCTTCCCGAATCGTAGCTCAAGAAACGTATGCTCATGCTCGATATCAAAGAATTGCGCACCTTCAATATCAATCAGATAAGGCTCTAAACGGTCTGTAACCAGGATATGGTCAGGGCCCAACTCACCGTGGATAAATCCATACCGCTGACGGGAATCTATCCTGGACTCAAGCTCATGCAATATAGCGAGCAGCCTGTCGTGATTCTTCCGGATACTCTTGTTATGCAGGACGATGTAGGACAGTTGTTCCTTAGCATTTTCCAACTGCACAAGATGGCATCGCTCCCGTTGATTCCCGCTTTGATCAGGCTTGCCATAGTTCTGTCTGTGGTTTGCATGCATGCGTTCGATCATGTTACCCACCCGTTCAAAGACCTCATCCCGAACCCGTTGATCCGGGTGCTGAAAGTAGGCCTCCGCCTTCTGTCCCTCAATATATTCGACTAATGCATAGTCAAACGGGTATCGCTCCCGTTCCGTGTGAAGATCATATAGAGCAGGCGTAGAAATACCATGATCCCTTAACCATCTGTTATTGATGTTGAACGAATGGCCGCCAAAGGATCGTTCATGCACACTCTCGTTTGCTATTTCTTCCTGAAAATAATTCTTCGTCAAATCCCACACATACATCACGCATGAGAATCCATTTTGGCACTGGATCTTATAGACGACCTTTTGCGCCCCGCCATGCATCCTCGTGACATCCGCCACAACATAACCGGTACCCAAAACCTTCCCGACATACTCCTGTACATCTGTTTCATTGAGGTGACAAGTCCAACTCATGAAACCACGCTCCATTTCATTTGTTTTTGCCGGCTCCCCCACTCTATGGCATTTCCGTGCAAAAATATAGACTGTTTCTTTCCGTTCTGCTATGATGTTGAATAAGGTCTCGAAAAAAATAGCCATACGATTTATAGCCCTTGGACACCGGTCCAGGGGCTTTTTTGATGCTTCTCGACTCATGAATGATGAAAAAGGCCAAGCAAGGTAATTCTTGCTTGGCCCCGTTGAGGTTCTCGGAGCATTCCCGTACCCTTACGTCCCGCAAAAGGTTCGGTATGGACGGGACAGCTCGGGAACGATAGCATATTCCGCCTGTTCCGGAGTATGCGCGTATGGATTGGACAGCGCATGGAGCAGCTGCTCCATAACACTATAGTCCCCTTCCAGCTCCGCTGCTTCCAGCGCTTCCTCCACCCGATGGTTCCGCGGAATGACCGCCGGATTGCTGCTGCGCATTAAGTGATGGGATTGTTCCTTCGATTCCTGCTGGCTGCCAAGTCTCGCCTGCCAGCGCTCATACCAGGAAGCCAATTCCGGCGTGCCGTTTAGAGGTGTATCCTCCAGCTTGTCAAACGTTAACGCACGGAAGGTATTGGTATAGTCCGCCTGATGATCTTTCATCATCTTAAGGAGATCTTCGATCAGGGATTCGTCATCCTCCTCTTCATGGAAGATTCCCAGCTTGGCTCTCATGCCTGCAAGCCACTGCTCGTGATACAGATCGGTAAAGGTTCCGATCGCACCCTCGGCCAGATTGACGGCCTGCTCCTCTTCTTCATGCAGCAGAGGCAGCAGGGATTCGGCCAATCTTGCGAGATTCCAAGCCGCAATATACGGCTGGTTGCCATAAGCATAGCGGCCTTGAGAATCGATGGAGCTGAATACCGTATTCGGGTCAAAGGTATCCATGAAGGCACAAGGGCCATAATCAATTGTTTCGCCGCTGAGGGTCATATTATCGGTATTCATCACACCATGGATAAAACCGACGAGCTGCCACTTGGCGATTAGAGCGGCCTGACGCTTGATGACCTCCTGAAGCAAGACCAGATAACGGTTGGCGCCGCCACTAAAGTCAGCCTCCGGGTAATGCCGCTGCAGGGTGTAGTCTGCCAGAATCCGCAGATCCTCGGTTGTGCCCGCTCCCCTTACGTATTGAAACGTCCCCACTCTCATATGACTCGAGGCCACGCGGGTCAGAATCGCACCCGGCAGCTCCCTCTCCCGTGTGACCGGCTGACCGGTGGATATCACCGCCAGGCTGCGGGTGGTCGGAATCCCCAACGCATGCATGGCCTCGCTGATGATATATTCGCGCAGCATCGGACCCAGAGCCGCCCGACCATCGCCTCCACGGGAGTACGGCGTCCGGCCCGAGCCCTTAAGCTGAATATCCATACGCTCACCTTGCGGCGTGATTTGTTCACCCAACAGGATCGCACGGCCGTCGCCCAGCATCGTAAAATACCCGAATTGGTGCCCGGCATAAGCCTGTGCGAGTGGTGATGCCCCCTCAGGTATCTCGTTGCCCGCGAGCATCGCCACGCCCTCTGCGCTTTGCAGGGCCTTGGCATTTAAACCTAAAGATGCCGCCAACGGCTCATTGAGGATTACCAGCTCCGGTGAGCGTACAGGGGTGGGATCTTGTTTGGTAAAAAAGGACTCCGGCAGTTCGGCATAACTATTGTCAAAATTCCATCCTATATCAATCATGGCTTTCTTATTAGTCATGGGATCTCCTTCTTTAAGCAGGTTGATGATGACAGTATCTACTTATTATTTAAACACAAGTCGCTCTTTGTAGGGTTTACTGAAGGAAATTTATTATTCTGCTGGTTTAAAGCTACGTTTCATACCATAAGTAAAACGTCTATCGACGTACTCTCAAAGCAGAAGGACTGCGTTTTGCGGTAGTTTTTCTTGCGATATCAGGCAGCAGATCCTCCGAAGTTTATACTTTCTGATATCTTAAAAAAATCGCTGTCGATAATGCCTCGACAGCGATGTTGACCATACCAATCCAGATATTAATCCCGGTTCGCCAGCTTCGCCAGCAACCGGATAATTTCGATGTACAACCATACGAGCGTAACCAACAAACCGAAAGAGCCGTACCATTCCATATATTTGGGTGCACCTTGCTGTGCTCCCTCTTCGATAAAGTTGAAATCGAGTATGAAATTCAGGGCAGCAATGATGATGATGACAACCGAAATTCCGATGCCGATCGGGGTGCTGTCATGCAGGTAAGGCACCGCCACACCGAACATGCCCAGAACGAAGCTAAACAGGTATACAAGCGCAACGCCGATGGTTGCTGCAATGATCCCCTTTTTGAAGCCTGCGGTTGCCCGGATCAGACCTGTTTTATAAGCGAGCAGCATACCGAGGAATATGCACATCGTCAGTAAAGCCGCTTGCAAAGTGATTCCGTAATACAAATCTTCGTAATGAGCGGATAATGCACCGAGGACGAATCCTTCCACAATCGCGTAGATCGGCGCCAAATAAGGTGCTGCCTTCGGCACAAAGCTGATGATCAGCGCAAGAACGAGGCCGCCTATTGCTCCCCCGATCAACAACGGCAATACATCATACCCGTTAAAATACATCACCCATGAAATGACCGCCGCCCCGATCAGCAGCGCGAGCAGCATGAACGATTTGTTCACCGTTCCGCCAATCGTCATCGTTTCCTGGCCGTTATAATACCCACTTCTCTCAAATGTTTCTTCGTTTAGTGTCGGATTCCCACTGCGCCCTATCAATTAAATGCCTCCCTAACTTTCTTTTTTGTATCCATTTTAGCACAGGTTGGAATATTTTAGGATGCAAAAAATATTGCATCACGGATGAATTGGAAATGGGACTAATTCAATGGGAAGCTCTATTATGAAGCCGATAATATCCATAGATCTGAAAGTCACGACGATCTTCTTCTGCACTCCACACCATTGAAGGCTCCCAACGATGTTATTCATCAGACGATAAATCTCCTCACGAAGCCTTTTATTGACCTCCTCAACTTCACGCTGAATAGCTGTAAGCAATACATAATCGATTACTAAGCGCTCCCCGTAGAAGTATGCCTGATTCTCATCATCCAAAGATTCTAATAAAACATTCAGATATTGCATTCTTTGTGCACCTTATCCTTTAGCTAAAGTTAAAGTTGGAGACACTTGGATGTATAACTTCATTTTAGTGTATATAAGCACTATTTTCAATTAAATATCGAATATTATATTCTGTTTGTTCCCATACTACTTCTTTAATCTGGAATAGAGGTGGTTAAAGATGCTCCTGAAAATGATAGGTGAACGAATCAAGCAGCTTAGAAAAAAACAGGGAATGACACAGGAGGAACTGGCAGAGAAGGCTGGGATTAACGCCTCTTACATAGGAACGGTAGAACGTGGGGAACGAAATATATCCATTGAAACACTGGAAAAGATCATCGAGGGACTGGGAGTATCGTCAGCAGCTATGTTCCAGTTCCACGAGACAGAGAGTCTGGATACCGCAAGTGAGAAGGCAGAGGTCCTAGAATCCATCAGCTCGCTTCTTTATTCTCGTACATTGGCTGAAAGCAAGCTGCTCTTTCGTGTACTTAAAGACATCGTGGATACTATGGATCATCGGGAGAACTAATATCACCCCCATCTTACATATACAAAGAAAAAGCATCTCCCACTCAGGAGATGCTTTATTCGTTTTACGAATCTTTTAGGACTGCGAAATATAGATAACTCTTGCTTATATTATTTTTCCAAGCCGCCAATGAAAGCCTCAAAGTTCGAAGCAAGTCGGGTTGTTTTGTAATCATTAGCCTTGTCCACATGGATAACCTCTGGCTCCCCGTCATTTCCGGATGAGCGGTAATCCAGCATCACGACCTCGGACTGGGAAGGACAATCGCAAATGACCACGCCAATCTCAGGGTATCCACCATTCTCGATCATATAGCGGCTGCCCAGGCTCCCGCACAATGATTTTTTCTTATCTCGTCCAATGCCCAAAATACCGGTGATTTCAATATAATCCTGCGCTCCATCCCCGATAGGGAACTTCCGGTTCCGGGGAATCCCGCCATTATGTAGTTTCATTGCTTGAATATACGATGCCGGAAGTTTGAAGACCAGTGCTTCCTCCACGGATTCAATCAATTCATCCGTAGGCGGAGCCGAAACGTATTGGTCTGCCTCAAGGGCACTATCATCCCAGAAATTCAGCACATCAGGGTCCGTATAAGACACCGCAGTGGACTCCTTAACAGGTTTCGGAGCGGTCTTGTTCCGAATCCACTCCAGAAACTCTAACGTATCCTCATCGCCGGGATCCAGATGATCGGCCACTTCAAATGCTTTCCGGGCATCTTCATACCGATCCAAGTAATAATAAGCGAGCCCTATGCGGTAATGCCACAAAGGATCATCCTTACCCTCTTCTTGAATGGATAGGAATTGCTCAACCGCCTCTTCATAACGTTCAAGATTATTCAACGCTCTGCCCAAATGGCTGATCAGCTCATAATCCCGCTCATCCTCAGGGATCTCCATAATCGCATCTACGATTTCTTCGAACTCATCCTCTTCGTGCCACTCTTCCAGCTGCTCCAAAAGCTCCTCACTCATCGTTCATGCCTCCCACTCTAATCATCCTTTCTGAGATTATACCATTCCAGCATGGCCCTCTCCAGCATGGAAGACTGGAGCACTTGCAATACAGATAAACTTAATGATGTTTATGAATTTGTTCAAAGGCAGTGTTACGGGAAGAGTACGCATTATAATAGTTCAGCCCACATTAACCGCCAGCATGGAGTCGACAAATAATCTATGTAGATGCGTTACCTCTTAAAATTTCCCTCAGCACATTTTTAGCCAAACGCAGCTTCTCATCATTGGCTTCATGAAGTAATCCAACAATATCTTGAATATCGCTCTCCGTAGAGGTAACCAAGAACTCTTCATCCACATATGCAAATAGCTGAATCAAACTGACATCAAGAGCCCCAGCAATCTTATACAAATTTAATAACGATACATTCTTTTCACCACGTTCAATCTGTCCTATATATGAAAAATGAAATCCACCCTTCTCACCAAGTGCTTCTTGCGACAAGCCCTTCTCCTTGCGTAGAGCACGTATCCGTGTTCCTACAAGCTTTAATATTTCCTTATCTATCACGGCATTCACCTCTTCATGTCAAAAGTGTAGACAAGTTTCATCGAGGCAAACACCAAACAATAAATATTATTGTTTAAATTGATATCTATAAGTATTAAAATGTATATGACACTTCCCTTTTTCCGTTAGGAGGCAGCCGTTATGGAGAATAGTTTGCATCATATAATAAAAGATTATTGTCAACTTGCTAAATATCATATGAAATTAGCTCATATCATGAGAAATCACAATCGGTTCATGACGTCCCTCATCCTTTGTCATTCTGCTCTCATGGCCATGATCCGAGTTCTATTTATTTATGAGAACAGAACACTACCCAGCTCAGAGCTGACACTGGTTGATCTCTTGCAACTATTACATACGGACCATAACCCCGGGCTTGAAATCGTGGTGTTTGTTGGCAAGTTAAATTTTATAATTTATGAGGATCAAGAGAGTTTAGAGGTCGTGAAGGAAGAAGATATGGATCGGCTGATAAAAAGAACAGAAGAGGTTTTAAGGGAATTATGTAGGAGAATGTGATACGGTTCCTTATCAGCATCCCGAATAATCCTTCTGCCCAGAAAAAACCAAAACACTGACATAATGCCGTCAGTCATCGCAGTTCATAATGGCTATAAAACCAACCATAACGGGTTATAGGAGGAAAATAAATGATGAGCACACACCCAACATTGCGAGGATTTGCGACCATCAGTTACTGGGCGGACGATATGGAAGCGGCAAAGGCTTGGTATTCGGATCTGCTGGGTATAACACCTTATTTCGAACGTTCGGGGCCCGATGGTCAACTGGCCTATGCTGAATTTCGGATTGGGGACTACCAGCACGAGCTGGGTCTCATCGATCGCCGTTTTGCCCCTGCAGAACCAACATCCGGCCCCGGCGGTGCGATCATGTACTGGCATGTCGATGATGTAGAAGCCACCCTCAGCCAATTGAAATCCATGGGTGCTGTAGAGTACGAACCTCTCGTACATCGGGGAGAAGGATTCATCACAGCATCCGTCACGGACCCATTCGGCAACGTGCTCGGAATTATGTACAATGCTCATTATCTGGAGATAGTGAATTCACGAAGCCGGGGGTGACCCAAAAACATGGAATTCGATAATACGGTACACGTGAAGACTCGGCAGGATTGGCGGAAGTGGTTAAGCGATCACCCGATATGAAGACCGAATCTTTTATACGTTGTGTATTCATCAACCGATTTACGGTTATAGTTATCTAAGGGCTTTTTTCGTTCATGAATGTACCGATCCATATCATTGGATTCAGATTATAATGGATGAGTATATGATAGTTGTACGGTGGAAGTCTGTATATATAGGTATTCGAATATAACGTAGAAGAGGTTAAAGATGAGTGAGAAGCATTTTACAGATTATCCTTTAAGTGAAGAGATTGTGAGAGCGCTCCATAGTTTGGGCTATGAGACACCAACAGAGGTTCAGACAAAAGTCATTCCTGTTGTGCTTAAGAAGAAGGATCTTGTTGTTAAATCGCAAACCGGCAGCGGCAAAACAGCTGCCTATGGAATTCCGCTCTGCGAGCTAGTGGATTGGAACGAGAATAAGCCGCAGGCATTAATCTTAGCGCCAACCCGCGAACTTGCGTTACAAGTCAACGAAGACATTACGAATATTGGGCGCTTTAAGCGGATCAAGGCGACCCCTCTTTTTGGGAAGCATCCTTTTCATATCCAAAAGGCCGAGTTAAAACAAAGAACGCATATCGTTGTAGGTACACCTGGGCGTGTGCTGGACCATATTGAACGCGGCACGCTATCGCTAGAGCGGATGGCCTATCTCGTTATTGATGAAGCCGATGAGATGCTGAATATGGGCTTTATTGAGCAAGTTCAGTCGATCATTCAAGCCCTGCCTCGTGACAGGGTTACCCTGTTATTCTCCGCTACGTTTCCTGAGGATGTGGCCAAGCTGGCACGCAAATATATGGACAATCCTGCCCAAATAGAGATCGAGGCGAGCGGTATTACGACGGCAACGATTGAACACGCTCTTATTCAGGTGAAGGAGGCGGACAAGCTGGCATTGCTTCAGGATCTACTCATTGTTGAGAGTCCTGACAGCTGCATTGTTTTCTGCCGTACACAGGAGCATGTGGACAACCTATTCAGAGAAATGGCTAATCTCGGTTACTCATGTGATCGTATTCATGGTGGGATGGAGCAGGAAGAGCGATTCGAGGTCATGCATGCGTTCAGAAGGGGACAATTCCGTTACTTGATTGCGACCGATGTAGCCGCCAGAGGTATCGATATCTCGAATATTACCCATGTTATCAATTACGATATTCCACTTGAAAAAGAAAGCTATGTTCATCGCACGGGACGTACAGGTCGTGCAGGCAAGACGGGTAAAGCGATTACCCTCGTCACGCCGAAGGATCTCAAACGATTAGCCGAGATTGAGACGTATATTGGATTCGCGATTCCGAAAATAAAAGCTCCCTCCGAACAGGAAGTGGATCGCCATAGAGAAGATTTTGAACAGAAACTAAAGTTTAAGCCTGAACCGAAAAAAGATAAGCGCGAGCAATTAAACAAGCAAATTATGAAGCTTAACTTCAATGGCGGCAAGAAGAAAAAGCTAAGAGCCGTAGACTTTGTTGGGACGATTGCTAAGCTTGACGGGGTAACTGCAGACGATATTGGGATTATTACGATCCTCGATTTTGTGACCGATGTTGAGATTCTGAACGGCAAAGGACCGCTTGTGCTTGAAATGATGCAAAACACGACGGTCAAAGGCAAACTGCTAAAGGTGCGCAAAGGGAATAAATAAAAAGTTGAATTTGACATAACAAGGGTGATCTTAGCAATGTGCTGAGGTCACCCTTCTGTATTGGACTCGTGTAATCATTTAAATTGATTGTTAATAACTTGTGAAGAATGCAATGAACAAGAGCATGAGCCATATAAAAAAGGTCGCTCCACAAATGATAATTTCAATAAAATGAATCAGCATCAGCTTATGCTCGCCCTGTTTTGCCTGGCGAATCCCGAAAAAATCATTATGCTGAATGATATAGATAAACCCATGAGAACGCAAATCCAAGGTGTTCCATGTTTTTTATGGCCGTTTTTCACACTGATAGGTTTATGCCTTTTCATTCGTATTACATAGTAGATTTAAGACAGAAGCGTAAAGGAGGGCAGCGTTTGTGAGAATTACAGAAGCCAACGTTGTACAACAAATTAAAAAACGCAATGAGAAGGCCATTGCATTCATCATTCAAACATACGGGGGCTTGCTCTCAGCGATCATTAAACGCCACGTGCACTACAATCAGCAAGAATACGAGGAATGTCTAGATGATGTGCTGTTAGCCATTTGGCAGCATATCGATGCATTCGATGAAGAGAAGAATACATTTAAGCAGTGGATTGCCGCCATTGCAAAGTATCGTGCAATTGACTACCAGCGAAGAATAATCAAAACACAGCAGAAATATATAAACGCTGAAATAACGGATGATATGTACAGAAAGCAGCCTCAATCTCAACAACAAGACGTAACAGAAGTGTTAGCCCATCTTTCTACTACAGATCGGACTATTTTTGAAAAATACTATTTAGAAGGTGTCTCAACAAGCGAAATGGCGCAGCAAATGAACGTGAAGGAATCCTGGATTCATAACAAACTTTCGCGGGGGCGTAAAAAGCTGAGACAGATCGTAATTTCTAAAAACGAGGTGTAAATCCATGTCCATCTATAAAAAATTAAACGATATGCAGCTTGATGTGTCCAAGTATGAGGAAGAGCAGTTAACAGAGCTTGAACAAAAACGGTGGGAAAAACGTGTAAAAACAAAGCTTCACAAACGTAAAAAAAGCAAATCAAAAAAATGGATCGTGGGTACGGTCGCTGCCTCCGTCTTGGCAATAGGCTTGAGCGTTCCTTTTGGAGGAGTTTCCCTTGCTAAGGTACCTTTTGTGGGAGGACTCATCGAACATTTTATTGATAACAACAACTCTCTTGATTATTCAACCTACAAAACGGCTATTGGAGAAACGGCTGAGAATAAATACGGCAAGATGACTTTAAATGAAGTGCTGGTCGATACAGACAGTCTCCTCATCAGCTCGACATTTGAGCCGGCCAAGGATGTCTCTTTCAACTATCAGACCCATTTATTTCCGACTGTCCTGGTCAATGGGCAAAATCTTACCGTAACCAGGGGCACACAGTCGATTGAAGTGAATGACGATATGTATACCATTTACGGGGACATAAAATTTAGCGAACTACCAACCGAGGGGCCGCTTCAAATCAAAATAACGTATGATACGATCAATAAGAATAAAACTGAAAAAGCAATTGAAGATCCGTGGGTATTTGACATCAAGGCATCAACGGATCAAATCATGAAAGATACAAAAACCGTTCAATTAGACAAAACCATCACACTCTATAATGGAGAAAAAGTAAAGCTTAACAAAGTAATCACCTCGCCTGTTTCGACCGTACTTTATTATGATCTGACAAAGGAATCGGAAAATACACACTTCAAACTCGTTTCGGCTAGTGGTAAGGAGTTTGGAGCTAGAGTATCGTATGCTCACAATATCGGAGAAACGTCTTACGGCCGTTTTGATCCGATTGATTTAGAGAAAGAGAAGTATCTACTTGTCCCTATTAATAGTAATCACGAGGAAGTAGGACCTCACGTTCCAATTAACTGATCATGCAGAAAACCACTAAACCTTAATGTTTAGTGGTTTTTTGATAAATAGATCTTATTATTTATAGACACTCTGATAGGTTTATGCCTTTTCATTCGTATTACTTAATAGGTTCGAACCAATAACGCTTGGGAGGGTAGAATGAGCAATACACACTAAAGACCGTGTTATACAACAAAGAGAGAGAGCAACCAGATATGAAAAAGATTCAGTTGATATAATTCAATTCTAAAAAATGAGGTGTACATCTATGTCCAGTAATAAACAAAACAAATCAAAAAAATGGTTAGTCGGTGCAGTCGCTGCATCCGTTCTGGCAGTAGGGATCACGGTTTCCTCCGGAGGAGTTTCGTATGCAAAAGAGCCATTTGCAGCGGGAACGGTCGAACAGTTTATTGATCAAAACAAACCGCTTGATTATTCGGCTTATAAAACTGTAATCGGGAAAACAGTCGAAAATAAATACGGCAAGATGACCTTAAATGAAGTGCTGGTCGATGCAGACAGACTCCTCATCAGCTCCACTTTTGAGCCTGCCAAAGGTGTTTCTTTTGATCATCGTACACATCTATATCCAAAAGTCCTGATCAATGGTCAAGATCTTACGGTAACCAGGGGAACACAATCCATTGAAGTGAATGATGATATGTATACCATTTACGGGGATATTAAGTTTAGTGAGCTGCCAACCGAAGGTCCGCTTCAAATCAAAATTTCCTATGATACGATCAGCAAGAGTTTCAAAGATAATGTGGCGATAGAAGATCCATGGGTATTTGACATCAAAGCATCAACAGACCAAATCATGAAAGATACGAAAACCGTTCAATTAGACAAAACGATCACACTCCATAATGGAGAGAAAGTTAAGCTTAACAAAATGGTTACCTCCCCTGTTTCAACCGTACTTTATTATGATCTGACACAGGGCTCGGAAAATACACACTTCAAACTTGTTTCAGCTAGCGGTGAGGAATTGGAAGCTAGAGTAACATATGCTCACGATCGTGGAGAAACGTCTTACAGCCGTTTTGACCCGATTGATTTAGAAAAAGGGAAGTATTCTCTTGTCCCTATTAGCCACGAGATTAATAGTAATCAAGATGTTAATAGTCACAAGGAAATTGGATCTCCTGTTCCAATTAACTAATCATGCAGAAAACCACTAAACCTAGCGTTTAGTGGTTTTTTGATATAAATCCCCTTGTGCTGATAGGTTTATACCTTTTCGTTCGTATTACATAGTAGGTTCGAACCAGTAACGATTCAGTTGTTATCAAGATTTCACATGGCCGCAAAAAATTCCAACAAATGAGGTATTAGACGATGTCCAATAATAAAAAAAGCAAAACGAAGAAATGGATCACAGGTATAATCGCTACCTCTGTTCTGGCAGCAGGCATCACAGTTCCTTTTGGTGAGGTCTCGCATGCAAAGGCACCAATTGGCACCGTTGAACAGTTTGTTGATCCAAATAAACTACTTGATTTATCAACCTATAAAACTCAGGTTGGAAAAACAGTCCAGAATAAATACGGCAAGCTGACTTTAAATGAAGTGCTGGTCGATGTGAACGGACTCATAATAAGTTCAACATACGAGCCGGCCAAGGGGATTAAATTTGATGAAAAATCCCAACTCACTCCACGTGTCCTGATCAACGGGAAAGACCTTCAAAAAACAAGAGGGTCTCAAACGATTAAAGTAAATAACAACAAATATACGATTTACGGAGATATAAAATTTAGTGAGCTGCCGGATAAAGGACCTCTTCAAATCAAAATAACGTACGACACGTTCTATAACCTTAACAAAAAGAAGGTTACAATTAAAAATCCATGGGTATTCAATGTAAAGGCATCAACAAACCATATCCAGAAGGATACAAAAGTCGTTCAATTAAACAAAACCGTAACACTTCATAACGGAAAAAAGGTAAACCTTAATAAAATGATCGTCTCTCCTGTTTCGACGTTACTTTATTATGATCTAACGAAAGGCACGGAAAAAACCTTCTTCAAACTACTATCGGCTAGTGGAGAGGAAGTTAGATCTAGAGCAAGTTATGCTTTCAATATTAAAGAAAAATCCTATAACCGTTTTGGCCCGATTGATCTAGGGAAAGAAAAGTACATGCTTGTCCCGGTCAATGAGGATGATGAGGAAATCGGATTCCCTGTTTCAATTAATTAATCATGCAGAAAACCACTAACCTAGCGTTTAGTGGTTTTTTTGATAAATAGATCGGACTGACGTGGTTAAACCGCATGAATGGATGGCCACTTCAGCTCAACGCCAGCATTCACAAGAATCCGCTGCAGCGCCTCCAAATGTTCCGGTGTATTTCGGACGTCTCTTGGCTTAATCTGATGCTCAGTGCAGTAAGCTGCAGCTCCGTGCGGATCCGGACGGGATACCAGGAAGGTGGCCAACCGGCGGAGGCCGATGTAACCGGTGGCGATTCCGGAGCTGCAGGCCGGTCGAGCAGCTGCGTGCGGATCCGGACGAGCTACCAGGGAGGTGGCCAGCCAGCGGAGGCCGATGTAACCGATGACGGTCCGGCAGCTGCAGGCCAGTCGAGCAGCTGCATGCGGATCCGGAAGAGTACCAGGAGGGCGGCCAGCTGGCAGCGGCCGATCTAACCGATGGCAGTCCTGCAGATGGATGCCGGCCCGAGTAATAAACTCCGTGCGGATCCGGACGGGATACCAGGAAGGTGGCCAGCCGGCGGAGGCCGATGTAACCGATGGCGGCCCTGCAGCTGCATGCCGGCCCGAGCAACTCCATGCAGATCCGGACGGGACACAAGGAAGGTTGCTCGCCGGCAGCAGCGGATGTAATTGATGGCGGTCCTGCAGCTGCAGCCAGCCCGAGCAGATCCGCGCGGATCCGGACGAGCTACCAGGGAGGTGGCCAGCCGGCGGAGGCCGATGTAACCGATCCAGCGGCGATTGCTTCCTGCAAAGCCGGAATGTCTCCTTTGTAGATGTGCATGGCTATTTCCGGCAGCTCTTCGAATTTACCGATATCTTTCAGAACGATCATCTATTTTCCTCCCTGCGAAAATCCTGTGTACGTATGCTTCTTCCTTAATTCAATAATTGGAATGAATTTTCCTTTTTTCACATGAATTGTAAGGCAGGAATGCCTCCGGCAAGCGTTGAATATGGCATAAACGATCAAATCAAAGGAGTTGTTCAAAGCAATGAGTGCGTACGACATGCATATCGGCAAACTAATCAGTGGGCGACGGGATTTGGAAGGCAGCGGGCTTTACATACTCTGTACCCCCGATAAGACCATAGTCGAGCTGGATTCCATCCAGACGAATGACGTAAATCTAGTAAGCTCCAAAGACCTGGAGGATGCGCTGTACGAGTTTTGCCAATCAGCTATGGACAACTACGTCTCAGAAGGGAACAACCAGGATATCTATGCTTTTTCCATTTACACCGATACGTATCACGGCAGTTACGTCATATACATCAACAATCTCGAAGGTCTGGACCAAAGCGTGGAGCTTGCCCTCGAATATGAACGGAAGCGGCATCCGGAACGAGGGGATGACCGGATCCGAGAGCAGCTTTATTATGAATTGAAATACGCGGAAGCCGACTATCCGTTTAGGTACGAAACCTTGCCGGAGCGGCTCGGGACATGGCTTCGCATGTATGCCTGCATCATGTTGGAGGAGCCCGGCTATCTCGATATCGAGTAGCGTTATCTGTTTGAGAAAGAGCTCTTCGACTCGCAGCTATTCTTGATTGCCATCGATGTGATCCATCGCCTGCAGCACGACTTTCAGCGGCTCCGTCGGACTGATGATTTCATCGCCTATGTCTCGGCGGCGGACCGCGTCGGGGGAGATTCCCTGACGACCAGTCAGCTGCTCCGGCGATGTGTCAGCGAAGAGCTGCTGTACAAGGCCATGCCTGACGTCAAAGAGAAAGACGAAGCCTTTCGGGCGGCCATAAATGCGGTACAGCAAAAGTCCCTCCGGGAGCAGGTTATGCACTGGGTTACCGTCATCGAGCAGGGAGAGTTCGGCAAGGGCAGCCCGTACAGCTTCTGGAAAACCGACTATGAAGCGTATGAGCAGTTGATCGAACTCGGCGAAACGGCTGTCCCTTACATCCGAGAACATTTGAACAACAAGCTCAAGGAGGATACGCGGCTGATCCTGGAGACGGTACTTCGAGATTTGGGACAGCTCTAGCTTGCCGCTTGATCAGTTCCTACCGCATGAACAGCTCCTTAGGCGCTTACAAAGGATATGGCGGGGCTTTTCCTGCTGCTATGTTATCGGGATGAACGTCTGCAGGTTCATGGCCATTCATGCGGAGATACATATATTCCACTTCTTCTAGCGATATTTGCAGCGTTCGGCTGATCTCATAGAGGTCGATGTCTTGTGATAGAAGCTCCCGTGCCTGATAGATTTTTCCATTTAGCCAACCGTTTTCGAGCATCCATACCTTCATCCGGTCCAGCAGCAGATTCTGGTTTGCCGCATCTGCATGCTTTTTATATTTAGCAACGGATTCTGACAGATAGTCGTAGAGATAAATACCCAGTGCCTCGCGCTGCTCGTGTTTGGACATTCGTTGATACTGCTCAAAGCTTAGGCTGATATCCAAATCAAGCGTATAATACCTACTATCAAAACGTCTGGATGTTTTCCGGCCTATGTGTTATGAAATCCTTTCGCACCCTTTCGACAAGAGCCATGCCTCCATAACGGCAAACGCCTGCCCTCCATCCTGTTCATAGAAGATGGCTACCTCTTGCTGATAAGCATAATTGAATCGTACATATCCGCCCAGTTCTCGGTAGAACAAAAGGCAAACATAGGGCGTTTCAATAGACAGATCAGAAGGAAAGGCCGCTTGACACATTCCCGCCAACTCAGGTAATGACAGCCCATCCTGCACCGGAGGCAAGCGTAAGAAGAGATGACTCCGCGTACCCGTCCACGGTTCATAATAAACGGCTTCCTCTTGGCTGCGCCCATACACCTGACGAAATATTTCATCCAGCACCACCGCGTACGTCCTTTCATCGTCCTGCTCCCGTGCCTGCAGCGAAATCGCCTTTATACGCTCCTCATGCCGGGGCAACCATAACAACCCGGCCACCTTCGGATGCACCGCCAGAAAATCACCGTCCACCGTTGTGCCTATAGAGATGCACTCAGCAATCTCTTGCTCTGTAATCGGGCTGTCTTCATCGTGCTCCCATAACCCGTACTCGGCAAAAGGCTGAAGTACCTCCGTATCCGGTAACTGGACATTCATCCACCCTCTGTAAGTCCCTTCGCCGAATCGCTGCAAAAACCGCAGGTAGCCAGGCGGATAAACAGCGGCATCCTCCCTGACAAACTCCTGATTTTGACCATCTGATAGAAGTCTTGGTTCAGATACGATGTACATGATCACTCCTCCTATTTTTGAGTAGATTCACTTCCGTCTACGAACCTCAATTGGCAGTACTCCTAACCATTATTCCACAATTTTCAAGTGGTGACGATAGCCCCATCGTCGCTTGCCCAACTCCCTTCTTCCAAATGTTATGACACGTGTCATATGGATCTCTTTACAGGTGTGAATGTTGCATCAAACGGATCGCATCTACAATAAAAACACGAGAGAATCAACAAGGAGAGAGGGAATCGGAGATGGAACAACGAAAAGACAGAATCCGCCTGCTGGACATTTTGCGGGGCTTTGCGATTCTGGGAACGCTTGGGACGAATATTTGGATCTTCGCACATGCGGGGGACCTCAACTACATTACAACATTTGATCATTCCGGTTGGTGGGGAGCGAATGACTTACTTCGAATGATCGTCTTATTCCTGGTGAATGGGAAGCTGCTCGGACTGCTGACAATCATGTTTGGTGTCGGCTTGGAAATGAAGTATCGGCAGGCCAAGCGCAAGGGAAAGCCGTGGCCGGGTGTTTATTTATGGGCCGTCCTGTTTCTGGTCCTCGAAGGCCTGCTGCATTTTATATTGGTCATGGAGTATGACATCTTAATGAGCTATGGAGTTACCGCAATCATTGCAGCCTTCATCGTAAAGGGTGGCGACCGGCTCATCGCCCGCACGATGAACGTGATCGGCAGCGTCTTCGCCATTGCAATTCTGGCCCTCGCGGCACTGATGCTGGCAAGCGGCGCAAGCGTATCGCTGGGCAGTTTTGGCGATGTCGTTGCTCTCTATCAAGAAGGCACTTGGGTGGAGCAAGTTCAATATCGGCTGGCGAACTTCCTTCCGCTGCGAATGGAGGCCATCCTCGTGATTCCGACCAATGTGTTTCTGTTCCTGCTGGGGGTTCGCTTCATGCGGGCAGGGGTATTCTCCCCGGATGAGAACGGCAAAAAGCTGCGGAGTACACTATTTAAGCTTGGGATATATGTCGGTGTGCCGCTCAACTTGCTCATTTTTATCCCCGGCGGCGCTTTCGATCTACCGGTGCGCTATTTATTCGCCCCGCTGATGTCCATGGGGTATATAGCAATCATGGCGAGAATGATACAATATACGAAATGGGAATGGCTATGGCGCCGTCTGGAGAACGTCGGAAAAATGTCGCTAAGCTGCTATGTGCTCCAGAACATCCTCGCATCCGCTGTTTTTTACGGCTGGGGGTTGGGGCTTGCCGGCAAGCTGAATTCAGCGGCCATTATCGCCATCTGGCTGGTAATCTCCGCATTTCTGCTGGGCATGTCGTCCCTATGGCTCCGCGGCTTCAAGCTGGGACCCATGGAGACCATCCGCAAACAGGCGGTAGGTTTCTTCGAATCAAGATAGCCAAAGTTGGGGGCTTGATATGTTCTATAAGTTGTACCCGAGGGATCAGATCAAAAGTTATTTGCTCATCGATATCGTACTGACCGTATTCTTATGCTACCGGGTGTTTCGTTCGGATACGGCGCTGGGACTGTGGGGCAGCCTTTTGCTGCTCCTGCTGTTCCTTGTTTCGTTCTATGTCGCGCTGTGGCGCCGGGGCGGCTGGCTACTGGCTGCCGTGCTGACGGGCCTGTTCGCGGTAGGCGTACTCGGGGTGTATACGGGGCCGAGCACCATGCTGTTCGGGATCATTTTTGCCGACTTGCTGGGCCGGTCCAAGTCCAAGGTGCATATCGCCATCGGCTGTGCAGCCATTGCCCTATCATTCCTGCTCGTGTTCGTTTTCCGAAAGGAACCGCTGCTCGAAACGTCCAATGCCATTTACCTTCCGGTCATGATCATTCAGTCGGTATATCCGATCGTCATCTACATTAAGGAGAAAGCGAAAAGCCTGCAGGGGGAGCTGGATGAAGCCAACGAGCAGATCGCAAAGTATATCCAGCAGGAGGAGCGACAGCGAATCGCTAGGGATCTCCACGATACCTTGGGACAGACCCTCATGATGATCAAAATGAAGAGCGAGCTGGCGAAGAAATGGGTGGATAAGGATGCTGCCCAAGCCAAGCGAGAGCTAAGCGAGATTCTGGATACCACCCGAACCGCCCTGAAGCAAGTGAGGGAGCTGGTATCCGATATGAAGTTCATCTCTCTGGCAAGCGAGCTGGAGCATGCGGCCAAGCTGCTGCATACGGCGGGAATTTCGCTGAGTATCGAGAATCCGGAGAAGCCCCCGCTGTTATCCAGCGTAGAGGAAACGATGCTTGCGCTTTGTGTCCGGGAAGCCATGACCAATATCATCAAGCATAGCCCGGCCAAGCGGTGCACCATTAGGCTGGAAACGAAGGAACATGCCTTCGGAATCTACATCGCGGATGATGGCGTGGGGCCGGCAGGGAACAGCGACGGAAACGGCATCCCGTCGATCATGGAGCGGATGAAGACGCTGGGCGGCTCTTTCGCCATCGCCCCTTCGCCTGAGGGAGGCACCAGGGTATCCTTAAATCTCCCCCTTCGCCGACATGAAAAGGAGGACGCTTCATGATTCGAATCGTCATTGCGGAAGATCAAAAAATGCTTCGCGGCGCATTCGCCTCACTGCTTAATTTCGAAGATGACATCGAGGTCGTGGCCGAGGTGCCTGACGGGCAGCAAGCCTGGGACGCGATCCAGCAGCATCAGCCGGACGTGTGCCTGCTCGATATCGAGATGCCTCATATCAGCGGCCTGGAATTGGCCGAGTCCATACGTCAAGCAGCTCTGCCCTGCAAAATCATGATCGTTACGACCTTCGCGCGCCCGGGTTATTTGCAAAAAGCGATGGATGCGCAGGTGGAGGGCTATCTGTTAAAGGACGAGCCGATCGATTTCTTGATCGCAGCCATCCGGCGGGTCATGAAGGGCGAGCGGGTTGTGAGCACCGATCTAGCGGCCGCACTATTCATGAAGGAAGAGAATCCGCTCAGCGAACGGGAAATCGAAATGCTTCGCTTAACCAAGGAAGGCATGACCACCGGCGAGATCAGCAATGCCCTATTCCTGACGAGAGGAACTGTTCGCAACTACCTCTCCTCAGCCATACAGAAGCTTGCGGCCGAATCCCGGCAGCAGGCCGTGGCAATCGCCGAGGATAAAGGATGGCTGTAAACATCCTCGGACACAGCGCCCCTTGTTTATGACTTTAAGGAGGAGATCGAAATGAAAGCTTTGGCCCAAACGACAACCAGCATTCCATGGTAGCGGTTGACGACCGCCTATGGAAGAGGAACGGACATTCCGCGGCTCATGGAAACCGGGAAGTATGAGGAATTGGCCAACCTGATCGAGCACCAAGGGACCCTCGCCGTGGGCCTTGCTTATACTCCTGCGGAAGCTTGCCAAGCGGACACCAGCTCAGGTCTCCTCGGAGGAAGTTGAGCTGTACTTGGCCGTAGCCTCTGCTATAACCGTGGAGTATATGGAATCGCAGCATACGATGGAGACGATGGACAAGCTGCTGGACTTAAGGTACTTATGGCCGGAGAACGAGGAAGAAGATGAATCGCGATGGGAGGAAGAGACGCCGCCTGGCTATGAGTCGGAGGTCTTTATCAGCTATTATTACTTCAGTTATGTGCTGCTAAGGGAGGCGATGCCTCTTTTCACCGCGATGATGAACGGTAACGATAAGCTTGCTCCTGCCATTGCTGAGCTGCTGCTCCTGCTTGAACCCGAAGGTGCTGGTGAGTAGCGTTGTGCATGTTCAGCGAAAAGCTCGAAGGGTCGAAAAGTATACATTCTTTAGATGCTAAAACAACGCAGCCTCATAAGCTGCGTTGTTTTTGTATCCCAATCTATCCATGATCACCGACCGGGTAAGCATAGAAAATATAACGCTCCGGCGCATTTCCCACATAGCGAAACGGATAGCAAGTCGAAATGACCAGCACCTCGGTTCCCATAGAACGAATAACCGATGTATCGTCTTTATCTACGATATCCGTGCTTTGAATCTCATATTCAAATGTACCATAAGGCAGTTTTACGATAAAACGATCCCCTACCGACAACTTGTCGAAATTTCGAAATACTGTGTCCCGATGTCCAGACAGTAAGATCTGCTCATTATCCATCGGAAAAGCGGTACCGCTGTAATGTCCGACGCCTCTCTCGAGCATCTCTTCATCCGTACCTTCGATGATCGGAAGTTCTGCTTCCAGCTTGGGGATTTGAAGCATTCCGATCACATCATTCGGTTTCGGATCAAACTTGGATTTGTCTATTAAGTGATCCTGATAGGATACAGGATCCGCACGTTGTTCATTCGAATAATCTGTTGTGTCTGACTGACCAATCAGCTTATTGGCTTCCGCCATAGCTTCCTTTAAGTTTGCCTGATGTTCGACATATTGAATGACAGCGAAAGTCACGATCCCCATACCGGCAAGCAGCAAGAGTATACCTGCTATTCTTCGCATGTTCTCTCCTTCCAATCTGCTTTAATATGTCAGTCGGCGACTGCCGGTTAGACAATAGCCAACTAGAGTTCTTTGGATTAACTATATTTTTACAATGATATCTTACTGTTTCTTATTCTTAAAATCCAGCTGAAGGCTATACTTCTCCAACATAATAAGCCAAAAGTAATGTATCCCCCTAGTGGTAATCCACCCCTCTGTTCTATGGATTTGCTTCACCTGAGCCTATATTAGGTTTAGGCTGAGACCAACCACTGCCCCCCACTGGCAAAGTAATTCCAACGTTATCAATTGAAACCGTCCGGAGACCAACTACCTATAAAGACAGCCTGTTTTAGCATGACATCTTTGTAGTTTTTTGTCGAATAAAGTATGGGCCAAACGTCCATTTTTTGCTGGTTATATATGGTACTCCGGGAATATTGTCGATAAATGGTTGCTAGCTTATACTTGACGGGAAATTGTATAAATTTGGAGATAAAAGGAGTGGTGCCGGAAACAGGAGATGAGCATATCGCACTAAAGCTCCGGTGATTCGAAACATAACGATTGGAGGGAGACAAAATTGCATTCTATCCGCTCGGCAGCAAGAAAGAACATACTTAAACAGTTTTTCATTCAATTTTCCGTCTTTTTGGTTATCCTTGGCGGGTTACAGCCTGGTTTGACAATACCGGTTCAGGCTGCAGGAGGAATAACCATCAATGATACCGACTCCTATGCGACGGTCAGAGATAGTAACAACTCTCTGTTCATTTATCAGTTTGATGGACAATCGCCATCGGGTAACCCAACAGGATCCATCACCATCAATGGCATTTTTGACGGGATAGGTTTGGATAGAAAAAACGGTGTTTTTTATGGTCTTAAGCCCAGTACCGGAGAAATCCATAAAATTATGCCCGATGGAACGAGTATCCTGGCCGCAACGAACAACGGGTGGATAGTAGTCGGTGCTGGAGGAGTAAGCCCTGACGGTACGAAATTCACGTTCAATGTTCAGAGAACCGTCTCGGGAGTAACCGAACGTGAGATTCGGAATCTGGATTTGAATACATTGAATATATCTACGCTTACAAGTTTAGATACAGATATACGTGATCTCGTATATGATCAGGAAGGATCTATCTATTATATTCGAGCCGGCGACGAAGCCTTTGTCAGAATGAATCCTGAAACGTCGGAGAATCAGGTCCTTGGTAAATTCCAACTGGCGGACGGTTCCAACCCCATTACATGGGGAAGCGGTATCAGTATGCTGTCGGATGGAAAATTACTGATTTCGGATGCTTACGGAACTTTGTATGTAGGCAATCCGGAAAACAATTTACTGACTTTGGTGGGGCAGGTCCCGGGAATTAATATGCTTTGGGATCTTGCTTCAGGAGCATATCCTACATATGCACCGAAGCTGAATGTTGAAAAATCGATCGACGGTTCAGATAAAAGCAGTGAGATCAATCCGGGGCAATCCTTTTCGTACACGCTGAAAGTGACGAATAACGGAAATGTCTCCGCAAGCGGCACCGTATTGAAGGATGTGCTCCCAGAGGGTACGGAGTATATTCCGGACAGCACGACGTTGAATGCCGAAGAGGTCGCGGATCTAAACGGAACGAGCCCTTTGTTTGCCAATGAAGGGATGCTCGTTAAGTCTCCTGGCAGGTCGGCCATAGATGGTTCCTTATTTGTTGGAGAGGACGAGGCTGCCATTGTGACGTTTCAGGTGAAGGCAAAAGATGATGCGATTGCCGGCACCAAGATCACGAATACGGCCACCGTGTCTTCAAATGAGACGGGAACCGTTAAATCCAATGAGGTCGTATCGACGGTTACGTCGGGGTCAATTCCTCCAGCTGTGTGTCCTGCTCCAGTAGCCATGATTAACGGCAGCTTTGAAGAAGGCGCTGTCAAAGGAACTGCTGTTAATGGGTCGGGACTCTACTATTATGAATCCGAAGTGCCCGGCTGGAAGACGACGGATGATGCTAACGGTTATCCAGTCATTGAGATATGGGATTGGGCACGGAATGCTCCTTCAAATGTCAAGAGCTGGCCAGCCCCACCTGATGGGGGGAAGTGGGCAGAATTAAATGCTTTTGACAATGGTATGCTGTACCAGGATGTGAAGACAACGCCTGGACAAACCATCTATTGGCGTTTATCCCATATGGGGCGGTACGGGGTCGACACCATGCAGCTTCGCATCGGTGCGGCAACGGCTAACCCTTACGATACCAAAGTTCAACAACAAATCACGGATGGAAACACCGCTTGGGGAACCTATACGGGCACTTACACGGTCCCGGCAGGACAAACGGTAACCCGCTTCGGTTTTGAAGCCGTTAGTACAGCTGGCGGAAACATAGGAGCAGGCAACTTCATCGATGACATCTTCCTTGGAACGACGCCATGCGTGACGGCCAACAAGACTGCATCTCCGCAGGAAGTCAATGCCGGTGATGAAGTAACCTATGAGATTCAGATCAAGAACGAAGGCGGAGACATTGCCGCCGATGCAAGCGTGACGGATCTGATTCCGGAAAGCACGGAATACGTTCCGGGTTCCATGAAATTAATTCAAGGCTCGGCCACTAAGGACCTGACGGATGCAGACGATACCGATGAAGGTTACTTCGACGGTAGCAAGGTCAGCATTCAATTAGGAAACCTCGCGAATAAGAGCCAATTGGCAAATGGCGTGACCGTGCAATTTAAAGTTAAGGTTTTAGCGAGCTCCGCCAATCAGCAAATTAATAACAAGGCACAAATTAGCTATAACAACTTACTAACAGGCGATACGGAAAACAAGGAATCGAACGAAACCACAACACCGGTCCGTTTCAATCCGCCTGTTCTGGAGTCCAACAAAACGGCCGTCCTTCAAACCAAGGCTGCCGGAAACACGGACCCTGACCATCCTGAAGTCGGCGATACGCTTCGGTACACCATTCAGGCACGGAACACGGTCGATAACAGCTTCGTCAGCAGTCTTGTTATCTCAGACGATATACCGGCTGGGCTTCAATATGTGTCGGGCAGCTTGAAGGTAGACGGCTCTTCAGTAACGGATGCCGCAGGAGATGCTGACGGCGGTCTTTATACCGATGGCCAGGTAATCGGCCTATTGGGGGATATCACGGATACGGCTTGGCACACGCTTGAATTCGATGCGATTATCGAGTCTGGACAAGCCGGAAAAAATATCCGCAACATCGCTGTCGCTGGCGGCGAGAATGTCAACACGCCGAGCCAAGCCGAGGAAGTCGTTCAGGTCTACCCACGCCATCCGGTTCTGGAATCAGAGAAGTTCGCAACGAACCTCGAAGCTGGCAAGGCCACGTTCGAGGTCGGTGATACGGTTGCCTACACGATTCAGACGAGAACGGTGACAAGCGACACATATATATCGAATTTGAAGATTACGGATACCTTGCCGGAAGGGCTGGAATACGTACCGGGAACTTTAAAGGTAGACGGCACTTCCGTCACCGATAATGAAGGCGACGATAACGGCCATTACGTAACCGGCGCCGTTTACGGCGGATTTGGCGACATCCGGGATATGGATTGGCATAAGCTTGAATTTAATGCCGTTATCCAAACCGGACAAGCCGGCGAAGACATACGAAATATTGCATCGGTCAGCGGTGACAATATCCAAGTTCCGAGCACGCCGGAAGAAGAAATTAAGGTCTATCCGCGCAAACCGGTCATCGTTTCGGAGAAGTCCGCAACGAACCTCGAAGCGGGCAAGGATACGTTTGAAGTCGGCGATACCGCTATCTATTCGATACGGACAAGAACGGTAATAGGCGATACGTATATGGCCAACCTGGTCATCTCCGATACGCTGCCGGCAGGCTTGGAATATATTCCGGGCAGCTTGAAGGTAGACGGCGTTTCCGTCACCGATGACAAGGATAGCGACAAAGGCCAATATGCTTCCGGTCAGGTCGTTGGTCACGTTGGAGATGTATGGGATACGAAATGGCATACGCTAGAGTTCCGGGCGAAGATCGTAGCAAACGCCGGAGAGTCGATCCGAAATACGGGAGAGATTACCGGGGATAACATCGATCAGCCGAGCAGGCCAACGGATGAGATTGTGGTTGAGAACGGTGGAACTCCGCCGGTGGACCCACCTGTCGATCCGCCGGTCACGCCTCCAGTGAATCCACCGGTAGATCCAGATCCACCAGTCACACCACCTGTAACACCACCGACTCCGCCTTCCCCAGTCATCGAGTCACGGAAGACGTCGAAGGATACCAATGGCAGAAGCATCGCGGTCGGCGATACGATGGAGTATACGATTTCCGCACGGAATACCATTTCCGGCAGCCATGTATCAAACCTCGTAATTGCTGACATCCTTCCGGAAGGGCTGGCGTATGTAGCAGGCAGCCTGAAGGTGGACGGTGTCTCCGTCACCGATAACGCAGATGGAGACAAAGGCCAATATGTTGGCGGCAAAGTCAGCGGGAACTTCGGACGGATTACAGATACCGAATGGCATACGATCGAGTTCAAGGCAACCGTCAAGGCGGGACAAGCCGGTAAAATGATCGAAAACATCGGTGAAGTCACGGGAGATAACGTGGCAAGACCAGAGAAGCCGTCGGATGCCATCGTAGTTTCGGACGATGAGGGCGATAACAATACGAACCCGGGTGGAACGGGAGATTCCGACGGAGATTCGAATGAAGACCCGAACGGAAATTCGAACGAAGACTCGGATGAAGATTCCAACGGGGATTCGAACACCGGGGCACAAACACCAGACGATCATAACGATTCAACATTAGGCGAATCGGATGCGGCTCCACAAGACCCGGCTCAATCTGGAGATCAGGCAACGAATGAGCCTGAAGGAAATAAATTACCGAATACGGCTACAAATATGTATAGCTACATGGTAGCGGGATGCATCATCCTGCTTGCAGGATTACTTTTGTTGAGAAGAAGAAAGGTATAGCATAACAACAGCTGCCCCCCAAGTGAATGAACTTGGGGGGGCAGTTGTTTTATTGACGGAATTCCCTTAAACGAGCTGAATCATTCATCCTCTACTCGAACGACTACCCCATATTTAAACCATTTTTAAACGGCACTGGCCGTTCGTTTTAACCTTGATCCGTTACGATAAAAGAAAATGGAGCAACAAGGGAGAGAACGTATGCGAGTATTGGAAATGTTGTTGGTCACATCTTGCGTTTTGGTGCTGATGGTCTCACTGTTCCGTAACACAATCAACCGGAAGATAGGGACTATAGCCGGCATCGCTTGCGGTTCACTGTTGGCCGCTCAACTGCTGTTTGAAGGCTATAGGTGGCAGATGATCCCAGTCTATATCGTCGCCGCATTGCTTGTCGCCCTCCTCTTATTTAGGCGAAGTAAGATCACGAAACCGCTGCGTTTCATGATATTAGCCCTATCTATTGTTTTGCTGGGCGTATCGGTTGCCTTATCGGTGCTGCTGCCCGTCTTTCATTTACCTAAGCCCTCAGGTGGGTTCAGTGTAGGGACGGAAACGTTCCATTTTATCGATGCCGACCGGGAAGAAACGTTTACCGAGCAGAAGGGCGACAAGCGAGAGCTGGTCGTTCAGGTATGGTACCCTGCCGCGGCGTCTGGTCGAAGCGGAGAGAAGAATACGGTGTTCCCTAAAGATAGAGGGCTGTTCCATACCTATATGCAAGCTTATTCCGGATATCTGGGCCTTCCCGCTCCCGCCCTCGACTACTGGAAATACAGCCGGGCCAATTCATCTATCCATACCGATTTACATCCGGCGATTAATCCGTATCCAATGGTACTGCTGTCACACGGCATGGGGGTCGGCAGAATTTTGCATACGTCGCAGGCTGAACATCTTGCCAGCCACGGTTATATCGTATTCGCCATCGATCACACTTATAGTACCGTTGTGACCGCTTTTCCAGATAAACGTGTGACCGGTTTCCTTACGGAACAGTCTCAGGATCGGTTATTTGAGGACAGCCGGGCCATTTTACATGTATGGAACGAGGATATCACCTTCGTCGTGGATCAGTTGGAGAAGCTGCATTCCGGTGCCGTCGCCAGCAAATTCAAGGGAATGCTGGATATGGACAACATCGGCATGATGGGTCATTCCTTCGGTGGGGCAGCAGCTTTTGAAGCCGTTTATTCCAACCCGCGAATCAAAGCCGGCGTGAATATGGACGGTACATTGTTCATAACGGAGAACCGGGATGCCATGAAAAAACCGTTTATGTTCATGAAATCGGAAGAGTTTACGAATATAAACGAGAAGCAGGCGAAGTACCGCAAAACCCCAGCCACGGATGCCGAGCTCAAGGAGCTCCGGTTAACACGTGAACAATTCGACAACATTCTGGCGAATCGGGAATTGGAGCTGAAACTGATGGACCGCCTATCGCAACAAGGACAAGGACGGACCATTTATATCGAAGGAACGGGACATTATAACTTCACTGATCTTCAGCTGTACTCTCCGCTCATCGGACTAACCGGCATGACAAGAAGCATTAATGGAACAAGGGGTGCAGAAATCGTCAATCGCTATCTTTTGGAGTTTTTTAACCAGCATTTACGCGGAACCGAGAGTAAGCTTCTGGCTGGTCCTACTGAAGACTACCCGGAAGTGAAGTATCCGAACTCGGTTTATCAAGGAGAATAAATGGAAAGAGAAACGTCCTTCGAATAACGGAGGGCGTTTCTTTATGGGTTTAGCTTTTAAACAACCGTCTTCCCCACCCATCATTCGTCCGAATTTTCAATTATGTGAGCAATTCATGCAAAATGCAACAGCCGATGTAGAGTTCTTGTAGAGATTTGCGTGATACAATTCCATCAAATTCAACCCTACCATATAGAGGAGCAATAACAACCGAGTAAAGACTATTAATTCCTTTAATAGGTTAGAGATCAGAACAGAGAGGATGGGAAATTTGATCAAGCTTTTCAAGAAAAAACAGGCAGCGTTATTCCTGAGCAGTATCCTGGTCATTGGTGGTTTACCAGCAGGATTAGCTCCGAATGTAGTGAGTGCTGCTGAACCACAGGAGGCTTTAATCACCACATCTAACGGTAACACCAGTTATGATCTGATTAACGGGAAAACGACTCCCCCCGTTATTGTAGATTCAGCAGTTACGGTTCAAGAATCCGTCTACACGAAAAACTTGAATGCCGCTACAGTGGTTATTGAAAATTTTGTAGCTGGGGATAAATTGGAGGTATCTCCATCAAGCGGTATAACAGGTAACTACAATTCTACCAATGGTATCCTTACATTAAAGGGTGCAGCTTCGGTTGAAGACTATAAAAAGGTATTGTCTAGCGTTACCTTTTCGACAACCTCCAGCGTGACAACAGCAAGAACGATTCAGTTTACGCTCGGTGATGCTCTTCCTTATGAAGCTAACGGACATTTTTATAAATATGTTGATAAAAAAGCGTCAATTACTTGGGATGTGGCAAAGGCTGATGCCGAGAGCAGCGAATATTTTGGACGGGAAGGGTATTTGGTCACTATAACCAACGATCAAGAAAATACCTTTGTAAAGGAAAAAACATTAGGTATCGGTTGGCTTGGTGCAAAAGATATCGAGCGGGATGCAAGCACACCTAAAAAAAATGGTGACTGGCGCTGGGTAACGGGGCCGGAAGGCTTGGAGAACGGCGGACAAGGCACGAAATTCTATCAAGGTTATACAGGCAGCGGAAAAGACCTTTTGTATACCAACTGGGATGCTGGCGAGCCAAATGACCATAGTGGAACAGAATTCGTCGCCCATATTTTTGGACCCGGAAATAAAGCGGGTAAATGGAACGATTACTCTCCAACCAATCCTTCAGTAACTGGATACATTGTAGAGTACGGCGGCATGCCAGACGACAACAATGTTGTTATCAGTGCCGAGAAGACCCTTTCTTTTGTGAATGTTACCGAGCTTACAAAAGCAAAAGCGGTAGCCGAACAATTAAACAAAGAGGACTATGCTGAGAAAGAATGGCTTGAATTTGAAAAAGCTTTGGAAGCTGCCAATACGGTCCTTAAAGATCAAAGTAAAACCCAAGACGAGGTAGACGCAGCCCTAAAAGCGCTGAAAGAGGCGCAAGAGCAGCTCAAACCCCGTGTTACAATCACGGAGCCGAGCGGCGATACCGTATATGTAGCCAAGCCTGAATTCAAGGGTGAAGTCGTTAAGGGTGCAACCGTCACCGCAGCTGTTTATGATAAAGCCGGCAACCTTATCGGTACTCCTCAGGTCAAAGTGAATCCGGATGGTACATGGAGTTTTGCACCTGATCAAGAGCTGCCTGATGGCGACTATGTGGTTGAAGTGACTGCTGAAAAGGACGGCAAGACAAGCACGGACAAGAAAAATGTGACGGTAGATACCACAAAACCGAATGTACAGATCACTGAACCAAGCGGTGAGAAAGTCAACGTGGCCAAACCGGAATTTAAAGGTGTAGCTGACAAGGATGCAAAGGTCACCGTTGAATTGACAGATGAGAGCGGCAATGTAGTTGAGCGCCGCGAAGTGGAAGTCGACAGTAATGGAAATTGGAGCTTCACTCCGTCCGCTGATTTAACGGACGGTAAATACACAGTCAATGTAACGGCAGAGAAAAACGGCAAAGTGTCCACGGACACCAAGAACGTTGTGGTAGACGCAACAGACGAATCACAGCTGTCGGGCCTTGAACTAAAGCGTGGAGATGGAACACCGATTGCGATCTCTCCAGCTTTTAACGGGGCAGTAACCAATTATCAGGCTTCCGTGACCCATGATGTATACAATACAACCGTAACGCTGGCGACATATGATCCGAACGCCACAATCGAAATCTCGCTTAATGGCGGAGCATGGCAAGGAATTCCTAACGGCTCTGCAAGTGATGAATTGCCGTTAGCATTCGGCACCAATACGATTGTTGTAAAGGTAACGGATTCCCAGGGAAATGTGACGGAATATACGCTGACCATCACCAGAGGGTCCAATGACAATAACAACAACAATAATAATAATGGAGGCAACAGCGGAGGTAGCACATCGCCTTCTACACCTCCTTCTACGCCGCCTGCGACTACACCACCCCCAACCGACCCTGGCGTGAATACGTCCGTGAACGGTAACGACGGTGGGTTCGCCACAGGGAAGACAACCACTTCTGAAGGTAACAAGCAAACTTCTGTACAGGTAAACAGAGATAAGCTTGGAAACATATTATCGAATGGAACAGGTCAGAAGCTGTCCATTCAATCTCCGAATGATGGAAATATGCAGGTTGATGGTTTAACGGCTGCGGACATTCGTTTGTTAGCTGATAAGGGAGCAAGCCTTGACATCGGGAATCCGTTAGCTATCTACCCGGTGCCTAGCAAACAATTGGACTTGAATTCAGTGTCCAGGCAGCTGGGCAATGCGGCACTCAACGATATCGCAGTTCATATCGACATTAAGCGCTCTTCGGAGACTTTGAGAAACAATGCCAAGAACAAAGCAACATCGGCGGGCTACCAGCTGCTGGTTGATCCGGTCGACTTGGAAATGACATTTAGCCAAAATGGTAAAACCGTAAAACCCGGGCAATTGAACGGATACGCTCCAAAATATATCGCTCTGCCAGAAGGTATCGACCCGAATCGTATTACGACAGGCGTTGTAGTCAATCCGGATGGCTCGGTATTTCATCTGCCAACCGTAGTTACTAAGATCGGGGATCGTTACTACGCGCAGATTCATGATTTGCGCAGCAGTGGTTCGTACTCGGTTATCTGGAATCCGCAGGATTTCGATGATGTGAGAACTCACTGGGCGCAAACGGAAGTGAACAACATCTCTGCTCGCCTTGACCTCCAAGGGAATGGTGGCAATACGTTCGCTCCGAATCGAAATGTAACCCGGGCTGAATTTGCGGAGATTGTTGTATTGGGTCTTGGACTGATGCGTCAGGAAGAGCCAAAAACAACATTTGACGACGTCACGGCAACCGCCTGGTACCGCAATGCGATCTCGATTGCCAGTGAATTCGGCATCGTACTCGGTTATAACGACGGCGCGTTCCGTGGGAACCAGACGATTACAAGAGAAGAAGGAATGGCGATGATCGCTCGAGGTTATCAATTGATCAAGCCAGGCCATGCAATTAGCGAAACAGAAATTAGCAGACTGCTCGCAGGCTATGAAGATGCGTCCCAAGTAGCAAGATGGGCCCGACCTTCCGTAGCAACCTTGCTGTCAGCAGATATTGTCCAAGGAAGTGGAGATAAGGGGGTAACTCCGAAATCCACGATGACGCGGGCTGAGACGGTAGCCTTGATGCAGCGTCTGTTGCAAGTTACCCATTTAATCGATTAAATCAATAAGTATGAGTCAATGACCCGCATGAGGCACTTTTGGAAAAAGTGATCGCTTGCGGGTCATTTTTTGTTGGATAATCCAACATCCTCCTACACTATGTTCAGTTTTTGTCTATTTACCTCATTTATAATGAGAATCGATTTTAAATTATTTAGGAGGTAGATTATGAACGCGTCATTCAAAAAATACGCTGCCGAATTCATTGGAACCTTGGTGCTGGTTCTGTTCGGCTGCGGCAGTGCCGCTACGGCGGGAGGAGAGCTCGGCAATTTGGGAATCGCATTGGCATTCGGGCTGTCTATCGTGGCGATGGCCTACGTCATCGGTCCGATTTCAGGATGTCATATCAATCCGGCGGTTTCACTTGCCATGCTAATTAGACGTAAGCTAACGGGTGCCGACTTCATCGGGTACGTTGTTTCGCAAATCGCCGGTGCGATTGCGGGCGCCGCTATTCTTTACGCCATCATTGCCTCCGCGGGCATGCCCACGACGGGGCTCGGTCAGAATGGCTTCGGCCCTGGGTACGGGATCGGGATTTCAACCGCTATGGCATTCGTTGTCGAAATCATTTTAACCTTCGTATTTATTTACACGATTCTGGGCGTAACCTCTACGGAGAGCAACGGAAATGTAACCGGCCTTGTGATCGGACTGACACTCGCTTTCGTACATATTTTAGGCATAGCCTTAACGGGAACATCCGTTAACCCTGCAAGAAGTCTGGGACCGGCACTTCTGCTTGGCGGGCAGGCGTTATCCCAAGTGTGGGTGTTTCTTATCGCTCCGCTTGCCGGCTCAGCGCTGGCCGTTGCTGTATACCAGCTGCTGAACAGCAAGCCTAAGGGGAAACAAGTGTAACATGTTGAGCATAAGTGGCGCCTTTCATGCGTTCCCAATTCCATGAATAGACGGCAACACGACAAGAAAGCCGGCATCGGCCCTCGAATAAAGGGCGCGATGTCGGCTTTTAACTTAACGTCCAAACTCCTTATTGAATATTTTATCGTGAGCCTCCGCGACTTCCGGGGCTACCGAGTTGATGGCTGTTACTAAAATATGCTTTCCTCCTACAGGTCCGAAGGCTCTCGTCTCAAATCCGAAAGTTCCGCCAGCATGCCCCCAATAGGATTGCCCGTCCGATGTTTTTCCTTCATAAATCCCTAGGCCGAATTTACCGATAGGTGAATCTACTGCCGTGAACATCTGGTCCATCATCTCTTGATTCAGAAGCTCGCCGCCCAACAGCGCACTGAAGAAAGTGGTCAGATCCTTGACTGTTGAAACCATGTCACCGGCAGCATTTGCCCATGATTGATTCATTTCAGTCAAATCATACATATGACCCGATCTGTCCATATTATATCCTCTGGCATGCTTACCTGGAATATAGGAGCTGTTTTCCATGACGAATGTCTCCGTCAGCCCGAGCGGTTCGATGAACCGTTTCCTGATCTGCTCCGCATAGGTATCCCCGGTGACCTTCTGAATAATTTGACCGGCTAGCAATGTATTAGTGTTGGAATAGTTCCAGCCTTTCCCTGGCGCATATACAGGCGGCTTTGCAAGTGCCAAGTGGAGGAGTTCGTTAACGGAATAATAACGGAATGGATTTTGAGGCAAAGTCATGTCTCGCATATCATCATCTGTATAGCTCGCAATTCCGCTTGTATGGTTCAACAACTGACGAATCGTAATTTGGTTGCCGTCATACCCGTTACCCTTTACGACCCCCGGTAGCCATTGTTCTACCGAATCATCCAAATTTAATTGTTTCTCCTCAGCCAACTGCAATACAACGGCAGCGGTGAACGTCTTCGTGATGCTTCCAATACGGAAGGAAAAATCCGGTTCTACCCGGCTTGGTACTTCGTAACTGGCTGTACCTGTAGCGTAGGACCAGCGTTGCCCATCCTGCAGCCCACCAGCCACGACACTTGGGACGCGTTTACTTGTTACCACTTCGTCCATGACGCGTTTGACATCTTCCCTATGTTTACTTTTCTTTTCCTTTTCCGTGAGTTCTTTTTTGGCTTCTACTGCGAATTCCGACGCTAAAATATTGTTGATATGTTTCTCCACGTCTCCCAGTACATTAATATTAATCGAGATCACATGTTCACCGTCTTCCGTTCCGCCAGCAAAGTTGGTAAATCCAGGAATACCTCCGCCATGTCCCCATACGCCAGTGCCGTTAGGCAGCTTTGTTTGATGTATGCCAAGTCCATACGGCCCAAATGGAGAATCGGCTGTGCTGGTCAGCATCTCCTTCTTCATCTCCGGTGTCAACAGCTTGCCGCCAAGTAAGGCATGGAAAAACGTCGTCATATCTTCCCCTGTCGAGATCATCTCCCCGGCGGCATTAGTAAACGATGGGTTAAGTAGCGTAATATCTACTAATTTATCTCCCGTGTCCAGGTAGCCGCGAGCATTTTTTTTCGGAATATCCGCTGAACTGCCGGGGAGGAACGTTTCTTTAAGTTGAAGCGGTTCAATAATTCTTTTCTTAATCTGCTCCGTATACGTTTCCCCGGTGACCTTCTGGATAATGAGCCCCATAATAACCGTATTCGTGTTTGAATATGACCAGCCTGTTACGGGCTTTAGCTCCAAGGCGCGGGCAATCAACTGTTCGGCTGTATAATTCTCGCCTGGATTTGCGAGTAATTGAGTCCTGAGCTCGGGAGTCAAATAGTCTGGAAGTCCGCTTGTATGATTCAACAATTGGCGAATCTTAATCTTACTTCCGTCATACCCATTGCCGTGTAGAAGTCCCGGAAGCCATTTCTCCACCGTATCATCAAGGCTTAGCTTCTTTTCGCCAGCAAGCTGCAAGGCAACCGTAGCAACAAACGTCTTCGTTGTACTTCCAATCCGGAAAGCAGAGTCGGCGTCCACCTTATGGTTCCTTTCGATATTCGCTTCACCGGAGGCATAAGACCAGCTCGCCGTTCCTTTCTTTACGGTAACAATAACGCCCGGAATATGGTCGGCATTGGCAGCTTTATCGATTGCTTGTTGGGTTGGTGTCTTAACTGCCGCATGTACAGTTCCATAAGCCGGGAATACCAGTGTACCCGCCAACATGGCAGTTAAAGTTAGCGCAGCTCCTTTTTGCGTGGTGAATGATTTCATAATGCATCGCTCCTATGATTTTGGAATGTTGTGTTGCTTTACTCCTTCACCCTACCTCCGAAGTTGTTAAATCGGACAGTGATAAAACCGCCAAGCTTTGGATGACACCATACTTGGACCTGTCACATATCCCGTATGACAAAGTGTCAACGGTTCATGTGACGTGCTGGCTGCAGCCAAGTTCTATCAACCTCCTCCATTGCTTGACTGATCGAGATGTTATGGTGCATGATAGGTCTGAATTATTTGGAAATTGGTTTGCAAATATATACAAGCAGGTGTGCATAATCCGTGTTCTCCATAATGAAAAAATGGTTCTGGTATGATGGGTTACTTGTGGCCCTACGAACGCTGTGGCTGGTTATTATCGTAAGCACTGCTTTTGTCAATCCGTCATTGATCGATGCGCCGGTTGGGGCTGTACTTTCGCTTGCTTTAGCCGTTTACCTCATTCCGCTAACGGTACGCTACAAAAAAGAAGAACGGTATCTTGCAGTCGAAGTCGCAACAGCGGGCTTGTTCCATCTCTATTTAGCCTACGCAGCGCCGGAATTGTTATGGTCTTTCGTTCTATTCGTGATGATTATCAGCTTGACGAGCAGTCGAAAAAGCTCTGTGTGGACAGGAATCCTCTGTGGAATCATATTCCCGATCTTGAACGGTTGGATTGCTGATCGCCTCCCGTACGAGTTTATCGTTAACTGCAGCCTTGGATTTGCCATCGGCTTCGCGTTTAATATATTAATTCAGTCCCATAAGCAATCCCGAATTATTCAAGAACAGAAGCTGCTGCTGGAGCAGCATATTAAGCGGATCGAGGAGCTTACGCTGATGGAGGAGCGCAGCCGGCTGTCACATGAGCTGCATGACACAATCGGCCATTCGCTTACGTCGCTCATCGTCGGCGTTGAATCACTCCGATCATCCGTACCGGATTCGCAAATCGAGAGAATTGATTCGCTTGTCGGTATCGCACAGCACAGTCTGGAGGATATCCGAAAGCATCTACACAAGCTCTCTCATACCACGTTAAGCCATTCGTTAAGTGAATCGCTGTGGCAGTTAAGCGATTCGTTTATGAAATCGACAGGCATAACCGTCCATTTCCGTGTGATCGGAAGTGAGACTCTCGTTATACAAAAAATAAACTTTAGTCTATATCGCTGCCTTCAAGAGTCTCTAACCAACGCCGTTCGGCACGGCCAGGCGAGCGTGATAACCGTTCAGCTGCATTTCGATAGTCAGCAGCTTCGATTACAGATCGAAGATAACGGCATTGGAATGGATAACATCCAATTCGGATTTGGGCTCCATGGGATGAAGGAACGCCTTGAATTATTTAACGGCACGCTGTCCGTCCATTCCGGGTCTGGGCAAGGAACTATCGTCATATGTAACATTCCGCTGCAGACAGAGCCTGTACATGACACGATCCGCCTGCTGATCGTTGATGACCAGGCGATCATCACGGACAGCTTAAAGCATAATTTGGAACAGCATGCCGAGTTTATCGTCGTGGGTAAGGCTGGGGACGGACGGGAAGCATTGGAGCATTGTGAGCGAACCCAACCGGATATCGTGTTAATGGATATTCGAATGCAGGGAATGGGCGGACTTGAAGCTTTACTTGAGATGAAACAGCGATGGCCTAATATGAAGGTTGTGCTCATGACAACGTTTGAGGATTCCTTGCAGGCAGCAACTGCATTGGAGCACGGGGCGGAAGGCTACATCCTGAAGTCGATTCATCCGCGGGAAATGAAGGAGGCCTTGAAACTTATTTATAACGGAGGAACCTGGATCGACCAATCGGTCGCCGCACAAGTATTCGAAGAGATGAAGCGTCAACGTGAGCAGCTGGAACGAATCGGCTCAAGTCAGGAAAACTACCCGTACGGGCTTACGAAACGCGAGATGGAGATTCTGGAGAATCTATCGAGCGGACTGCGCTACAAGTCGATCGCCGCCAAGCTATTTTTATCGGAGGGTACGATCCGCAACTACTGCTCGATTCTCTACTCCAAGCTAGGTGTCAACAACCGGGAAGAAGCCATACAAATGGCGCGATCCGAGAATATCGTGTAGGCACTATTTGAGATAAAGTTCACCGGTGCAGAAACCCCGGTAACGAAAAAAAAGCCGCAGCTTCAATACCTTCAATGCTGCGGCTTTTTTTAGCATATAAAAATGCATTTACTTCGTTTCGCTGAGCACGTAAAAAGTTACCTTGGTCCCCTTACCTAATGTGCTTTTTATTTGGAGCCCTGTTCCGAAGTGCCGCTTTAAGCGCTGATGCGTATTGATCAGGCCGACTCCTGAGCTACGGTCTGCTTTCCTTTCCAATATCCGTTGCAATTGAACTTCGTCCATTCCGATCCCATTGTCTTGAACCGTTATCTCTGTAAGCGTGTCATGGACAGAAATTCGAATATGTATTTCCCCTCCGCGAGTGCGCTTCATAATGCCATGTCTTATGGCATTTTCAACCAAAGGCTGGATCGAGAGGAAAGGAACTTTTAACTCTTCGCAGTCATCCACCTCCCAAACGACCTGTAGCCGCTCATCAAACCGGACCTTTTCGATGTATAGATATGAGCGCACTAGACTTAACTCCTCTTTGATCGAAACAAGTCCATCCGTATCTTGGAATCTAAATTTATACCTCAAAAAATTGCTGAACTCATCAAGCAAATGACGCATCTTGTCCAAATTAATGTCACTTAGAGCGGTTACGGCGCTTAATGCATTGAATAAGAAATGAGGTTGGATTTGCGCTTGCAGCCATGCCGCCTCCAATCGCAATTGTTCTCGTACCGTTTGTTTAATCGTCGTCAGCGCTTCAATCCGCGATCTGATTTCTAATGCTTCCACCGGCTTTGTCACATAATCGTTTGCTCCTGCGACAAAACCGCTTTGGATATCCTTCGGCTGGCTTCTTGCGGTAAGGAGCAGCACTGGGAGCTCGGTAAGTGTATACCGCTCTCGAATTCTTCGTGTCAGCTCATATCCCGACATCTGCGGCATCATAATATCGGTGATGACCAGATCCCATTCCTTCGTGTCCAGCATAGCCAATGCTTCCTTACCGCTCGTTGCCATCGTTACATCATAATCGTCAGGCTGGAGTATGGCTTCGAGCACTTGCAGATTAACAGGATCATCATCCACAATTAATAAGAGCGGACGATCACGATTCATTGCAATAAAGGTTGTTTGTTTTTCCGCTGACGGAATGTCCTCTTTTTCCAGAACAATTGAGGCTGTTTCCTGAGTCGACACTGCCTGTAATGTTATGGGTTCGAATGAGTCGGCAACATCTTCTTCCTCCTCTGCATTCAAACCCGCTAGCTTTAACGAAAATGTAAATTTCGAGCCTTCTCCTAAAACAGAGGACACCTCTAACGTACCTTGATGAAGTTCAATGAGCTGCTTGCTTATACTTAAGCCTAACCCAAAGCCGCCTTCAATCATGGTCTCACTCGCCCTGGCTTGCTCGTACGGAAGGAATAAGCGTTTCAGCATGTCCTCATCCATGCCGATCCCGGTATCAGCAATAACAACATACGCTCTTCCGTCCTCTGCCAGAGCCTGAATTGAAATGATACCTTCATTCGTATACTTCACGGCATTATGAAGCAAATTGAAAACGATTTGAATCACCCGGTTCTCATCCGCAATGACCGGTGGAAAATCCTCAGGAATTTGATTTACAATGTTGACAGACTTCACCTCTGCATTAAATTGCAGCATATCAATGACTCCCGTTATGATCGGCTGAATCGATATGACTTTTTTCTGCAAACGTGGGTTGCCTTCCCGCAGACTCATCACATCAATCAAATCATTTAATATAAGTGTTAGCCGACGTCCTACGGATAGTACCGTTTCGAGCTCCTTGACACTTCGATCCTGTAACAAATGTCCTTCCCTGTTCAAAACGGACTGTGACATGTTAAGGATGCTATGAAGCGGATTTTTAAATTCATGAGACGTATTCGCCAAAAATTGATCTTTATGGTCATTCACTCTTTGCAAGGTTGCGGCAATCTCCTTGGTGTTAGCATGCATGTTGAAATACCCCTTAAACCATACGGCGGCCAAGCATCCCATCGAAAAAATCAGATCAAACGGATAATGGGCAACGCTCAAAGCGCTTTCCCGCAAGATTAGCGCCCAAAGGAAATGATGGACCAGCGCAAGCATGGAGAAAAGTAGTAACAGATGGTCTTTGATACCCCTGATTACCTTTTTTACGATGGCAATGATCGTGATGATTGCTGTGGTAAAGCCCAATAGAAAATAAACTGGGAAGAGCATGATCACCTGAGGTGGAGCCAAGAACAAGGTCAAGCCGGCAGTCCCAATAATCATCACATTATAAACAGGATAAACCCTGCTCCAATAAGGGAGTTCGCGATGAGTGGTACATTCCAGCAACGCATAGCATCCAATCATGAACGCCGCATTGGACAGCCGAAAATCCCAATCGCTGCCGATGTAGAATAATTGATGGAACAACTTCTCATCCGTACTCAATACACTCGAAAGGGTTACGCACAAGGTCAGCAAAGAAAAATAAAGCAGCCTCTTTTCCCTATTTCCCAGTAAAAATAAAATAAGCGCATAAACCGAATGCATCAAAAATAGGATAGCTCCCAGCGTCTGCATGGAAACGGAGAGTTTCATTTCTTTCCCAATGGCTGCTTCCGAACCGAATTTAATGGACCTGGCAATGCCGCCGCTCCGACTATCCACATAATTTGCCGCCTGAATCACCATTTCGATGACGCCGTTGTCGTCTGCCGTAAAGCTTGCAGAATAAGGCAGGTTCTTCGCCGTATATTCATCCTTCGTTTCCGCTACCCGACCGGATTTGGCAAGCAACCGGCCATTTACGTATACTTCGGATGAAGTACGCACGTTGGATACACGAATACTATAATTCATGTCGTTCTCCGGATTTACAAGAATACGCAGTCGATAGGTCCCAAATCCATAGGAAGTTGACTCTTCACCATGCAGAGCCTCATTCCATCCTCCCGGAACCGAAATCAGTCTGGGCTCCAGCTCCCCTGATACATCCTGCCCGCTATCATCCAGCAACCAGTGCGAGGGATAAAACTCCCACTGACCATCAAGCAAGAGAATGCCGCCATTTTCAGCATTCCAATCACGCAAATCCAATTGCCCATTCGTAATGGACACCTGCTCTTGATGAGGCAACAATTCCATCCACAACATGCGCAGGCTCGATAGAATGACTAACAATATCCCTATTAACAAGATCATATGACTCTTTTTCATTTGGTATTTTGGTGAGTCGTTTGCCAAGAAGTATTCCTCTCCTAATCCATTCTAATATAGGCACTGCTCCATCATTTACGGTTCCAAATAGATATGAAAGAACAACCATTGACGACTTCAATGCCATCAATGGTTGTTTGCGTTGCTTCATTATATATCGACCAAGATGGTCAATCTCAGCAGCCTTGCAATCAGTGCTCTTACGGCCCGCGTCAATTGCGCAACATCCAAATCGTGTCCTACATCAGGTTAACAACCCTATCTATACAAAATCTATACACGCTGGCCTAGAGCCTTAACGGCGATTCTATGAAAGGAGCCAAACTGTATAGACAACCAAAAAAGAGCGTTCCCCCACTCAAGGGAAACGCTCTTTCTCGTAATCCGAATTATTTCAAGCCCAGTACCTCAAAATCATAAATCCGCGCTGCCGTATCCCCGCCTTGTGTTGACTTCTCTACTTGAAGACGCACGTACTGTGCGGAGGTCAGTTCGATGGCATGGCGGCTGACCGCTTTCGTATTGTCTTTGACCGATACCGCATCCTTCCATTCCTTGCCGTCCGAGCTTACCTGAATGGAGAATGCCCGCGTATTGAACGCGGCCGGCTCGCCTCCGGCTTCCGCATGCTTGATCACGAATTCGCTGATCTTAAACTCGGCTCCCAAGTCCACCGTCATCGAATGAGGCCCGTCTCCGACAGCACACCATTTGGTAGCCGTATTACCGTCCACCGCAAATTGAGGTGCTTCCTTCTCATTCACGAAGCTGGATGCTGACGTTTTCTTGCCAAGGGCAAGGTTGCCAACGCCATTCTCTGCTTCCCGTGTAACTGTGATGAGCTTCTTCCGGACCAAGTCCTCGCCAACGCTATTTTTAGCGGTCAGCGTCACTTCGTACGTTCCTTCCTCCGGATACGTCACTTTAGGATTCTGCTCCGTGCTGGACGCTGGCTGTCCACCCGGGAAGCTCCAGCTCCAGGACTCCGTCACTTCCGAGGAAAGATCCGTGAATTGTACCGTTTCTCCCGGTGCGATCAGTGTTTTATCCGCCTCGAAGGCTGCAACCGGCTTCGGATATTCCGGCCAGTCAAAGCTTACCGACGATGCTTTTCCTTGTTCGTAATGACGGTTTACCGGAATCACGACCATTTTGGTTGACTGCTCTTTCAGCTTCCGCTTCATTTCCGGCACGTAATACACAGTATTCCCCGTCATGCCCATCAACTCGTACTTGCCGTCCGGATGAACCCGGTACACCTGGTAGTACATCACGTCCTCAGCCTGTTTCGGTGCCTTCCAAGACAACCGCGCATCACCATATATTCCGTCACGGAAATCGTTCTCGATGACCTGCAGACCGGTCACCTGATGCGGCTTCTTCGCCTGATCGTTCACCCGCGTAACGGCCAGTTTGCCGATATTGGCCCGATAACCCGCTATGTCCGCGGCAGATTCGAATTGAAGCGAGATTCCCACGATCGTGCGGTCTTTATACTTGTTCAGCTTGACGCTTCCCTGCTTCCAATCCTGATCCGCGCCCGTGGCGGTCCACTTGCCAGGCTCGAAAAATTCATACTTATCCGGCGCATCGGAGAATGCCAAACCGATCTTTACCTTGGCGTCCTTCGCATTGTCCGCATAGACAAGCGATACTTCCGTCGTCGCTTCAACCGGGATATTCGCCTTATACAGCTTGATATGAGTAGATGAGCCTTTGCTTACGTCACCCGCCACCTGAAGCGAGCTGCCTCCGTAGTAGGATTTGCTAAAATCAAATCCAGGCTTGAGGGCTTCACCCTTGCCGCTTAGTTCCGTGATCCAGCGCCAGGTCGGCAAAATATCCTGCAGGCTCCGGTTGCTCCAGTCGCTACTCCGCATCACTTTGCCGTCCACTGCAAACATATGGCCGTTGCCGGTATTGAAATGGGTGACAAATTCGGAGTCAGTGAGCACGGTCTGGGCAACCACATCATTCGCAATCCCTCTCCAGCCAAGCGGATCGGTCCCTTCAGGCTGCGAGGTATGGGCCGGATTCATTCCAGGTCCCACCCAGAAAACCTGCTCCTTTTTCATATACTCCTCATGGGTTTCGGAGCTGTTAAACGCCCAATCCGGACGGTAAATGCCAAGGGAGGTTGTAGCTTTCTTGCCTTCCGGGAACACAACCGGCCAATTGAATTTGCCCTCGTAGCCGTTCGCCTCCACATCGATGCCAGCATATAGATCATACGGGCTTCGACCAAGCTCCGCCGCTTTAGCCGGAGAATTTAAGAACGGCGTGATGTAATCGTATTTGCCGTTCTTCTCATCCTTGTGCTGCCAGCGGAAATCGATAAACATATTGTCGGAAACCCGCTGATTTCCCGCCTGGAAGAACATCTCGTTCTTATCCGTCAAGGCCCCCTGCCACTTCACCGGTCCCTCCTTGATCATGGAATCGTACCAGATCACTTCCATGCCCGGCGCTTTTTTCTGCTGAAGATACGTTAAAAATTCAGCCATTTTGGCGGCATCCTCTGGCGTTCCTCCCTGAGTTTCCTGATTGATAAACCAGCCGTCAAATCCGTAATACGTTGCAACCTCAATCAGTTTGTCTGCCACGGGGAAGGATCCGTCCTCCCGCTGCTTTAACAGATCATGCAGCCATTGGATCTTGCCTCCATGCTCTGTTTGCGGTAAGAAAACGGTTCCAAAAACAGGTACACCATTCTTGTGAGCCGCATCGATCACATCGGCGCTTGGCGGAACGATCAATCCTTCCCCTGCCGAGCCGCCCCACATCACCAGCTTGTCGATATACTGCCAGTTACTGAACGTATAGGTATGGAACTTCTCCGAGCCTTGGGAGGGCGCTCCGCTTGTGCTTGGATACATGGAAGCAATCGATAAAACCTTCACTTCCTCCTTGGCATTGCGGTTTACCTTATTGCCCTGGATACGCTGATCTTCCAGCTTCACCGTTCCCCGGTTAAAAAGCGCATCCTTATCCTTAGACGGCGACCATTCCAGCAGCGTGTTCGGATACCAGTATGACGAGTGAGGCTGTGCTGCTTCTGCTTCTCCAGCAAAACCCGTCAGGGACGCGGCCAGCACTGCCGTGCTCATCCATACCGTCATTCTGCGTTTCCACTGGGCTTTCGTTAAATAATCCGGTTTGATTCGTTTCAATGGAACAACCTCCTATGTTTATGATTTCTAGATATGACAGAGAGAAACGGCCATGAAGATCAGCCGTTTCTACCCCTCATACCCTTTTTATGGATTACTTGTTTTGAGCTTTCCACTCATCAAACTGCTTTTGAGCTTCAGCGATAACTTTGTCAATTCCGGCATCCTGGAACTTTTGTTTTGCTTTTGGCAAGTATTCTTCAGGATCGATGGAGCCGGTATACAGTGCAGGAATAAATTCCTTCGCTACGTTCGTGATAGCCGCAACTTCCGTTTTTACCGGAGCCGTATCAAAGTTAAAGCCAAACGTAGGAGCTACTACAGCGGAGCTGTTAAATTTCTCGAATGCTTCCCACTTGTCCTTAGGCTCACCTTCATGAAGGTACGTCAGGAACATATTGCCGAGCGCAAATCCAGGCATAGCATAACTCTCTTGCATAGCAGGCATATCCTCGATGTACGGCTCTTCAAGCTTCTTGTAGTGCGTTCCTTCCAAACCGTATTGAATCATATTCCGGAGTTTCACATCTGTGTTAAGCAGGTTCAAGAACATCATCGCCCGCTCCGGATTTTTGGAGTAAGAAGAAATCGCCATCATTGAGCCTGCTGCGGAGCTGGTGTAAATGACAGGATCATGCATCGGTCTCGTCACAATGTCATATTTCGCGTTTCTGGACCAGCCGAGCTCTGCGTATGGCTGGGTAATCTCGCGGTCCACGAGCCATTTGCCGGTTTTGATGTTATCAATGCCATCCAGCGTCGCTACGTCCTCGCGCACATAACCCGCTTTATAGTATTTGCGCATCGTGGTCAGAGCCGATTTCAGTTCAGGTGAATCCAACAGGTTCACAAATTTAAAGTCTTTGGTGTCAAGGTACATACCGATCGGAATTTCATCACCAAGCGGGAAATCAACCGGCAAGTACGGCTTAAAGCCTTTCGGTACAGCAAGCGGTGTAATATCTGCAGGCTCGCTCTCTTTAATCGTTTTCAGAAGCGGCTCGAGATCCTCAAGCGTCGTTACATTGGAAATGTCCAGGTTGTACTTATCCAGATACTTCTTATTGAAGCGCCATACAAACTGTTGTGCCAATTCCTTGTTGGCCGGGATGCCATAGTTCACGCCGTTGACCTTCGTTCCTTCCAAGAAACGAGGATCCAGCGTTTCCTTAATGCCTTTTCCATATTGATCAAGCAGGTCATTCAGCGGCTTAAACGCGCCCTTGGCTGCATTTGGGAGATAATCGAACGCCCATGAGCTAGTGAAGGCGATATCGTAATTCTCGCCGGAGCTTGTAATAACCTGCATCCGCTGGCTGTAATCGCCCCAGTCGATCATACTAATCTCGATCGTTGCATTGATTTTTTCCGTCAGATATTTATTGATCTCCTCTTGAACCACGGGAAGATCCTTCTGGTTCGGCCCGATCATGTACATTTTCAGTTTGACCGGATCCAGCTTGGATACATCGACTGTACCGTCGCTTTGAACGGCTGCCCCTTCCTTCGAGGGTTCGCTCGACTTAGTGCCTTCCTTGCTGCCACAAGCCGACAATACGACCGTCAGCAGAAGCACAAGAGCAAGGGACAGTATAGAAACCTTTTTCTTAAACATGTGTTTTTCCCCCTGTATCACTTAATGGTTAACGCTATATTGACACCGCTTACACACATGAGACATCAAAGCCGGATTTCTCCGGCAGTGTGCGATGCGGGTACAACCTTATGAAATTATGCTTGAAATTATCCTTTAACCGAGCCTACGGTCAGGCCCTGGACAAAATATCGTTGGAAGAACGGATACGCCATAACAATCGGCAGTGTCGCCAATACGACCATCGCCATCCTCACCGTCTCTGTCGGCAGGCCAGCTGCTGCATCGAATGAACCGATATTTTGCGCATTCTGCGTCAGAAAGTCCATGTTCTTCTCGATCTTCATGAGCATGAACTGCAGCGGAGGCGTTGCCTGCGGATTGTTATAATACAGCAAGGCATTAAACCAGTCGTTCCAGTACCCTAAAGAGCTGAACAAACCAATTGTGGCAATCCCCGGCAGCGAGACCGGCATCACGATTCGGATAAAGGTCAGAAATTCGCCGGCGCCATCGATTTTGGCGGACTCAATAATTTCATCCGGAATCGTCGTTTGGAAAAAGGTCCTCATGACAATGATGGAGAACGCACTCAAGGATAAAGGAAATATCAACGCCCAGATTGTGTTTTGCAGATGCAGAAACTGGGTCATCACGATATAACCAGGTACCATACCACCTGAGAACAGCATGGTAAAGAATGCAAGGAAGCTGAAAAAGCCTCTAAATTCAAAGTTTCGACGGGACAATGCATAGGCATAAGTCGTAACCAAAGCCAGACTTACCAGCGTCCCCAGTACCGTGACCAGGAGCGTTAAGCTGAATGAGGATAGCAATTCGCCTCCCGTTTCGAAAATATATTCATACGCTGCCGTACTGAACTGACTCGGCAGCAGCCTAAAACCTTCCAAGACCAGCGTCTGTTCGTCCGTCAGGGAAATAATAATAACAAATAGAAACGGAAAGATACAGGAAAACGAGAAAATGCCGATCACGATATTGAAAATCGTATTCCACAATGGGGAGATGGCGTTGTAGTCTCTCTTCTTTGAACGCTTTGCCGGCGGATTCGCGGTTTGCGTGGATAGCTGCGGCATTATAGGTACACCTCCCTCGGATTAGAAGATCGCATGATCTTTTTCAATTTTACGAACGATATAGTTAGCGACCAGAATCAGAATCAATCCTACAAGCGATTGGTACAAGCCCGCCGCCGTACTCATTCCGATATCTCCCATATTGATGAGTCCACGGTAAACGAAGGTATCGATAACATTCGTGACCGGATACAAGGCGCCCGAATCCTTCGGAAGCTGATAGAACAATCCGAAATCGGAACGGAAGATGCCCCCGATTGCCAATATGGTCAGTATGATCATCAGCGGTTTCAACAGCGGAATCGTTATGTATCGCACCTGCTTCCACTTGGTGGCTCCGTCGATGACAGCCGCTTCATAATAAGACTTGTCGATCCCTGTAATAGCGGCCAGGTAAATCACGCTGTTGTAGCCCACGCCTTTCCAGATGCCGACAAAAACGAGAATGAAGGGCCAATACTTCGCTTCCGAATACCAACTGATCGGATCTCCTCCGAAATAGGTAATGATTTGATTCAGCGTCCCTTTGTCCACACTCAGGAAGGTGAACGCAAAGTAACTGATAATAACCCACGACAAAAAATGCGGCAAAAACATGCCGGTTTGATATACCTTGGCCGTCCGCTTGTTGACAAGCTCGCTTAGCATGATCGCAAAGCCCACTGCAAAGACCAGACCCAGGATGATAAAAGCCAGGTTGTATAGGATTGTATTCCTCGTAATGATATAGGCATCATTGGTTGTAAACAGATACTCGAAGTTTTTGAACCCTACCCATTCGCTGTTGAACACGCTGGCGAAAAAGCCGTCCGGACTTATACGGAAGTCCTTAAAAGCGAGAACGGTGCCGAACATAGGCAAGTAAGCAAAGATAAGAAACCAGATGGTTCCGGGCAGTATCATCAGCAGCATAAACCGGTTGCGTATTACCTTTTTGATGAACCCCGACATGAGCACTCCTCCTCTTCCCTGTTAAATACAAGTGATGCGACTGTTGTAGAAGATCCCCCATGATCTTTGTCGATGCGGCTATTCTATCACTCGCCCTTTAACTACTATCATTGTGCCAAGTAAGCGCTATCGCGCTCAAGTTGAAAAATACTAGAACGGGATGGATAAATTAAAGAATCCTCCAAAAACAGCAAAGAACAGGCCAAAAGGTTATCCACCCTGAGCCTGTCGCTAATGGTTTACTGCTCATTTAGATCCGATACATGGACCTCATTTCGGTTGGAGATACGCCCGTATATTTTTTGAACTGCCTGTAAAAGTACGAGCTGTCCGTATAACCTACGCTGAACGCAATATCCGCCGTCTTCTGATCCGTATGTAAGAGGAGCTGCGTTGCTTTCTCGATGCGGTACTGATTCAAATAATCCGAGAAGCTTGCGCCGACCTCCTGTTGAAAAAGCTGCCCCAAATAATTCGGATGCATCTGCAGCCGCTGACTGAGCGTCTTCAGAGAAAGCTCTTCCGGATAATGATGCTGCACCTGTTCCACAAGAAACGAGACATGCAGGCTATAGCCCTGATCCGCTTCCTGCAGGCGCGCGAGACTGCGCTCGACGATACGCCATACATGATTTCGGAGACCCTGGAGCGTATTAATCCGGTGCATTGGGGTAAATATCTCGCTGTAATCGGGGTTTTTCTCCATATCCTTCGCCGCGATCATCAGTTGGACTGCCGCATTCAAGCAGGTTCCCCGGGGTACGGTCTGCTCCCCACTGCCATCGCCGAGAACGGACTCGATATAAGCCTGCAAGGAGGGAACGTCTCCTTCAATCAGCAGCTTTGCGAACGTGTCGGGACGAGCGGACGAAGAAGCCTGAACGGTCTCCGGTTCCACAGGCGGACTGTAAAGGGTCATGTCATCTCCAGCAATCAGGCAGACGTTGAAATGGCCCTTCGCTTTCCTGTAGCTCTCCTGAATATCTTTGAAATCATTGAGTCCCGCATTCCCTTCGGAGCACCACATTCGCAAGCCAGTCAGCTCTCGCAGCTTAGCCATGGCATTTCTCATGCCCTCCCGTGCTGCATCTCTCCGTTCATTCATCGCGACCGACATCACGACGATGTCGTCATCCGCATCGGGGAAGCAAATTACCTCATGATCTCCCCCAAGCTCTTCCGAAAAAGCCCGGCAATATTCATCGGCTAGGCTGGTTAAGCGATAAAGCTGGGATACCGGGCGTTCGTCGGATATGAGCCGCAAAACATAAACCTGGTAAGACACATAATTCAGCGGAATGCCGAGAAGTTCGGCTCTTTGTTTTAATTCCGAGCTTTTAATTTCGCCGTTGACCCATCGCTGCAAAATATTGCTTCGAAGGATCTTCCAATCCTCCTCGGAGCGAAACCGTTTCAACTCCTCGCGCTCCCAATCGCCGCGGATATGCTTAATGGTGGCTTCCAGCTCCTCGATGTTGATCGGCTTCAAAATGTAATTCTGAATGCCGAGCGTGATCCCCACCTTCACATATTCAAATTCTTCGTACCCGCTCAGCACAATAAATTTGGTGCGGGGATGCATTTCTTTAACCTTCTTGATAAGCTCGAGCCCGTTCATTCTTGGCATCATAATATCCGTGATCAGCAAATCCACCGGCTCTTCCCTCAACCGCTCAAGCGCTTGTAAGCCATCGTTGGCCGAACCTGTTACGTGCAGGTCGTAATTCTGCCAATCCACAATGGTGGCCAAGCCCTGAGCAATCAAAGGCTCGTCATCAACAAAAAATACCTTCCTCATGTCGTCTCCCCCTTGCGAAGCATCGGTATTTCCATGCGAACTTCGGTTCCCTGTCCTTCCGTGCTGTTTATGGTCACTCCGTAATCATGTCCGTAGTTCAGCACGATTCGTTCATGCACGTTCATCAGCCCGATCGAACGGTAACCCTTGTCGGGAGGCTGGAGGACCTTGTCCAGCGTGCCGCGGATTTGGGTCAGCTTTTCCTCCGGTATGCCCGTTCCATTGTCCGATACGATGATCACGACCCGGTCCCCTGCCCCATGAGCTCGGACTGAAATTTTATTGTTATCTTCCAGCGGACGAAATCCGTGAACGATATAGTTCTCCACGATCGGCTGGACCAGCAGCTTGATAATGCTGACATTTTGGATTTCCGGATCCACCTCGATTTCCGTCTCCAGCCGTCCGTCATAGCGAATGCGGAACAAGTCGAGATAAACGGAACACATGTCCATTTCCTCTTCAACGGTAACCACCGTGCTTTTTTTAACCATGTTCTTGAACATGACCGACAAGCTGTATATCATTTGACCCACTTCCTTCGCCCCCACGAAATACGCCTTCATGCGAATGGATTCGAGCGTATTGTATAGAAAATGGGGGTTGATCTGGGATTGCAGGGCAACCAGCTCCGCGTTTTTTTGCTTGATTTCCGAGGTATACATTTTATCGATATATTGCTCCAAACGGTCGCCCATGTCGTTAAACCGGCGGGAAATCTGCTGAAGCTCATCTTCGCCGGACATCTGAATGCGCGTCGACAGATCCCCTTCGCCGATCCGGTTCATCGAGCGGATAATCCGCTGCACTTTTTTGGAGAACTTGCGAACGATCGTAAACGTAATCGCAAAACTGGCCGCCATAAACACAAGGGTGACCAGGATCAGTCCGGTTCTTAAACTCTCCGTGCTCTCTTCGATCAGGGATTGCGACACAATTCCCACCACCGACAGGCCCGCATTGCCGACATTTAATATGTTTACTTTGGAGGGTTCATCCAGCTCCACCCAGTCCCCGGCTTTTTCCTGCTCCAGGTGGTAGGGATAGGTTTGGCCGTAGTACTCATCCTCCGAATCGTAAATCACGGTTCCCTGTGCGTTCAATACCAAAATCCGGCCTTTTACCGAAGCACGGCTCTCCAGCCAGGATGAAATTTGCCGAGCGTCGAACTCCACATTCATCATCCCCACCCGATTCAGGGTCCACGGGTCCTTCAGCTCTCTCGAATAGGAATACGATCTTGGACTGGAACCTCCGGACGAACCCGAGGACTCGTTTTGAGGCATGGTATCCCAGCTGTGCTGCTCTCGGCGGGCGAACCAGGTCTCCCACTTGTTCTTGGAACCCGCTTCATTGTTCAACTGCTGGTTGGTCCGGCTGATATGCATGTAAAAATTGTTCGGATAACTGTAGATTGACACACTTCTGGCGCTTGATTCCTGCTCCAGATAATTTTTCAGCAAGGTATTGAAAGACCGTAAACGCTGCTCCCCTGTCCTTGTGTACAAATCCAGCCGGTATTTCAGGTAACTCTCATATTCATGGTTCAAAAAATAGATCAGCTCATCGCTCAGCGTGGCATCTCCGTAAATCTGCTGAAATATATTCTGTATCCCCTCATACTGCCGACTCAAATAAATATTCAGAACATGCGCGGATTTGAGATTCGCATCGGTCTGTTCACGGAGTATGCGCTGCGTCTGGTATTGATAAACCAGAGTTGCCGCAATCGCGAACAGCACGATCATGACGGTTGAATACAGCACAACGATTTTGTTGAACATTTTTCGCTTTAGATGATTTAAATAGAATTGGCGCAGTTTGAAAATATGAAACACACCCTGTTCTATAATGGTCACTTCGGCACCCAGTGTACACCCTTTCCGTAAACCCGGCAATTGAAATTTGCATCGTTATGAAGCTCAAAGAAATACATCGCGCCCTTTCCGAAGCCCTCCAATCCTGAACTCCGTCCATACAACCGGACAGTGAATCAATGTTTTCCTAGCGAGGCATGGCGGGCGGTGCAGGGAACGGGAAATGACATCCGTTCGACCTGACCGAACGCGTGAATGGAAATGCCAAACTATGATTTGGAATGGAACGGAATGGGACAAGTCAGCACAATACATTTATGATATCGACGAGCAGAGGAATGCCCTTCTATATGTTGAATATGTATATGGACCTAAATTATAAATGAAACCGAGGATATGAAGGATGAAACTTCAATTACTATATCATGAATATCTGAATCTAAAATTCAATAGAGGATTGCCGTCCGTTCCGTTTGACGGCTTTGAATATGGACTTCTTGAGGAAGATGGCGCTGAATTATTCTTTGTCGAACGTAAAGATGAGGCCTTTGTTGAATGGACGTACGAATTACAGCCCCGAGATCCCCATTATGTTGTGAGCCCGGACTGGAAACCTGTGCTCTCGGCTTTTTTTAACCATCTGGACATCTACGATGAACTCGTGCTCTATTACCTGTTATTTACGATCAACACGACGACGTCCATCGTAAGGACCCATCCGTTCCTTTCCATGAATGATTTTATGAAGAACTACTGCTTTTTTCAGTTGGCTCAGTTGACGGATGCCTCCGGGTTGAACGAGGAGCAGAGGCAGCAATTAAGGGACTTCTTTTTCTTTTTCTACCTGTATGCTCACCCGGTTAATGAGGAGACGCTCAACGCCTTTTCATTCAACGGGCAAGATTTGATTCATACGAAAACCAATATCCTTATGGAGCATTATTTTACTGTATATCACGATTACTATAGCGAGAATCTCGACAAGCATAGAGACGAACTGTTCATCGCTCCTCATGAAATTCATGCCTGCAAGGATCTCACACTGGAGCTGTTAAGGTCCATCGAGGGTAAATCACCCAAGCTAATCATGCCTTCCGAAGAGGGTTTAGACGTACTATTACAGCTGATCAATAACGTTGATGATTTGATTCATATGAACGCCGAGAATAAAACAACGTTATTCGGTATTATGAAAGACTTTCTCTCGGACAATCGCCTGAACCCCTATAGACAGCATTGTTTCCGTATGCTGCTCCAGAATTACGTTTGTTATATCCTTTATTTTAAGTTTGATGAAATTGACGATCTGGTCGATTACTTTAAAGGCACTCCGGTATGGTGCGAAGCGATCATCAATTACATTTTTACTGATGCCATCTTTATTCAGAAGATGATGAGGCAGAACCAGATCGATATAACCAAGTATCCGAACGTGATCGAATTCTTCAATGAGGAAGCCCGAAGGATTTACCTGTAAGCCAATGTATGGCCATCCCGCAAGGAATGGCCATAATGCGCCGTCTTCATCCCAGCTGGATCTTGATGACCGTTGCGCTCATTCATATAAACCCGAAATAATGGGGCCCAACCAAAAAAATGGTACCTATCCTTCTGATTATGAAATTCGATAGAATTAAGATGTCTCCATTGTAAGCGTTTTCCTTTATTCGCATATGCTGGGGAATTCATTTATCTTAAGGGAGGGTATTTATGAAGCGATCACAAACTTCGGAAAAGCGGTATAGGCAAAGGGTATTGAGCTTATTTTTGGCGGTCGTGATGCTGGCTAGTTTCGGCCTATTGCCGACTTCGAAGGTTCAGGCTGCTGAGACTGCTGGAACCACCATAACCTCGATGTCTTACTTTTCAGCTGCAGACGGGCCTGTCATCACCAAATCAGGGGTTGGCCAGGCAAGCTACGGTTTTGTCATGCCGATATTCAACGGAGGCTCTGCCACCTGGAATGATGTTGCCCAGGACCTGGGAGTAAAGGTGAAAGTAAATGGCAGCTGGGTCGATATCGACAGTGTCAGCAGCTTTGTCTATAACCAGAACTGGGGTCACTGGAACGACGGCGGCTTTACCGGCTATTGGTTCACGCTCTCCACAACGACCGAAATTCAACTGTACTCCAAAGCCAATGAGGTCAAGCTTGAATATTCACTAGTCTTTCAAAACATCAACAAAACAACCATTACCGCGATGACCCCGACCCAAGGACCGCAAATTACAGCAGGGTTTACGGGCGGTGCCGGCTTTACCTATCCTATTTTCAACAATGATCCGGCCATAACCTATGCGGCCGTAGCAGATGATTTGAAAGTGTATGTGAAGCCTGTAAACAGCAGCCAGTGGATCGATATCGACAACAATGCAGCCAGCGGCTGGATCTATGATCAAAATTTTGGCCAATTCACTGACGGAGGCGGCGGCTACTGGTTTAACGTAACGGAATCGATTAACGTCAAATTAGAATCAAAGACCTCTTCGGCTAACATCGTCTATACCATCTCCTTTAATGAGCCCGTAAGAAACTCTTATGTCCTTACGCCTTATGAAGGAACGACCTTTACAGCCGATGCGAGCGGCGCTATCGGCATCCCGCTACCTAAGATTGATGGGGGTGCGCCAATCGGCACGGAGCTTGGCAATTTCGTATACCAGATTAACATCAACGGGCAATGGGTGGATCTGGATAACTCAAGTCAGAGTGGATTCGTTTACTCCGCTAATGGCTACAATAACATGTCCGCTGCCAACCAGTGGGGATATTGGGCGGACCATATCTATGGCTTGTGGTTCCAGCCGATCCAGGTGGATATGCAGATCCGTATCGGCTATCCACTAAATGGACAGGCAGGTGGAAGTGTGGGCAGCAATTTCGTCAACTATACCCTGATTGGCAACCCGGATGCTCCTCGTCCGGATGTAACCGATCAGGAGGATATTCCGATCGGAACGCCAAACGACCCAGCCATCGAGGGCATGAATCTCATCTGGCAGGATGAATTTAATGGAACCGCGCTCGATCAGAGCAAATGGAATTATGAAACAGGTTACTATCTCAATGACGATCCCAATACCTGGGGTTGGGGCAATTCGGAGCTGCAGCATTATACCGATCATGCACAAAATGTTTTTGTACAGGACGGAAAACTTAATATCAAGGCCTTGAACGAGCCAAAATCCTTTCCGCAGGATCCAAGTCGGTATGCACAATACTCCTCTGGCAAGATTAACACCAAAGATCATTTTTCCCTCAAGTACGGCCGAGTGGACTTCCGGGCAAAGCTGCCTACAGGCAACGGCATCTGGCCTGCGCTCTGGATGCTTCCCCAGGATAATGTGTATGGAACATGGGCATCATCCGGTGAAATCGACGTGATGGAAGCAAAAGGACGCTTGCCAGGCTCGACGAGCGGCGCCGTACACTTTGGGGGACAATGGCCGACGAACCGGTATCTTTCCGGTGAATATCACTTCCCTGAAGGGCAAACCTTTGCCAATGACTATCATGTTTATTCCGTAGTCTGGGAAGAGGACAACATTAAATGGTATGTGGATGGCAAGTTCTTCTTTAAAGTGACCCGGGATCAATGGTATTCCGCAGCGGCGCCGAACAATCCAAATGCGCCTTTCGATCAGCCGTTCTACCTCATTATGAATCTGGCGATCGGCGGGACCTTTGATGGCGGCCGGACCCCGGATCCGTCCGATATCCCTGCAACGATGCAGGTAGACTATGTGCGTGTGTATAAAGAAGGGGAAGGCGGCGGCCAGAATCCAGGAAACGTGCCGGTTACCGGCGTAACAGTGAGTCCGACCACGACACAGGTCGAAGTCGGGCAGCGTGTTCAATTAAATGCCAGCGTGGCACCGTCCAATGCAACGAATAAGCAGGTCACCTGGTCCGTTTCCGGTTCCAGCGTCGCTTCCGTGAGTCCGAACGGTCTTGTGACCGGACTCGCTCAGGGTACAACAACCGTCACGGCGAAGACCGCTGATGGCAATAAAGCAGCCAACGCCACCATCACCGTTGTACCGGCATCATCCACCGTGATCGTCATCGGCGATGAGGTGAAGGGCCTGAAGAAGATCGGCGATGACTTGCTGTTCTATGTCAATGGCGCAACCTTTGCCGATTTACATTATAAGATCAATAATGGCGGGCAGTTAAACGTAGCCATGGCTCCAACGGGGAACGGTAACTATACCTACCCTGTCAACAACCTGAAGCATGGGGATACCGTCGAGTACTTCTTTACCTATAACCCGGGGCAAGGAGCACTGGACACCCCTTGGAAGACGTATGTTCATGGGGTCACGCAAGGAACACCGGAGTAAACCGGGTAAGCCCGGACGATCATGTAAGTGGTTGAAATACCGATGCCTGCTCCGGGTTGCAAGAGTGCAATGTGAAATAAATCAGGGCAAACAGAAGGCCGTCGACATTATCGACGGCCTTGCTTCAGTGGATCAGCTATCGTTGATTCTCCTTTAGCTGAATCAATGGTTTTAATATTTTTTGCATGTCGCTTCAATATTACGACTGTACACTCGCTGCTTTACTCGCCTGTCTGGAATGCAAGATTTTCATGGCGTATCTTGCTATAGGCTGTGCGACCAACATTTCAATCCAGAACGCTACGCCAAAGTTCCGAGGCCAGGTATGGAGGAAATTTTTTAACGGATCCAGACTTATGTGTTTGGTGCCAACCATCGGGCCAATAATGGAGAGCAACAGAGATAATACCGTTACATTTAGAACGATATTTAATAATACTCTTGCATTGAATCCATCGGTCTGTCCCACAAATTTGGGCATCACCTTACCAACGAGCGGGCCTGCGATCAGCTTTACGCATAACACGACGATGACCCACATAATAGGAATCACTTTTAGACCATCCATGTAAACTTCTTTACTAAAGCCGCGTTCCAATCCCATAATAATCGGCGCGATCGTGTTTACTGAAATAATCGATATGATCAATAAAAATAATATACCCTCTTTTCCGTTTCTAGGCAGTCTTGTCTCTACGTACTTCTGGTTTGCCATTCCCTATCATCACCCCTTCATATAAATGGTTCACCGTGTTATTTTAGCGATTTAGGAGCTTCTTCATAAGTGAACATTTTGTGAACATTCTCGCCTCGCTGATCATTCGGTCATCAAGCGTTTTACACCAACATGCCGTTCAATTTCCGATATGCCGATTGATTAAAACCCCATAGCCCATTACGATTACTTATAAGATACTTGTCCTGAGAGACATAGCTATCCTCAAAATAGAAAAAGCACATGGACTGTATACCGCGTAGAACAGGAAGCCTTCTGAACGTTTGACGCGGCTATTTATAAATACGTACATTACGTCCCATACTTAGGTCTATCAACGGTGAGAGGATCAACATCTAACCAACTCGTTCCGTAAGGGGGAGAACAGACGCATGGAAAAGGAATTCATACTGACACATAAGCTGTTGACTCTACTCGATTCTGAATATCGCTGGTTCACCCTTGCCGAGATTGAAGAGCAGATTGGCGTATCGGACAAAACGATCCGTAAAATTATCGATGAAGCCAAGCAGGAGCTTCCTCCTTCGATTCATTTTGAAATCTCGCGGGGAAAAGGCGTCATTCTCCATTACGATAAACGAAATGTCGCGATTGGCGAGGTCATCTCTTCCATGTACAGGCAGAGAACCTTCTACCAGCTGCTCGATGTGCTTTTTGCCGAGGGAGGGCGCTACTCGCTGGATGAGCTGGCCGACAAGTTGTATATGAGCTCTTCCTCGCTGAAAAAGCTGATCATCCGGCTGAACAACCATGAATTGAAGCGATACCATTTGCGCATTGCGTATTCCATGCCAGAGGTCAAAGGCAGTGAAATCAGTATTCGTTATTTCTACTGGAAATTGTTTTACGATGCCTATGAATTCTCAGGCTGGCCATTTGCCGACATAGACCAAGGTCAGATCCATGAATACATTACGGCGATCGAGTCGGAGAATGACATCGTGTATTTTCTCAACGCCAAGCGAAGCCTGTCTTTTCTGGCGGCGATCATGATCACCCGAGTGCTGCAGGGCAAATATGCGGATGTTCCCAGAGGACAATATGACTGGGAGAGCAGCATGCTTCACTCCTCTGTTGCCGCATTGGCCAGAGCGCTGGAGCAGCGGTACGCCATTCATCTGCCGCTGGACGAAATCCGGTTTCTGCAGGCCATGTTCAGCTTGGGCCAATACAATTATTATGATGATGCGAAAGTCAGCGCGATGATATCGAGGGAGAAAGCGAATCTCGTGCAAGTCGAAGAGGAAAAATATCAAATCATCAATCATTTTCTCATGCTGGCGCTTGCCGCGTTCCCTGCGATCGATATGAACGACCGGTTTATCTGGGAAATCGGAGATTTCTTTGAGAAGCTCCGGCTGGAAAATGCGCTTCCCGATCTGATCGCCATCTCGGCAAGCGGCCTGACGGAATACGTCCAAAGGGATTGCCGGCCCATGTACCAGAGCGTAAAGAGCTGCATGCTAGAGTGGAGCCAGCGCTACCCGGGCATTCAGTATAACGACTATCATCTGACGAAGCTGACGCTGTTGATCAGCTCCAGCCTGCGCTATAACAGCAAAAAGGCTTTCCTGCTGATCGGCGAGGAATTCTCCATCCGCCATTACGTCGCCAAGCTCATCAAGAATGAAATCGGTGATGAGCTAATCATCAACACCTCCATTATGGAGGGGCTTACCGATGAAATGATTCAGAAGCACGGTATCGATTTTGTGATCAGCACATTTCCCGTCGAGCTGCATACGGTGCCCGTGGTCATTATTTCAACGATACCGACCAAACGGGATTTGGAAAATATCCGCAAGGAATTAATGCAACCATGAGGCTCATGGTTGCATTTTTCCGTTAAGCTCCGTAACTTTCTGGTCTTGGTTATCCCTCCGATTCTGACTATGATGAAGGCAGATCGAGAATAAAGCGCTTTCTTAAAAGGGAGGCCAGTAAGCAGGAGGAGCAAGATGAGCATACATTTGGGAGCAAAACAGGGAGATATCGCAGAACGTGTGCTGCTGCCCGGCGATCCGCTGCGGGCGAAGTTTGTAGCAGAGCACTTTTTGGAGGAGGTATATTGTTACAACGAAGTGAGGGGCATGTACGGGTACACCGGCCTTTATAAAGGAGTTCCCGTTTCGGTCCAAGGTACGGGAATGGGCAACCCGACCATGAGCATATATGCTACGGAGCTGATTCAGGATTACGGGGTCAAAAAGCTGATCCGTATCGGTACTTGCGGCGCCATGCAAAAAGATCTTCAGGTCCGCGACATCGTACTGGCCCAAGCCGTATCCTCAGACAGCAATCTGATGGAAAAAATATTTCATGGCTGCAATTTCGCGCCAACCGCCGATTACGGCATGTTAAGCCAAGCCCATCAACTGGCTCAGGAGAAGCAGGTGAATGTCTTTGTCGGCAATATTTATAATTCCGATGAATTTTATAGGGAAACTTTGGACCGTCTTCATAAATTCATGGACTTCGGTGTGCTCGCGGTCGAGATGGAGAGTGCCGCCCTGTACACGCTGGCTGCTAAATACGGCGTCAGGGCCCTGTCCATATTGACGGTAGGCAGCCATCTGCTGACCAATGAACGTTCGTCCCATCAAGACAGCGAGAAATCCTTCCACGACATGGTCGAGGTCGCGCTTCATACCATCTTAGCGGACGAATAGTCTTCCGTAGGATTGCTTGTATTACAAACTATGCTCTAGGGGGAAAAATCAATGGGAATCAAACGCGGATTTAAATATGATTTTTCGTTGTTGGCCATTTTGTTGATCCCGATCGGGATCGCAATTAACTTTGTCGGTGCACAAATCATACTGCTGCTCAAGCTGCCGATTTACCTGAACACCATCGGGACGATTCTGACGGCCATGATCGCCGGTCCTTGGGTCGGTATGATTACGGGGGCGAGCACCAATCTTGTTGTCGGCATAACGAACCCGGTCTCGTTCGCATTTACGCCTGTACAAATGGCCGTCGGTCTGGTGGTCGGCCTGCTCTCCATGAGAGGCATGTATACGAAGCTGTGGAAAGTGATCTTGTCTTCATTCGCTGTCGTACTGACCGTTCTTATCGTGGCCTCTCCGATCCAGGTGTTGATGTTCGGCGGAGCGACCGGCAACTCTTCGGATGCCGTGGTTGCTACATTCCTGGCCTCCGGTCAGCAGATCTGGACAGCGGTATTCTCAACCAAAATCCTGGTAGAAAGCGTCGACAAAATCATCAGCAACGTCATTGCCTTTGTCATCGTGATGAAGATGTCCCCAAGATACTTGTCCAAGCTCAATTACGGTGCAGCTTTTATCAAAAAGAAATGACGTGTAGTCCATAATGGATACGCTTTCATAAAGGAGGAGTTCTTGTGAATAACGAACGGTCCTTGTTGAGCCGTCTCTATCCAACAACCAAGTTTATGATTACCATCGCTTTATGTTTGGCCGCATTTATCGTGCCCGGCTACGGGTTCAGCTACGCCGTTCTACCGATTTGCATGGTGCTGGCCTACTTCGCCGGCAGCTTTAAGGAGTTTTCCAATCTGGCGATCAAGGCTCTGCTGATGATTGTTGTGTTCATCTTTATCCTGCAGAGCTTCTTCTATCCCGGCAACGATATTCTGTGGAGCTGGAGCATCTTCTCCATCAAGCGGGAAGGATTGGAGTTCGCCCTGTTCCTAACATCCAAAATCGTAGCGGTGGCATCAGCCTTCATTCTGTTCTTCCGCATCACCAAGGTCAAGGATTTGGTCCATTCCCTGGAACAGATCGGCCTGCCGTCCAAAGTAACCTATGTCATCTTGTCCACCTTGCAGCTCATTCCGGAGATGAAAAAGCTGACCCACGTCATCATGGATGCCCAAAAAACACGAGGCGTTGAAACCGAAGGCAAGCTGCTTGTCCGCATGAAGGCCTTCCTGCCGACCCTAAGTCCGCTCATTCTCGGATCCGTGGCTAGCACGGAAGAACGGGTACTGACGCTGGAGTCGAGAGCCTTCTCGGCCAATGTCAAAAAAAGCAGCATCTACAAACTGGAGAAAACAAAGCATGACCGGCTGGTTCGAATTCTGCTGGTCGTACTGCTTGCTATCTTAATCGTCTGGAGAGTTGCGCTATGAGTATCATTACGATCAAGAATCTGTCCTATCAATATCCGATCAGCGAGTCCGATGCACTAAAGAACGTGAATGTGACGATCGAAAGAGGCAAGCTGTATGCGCTGATTGGGGCCAACGGAGGCGGAAAAACGACCCTGTGCAACGTCATTCGCGGGTTTATCCCCCACTTTTATAAGGGAGATCTGCGCGGCGAGGTGCTGATTGAAGGCAAGGATATCCGCGAATGGGAAATGGGCGAGCTCTCCCAAAAAATCGGCTATGTGTTCCAGAATCCTTTTACACAGATCAGCGGCGTGAAGGATAACGTGTTTGAAGAGATTGCATTTGGCCTTGAAAACCTGGGCATGGAGCCCGCACTTATCCGGGAGAAGGTGGATCAGGTCATCAACATGCTGGAGATCGATTATTTGCGGGACAAAAACCCGTTCGAGCTCTCCGGCGGCCAGAAGCAGCGGGTTGCGCTCGCCTCCATCATCGTCATGGAGCCGGATGTGCTGGTCATTGACGAGCCGACCTCGCAGCTTGATCCGAAGGGAACGGAAGAAGTGTTCAAGATTATCGAGCTGATGAAGAAAAAGGGGAAAACCATCATACTCGTAGAACATAAAATTGAGCTGATTGCCGAATATGCCGATGATGTTATCCTGCTGAGCGAGGGTGAAGTAGCTATGCAAGGCAGCTCGCAGAAGATTCTTACCGATGAGCGTGCCCTGGCATTCGGAGCCGCGCTTCCCCAATATTCGCTGTTCGGCCTGGACATGCGCAAACGGGGGATGGATCTCGGGAGCATACCCTTAACGGAAAAAGAAGCTCTCGAGGCCGTGAAGACATGGATGAAGAAGGGGGTTAACGCATGAGCTTTCTGACTTTGACGAATGTTTCCTTTGCCTATCCGAACGGCTACAAAGCGGTGGATGGCGTCAACATGTCCTTCCGAAAGGGGGAATCCGTTGCCATTGTCGGCCAGAACGGGGCAGGTAAAACGACCACTGTCAAGATGATGAACGGGCTGCTCAAGCCTTCCGAGGGGGATGTCGTCATCGACGGCTGGAATACGCGGGATTATACCACCGCGCAAATATCGCGGAAGGTAGGCTATGTGTTCCAGAACCCGGACGACCAGATCTTTCATAACGATGTGTACAGCGAGATTGAATTCGGCCCCCGCAAGCTCGGCCTTCCGGAGGAACAGGTCAAAGCGAATGTCATGAAAGCGGCGGAGCTGGCAGGCGTCGTTCCGTTTCTTAAGGACAATCCGTACAATTTGCCCTATTCCATGCGTAAATTCGTAACGATTGCCTCCGTCATTGCGATGGATTCCAGCGTCATCATTCTGGATGAGCCGACGGCAGGTCAGGATCTTCCGGCCATGGCACGGCTCGCCCATCTGATCGAGGCTTTAAACCAGGAAGGAAAAACCATCATCACCATCACGCATGATATGGAGTTTGTCGTGAACAACTTCCAGCGGGTCATCGTCATGGCGAACCGTCGGGTTATTGCGGATGACGATAAGCGGGCCATCTTCTGGAATCTGGATGTGCTGGAGCAGGCGATGCTGAAGCAGCCGCATATCAGCAGGCTCAGCCACTCCCTGGATATCGGCCATAACATTCTGGCGATACCGGAGCTTGCGGACGAGCTTGCCAAGCATAAATGAGGGAATAAGGGAGTGACAACGATATGGAGCAAGAGCAGGTTAAACACATCCTCTTGGATGTGGATACCGGCGTGGATGATGCCCTGGCGCTCATCTTTGCGGTAAAGTCCAATAAGCTGCATATAGAAGGCATTACAACGGTATTCGGCAATGTGGACGTGATGCAGGCGACGAAGAATACGCTCCGGGTGCTGGAATTGGCGCAGCCCCGGTACGAAATTCCCGTTGCCATGGGAGCGGATTCCCCTTTATTTCGCCCTCGCCGGGAGAACGTAACCGCCATTCATGGAGCAAACGGCCTGGCCGGATATGAACTGCCGGAGGCGCGCCAATCGCCGGTGAACGAGAGGGCATCCGATTTCATCGTGCGGAAGGTGCGGGAACAGGCGCATGACATTACGCTGGTCTTCACCGGCAGGCTGACCAATTTGGCGGTGGCGCTCGCCAAGGACCCGTCGATCGCGCAGAAAGCCAAGCTGGTGCTGATGGGAGGCGCCATCACGGTGCCGGGCAATATAACGCCTGTATCCGAAGCCAACATTCACGGCGATCCCGAAGCGGCGCACCGGGTGTTCGAATCCGGGATGCCGATTACGATGGTGGGCCTGGACGTGACCGGAAAGGCCAAGTTCGGCGAGGCTCATTATCAACAGCTTATGAGCGGCTTCACGGATGAACAGGCAGAGTTAAAAGCTTTCATGCAGCATATATTCACCTTCAGCTTTGAGGCAAGCGACCGTTTGAACGAGGGCAGATACCGGCTGATGCATGATCCGCTGGCACTGGCTGTCGTTGAGGATGCTTCCCTTGTGGAGACGGAGGATTATTACGTATATATTGAGACAAAAGGACAGATATCTTCCGGCGCAACGCTGGTCGACTTCAGACGTCCACAGTCACGGACCAATGCCTCTGTCTGCATACAGGTCCGTGAAGAGGCATTCTTGCAGCATTATATCCGAACGGTGCTGTCATAACCGTCAGAGAAAGGAGGAACATGATTGATGCATCGAATCGTATTGGATGTGGATACGGGCGTTGACGACGCTTTGGCGATTGCCTACGCTGTCCGATCCTCGGCTCTCGATATTCTAGGAATAACGACCTGTTTCGGAAACGTACCGGTGGAGGATGCGACACGAAATACGCTCCATGTATTGGAACGGCTTGGTGCAACCGGGATTCCTGTCGCCATGGGGGAAGCCGCCCCCTTGTTCCATCCCTCGATGAAGTCGTATCCCGTCCAGTTTCATGGCGAGAATGGACTCGGCAACTTGGCATTCCCCGATCCGGCAGCTAAGCCGGTCTCAACGTCGGCCGCTGCCTTTATGGTGGATCAGATCCGGCGATATCCGAAGCAGGTAACACTGATCTGCGTCGGCCCGTTGACTAATCTGGCTGCGGCCATTCTGCAGGCGCCGGAGATATCGTCGCTGGTCCGTCAGATTATCGTGATGGGCGGAGCCGTGGGCGTGTCGGGCAACCGCCGAATGCATGCGGAAGCGAATGTATGCTCCGATCCGGAAGCGGCCCAACTCGTCTTCCAATCCGGAGCTCCGGTTACGCTGGTCGGACTGGATGTGACCATGCAGACCGAGCTCAGTCTAAAGGATATTCAGCGCTGGAGAGACCTGGATTCGGATCTAACCCGCTTCTTGGCCGATGTAACTACCTACTATATCGGAGGCTACCGGGAAGCCTATGGCGACCGGACAGGCTGCGCCCTGCATGATCCGCTTGCAGTAGCCGTCGCGATCGACCCGAGCCTGGTCGAGGTTCAGCCGATGGTGCTCCAGGTGGATCTGGAAGGCATCCACTCCTATGGCAGAACCATTGCCGATCTGCGTCCGCGTTGTACCGACCAGCCGAACGTTAACGTCTGCATCGGCGTCGACGCCAAGCGGTTCCAGGAGCATTTTATGGAGACATTGATGAGATAAGCTGCAGCATTAGGAGTGAACGCCGGGTGCGTTCGCTCCTCTTTATGTTCCCCTCGCTGCTCTTTCCTCCCACTTCGCCCTCAAACCCTTCAAATCCTCGATAAAGAACCTTAGCAAATTGGGCCTTCTTCTTACCGCCAGTGGATGATAGGTAAAGCCCATCGGTGTGCCCTGGAATTCATGCCAACTCCCCCGCAGCTCCTTGACGGTGGCATTCTCCTTCTGCGGGAATAATCCTTCGACTACGACATTGCCAAAGCCAAATAGTACGAGCGGCTGCTTCTGAAGGAGCTGCGCCTGCAAATGCGGAAGACATGCCGCTCGGGTTGCAGGCTTATCGTAAGCCCGGATTGGCCGTCGCTTCAGCAAATAGGTGACGTAAACTGAGTGGATATCGATACCCGCTTCTCTCATGCCGAGTTGGAGGGTTTCCCTGGTCCCGCACAGGAACTCGTTTCCTTCCCTGTCCTCCCGGGCTCCCGGATTATCCAGGATCATCATCAGCGAGCCTTGCGGATTACCTTCCCCCCAGATGACACGATTCCGCTGTTTGCACAATTCGCAGCGTTCACAATGCTTCATATCTTCGGGCGCTCGCTCTTTTGGCAAGATGACGCAGGGATGATTCGTTTCCGTAGACATACCATTCCTTCCTTTCTGTCGCATGCAATGGTTCCATTATGCCCACCCCAAGTAAAAACTTGCCGTCGCGTATGATACGTCAAAGCCGTATTGTTTTTTAAGACTACCATCCATCTCATTATTCCTTTCACCGAAGGATGGTCCAGTAATGGTGCCCCCATCCCCTGGTACGGGCAATCATCGGTGCTTTTATCAGTTTCTATATTGGGGAAGAATTTCAGAATGGGACGTTGTATCTCTCCAACCACCGAATAAATAAAAGCGCCTTGCAGACGGATCTGCGAAGGCGCTTCTGAACATTTACTCCGGATCGATATTAAACTATATTATTTCTTCAACCATAATGCCGGTACGTTCGTTGGCTCCCAGCCCACCATCGAGGTATGTGCTTGAAGGCACTGATATGCTGCCCCACCGTAAGTCACTTCGTCCCCGATCTTATATGATACACCCGGGGCCCAAGCTGACGGCTGTGACGAATCGGAATCCGTAGTTACCGTTACAGCATTGCTTGCTGCAGACCGATTACCTGCGGCGTCTGTCGCTTTAACTGTGAACGTATAGGTTGTATTGGGTGTCAAGCCGGTGATCGTTGCCGAAGTATTCGTGACGGTGACCGCTAACGAGCTTCCTTGGTATACTTCATAAGCTGTTACGCCTACATTGTCAGTAGAAGCACCCCAGCTAAGCGATACGCTTGTGCCAGTTTTACCTGTGGTCGTTACATTGCTAGGTGCGCTCGGGGCTTGCGTATCGCTACCGCCGCCACCACCTGCCGCTAGCACAGCAGCGTGGGCATCAACAATGCCATACCCATACTGATTCGTGCTTCCGGCAGGCTGCGCCGTATTCCTGAGAATATCTCTGGCCGCAGCAGGAGTAAGACTCGGATTGACCGATCTCATTAATCCTAGTACGCCTGCCACATGAGGGGTTGCCATCGAGGTGCCGGACATGGTTGTATATTGACCGTTTGGATATGTGCTGTATATGTTCGATCCCGGAGCCATCACATCAAGACCCGTTCCATAATTCGAGAAGCTCGAACGCGTTCTGCTTGATGTAACGGAACCCACCGCAATTGAGCCGCTGTAAGCTGCCGGATAAGAGATGCTTGGAAGTCCATCATTACCGGTAGCTGCCACTACGATTGTGCCAAGGCCAACCGCTGTTTGGATCGCCTCATCCATCCCGCGATCATAGCCGCCGCCGCCCAGTGACATGTTGATGATATCAGCTCTAATATTCGCGGCGTGAAGAATACCTTGTTGAATGCCATACATCGAACCTGAGCCGCTGTCGCTAAGCACTTTAACCGGAACCAAAGTCGCGTTCTGCATGACGCCTGACACCGATCCATAGCTGGCGATCGTTCCCGCAACATGCGTGCCGTGCCCATGACGATCGATTGTGGTACTGTCTACAAAACTCCGACCCAGGCTGGTGTTCACCAGATTACTCAAGCTCGCATGGTTGCTGTCAATTCCCGTGTCAAGCACGCCAATTCGAACTGAGCTAGACCCGGTCGTAATCCCCCAGGCTTGCTGAACCCTAATCATGTCATAATGCCAACGCTGATTGTTGTGAATCGCTTGAACTGAAACATCTTCCAGAGCTGCGGTTTCAAGCGCGTACACTTTGCGATTTTCAGAGATATAGCGAACTTCGAGACCGAGGTCATCCAACGTTGTCTGCAATGCTTCTTTAGCGGAATCGATGGACTTGTAGTCATTTACAGAGTACTCGACCAAATATACCAATCCCATTTGTTTTATCGCCGCAGCCCTGACATCGGTATCTAGCTGCTGCACCGAGAAGGTGCCCATATCCTGTCCGAACAGTGAATCGGCAATAGTAAAACCGCTCTTCGTAAGGGAACCCGATTTCATCAATGTATGATCTGCGCTTTGAATCGAATTTACATCGGGCGGTTCCGCAATCGACACGACGAGTTGACCTTCAATATAATCCGTCGAGTGACCCTGAGCGGAGCTTCCAAACGATACCCCTGTAAAGAGGCCTGCCACTAAAAAAATGGCGACTAAAATCGAAATTGCATACTTCCTCATCATTAAAATCCCCTCCAAGGAACAAATATGAGCCAGTCGTCTGGTTTCTTGCTTACGACACGATGAGTTGGAGTTTGTCATGATGCTAGGAAAGTGCATTTGAAAAAATGCAAATGTATCACGGCTCCTTTTTTTGGCTATTTTTCTTGATTTCCTCGTTTTCCTTGATCCCCCCTTCTTAACATCATAAATATGGGGAGGGCGCTGAATAAATCACCCTTTTTTACCAATTAATACTTTTACATCTTTTTTTGACAAATGTAATAACTATTTTGAGTAAATTCCCATTTCATCTTGTCCGTAATGCCTTGACCTAACTGCGTGTCGTTGATCGTTGGTCTACAACTTGCCTGTGTGATGTATGGAGTCAGGAGGACGGGCCTATCGGCGAAAAAAAAGCGAAAGGAGCTAGCAGTTACCAGCCCATTTCGCCTTTTGCACTTATGTATGAAATGCTTATACCCTACACTTTACCCATTCTCACCCAATCCCTGCGGTCTTTTCGATCAATCGTTGTTGACTGAATGATACAAGGGAAGATTATCCGAGAACAAATCCGAATTGTCCTTAAGCATTTCAGTTATGATGTTCGCCACCTTAGCGGCATCACAGACCCTTACAACGGCATCGCCAAGTCGCCCTTTATGCATGGCACCTTGGCCTTCAAGCACCTCATCGACTTTCCAAAAATGCTCTGACCACGACAACCCGCAATGTCTGCGGGAAGGTACAGGAATTTCTGTTCCGTCAGGTAACACCGTGTACAGCATCTCGTGGTCATTCGTTAACCTGCCCGGTATGTCCACCCACTCTTCTACTCCATGAATAAAGGTGTTGCGCTTTAAATCGACCCCAACTAACAAGATGGTCGCCCTTCGGTCGAGCAGCTTCCCCCAGGCAGAACCTCTAGCGCATGGCGTATCGAAACGATGATCGTCATTTGTAAACGCTATAGAATCCTGGCCTAATGCCGCCACCGAATGAGTAGGGTGCAGCGAACGCACCACACCAGGCCGTTTGCGAAAAAGTTCAGGCAATATCCCGACACAGGAAGATGACTGATCTACGTAAAATTTCGGATTATCTGCATTGATGTAAGACCACGTATGAGTGGGTAACACCAGCAGCCCATCTATCATATAGGCTGTCAACGCATCCAGAACTGTGTCCGCACCACCCTCGACCGGTCCCATACTCTTCATCGAAGAATGGACCAACAACGTCCCTTTGCTGTCAATACCCAGCTGCTCTAATTGCTTCATTAAGCTTTCCATCGTGTGCATGTTCCTTCCCCTCCTCCGGCCCATTATATCAAAACTTGCTTTACTTATGGTAAGGTTCACCGCGCTGTCTGTATCGGCAAGTTTTTAATTGCCTTCATGGCGTTAGACCATACACACTTCCCCCTCAATGAATAACCTAGCGAATAGATCTACTCTCGATATTCTTCTTTCTCCCATCTTGAATGAATCGAGGTTACCATGGTAAATTCCTATACTAAAACCCAAATCCGCAAAATTACCCGCCGCTTTGGCCTGATCCCGTTGAGTTCAGACTCGATTGGGTCCCTTTACCGAAAAAACGATGTCATCCAGGTACAAACGGAAAGTGGAACCTATGCTCTAAAGCCTTTTTTTCGAAGTTTGCTCCTCCGCTCGAATACAATTCAGCAAATAAAAACAACTGCAGACTATATGCAACTCTTGATAAATAGCGGTTTTAGCTATATGCCTAAATGGCTAACGAGCAATTCCGGAACGTTATGGACTTTAAACCAAGGAAGGCCCTTTTATATGTCCCCATGGATAAAAGGAAGGAAATTAGAAAAACAAGAAGATTTTGAAGAACTTGGTTCTCACCCCCTCGCGAATTGTATCATTCAATTCTGTACAAAAACTGTACAGGTCAGGGCTTGAGTGTGATTGGAAAAAAATAAGAAAGGAGCATGCCGCAGCAGCTCCTTTCTTACTCATCACATTTTATTTTTCAACTTGATGCTTATTTTGATTAATAACAAAAGCTCGTCCCTCAAACCGTAAGCCAAATTTCGGCTGTCTAGTGATTCTCCTGCTCAACTCAACGGATCGTCCAGCATTGCGTCGATGACTTTCAATATCCTCTTTTGCTCACTTTCACTTCTGCTTCGGAGCCTGTTCACAATTTCTACGAGTGTAGACTCGCTCGCCTCTCCGCTCACAGGCTGGATATAATTAAAAAACTCCACCATCGAAAGATTGAGCGCTTTCGTAATTTTATCCAGTACCACAACGGAACATACTTTTTCAGAACGCTCCAGCTTACCAATATACGTTTCGTGTACCTCAGCCTTACTTGCAAGTTCCTCCTGGCTTAGCCCACGTAGTTTTCGGAAGTGCCGAATGCCTTCCCCTACCATCTTCATCAAATCACTCACAACGATCACCCTAAGCAAACCATAGTCGTTAGTGGCTTCTCAAGGCGTGCTCGATTCGCTTATCCGGCATGAACCAGATTACGGCAACAAGTACGAAAAAGAAGCCGGATATCCAAACACTCACATAAGCGGTCAAGGCCGCAGTCAAGTAGAGTAAAGGAGATAGTTTTCCCTTCCAATCTTTTCCTATCGCTCCGATGAATGAGGAATCGCCGGAATGCTGGTTCATAATCATGCGCTGAAGCAGCCAGTACGAGAACGCCGCTAGCAATAAAATAATCCCGTACAGCGCCGTTGGAGTGGGTGCAAAATGGCTTTCCCCCATCCAAGCTGTCGTGAACGGCACAAGGGATAGCCAGAATAAGAGCAGCAAGTTGAGCCACATCAACCGTCCATTCATCGTTCGAACCATATGCAGCAGATGATGATGATTGTTCCAGTAGATACCGACATATACGAAACTGAAAATATAACTAATAATTTTTGGTCCAAGTTCAACTAGCGCATGCCAGTCATGGCCTTCCGGCACTTTGAATTCCAGCACCATGATCGTAATAATAATGGCCAACACGCCATCGCTGAATGCTTCCATCCGATTCGCTTTCAAAGCACCTTTTCCCCTCGCTTCATATTATCCCAGGCGTCCTCTGCCATTCCTGGTTCGCTACCACTCTTTATAATTTCCATCTAAAGCGGGGAGCCATACCTATACAGTTCTTGTGATTTCAAAATGAAATTCAAATTTCTCAAATCGATTTCTGAGATCATCCTCGTGTGGGATCCACTCCGAATCACTCCATAAAGACATGCTTATGAGTTCCGACAGCTTATCTACGGCTTGTTCCGGACTCGTAATCCTTATGAAGTCTTCGAAATCTCCACTTTGAATATCCAACGCTACTCGCAGGTAGTCATCATGAAGCCGCTCTTCTTGGAGTCCGTATTCACTTCTCGTCCAAGGTTCACAAAATAAGGCTTATTCCCTGCTTCCTCCATAGCTTCAAAAATTCCATCATCTACGTTCATCTTGGAAAGATGCTCGGACATCTCAATGTACGTCTCTTATTTTCATTATAGAGATCGTTTGTCCAGAGTCTACCTACTTTTCACCTGAATTTTGGAAATGACCTTGAACGGCTCCACATCCCTCTGCAACACTTTCCAACTTTCCACAACATTATTTTTCGCCGTCACTTATGATAAGGTCCCAGATTCATTCCCTGAACGATCTACTCCGTATAGCGCATTCATGTGCTCAATATGGGCCGCACCCCAATCATTCAATGCCTGTAACACCGTACTTAAACCTTTGCCGTAATCCGAAATAGAGTATTCTACTTTCGGAGGGATTTGGTTATAAACCTCACGATGTACGATATCGTTATACTCAAGTTCTCTTAATTGTTGAGTAAGCATCTTTTTGTTTATATCTGGTATTGCTTTTTGAAGCTCGCTGAATCTCATTGTGCCGTTCGAAATAAGCTGAAGCAGAATGACTGATTTCCATTTTCCCACTAAGATATCCAAGGCTGATTCAAATTTACAATACTCTTTCATTGAACTTCCCCATTTCCCTTTGCCTGGTTAGGTAACTTTTTGTTTACTATGTTTAGATAAAGTGCCTACTTCCTTAAATCGAATACCAAAGTCTATTATACCTTTAGAGGATGTTGATAAAGTAGTCAGGAGGTTGGCACCATTCATGAATATCGCAATATGGATCATTCAAGGGCTTGCAGCACTAGGTTTTGTCTACTCAGGGTGGTTAAAGGCATTTCAGTATGAAAAAGCCAAAGAGTCTTGGGTTTGGGTAAAAGACGTTTCAAAAGAGTTCGTCGTCTTTATCGGGCTAGCAGAATTGTTCGGGGCACTTGGAATCATTCTGCCCCAAGCGTTGAATATTGCACCTGTATTGACGCCAATTGCTGCAACCGGACTTGCCGCAGTCGTTCTTTTCGGCGCCTTATACCATGTTTCACGTAAAGAATATAGAGAAATCGGCGTGAACATTGTCTTCTTCGCGTTAACAGTGCTTGTTGCGATCAGTCGTTTTTAAGCGGAAACAACATGTATAGAAGGCCATCGAAGTTTCAATATAACTAAACGCTTCTACCAATTGGCAGGCTTAAAGGTATTTCAGCAGGTTGTTTAAAATGACGGCATATCCGTTAGCAAACATATGGATCCCGTCGATGGCGTATTCCTTTTTTAAGTTACCCTCGCTATCCGTCAGTCCTTCGTTTACGTCAATAAATGTATATCCGTGCTTCACCGCAAGCTGCTCAACCGCTTGGTTGGCTTTCCGGATGGCCTCATTCGTCCGATTCTGGAACACCTCATCCATCGAAGCTCTGGGCACGAAAGGAAATTCAGCCTCGGCATTTACGGGATAATACGCCATGACGTACACCTTGCAATCCGGTAGCCTTTCAGCAATTCGAGTCAAAATTTCGTCATAGTTTGCCAGTAAGTTTTCCAATATATAATCAGGCGCGCTGATATCGTTGGTACCGATGTTGATAAAAATTTGAGAAGGCTCCAGTTCGAAAATGCATGTCTCCAGCGACGCTATCAATTCCGCCGTCACGTAGCCGGCAATGCCGCGATTATATATGCAGTATCGGTGTTCCAGCGTTTGCTGCAGCTCGTTAATCGAAAAAATTCCATCAGTGACGAGCCGATCAAATAGAATAGAATATGCAAAAACATGTCTTCTAAAAAATCGGAAAGCACTGATCTCTGAAATTGCCCTAGACTCTGGGTTTGTCAACGATGCACAATTTTGCAGTATGTTCAAGCGGGCAACTGGTATGACCCCGACAAAATATCGTGAGCAGGTTAGCGCTAATACCTCGTATAATAATAAGATTAAGAAGACCCCAACCTAAACTGGTTGGGCCTTCTTTCACCTTAATGTAACGATGTGGAGCAAGAAATAATGAGGCGTGCTCAGCGGCTGGATAAGGAAAGGATCGGCTGAAAAATAAGGACGTTAAGAGCAGCTCGCCGCCGATCACGAATAGCCCCCTTGGGTCTTCCAAAAGGGCTGTTCCTTTCTTCTTCGGTTACGGTGATTCGCTTTCTGCCGCAGCAGCTCCGGGTGGCTTCATCAAGCCTTGAACGGCGCCGAGAAACGGGCGTATGGACTTGATCATGCCGTATCCCATCCTCACGACCGGGACAAATCTTTGGATCATGCCGAACAGACGCATGCCGCCGCCTAACGCACCGCCGAGCGATCCCGCAGCAGCGCCGCCAAGCCCGCCAATGCCGCCTAATCCCCCGAACAGCGAGCCTATCATCGGCAGAAAGGCCGATACCTGGACGTCGGGCTTGCGGGAGCGGGAACGGACGGAAGGCTTGCGCGCGCCGCTTCGCCGGCTCCCGGAACGGCTGCCCGAAGCATGGGAGCCCGCTCTGCGCTGCTTAGGCCGGGAGCCTTGCTTACCGGATGAGGTGCGCGGCTGAGCTCCGGTGCTGGCCAGCGTCAAGCCACTGCTGTTGGCGTCGGTAATGTAGCCGACGTAGGTCTTTCCGCTGTGCAGGGTGATACATACCGGCCGACCCTGCAGCCGCTTGACCCGTGCGAGCACCTCTTTGGATTGTTCCATGGAAGTTCACCTCGCTCACTGGTTATGGTTCATTGTACGCTAGGGGCGGACTGCCTGCTTGTGCGAATGCAGCATGAACATAAGCCCTCCTCGCTGCGCCAACGCCTTTTTCCCCGTGTCGCCTTCATTCTCACCCAAGGATGAGTTGCTTTTATTAATTGAAATATTGATGAATCATAAGTAATAATGAGATTATGCTTAAATCAATGATGAAGGAGTTAACCATAACTTACGGTACAACTTCATGGCTGGTTACTGCTTAGTAATTTCATTGCAGCATAGTACACACATAACCGGAGGTATACATGTATGAGTAATCATGATGCAGAGTATTATATATCCAAGCTTGGGCTTGAACCCCATCCAGAGGGCGGATATTACAAAAGAACGTTTGAATCTGAGGAAAAAACTTCAGATCAAGAATTGTCCGTTTCCTTTGAAGGAACAAGATTGCTTTATACAAGCATCTACTTTTTATTAGGCTCAAATGACCTCTCCCATTTCCATCGTTTGAAATCCGATGAACTATGGTATTATCACGCGGGAGGTCCATTAACAGTACATGTTATTGATGAGAATGGAGAATATAAGGAGTTTAAATTAGGAATAAACTTGGATAAAGGAGAAGTCCCGCAAGTGTTAGTCCCAAAAAATTGTATCTTTGGTTCATCTGTTAAGGATCAAGATACCTTCTCATTAGTAGGGTGCATGGTTTCACCTGGTTTTGAGTTTCGGGACTTTGAGTTATTTACACAGGACGAGCTCTTTGCTAAATACCCACAGCATAAAGATGTCATCATGAAGTTAGCCTATGAAGTGATTCCAGTTTAGTTTTAAATAGCCAGTCGGTGATATTCTATCAGCGACTGGCTATTTAGTTTCGCATGAATATATAGAATCCGTCCTACAATATTTAATCCTACATCAACTATTTATATTGATCATCATCGCTATTTGTACGATTGTCTGACAATTATACGAGAGTGTTAGTATTGTCCTAGAAGACCTTTCTTCATGGCAGTTTTTTCGCAGCGATGAAATACAACGAGCCCAGCAATTAGATATACCAGCGAATTTAGTCCCCACCCCCTGCCCAACAAAACGTCTTTTCAAGCCTGCTGAGGGATCTTCTGAAAAAACCTGCCGCTACTTGTGGTACGGTTCATCTTAACGGCACTATCGGCTAAAATTGCGAGAGGAGCTGCCGCGGCAGCTCCTTCGTTATTTTCATTGAAATATTGAGCTAACCCTATGTGGTAACGGCTTCCTTATGCCAACATGTTAAATTCGCTTGCAGTTTAACTTAATGCGTTGGCTTCAGCCCATTTACTACCCCCATCGCTCTAATGGATTTCAGCAGCAAGAGCCCGATCTATCGCAAAGTATCCGATATTCCCCCTACATCAACGAGCATTACGTGTTGCCGCCTCGAGTATGCACTGTCGTGGTTGCCGGGTCGACACCCCCCGTCAGGCCTTTACTTGGACTCAATACGACCCAGCGGGATGGCGCTATTTTCCAGAGCCGCACGAGCTGCCGGCCAGCTGGAATCGTCGAGGTCGAGCGCATTTCGAAGGTAGGCCAACGTGAGCTGCTGAATGAGGGCGACTCGTTCGGGGCTCTCGTCCGTCGTCTCCGCGACGCTGTAACCGGGAATCCCGCCGAGCGAGTGCTCTGCCCCGAAGAGAGTGAGCAGGCTCTTGCTGCCCGAGCTCAGGAAGTACGGGTCCGTGAACCAGTCCGGCCCCCGAGTGGACAGTTGAGACTGGTCATGGTCCCCCGCTACCACGAGGGTCGGCGTGCTCATGTCCGCGAAGCTCGGGTTCATGAAGGGGAAGTGCTCTGCCGCGAACGGACTCAAGTCAGCTCCACCCTTGCCAGTCGTGGCAAGCAGCACACCCGCCTTGATCCGCGAGTCGGACATGTCCTCTCCCGGCTCGCCGTGGTTATCGAGGACTCGCGCGCCGAGCAGCATGCTCACCGTTTGGCCTCCCCAGGAGTGTCCGGCTGCGGCGATGCGGCTTCGATCGAGGCGCCCACTGAGACCGGGAACGGAAGCTTCAATAAGATCAAGCTGGTCGAGGATGCGCTTCAGGTCCTCGACTCGGAAACGCCAGATCCGTGGTGTACGGGGATCATCAGGAGGAAGGTTCAGTGTCCTCGAGTCGAGATGGGTGGGTTGAATGACGACGAAGCCGTGAGCAGCCCAGAAGTCGGCCAACGGGCCGTAGCCGTCCAACGACCAGCCATAGCCGTGCGAGAAAACAATAATAGGCAATTCACTCCCAATCGCGGGCGCAGACACTCGCACTTGCAGATCCTCACCACGGTCCGGGGCTGATAGCATGACCGGCTTCACCGAGACGACTGGAGTAGGCGCACTAACGTTGATTTTCATAATAAGTGTTTCCTTTCTTGGAAAAAGATTAGCCAAACCGTTTCTGGGAGGAAGCGGTCAAGCAGGTTCCTGAAATACCGGTACTCTTCGATCACGCGCTCGAAACTACATAACCAGGGGAGCGGGCCGCCCTCGTTCGACAACTTGCCCATCGGACCGTTCGCTTCGAGGAGCGCAAAGCGCACGGGCTCACGTGCGGCCCGCATAGAAACATTCCCCTTTTTACTTCGATGTGCGACCTTTGCATATAGCCTCAGGTTGATGTATCAACCTCAACCAACGATAACACATTGTGGTTGACGCGTCAACCATGCTATTATGTTCCTATGGATAAGAACGAACTAAACAAAGAGGAAATGCGAATATGGCATATGTGGAAAGGCTCCTTTCAGAGCATCTTCGGTCGCGTAATAAAAGAGATGGCGGAGCACACAGGACTATCAGAGGGTGATTATGGGGTATTGGATCGGTTAGACCTTTTGGGGAACGGCAGCCTTCGCCAACAGGAATTGGCCGACTCGATGGATTGGGATAAGAGTCGATTATCACATCATCTGACGCGGATGGAAAAACGCAGACTTGTGATGAGGAAACCATTAGACACTGATCGCGGTGTTCAAGTCGTCATCACTTCCGCTGGAAAATCGGCATTGGATGATGCCCGTCCCATAGTCTCCAAGGCAATACGCAAACATTTCCTTGATCAATTAACGGATCAAGACATTGAGTCGATTACTAAGCTGGCGGAAAGGACGAAAACAGGGTCTTCAGCGTCTTGTGAAGCCCCGCCGACATGACTGCGTTTTTGATGTTATTCATGAAGTGGATAAGTCGATCGGTACTCAATGAAAAGAACTCTCCAGGTTCGGAGGGTTTTTTTCATTTTTATTCATACATTTCGCCCTTATCGACAGTTACTTTTTCACTTATTTTTATGTTCATTTTATTTATATTAAATGTACATGTTTTAAGGCCATCCTTTGCGGGATGGCCCTATCTTTTAGTCACGTTTAATTAAACTATTCCTTTAGCTTAGCTCTTCGGAATCAGATTGGATAATTGCTTGCCTAGCTTCTTTTTGTCCACCTTATCCACGACCGTTCGAGGCAAAGTATCTAGGATGAACAGTTGAGTTGGCCATTTATGCCTTGCGAGACTCGGTTCGCAAAACGCCTGCAGCTGTGCCAGGTCCAAGCTACCACCGTCCCGCAGAACAACTCAAGCGACGAGCTTCTCACCTTCGCAAGGAAGTGAGAGTCCGATCACCGCCGAATCACTAACTATCATTATTCAGGTGTTAAAACTTGGATTAATAAGAGAATACCACTTATTATGAATAATTGGGCATTAATCTCTCCAATAAAATGCATCAATCCAACTAATACATTATCCTTCTACCAGGAGATCAATTGCCACCTATGGTGAGCTAATCCAGCACGCCCGGCAGGCTCTGTTCGTGTTGAATGCCTTGAATACGATGCCTCATTTTGTTTTCAACGCCGCAAAAAATGCGTTTGTTTTAAAATTTTCCTTGTTCAATAATCCTTATCCTGATATTATGAAATAGCGTGATTTTTGGAAAGCGAATATTCAATATTTATTTAGGATCTTTCCAAGCAGATAATCTTTGACCACTTCCATTTAAGAAGTTAAGGCCATACGGACAGCCGGGTCAAATGCCGATTGGCAACTTTCGTTGCCTTATTGATTGAGTTAAAAGCTCAAATTTTATAAGTTGGTTACTTTACAACCAGTGCATATGCACACAACTTGTGAAACGGTCAATAAGAGTGGTAAAAGTAATTATTTGCTATATAGACTCTGATCCTAACATGATATATTCGAATATTAAGCGCCTTTCCATAAAACGTTGAGTTTTCTGGCTGACTGACGAGCAACGCAAGAGGTTTGTCAGGTCATTCTTATTGGGACTATCTTATTATTTGACTATATCAAAGCAAGTGTGATGCGCATGGTGCGTGTTTCGCTTGCTTTTTTGTTGCCGTTTTACATTAAAAAAATTCATTTGAGATAGGAGATCGAAGAATGGGAAAAGCACTAATCATTGGCGCCGGCGGCGTAGCATCTGTAGCCATTCATAAATGCGTTCAAAACAGCGAGGTTTTCGAAGAAATCTGTATCGCCAGCCGTACGAAATCCAAATGCGATGAGCTGAAAGCAAAATTGGAGGGTGGCAAAACCAAAATTACGACCGCACAGGTCGATGCAAACAACGTAGATGAGCTGATCGCTCTGATAAACGAAGTCAAACCGGATATCGTCATGAACCTGGCTCTGCCTTACCAAGATTTGACGATCATGGATGCTTGCCTGGCCACCAAAACGCACTATATGGATACGGCAAACTATGAGCCGGAAGATACGGCGAAATTCGAATACAAATGGCAATGGGATTACCGCGAACGCTTTGAAAAAGCAGGAATCACAGCTCTTTTGGGCAGCGGATTCGATCCAGGCGTAACTGGCGTATTCTCCGCTTATGCGCTGAAACACTATTTTGACGAAATCGAGTATATCGACATTCTGGATTGCAACGGCGGGGATCACGGCTATCCTTTCGCAACCAACTTCAACCCTGAAATCAACATCCGTGAAGTGTCCGCTAACGGACGCTATTGGGAAAACGGGAAATGGATCGAAACGAAGCCGATGGAAATTAAGCGTGAATATAACTTCGCTGAAGTCGGCCAGAAGGATATGTATCTGCTCTACCATGAAGAGCTTGAATCCCTTGCGCAAAACATGCCTGGACTGAAACGCATCCGTTTCTTCATGACTTTCGGTCAAAGCTATCTCATGCACTTAAAGGCGCTTGAGAACGTAGGAATGACTTCCATCGAACCGATCGAATACGAAGGAAAACAAATCATTCCGCTTCAATTCCTGAAAGCCGTACTCCCGGACCCGGCTTCCCTGGGACCTCGGACAGTGGGCAAGACGAACATCGGCTGTATCTTTAAAGGAAAAAAAGACGGCCAAGACAAGACGTACTACGTCTACAATGTTTGCGACCATCAAGAGTGCTATAAAGAAGTGGGCTCCCAAGCCATCTCCTATACAACTGGCGTGCCTGCCATGATCGGCGCGGCGATGGTCATGACGGGCAAATGGAATAAACCGGGCGTATTCAATATCGAAGAGTTCGATCCGGATCCATTCATGGAAGAGCTGAACAAATGGGGACTTCCATGGGTAGAAGACTTCAACCCGGTGCTTGTTGACGCATTGCCTGAAGAAGCGAAACAGCCGGAGCTCGTTCGCTAATATGCGATTCGAGGAATTACCGACACCCTGTTTTGTCGTCGATGAAGCACTCATCGAAAAAAACCTGAACATTTTGAACGGCGTTATGCAGCGTACGGGAGCCAAGATTGTGCTGGCGCAAAAGGCTTTTTCCATGACCGCCATGTATCCCCTCATCGGACAATACTTAAGCGGCACGACTGCGAGCGGTTTATTCGAAGCGCGGCTGGGTCACGAGGAAATGGGTAAAGAAAATCACGTCTTTTCGCCTGCCTATCGTGAAGATGAAATCGACGAAATTATTTCCATTTGCGACCATATTGTCTTCAATTCCTTCTCCCAGTTGGAAAAGTATAAAACGAAAGCTCTTGCTGCGGGTAGAAAAGTAGGCCTTCGCATCAATCCGGAATGTTCGACGCAAGAGGGACATGAAATCTATGACCCCTGTTCGCCGGGGTCCAGATTTGGCGTGAAACGAGAGGAATTCCGGCCGGAATTGCTCGAAGGCGTTTCAGGACTACACTTCCATACCCTGTGCCAACAGAACTCGGATGATTTGGAGACCACGCTGAATGCGGTCGAAGACAAGTTCGGGCAATGGCTGCCGCAGATGGAATGGATCAATTTCGGTGGCGGTCACCATATCACGAGAGACGACTATGATATCCCGAGACTCGAAGCTTGCATTAAGAGGATGCAGGAGAAATACGGTTTAGAAGTCTACCTCGAACCCGGAGAAGCCATCGCACTCAATGCGGGCTATATGGTCACCTCCGTGCTGGATATCCATCGAAACGGCATTGAGATCGCGATCGTAGACACGTCCGCTACTTGCCATATGCCCGATGTTCTGGAAATGCCTTATCGTCCGCCACTCGTCGATTCGGGCGAAGCCGGGGAGAAGCCATACACCTATCGGCTTGGTGGTCCGACCTGCCTGACGGGTGATGTCATCGGAGACTATTCCTTCGATCAGCCCCTTAAGAACGGTGACAGATTAGTGTTTGAAGATATGGCGATCTACTCCATGGTCAAAACCAACACCTTCAACGGCATGCCGCTGCCGGCCATCGCCGTGCAGGAGAAAGACGGCAATTGCCGCGTCGTACGCGAGTTCGGCTATCAGGATTTTAAGATGAGACTAGCGTAATGAATAACCAAAGCCTTAGCCCTGCAATAAGGGTTAAGGCTTTTTGGTCTAGTTCAGTTTAACAGGGCTATCGGCCAATTCCGCCAGCACCTTGCCAAGTCGGTCAAGCTGCTGTTTATTAGCTTCTATGCAGATGGGCTTAGCTTGTTCAAACTCCTCTTTTTTCTTAAAAAGTTGACGGAAGGTGACCCTGGTGCGGCCATCGAAGCCCTCGAAGGTAGCCGTTACCCGAAATTCATGAACGTTTAGATGATCAATCACGACCCGCTCCGTCGGCACAATCTCAACAAAGACGTTATGGTTAGGATAATCCACGCCATCCGGTCCGTGCATGGTGAACTTCCACGTACCTCCCGGCCTCATATCGCATTCGTGAAACGTATTCGTGAAGCCTTGCGGCCCCCACCACTTTGCCAATAAACCAGGGGTCGTCCATGCCTGAAATACAAGCTCCCGTGGGACATCGTACTCGCGCGAAGCAATAAGTTCATTCTCACCTATAGTCATGTTCCTACCTCCCCTTCTACTACCTTGCCCAGTGTGTCCAACATGATGTTTGTACCGTGTTCTCGTATTTCTGGCGTATCATGTCCGTCAAAGAATGCACCTTGCTCTGTGAAAATCAAATTCGTACCGCCCTCCACCTTGATAAGCTCGACCGTTGTGATCGACACGGAGAAGCGTACGCCGCCCGAATCCAGTGTGTACGTATAGACAATGCGCTGCTCTGGAACAAGCTCCTGGTAGCAGGCGTCGAAGGTAAAGATCGGCCCTTCGGGCGGCCCGCCGCTGCTGTACTCGCGCCCTCCAACCCGGAAATCAAAGATGTCTGGCTTCGAAAACCACTTGGCTTTGGCAATCGGATCAGCCCATGCGTGATAAACCCTCTCCGGCGAAGCGGCATAAGTCCGCTCCACGACAAAGGTTCCATGCTTGACGAATCGTTCGTTCATTGATTTTCCTCCTTATGTTCCGGATTTCCGCTCTCCTCGGCAAGAAAGTCTCCCAAAAGGTCCAAATGTCGCCCCCAACTGGTTTGCCGCTCAATGACCGGTTTCTCAAATCCGTTCTTCATCGCTTGCAGAAGGCTCGTGAAATCTTCAACCGTTAATTCAGATTTGCCCTGCATAAGCTTGGATACATGTCTGAGCTGCTCCAATAGTTTCTGTTGCTGCTTGATCTGTTCTTGGATTTGATTTATCTGCAGGCCCACGATCTCAAGCGGACTGATCTGCCCGCCAGTTAAGGCCGACTTAATCTCCACGAGAGATAACCCCAGCTCCTTAAGCGATAATATCTGGTGTAATCGTGACAAGTCCAATTCATTGTAAAGCCTGTGGCCGGATTCCGTTTGTCCTGACGGAGAGAACAACCCGATTTGATCATAAAACCGCAAGGTTCGTACGGTAAGCCCCGTCAGCTTGGCAAGATCACCGACCTTCCAATGTCTCTTCATGAACCATCTCCACTCTTTGGCGCTAGCTATGTACCGGTAGCTCTATTGTAAAACATTACGTTACGTAAGGTGCAAGCGAAATCGTGACGCTCTCCCAGTATATTTTTTACGTCCTAATTATAAACACAAGCTATTAGTCCAATCTCATGGACACTACTACAAAGCTGCTTACCTTTTAAAACCCGATCCAGTGGCTATAATCAAGTTTACATAACATGCACAGAAGGCCACCGAAATAATTGTGGTACGGTTCCACCGTATCATCTATAACGCGAAATCGAAGAGCTTTATCGACCAATATAAATCACTTGCGAACATAAATAAAAATGAGCCCAGTATAATTACCGGACTCATTTCATATAAACTGCCTAATATATATGATGTCTGGCTTTTTAGAGTCACTTCACAGATGAAACAGCATTTATATCATTAAGGCTTCGACACGGATACGAGAAGCTCGTTATCCCCAGAGATGACCGTCATTTCAGGCGGTAGGATTGGGTCTTTCACGAAGCGCGTATCTTCGATTTCCATCGCGCTGATGTCCAGCTCAACGGTAGATGGCACCAAATCTTATATTTCGCACTACTTATGATAAGGTTCAGCTTAACGGGGCAATCGGCGAAAAATTCACCACGGAAATTAAACGCCAACCATCTTTATTTGTAATGATCCATAACCATGTTCGAAGGATCTTTATCACAAACGTATGCACTTTATACCAGCTCATCCGCGATCATTTTTGCCTTTTCCGCAAGCTCTCTCATATCATCGGCCGGAACAAGCTCGGCTAATTCGTAAGTCAGCGGATTACGGGAAAATTTGTACAATTCGTCCCGAAGCAGGTTCCTCTTTTCTTCGGAGGCATCTATATAAAGCTTGCACGGCTGCCTAGCCTCATCCAAATCATGCAAATCGACATAGCCTGATTTATAAGACTCCAACACGATGGCTGAAAGATCCATTAGAACTGAGCTGGCAATATCAAGTTCTGCTCGAAACGTGCCATTAGCATTTTTCATATCAAACCCAATACTTCCGCCGTTTACCAAGTCCCCCTCAGAAAGCAGAACATCGAAACCCAAGTCCTCTAAAATCTGATTGAGCGTCACATCCGTTGAGTCCAATTGTTCCAAATAGTCTATTAATGCCAGCGAATCATCTGAACCGCCAATTAAATCTCCCCACCATTTGCTTATGTACATGTTCTTCTCCCACTTTCTTTTAAGCATTGTAATTATCCAAATAAGATCGTTTCATTATATAAGGGGTCATTGGCTTTAACTACGCTTAATCCCTCAAAATCATACTTATCAATGCCGCGTTCACCGAGCCATCATCAGTCTATGCCCGCTGCCTTTAGCAGACGAAGCAGCAGCTCCTTGCGCGGTTCCTGCGCCTTGCGAGCCAATGCAGCCAGCTTCTCCAACTTGCCCCAGATCGGGTACAGTACCCGCTCAGCCTCATCATCCGACAGAGTCTCTATTTGCTGCATTAATAGCAACAGCTTGTCTTCGCTTTCCAGCTCCGACTGAATCTTCAGCTTTAGCGAATCGTGGGATCGCAGCAGGCAGACGATCAAGGTAGGAATCGAGCGTTCCGTTATGCCATAGGTTTCGGCAAAAACGGCTGTGAACTTGTCATGCACCAGTTGATGCTCATCATCCACAAGGTCCATGTAAGCTTCAACAAGCGGAAAATAACGCTCGGACGAAAGCCCCAGCCCGAACACAGCATAACTGCCCGGCATGACGCTTTTTTCGTCCTCCGTATCTTCATACCATTCAAATTCTACCATCGCCTCACGAGCATATTCCTCCAATAACGGATGCAGCTCGGAATAAGCCAGCGCATTCGCAAACAAACGGTGCGTGTCTGATTTGGCTAGCCCCTTGATGGGCAAATACTCTCTTACACTGGATTTTAACTTGATTTTGTAGCTTTTTGGGAAGCCCTTTCGAAGCAGGGAGAGAATAAACGAAATCGCCCGCTCATACGCCCCGGCTTCTTCCTTGCGAATCGTGATGGTGAAGAGGGAAAAAACATCGTTAGCCTTGCATTCAACCAACTCATGGCGCATATTCACTTCATCGTGCGAGAAGCTGTCGCTGCCCTCCTTCAACATACGTGAGGCTTTGCCACTGCCAAGCTGCTCCGCCAGCTCCAGGAAAGTCTGCCCCCTAGATTTGCTGTAGTTCGGCTCATAACGAATAATCATTACGGCGCCGTATAACAGAAGGTCAATAGGTTGATTCGGCTCATCCTTATTCTCAAGAACAGCATCCGGCTTGAGCACATATTCGTTGGACCTGTATTCGGAACGGGTGACGTCATAGTAACGTGGCAGGAATACATCCTCGGCCCAGTCCGTCAAAGCCCTAATAATATCTCTTCGATGCTCCGCGAGAGCCTGGGCCCGTTCTTTATTCAACTCCTGAATCCGGTCAAATAAAGCGATCGTCTTTGCAGCTTCCGGTTCGGGGAACAAATACGGATCCAGCAGATGACGCGCCAAAAAGAAGGTTTCCAGCGGCTTTGTCGGGTAAGAGCCCTTCTCCAGTTTTTTCTCGATATAGGACTGAATTCGCTCCAAAAGCTGTCGCTTTTTCGCTTCATATACCGTTTCCAGCACCGTTAATTCCACAAGCCCGTCTGTCGTCGCGAAGGTTCCTTGAAAGGTAAACTGGTAATTGATCAGCGGCGACGTTTCCAACTTGTCCAGCCTCTCCCGTACGATTTCCACCAGCAGGGGCTGAACCTCATGCAATATCTGCTCCCGTGTAAAGGGCGAAACTTTCATCGACTTTTTGCCAGCGGCGCTCCCCATAGATTTCGAACTGTCAACCCCAGTCCTCCCCGGCCGATAATCCAGCATGACAAAGTCAAAGATCCCTACTTGCAGCGTGGTGCGTAAGACCACTTCCTCTACGTTCGTTCGATTCTCCTGTTCGTCAAACCATTTATGAATGGCCGTTTTCATCTCTTCCAAGGCTTCTTTTTGCAATTCGTTCATTGTCTCTCACCTTTCCACATATTCCATCTTTTCTCAACATTATCATACTATGAAAATGGAAATCCTTGTTGAAACTATATACCTTTTCTGGAGACCAGCTAAGCTTAATAATAAAACGAACAAGCTCTCCAATAGATCGGAAGTATGCACATTGCTATAGAAATGAATTAAATATGTAGTCACCCAGATAAATACTTTTGAAATCGAAAAGCTTTATTGACCAAAATAAATCACTTGCGGACATAAATGAAAATGAGCCCGGTATAACTACCAGACTCATTTCATTAAACTGCCCAATACCTGGGATTCCTTTAACCGGGATCTTTTATTTACCTTTGCCGGCATAATAAATGTCGTGCCGTTCAAGCGGTCTCATAGCTTTCTCCGCCATGAAGGCAGGAGGGTGCGGCATCCGGTTCGCTATCCACCACTCCCCCGTTCCGACTAAGACCGAAGAAGTGAACGGGAGCGTGGCTTCCGCATCCATGCCTTGGTTGACCCCCTCCATATCGACCTGCTTCGGAGTCAAGATTGTTAGCTCATAGGATGAAGTCAAGCCATCATACTCTGCCGTGATGAGTACGGTTCCTTCCGACTTCGCCGTGACTACACCGCTAGCGCTGATCTCCGCTTTACTTGGATCACTGCTTGTATAGGTGACGTTTATCTCTACCTTTTCACGGCTTCCATCACTGTATACTGCAGTAGTCACCGTTTGATCACTTTCTCCAACGGCCAGGGTAATCAGGCCCTCGAGCTCAAGTCCAATCAGGCTAACTGGCTCTTCTTCGTTGCCTTCTGATACCGATTGTAAAACAGGTCGTTTACCAATACCGTCCCATCTCCAAATCGCGTTAAAGTCCCACCCTAACCTGTCTGTATAGGTGGATGGAGTCTCTATTTCAGTTTCAGATAGGCCTAATCCTTTAAGGGTTGTTAATGCTCCCTCAGCGACACCTTCTTTATCAACAATCAAGCCGTCAAATGCATAATTATTTTCGAGCGTGGCGGTGTGCCCCGCAAGAACTCGTCCCATCACCCGGTTCGCCATCGTTGGCGCCGTAACCGAAGGGCCCAGGGCAATGACATTTCTGACGACCGTATCATTGTATCCGTATCCAGTCACTCCGCCCGCATTGCTCGTCATCGCCCGAACGGTTCCAGACGCATACACGTTTTCTGTTAGGCTGCCCGAGTTCGTAATTCCGATTAGGCCGCCGGCCTGACTTACCTGAGCGGTTACATCCGCGGTAGAATAGCTGTTTCTGACAATACCATTGGAATAGCCTACTAGACCGCCAACTGTGCTGGAGCCTGTAATTGAGCCTGTTGAAAGACTATTCTCTACCTCGCCATTGTTCGTGTTGACGAGTATGCCTATTCTGCTCCCGCCAGTGACGCTGGCATTGATCATGGCTATATTTTTAATCACTCCGGCATTTAGATGGAATAAGCCGCCGCTCGAAGAATTAAAGTTAACTATTTTCTTCCCGCCGCCATCCAGTACACCGGTGAACGAAACTTCTTTAAAAAGTGACTCAGCCGGTTGTCCGGCGTAATCCAAATCATTGTCCAAAATATACTTTTCTGCCGGGAAGTTTTCCATAACGTTCAAATCAGCAATGAATTTGATTTTGTAATAACCTGCTTCGTTCCTTTCCAAAGGCACGACAGGCTCGCTTGCCTCTTCAGGATTACTGTTCAATACCGGACGCTTTAAAGCATCATTCCACATCCAAACCGATTCAAAATCCCATTTCAATATATTGATATACGTATTGGAATCTTCAACCTGTTGCTGGGATAGCCCTAAGCCTTTTCTGTTGTCAGCAGCGGCAATACTTTCACCTTCTACATCCACAATCATGCCATCAAACGCATAATTATTCTCAAGCGTTGCGGTATGCCCGGCAAGAACTCGCCCCACCACACGGTTTGCCATCGTCGGCGTCACGACGGAAGGACCGAGAGCAATAACGTTTTTAACAACCGTCTCATTATAGGCGTAGCCAGTCACTCCGCCTGCATTACTTCTAAGCGCCTGAACAGCTCCAGATGCATACACGTTTTCCGTTAAACTGCCTGCGTTTGTAATTCCGATCAGGCCGCCAGCTTGGTTCAGCTGGGCCGTTACATCTGCAGTAGAATAGCTGTTTCTCACGATGCCATTGGAATAGCCCGCTAGACCGCCCACCGTGCTGGAGCCTTCGATTGTGCCCGTTACATAACTATTCTCTACCGTTCCGTTGTTCGTGTTAACGAGTATGCCTATATTACTCCCGCCAGTGACACTTGCATCTACCACAGCTATGTTTTTAATCGTTCCGCCATTAAGGTGGAATAAGCCGCCGTTTTCTGATTTTAAATTGGCTAAGGATTTATTATTTCCATCCAATATGCCAAGGAAAGGCGTCCCCTTAAATAAAGGATCAAAAAGCTGCCCTTCAAAATCAAGATCGTTTTCCAATATATAATTTTCATTTGGAAATTCTGAAATGGTCTTTAATTCGCTAATCGAACGGATGATGTAGTACCCATCTTCGTTCTGATCAAGCTTCGGCTTTTGAATATGATCTTCGTCAATTTGCTCCAAATTACTTTGCAGTAATGAACGTTTGGCATCTTCATTCCAGATCCAGATCGAATCAAAATCCCAACCGAGGGTTTCTGTGAAAAATGATGACTTCGTAAATGTTTCGGTACTGACCCCCTGTCCTTTCTCATTGTTCGGATCATTCACTGTAACATTCTCACTGCTAACAAACATATTTTCATCGGCGTAATTATTGACTAAAGTTGCCGTCTCGCCAGCTAAAACTCTGCCGACAATTCGATTTGATGCAGTACCTGTAACAACGGATGGATTTAATGCCATACTATTTCGAATGACCGTATTGTTATATCCGTATCCGCTGATGCCGCCAGCATTTGATTCTTCTGCTATTACGGCTCCCATGGCATAGACCTGTTCTGTTATACTCCCCCGATTCGTAATCCCGATCATGCCGCCGGCTTGCTTGCCTCGTGCATGGACCCGAGCTGTTGAATAACTGTTTCTAACGATACCGTTCGAGTAGCCCACAAGACCGCCAACGGTAGAATTGCCTCGAATAGATCCGGTACTGTAGGCATATTCCACGATCCCATCATTCTGATCAACCAGGATCCCAACATTACTTCGGCGCACATCAATTTCAGCATGGATTATTCCTACATTCCGAATCGTCCCTTCATTAATGGCAAAGAGTCCCGCTCCGCCCGAGGAGACAATAACACCTGTAATCGTATGCCCTTGCCCATCGAACGTACCCGTAAATGGAGTGTCATTCGCGCCAATGGCTTCAAAATACATGCCATTACCATCAATATCCTGGGTTAAAATAAAATGTTTATCCGGGAACTCATGCATTTTATAGAGTCCACTGGCACTTTTGATTTGATATGGGTTGCCTTCCGAACCATCGCCCAGCATTCCTTCTTTAGCTATTAACGGGTCCGTTAACGGCTCTTGATCGATTGGATTATTAACCACTCTTACGATGATCGTATGTTCATCGCCAAATGAAAGAGGGTTATCAAATAAGATGATCTGTTCACGTCCGAGATGTTCTAGTGTTGCTTCTTGAATCACCGTTTCCAACAGCTGTTCACCTGTATGATCACGCTTTTCCCCGATAACGGTGACACGTTCAAGCGAGCTCGGGTAATTCAAAACCCCAACGCCCTTCAAGACGTTATTTTCTACAATTGCGCTCGTTAAGCTCATATAATTTTCAGGTTGGTTAATCGTAAATGAATCCATTTCAACTCCGTCGCTGTTGTAAGCTTTCAACGTGAGAGATTGATCGTTTGATTCTAAAATAACACCCGTCTGCTTATTTTCATCATACACGATATGATCCCAGTCAAATGATTTGTTATCAAAGAACGTTGGACCTGATGACCCAACTGTCACAAAAGTTGTTCCTAAATTCATCGCTTCTTCCGATATATCTTTTACACCGTTTCGTATGGTTGCCCGTTTATACACATGATCATGACCGCCAATATACATACTAACGCCAAGCCGTTCAAATGCTTGAGACAATTTCACTCTCATCATGTCCATACCGGTCTCATCGCCAGATTGACCGCCATAATAAGGATAATGCCCCATCACGATTTTCCACTTCTTGTCGGTCGCCCGCATATCTTTCTCCAGCCATGACAGCTGCTTGTCGAAATCCAGCACAGAATTCAGAACAGCAATGTGCATATCGCCATAATCAAACGAATAATTCGTTTCCCGGTAACTGCCTTCACCGTTCTTCGGCAGGTTGAAAAACCCGGAGAACGGCCCGATTTTCCGCTCCGTCGCACGTTCACGGTCCCCGACAATGTGAGCAGAAACGAGACCCATATCATTGTTGTAAATGTTGCTAAACACATCATCCCATGCATACATATTGCCGCCGTTCTCGACCAAGTCTCCGACTTGAATCACAGTCTGTCCGTTTGAATTTTTCTCCTGCAGAACATCCAGCATATTTTTAAACAGTCGGAAACTTTCCGGATTTCGATCTGGAACTTCAAGATCCCCCATCACATACAATACGGCTTCCTCTGAAGCTGGCGCGGTCCTAAAGCTATAACTGCCGCTCCAAGGTCCAGTCGGTGACATTCCATACCGATAGTCATACTTAGCCCCTAAGTCGAGATCTGTTAAATTCGCTTCATGAGCTGCAAGCACCCGATAATTACTCTTCGCAAACGTATCACCATAGGCGACTTGAAAATAAGAGACTTCCGCCTGTACCACTTCAGCATGGTCCCACGTCGTCTCGGACTCCGGTTTATATTGAACATACGACGTTTCTAACGCCTTATCCGTCACCAAATTTATTCCTACTTCACGTTCATTCCCACCTACATTAACAATGGGTTGAAATTCATTTAAAATTTTATCCGCATCTAGCTTTTGTTGATCAACAAGTAATCGAATAAGTTCAACACGCGTATTTCCTTGAGAGTCGGTTGCTACATACTTAATGAAATGTTCTCCATACATGTCGACCTTGAAATGCTGATTTGCTACGGCTACTTCTCCTTTATCATTTAAAACGATGGCTTCCACCGATAAAGATTGACCGCGATTATCCGTCGCCGAAGCGCCCAGCACCTCCACTTGATCCCCAAGCTTAATCGTGTCCGGATATTGTCCATGTACCGTAATTTCAGGCGCGTGCACCGTGCCCCTCGTTTCATCACCAATCCAAATTGGAGCACTTATAGCTTCTTCACCGTCTGCTTGGAATGCTCTAACGAGGAAATAATCCCCATCTTTTGTTGCTAAGGTTACTTCCTTTTCAAATTGATTACTGGCAATACTGCGATACTCCTTGAGAATTTCACCGCTGTTTTTGTAAATAACAACTTTATCCAAATCATCGTTAGCATCAGGATCATTTATCCGTACTTTAAGTTCAATTTCTTTTGTTTTGGCTGGAAGGATCGCCCCCATCATCTGACCTTTTGCTGAAACCGCCATTTCTAAGTTACGATCAAATGATACATAGGTGCGGTGGTTTCGCATCGCCTCGTAAAGACCTTCTCTTGTTAGATTATCCCCCCACATACCGGTCACATGGGGCTGGACCATTCCCCAATTTCCTTTGTGCTCGTCTCCGCCAAACACAGGTGAAACATGCCAGCCTTGATCTAACGCCTTGGTATAGATTGCAAAATCATTGGAGGATTTGTATTCCATCAGATTAAGGTTTCTGTCAACATCCCGGTTATAATGTTTAAATTCATTGAAACTCCAATTTCCTGACGAGCGTGGATGATTAAATTGAGCAATCGCATTGGGATCTTGGGCAAGTCTTGCGTAAAAGGTTGGCAAATCATATTTTATGTCGCTCCAGCCCCAAGTGCCATCCGCACCTACTCCATGTGTTCTTGCAAACCATGGGGCATTAAATAAGTTGATATGGCCCGCTTCATCATACCAAGTCACTTCCGTACCAGGCAGCGTAATAAATTCGTGATCACGATTGTGAGCATCTGATTGCTCATGCAGCAACTTGTATTCTTCTGAATAAGAGTCTTGAACATCCGTAATAAAATCACTGCCCGTACTGATGTCATAAGTCACGTCGTGTTCAGTCACTGCATAAAAATCAAAGTCTGTATTAGCTTTCACAAAATTGTAAGCATCATTAGGCAACAATATACCATCACTGAGAGATGTGTGGGTATGCATGTGACCTTTGAACAGTGAAGCTCCTAAGTACTTAGCTCTATCTTTTTTAGAAACACCATCTTCTAAAGACGCCGCGAATACATTAATGCCGTAACAAAGACTAACAACCCCCACAATGAAACAAGCCATCACAATAAAAGGCAGACTTCTTCTTTGGGACTTCAATTAAAATCCTCTCCTTTTTCGGCTTAAAATGATAATACAGGTATTAGAAAAACAAACAGCCCCTAAACTAAAAAATGCGTCTGAAGGCTGTTCATATCATCTATCTTGTTCATCACAGTCGCAACAATCGCTTTATGATAGGTGCAAGCGACTGTGCCATGCGCAAAAATCCGAGGTCCGTTGGATGTGTTCCGTCAACCGTACAATCATTGACGAAATCATCGCCTAGCAGCTTAAAGCCGTCAACGAAATGGAGATTACGGTCTCCTTCTGTCCGCCTCTGTTCAACGTTCTCGATCTGAATCAGCCTGCGGCGATCATTAAGCTTCCTTCTCTCCGTATAGAACTGATCTTCGGCAGTGCTAATCCTTGAGACTACTAATATAGGAACTTCGGGATGCCGCTCTCTCAAAATTTGGATGAAGGCAGGCAGCGTTCGTGCGATGTTTCCGGCCTCGCCCGTATTCCCTTCATAATCAAGAATGAATAGCCCCGGATCATCGATTTCCGACATGATATGCGCGAGCTCCGGCTCGCCCTTTCCATTCCCCGAGAAGCCAAGATTTACGAACTCCACCGGAATCATACGGCTGAGAATATTAGAATAAGCCATACCCGGCCGGGAGGCACATCCCCCTTGCGTAATCGAAGTTCCATATATAATGACGGGTCTACTGCTTGCATAGGCAGGTGCATCGCTTATGACAGCATCCTTATCTACACCGATCCACACCTCCTCTACCCCTTGGTAGAGCGGCATGTTTAAGGTGACGGCCACATCTTTTTTTGTATCCCACTGATAAAACTGTGATTCATATTCACTTTCCGTTGGCTTGAATTTAGCCGTGGTGATAAAGCTCTGCTCTCCCGGCTCTCCAAGATAGCAGTCAACCCCGCACTGCCCGGTAGGCGGCATATGATACATATTGGCCGGTCCGGCAAGACGCATCCTTATGACCAGCCTTGAGGAATTGGTGCGAAAGCGAATTTGCCCGCCTGCCGTACAATAAGCAAGCGTATCAACCGCGGGCGGCAAGACAGCCCCGGAAGCCAAAGGCAGGCGTCTGTAAATCCCATCCTGCGCAAGCCAAGGGAAGCCCGCGATGTGAAAGGGCGCTTCAAGCGGAGAATGCCATTTTAACTGTTCCCCATTTGTTGTCTCCGGGTATATAGTTCCGCCCAGTTGATCTAAGTTTATCTCTTTCGATTGTACGGCCATCTATATCTACTCCCTCACTATATTTACTAGAGGTTGTTCAAAAAGTCGCCTTTTGATCACGAAGTGAGCCAAGAAGTAACTCGGCATCGAATCTTGAATTCAGCCGGTCCTTCCGGTGCTCACGTACCCAAAACGTACGCTCCGCTCCTCACTCCCTATCTTCATCCAACCTTCTCGGTGCTGAAAATCCTACTTTTTGAACTGGCACTATTACAATACCTTTGATGGGTTTACTCCATTTGGAATACATATTTCCGAATCGCCTGAGCAACGCCGTCCTCATTGTTGGTAACCGTGATTACGTCCGCTATTGACTTGATATAATCTTCACCGTTGGCCATCGCCACACCGAGACCTGCCGCCTTCAATAGCTTCGCGTCATTATCACTGTCTCCCATAGCAATTACATCGGACATAGAGAAGCCAAGCATCTGACAAACCTCGCGTACTCCGCTTTCCTTTGTAATGCCTTTAACTGAAATCTCCATATTACTAAGGGCCGAACGGGTAACTTCAAGCGTCCCCCAACTGAGCAGCTCTTCCTTAATTTCCGCGAGCTTCTGTTGATCATTGCTGCCGATGCCGAATTTCATCCAATCCCGTTCGAACATCTCAGACGTCCAATCCTTGTCGCCCGTCAGGCTTTCCACGCTGTAGCCCCAATACCACTCGCCCCGCTCGGCAGCAATGGCGTGAATGCGGCGGATCGTGTCCCGAGGAATAAAGACGCGTTGATTAAGCCTGCCCGGTCCCTCCCAAACTTCTGCGCCATTGAGCAGCACCATCGGGGAATCGAGCCCAAGCTCGTCCCAGAAGCCCTTGGTAGTTTGCAAACCTCTTCCGGTGGAGAATATTACTTTCACACCGTGATCTACTGCATATTGAAGCCACTTTTTGGTCTCTTCCGTAATTTTCTTTTCATCCGTCAGAAGAGTCCCGTCCAGATCCAATGCAATCAGCTTATACTTCGCTTTTACCTGATGCATGACATTCATCCCTTCACAGCCCCCATTGTCGCACCTTCCATAAGAAGTTTTTGGAATAGGATATAAATAATAATGGACGGTACCATCGCAATGGTTACACCGGCAAACAAAGTTACCCAATCCGCAGTAAACTCCATTTGCTTGTTCGCAGAATACATTTGCACCGCAATGGGATATTTCTTTGGATCGCTCAAATAGATGAACGGCGCTAAGAAATTGTTATAGAACCCTAGGAACTTGAATACGCCAACGGTTACAATTCCCGGTGTAGACAAAGGAACAATAACACGCCAAAACTTTTGGAATAATGTAGCGCCATCCATCGTTGCGCTCTCCTCAAGCTCCATCGGTAGAGAGCTCATAAACCCTCCGAGCAGCATAAGGTAGAACACACTTTCACCCAAACTAGACAGGAGAATTAATCCGGTCAAGCTATTGGTCAAACTCAGTTCCCGCATAATGACATACTGGGGTACAAGTGCATTGATGCCAGGCAGGAACAGGGACAACATAATCAAACCCCAAATCAATTTTCTTCCTTTGAAGCTCATTCGAGTAAGCGCATAGGCGTTAAGTGTTGTAAAGAAAAGCCCAAGCACCAGACTTCCGCCAACATAATAAAGGGTATTTAAGAGTGATTGCCCAAAACCGTATTGATTCCAAGCCTTCGAATAATTCTGCAATCTTAGTTCCGAAGGCAGCGCCCATATATCTTTAAAAAACTCAGGATTGCTTTTTAACGATTCATAAATAACCCAGATTAAAGGAAATATTATAGTCAGCGACCAGGCATACAGCACCAAACGCCACACAATGTCCATTAACGTTCGTTTTTCCTTCAAACATATCCCCTCCGAACCTTCATTTGGAAACTAATACTCGTAGCCTTTGTTCGGCACAAATTTATCGATTAACAGCTTTGCCGTTACTAATATGACGAATAGAATCATACCGACTGCGGAAGCGTAGCCGTAATTCCGATACTCTACGCCAAAAGCTAAGTTAAACATGTAGAGGCCGATGACGTCCGTCGACCCGAATGGCCCCCCATTCGTCATAATGAGGATGATTTCGAAGCCCTTCATTGTGCCGACGACAAGGAACAAAGCGCTGACGCGGATAATGGGCGTAACAAGCGGCATTGTAATTTTAAACAAACGTGTCATATGTCCGGCGCCTTCAAGAATCGCCGCCTCGTACAATGACTTTGGAATCCCCAGCATCGCATTGGCAAAGATAATAACGTACAGGCCGACGCCGCCCCAAACCCATGCCGGGATAATGGATGCAAGCGCTGTGCTTTCATTGCCCAGCCAATAGAAATTTCCGGTATCAATTCCGACGAACTTTAGAATCCCATTCAGCAAACCGTACGATCCGTCATAAATGAAAGCCCAGAGGAGAGCGACTACGACCGTAGATAAAACGTTCGGGAAGAAAAACAATACCTTCAAAAATTTATTTTCTTTATACGATTTATTGGTAATTAAATAGGCAAGGAGCAGGGAGATGATAATAACAAAGAAAGGCACTGTTATCATAAGAATCAAGTTGTGGGTAAGTGCGCGCCATACATATTTATCTTGGAATGCGGTGACGAAATTGGACAGCCCGACAAACGTTGCATCCGTAAACCCGTCCCAATTGAGCAGCGCATAATAAACGGATAGAATGTTCGGGAACAACGTAAACAGCAAATAGCCGCCAAAGGGAGGCACGATGGCTATGAACAGAAATATCCACTTCTGCGTATTCGCTTTATCTAGACCCATAAGCTTGCGCATAGCGGTCTTTGGTGTCTTCACAACGGTTGAATCAGACACAAGAGGTCAACTCCTATCTTACTGGACGTTTATAAATCTTTTTCAGTGTGAAGCCTATAGGGTCTCAGAAGTTAAAACGGAAGAGCGGAGATGAATCCACCCCGCTCCATCACGTCTTTTTATTTCTTTTCAGCCTCTAGAGCTTTCTTCAGCAGCTCTTCAGCTTGCTCCAGAATCGGTTTCGGATCCTGCATACCCATAGCAAATTTCACAATATTCTCATTCATCAATTTTTCTGCTTGAGCAAGATTCGGATCGGAAATGTTGATAGACCGGCTTGCTTTAAAAGTCTGAGCATTATTATCTGCAATGTACTTCAGAACAGATTGAGCAGAGCTGGAAAGGTTAGCCGCTCTGGCAGGATCTTCCGTCAAATCCTTGCGCATTGGCAAAGCGCCTGCCTTTTCGGCAGCAAATTGTTGATTTTCAAGCGTAACCAGCCATGCGATCAGTTCTTTAGCCCACTTTTTGTTTAATTCCGGCTTAGCTGCCCAGATATAGTTGAAGTTTGAAGTTCCGCTTCGAATCCAAAGCGTTTGATTGGTGTTATCTCTGAAAGGAACAGCCATGAAACCCCAATCGAAATCCGCAGGCGTTGCTTCCTTCATCTCATTCTCGACATGTGTCCCAGTCGATACCATAGCGGCTTGCCCCTGAATAACCTGCATTTGCGATTGCGTATGGTTCAATGCCGGAAGTCCTTCTGCAAAATATCCCAGCTTGCCAAGCTCATAGAAGCGCGTCCAGGTTTCAACCGTCTCTGGATTTGTGTATTGCGGCAGACCATAAGTTCTATAATCTTCGATAAATTCATCGACATGGCTATTGATATCAGCCAACTCAAAATTTTTGGCTGTTCCGAAAGCCCAGTTATGGTAGCTTGGATGAATGCCTGGGAACGTAATTGGAGCAATGCCGTCCGCTTTAATGTCTGCTAGAAGCGCTTTAAATTCGTCCCATGTGTTCGGGTTTTGGTTCCAGCCATGCTCTTCGAATAGCTTTTTGTTAAAAAACAACCCGCCAAAGCTGCTCGCCGTAGTAAATTCATACCTTTTCCCATTGATCAGCGGCGTTGACTCGTACATGCCAGGCATCATAAGATCCTTGACCTTTTTATCTGGTACGTCTGGAAGAGGGAACTCCCAGATGTCATCCATTGGTTCAAGCTTGCCGGCTTCAGCGAGTCCAATAATACCTCCAGACGGCTCTGTATTGAATAGATCAAACATGTCATTATCATTGCCTGCCGAGATTTTTGTAGAAAGAATCGTCTTCATATCAGCTGAAGCCGTGATGTCTATTTTGACATTGGGATACTTAGCTGTGAACGATTCAACTGCATAATCGAACCACTCCCGGCCATATCCTCCTACAAAGAAGCCTACCTTTAGCGTTACTTCCTCATTCTTCGGCAATCCATTCTCATAAACATCTGCTTCAGCAGATACACCCGCCTTATCCGAACCAGCAGGAGTTGTACTTGGGCTAGCCTCGTTCTTTCCGCTGTTACCACCGCAACCAGCCAGCATTGTTAAAGATAATAGCGCTGCAACACCCGTGCTCATGAATCGTTTCATTTTTCCATTAAACATTATTTCGCTCCCCCATTAATTAATAAATAAATTGGATTAACTATTTAAGCATAACTATGTTTTGTTAATCAGCAATCAAATCAGGGTAAATAATTTGTAAATAGATACTGGATATAACCTCTGGAGCCTCACCTCCTATATGCACTGTAAACGCTTACATATTAATTACTAATTGGCCCGTTGTCAACCCTTTTATCAATTGTTTTGATCATTAATTACCCTATTTATAATTGGGAGGGTTAATCGGAATGCCCGAATTTCCAAAAATGATAATTTCATCTGAAATCCCACAATGCTTCTAAGACTTCGATTAGCACAGAAACCGCCTTTTATGCCAAGACGATGCATAATATACTTCGTGCGGCGGATATGAAATAAATTTGTTATGATAATAAACGATTTTAGCTGGTATTGCTCCATCAATTGCTTGCTAAAGATTAAATTTTGAACGGTGTTGTATGACTCGTCTTCTTTTAATAGTCTTTTTGCCGGAACGCCCTTCTCAACCAGGTACTTCTTCATCAGCTCCGCTTCCGAGTGACGTGAACCAACCGCTCCCCCCGATACAATGATATATTTGTGCCCATACTGCCGAAATAGTTTGTAAGCCTCATCCAGTCTTTCCTTAAGCAAAGGGTGTATTCGGCCGTCTTTAGATACATAGCCAAGTACAATAAGTGCATCTGCCTTACCAGGTTTCAACTTAACTGCATGCAGCCAGCATATGTAAGTCAGCACCGCCATCGCCGCTATTGCAACTATCCATCCAATCCATGCCATTATTTGCTCCTCTAGGCGTTAATTTGTTATGTTTAATCAAATCAGTTTACAAATATAATATCTTTTTTTATCACAATGTCAATACAATCCGTTTCGTTTTTTTAGTATTTTTGGATTAAGAGCTTTCGTATGGGCTGCATTATACTGCATAGAACCGCCATCTATCGTCGTCTTTTTGGAAATTTATAAGGAATGTTAGTTGAATTTAACTAACTTGCAACTTTTATTCATCTCGTATTAATGCTACACTTGAAGCAAAGTATGTTCCTAATTTGTCAAATGTTTTGAATCTATATTATATAAAACGTTGTTGGAAAGAGGATGCATATCGTGAGCGATTCGGTCAAACCAACTAGTCATATGTTATTAAAATCAATTAATCAGCAGAAGGTTCTTTTTCTCATTTATTCAGAAGGGCCGATCTCTCGCGTAGAGCTTGCTGAAAAGACTGGACTAAGCAGACAAACGGTAACCAATATCGTTAATCGCCTGTTGAAGGAAAAAATAATCGTGACAGGGGAGCTTATCGACTTGGAGGTAGGCAGCGGAAGGAAAAGAGTCGGCCTTCATATCAACAGCGGCCACTTTTATGCCATCGGGCTTGAGCTCGCCGGCAAATACATTCGCGGAAAAGTATACAACCTGCGTCAAGAGGCTGTCGCATCAGCAGAACGCACGAGCAATAAATATGGTTCTATAGATGTGCTGATGCAGCTGTTGCATGAAGTTATTGATGAGCTGCTCACCCAGGTACCCAACACCTCCAAAGTAAAAGGGATCGGAATCAGTATGCAGGGACTGGTAGATTCTCAGCATGGCATCGTTCTGCGGACCCCCGGCATAGGCGTTCATCGCTTGCCACTCAAGCAGCTGCTTGAAGACAAATATAACATCCCCGTGTATATCGAGAACGATGTCAATCTTCTCTCTGTCAACGAGAATATGAACGGCTCCTTGAAGGAATCCAATAACAATATCACCATTAAGTTTGATTATGGTACAGGCGGCGCAATCGTCCACAATAAACAAATTATGGCAGGATCTAGCTTTGTTGCAGGTGAATTCGGGCATTATAAAGGCTTCTATGGAGAAGATGCCTATCCATGCCATTGCGGCAGATCCGGATGCTTAACGACGCTGGCTTCCAGCAGCGGACTGAGTGTATCCATCAAATGCACACTAGAGGAGTTCGCAGAAGGCATAAGAACTGGAGATCCTAAGTTCCTTAGTTTATACGAAAAAATTGTTGATGGCATCGCAACCGCCGTTACCAATATCATTACATTTATAAATCCAGACAGTTTGCTTATGACTGGACGAGTCATTCCCACCATCAGTCCCGAAATGTTCAACGAGATTAAAGCTAGAGTGATGCACCAGTTACCTGTGACAGTTAATAACGTACAATTGATCCACCTTCATAACAAACCGGATGAAACAAAGCTTGCTGCCGGGTTAGTTATTAAACGTGCATTTGAAATACCGCTGGATACCTTATCTCTTTAATACGACGGGTTAAACCATACCGGAACGGTTCATCTCTGACTTAGGATGAGCCGTTTTTACTTTTTACCATCGATATAACTTTAGATCGTACATTTCGGTGGATAAGCCTTATAACCGACAGTGTCAGCCCTCTTTCTCTACAAAATGCCGACCCACGGAGTAATATTCATCCTTATTCACGGCATCGTCCAGCCACTTCATCAGCTTTACTCCGTCCTGTTCGGCTGTGTAAAAATGATTTAATGGGGAGAGTGTATGTGGTGTCCTGCCCGTCTTCTCGTTAAGACCGTAATCCGTGATGTAATAATAGTAGCCTGGCAATCCTTTAGTTAGCTCTCCGGCAGATTGCAGCATGCGGGCCGACCAGCGATGCACATATTCGCCATCATCCAAAACGTCACCATTCAGATCCTTCTCAAAGTCGAACAGCAGCTCATCATAAAGCGTATTGGACTGCAAAAGTACCGCATTGTCCGGGAGCAGCTTGCGGTTCGCCGCGAATACGGACGAAATCAAATCTCCGTTGACTTCATAACCAAAGGTTTCTGCAAAGTTGACCTTCCATTCGTTATCGATAATATCCGGCCAGCGGTTGGCATTTAAGTAGGAGCCGTCCGAATATTGATAAATGCGGGCATCCGGGTAGCGTTTCGCGATCTCAGGCGCCCAGAACGCAGCTCCGAATCCTCCGGCGCTTTCTCCCGCGATGAGGATCTTTTCCGGCGCAGCGAAATGGTTTGCAATCCATTCCAATGCTGCGCGCGTATTGGCTTGACCGTTGTAACGCATTGTAAACGGCTTGCCTTTGGCATCCGTATATTCCTTGGATGCATTCCCGATATGCAGATCACCAGTAGAATAAGGGATATATACAATATTCCAATCCTTGAACGGATTGTCGGGGTTATTATTTTTCAACAGGCCGCCAAGCGTACTTACTTTAAAGAATGGAATGTTCGGAAAATAATATTTGATCTCACCGTTCTTCATGACATTACTCAGATTAATCGGCTGCGCGGCAGTCACCGCATCCCAGGCCACACCGCCCCCAGAAAAATAAATGATCAATTTATCTTCTGCAGCTGCTCCCTTATTGGCAAGTAAATAATATTCCGAACCGTCGGCAGAAATTACTTGTGCATCCTGGTCAAACTTGATTTTATTCCAGACATAGCGCTCCGCAGCAGCCCATTTATCCGGTTCAGCAGGCTTTTCAAGTATGAAGAAATAAACATAACCCGCCAAAACACCCAAAGTAAGTGCAATTCCGCCGATCGAAGTCAGGAGAATCTTATTGATTCTTTTCACTGTTTTCTTTTTTGCCACACAAAGACCGTCCTCTCAACCATAAAGTAGTCCACAAGTTTTTCAATCTTCATTATCATGCTGATTTTAACGTCCAGTGTGAATTTAAGCACCATAAAATTTAGAGTGCTGTTTATGCTACTGCTCAAAAAGTAAATTATTGTTGATTTAGCTGCTCGAAACCAGGGGTCAAAGTGTGGCGAATTATAACTTAGATGTCCTCTATCTCCCTTTTTATTACCCTATCCAGAAGCTATAATCAAGTTAACATGCACAGAAGGCCACCGAAGAAATCGGCGGCCTGATCTGTCGGTGATTATATAGAGACTTGGTTTTCAAACCTCCGTTTTGTCGGTTACGCTCCACTTCGTGAAGACCGGCGACGCATGGATAAAGAAATAATAGCCGGGATGAGTCCAATTGCGACGCCGACTCCCCCAAACCAACCAACTGCTGCAAGAGAGATGCTGTCTACAACGATACCCCCAATTACAGCCCCTACGGCCATTCCCAACTGCACGATAGAATTGTTCAAACTCAGGATGATCCCCGAAGCCTGAGGAGCCATGCCGATTAAATAAACTTGTTGAACCGGCCCCGTCGACCAAGCGAAAAAGGACCATAACATAAGCAAAGGCAACACGAACATGGACGAGTGGGAGAACGCCGTCAGCAACAATAATATTCCGGAGTGAAAGAGCAAGCCTCCAATCATCGTACGGGGGATACCCCATTTATCTGCACCGTAGCCGCCAACTTGGGAGCCTATGAGACTGGCCAGCCCAAACGCAAACAGCCCGACGTTTACCATCCCTTCGCTCATTCCTGTAATGTCCAGAAGAAACGGCGTTATATAGGTGTACAGCATCGTGTAGCCTAATATCCAGAAAAAACTGATGGAAAGCGCGACAGTGATTCGGGGGCTTTTTAATAAGGCGAGCTGTTCCCGAATAGGAACGGGAGCCTCTCCTTCCGATTTCGGAATTGTCAGCAAAAGGACCAACATCGCGACCAAGCTCAGGGCTCCGACTCCCGTGAAGATGATTTTCCAATCATGTGAGCCCGCAATGATCCTCCCAAGCGGGACCCCTAGAATAAGTGCGAGGTTAAAGCCCACCAGAACCGTGGCGATAGCGCTGCCCTGTTTTCCAGGATGAGATATTTTGGCGGCAACCGTCAGGGCGACGACCATAAATACCCCCGTGCTAATCGCCAAAATAATTCTTGCTCCGAGCAGCATGCCGTAGCCTGTCGTTGTGACAGTGATCAAATTCCCTACGAAAAATAATCCCAAAGCCGATAGCATAAGCTTTCTTCGATCCATTTTTGCCGTGAGTGCAATAAGAATCGGGGTGCCGATGGCATAAGCAAGCGAGTAGACCGTAATCAACTGCCCGGCCGCCGCTACCGACACTCCAATATCACTTGCAAGCATATCCAAAATGCCAGCAATCACAAATTCCGAAGTTCCGACTAAAAAGCTGACAATGGCCAGAATATAAATTTTCCATGAATTCCCCATCTATTTCTCCTCTTTCCATTTCAACAGATCTAAATCTATAGAAGTCATATTTAAAAAATAATGCTCAATTCGCCGACTTCATTTCTCGGCTCAATCAAGCCTCCTCGTTCCAAGCATTCGTACTCTGCTTTAAGCGTTATAGCCTTACGTCTGACGGGCGAGCTCCTTACGGACAATCGGCGCTACTTTGGTGCCGAGAAGCTCAATCGTCCGCAGCAAGTCGCGATGCGGCAATGAACTGAAATCATTGTACATCATGAATCGAGTCAAGCCTAGGTTCTTATGCAGCAGCACGATCTTCTCTGCGACATATTCGGGATCTCCGACATAAAGAGCGCCGTGCAGGCTGCGGGCTGAATCGTACGAGTCACGTGTATAGGGAGACCAGCCTCGTTCCCGACCAATTTGGTTCATTTGCTCGGCCATGACAGGATAATACCGCTTAGCTGCCTCTATTGTCGTATCCGAAATAAAGCCATGCGAATGCGTAGCAATTTGCAGCTTATTCGGATCGTGACCGGCTTTCACGGCGGCCTCTTTATAAAGCTCAACCAAGGGTGCGAATCTTTGCGGCTCCCCTCCCAGGATAGAGAAGGCAATCGGAAGTCCCAGCAAACCGGCCCGAACAGCTGATTCCGGGTTGCCCCCTGTGCCGATCCAGACAGGCAAAGGCTCCTGCTGTGCACGAGGATAGACGCCCATGTTGTCAATCGCCGGGCGATGACCGCCGCGCCAGGTCACCTTTTCGGAGGCCCGAATCTTTAACAGCAGTTCCAGTTTATCTTCAAACAATTCCTCGTAATCTCTTAGGTCATAACCGAATAGCGGAAACGATTCGATGAACGATCCCCGTCCGGCCATGATCTCCGCTCGCCCGTTCGATAGACCGTCCAGCGTTGCAAAGTCCTGGTACACCCGCACCGGATCATCCGAAGATAGCACCGTCACTGCGCTCGAGAGCCGGATCCGCTTCGTTGTAGCGGCAGCGGCGGCCAGAATGACAGCTGGCGACGAGCTTGTATAGTCGATCCGATGGTGCTCGCCGACGGCATAGACGTCGAGGCCAACTTGATCTGCTAATTGCATCTCTTCGATCGCTTGGCGCAGCCTCTCGGCATGTGAGACACCGCCATTTCGGGGGATTGCATGGAGGAAAGTGCTCATTCCAATCTCCATCGTATTCGTTTGATCGCTCATAGTCATTCTCTCCTTCTTAATCGATTCGTTCGCTAAAACTTCATTCAAGTATAATTCTTACCATTTCTATTGTTCTAAACATATCGAAGTGATTTTGGAAAAAATTACGCCAGCAAAAAGGGCGCAAATTTTTCTGCTATTTCTCGATTGACGTTATAGTGAATATACGATCCATTCTTGCGAGAATCAATCAAGCCAGAGTCCGTCAATTGCTTCAAATGATGCGATAGCGTCGAGCCTGCAACCGACTCAAGCCTTTCACCGACGGCAGTAAAGCATAAATTGCTCTCTTTCGCGAGCAGTAGAGCGATTTTCAGCCGGGTTGGTTCCCCCAAAGCTTTATACACTTTAACCGCTTGCCCGATATCTTCCTGATTTTCTCCCATGATAATCACCTCCCCGTATCCCTTCTGCAGTTCTATAACTATCGAAATCAATATTAGCACCAAGCCATTCAAAAGTAAAGGGGAGCATTACTTTAGTAGCACAGGTAAGAATGGCAATGACTACGCCTACGTGTACCCCGTGAAAGAAGTATTGCAAGCAGGCGGCAGATTAATTCGCTCAGAACAGGAGAGCGGCATTCTGATGCTAGTCGATGATCGGTACTTGCAAGCTATGTACAGGAGTCTGCTGCCGGAAGAGTGAAGGGAGTATGAGGTATTGGAGATGAGTAGACTGCCTATTAGCGAATAAAGAGGGGTTGCACAATTCTATCTAGTTCAATTAACTTAGAGAAAATGTATTCGTACGAAGGAGTAGGACTAGCAGATGCGCCATTGGAATTATTTCACCAGATTTCTATACATAATCTGCCACATTATCCGATAATTATTGGTATCTCATTAGAGACAGCAATTAATTTAAAGGAGCGAGACGATGATTAGTAAAAAGTTTAAGCGGTTAAACCGAAATGGAGAGGTAAGGAATAATTCTTGGAGGAAAAAGGTGCTGCAAATAGCACCGCTGCTCGTATGTGGAGTCATTGGATCAATTATATTTGCGGATCAAGTATCTGCTCATGGTTATATTCACTCTAGTCGTGCTGCTCTGTGCAAGGATCTGACGAACAAAAACTGCGGTCCCGTGCAATACGAGCCGCAAAGCGTGGAAGGATTAGGGACTTTCCCGGCTAAAGGGCCTGCTGATGGCCAAATTGCTGGTGCTGGTGTGTTCCCACAGCTTGACGAGCAGACAGCTAGTCGCTGGAGTAAAGTAACGATGAATGGCGGCAAGAATACCATTAAGTGGACATTAACTGCACCACACGCTACGAGAGAATGGAAATATTACATCACCAAGAAAGATTGGAACCCCGACAAACCGTTAGCTCGTGCTGATTTGGAGCCTATCGAGACGTTTAACGATGGTGGAGCCAAGCCGCCAACAACGGTTGTACACCAAATTAACGTGCCGACAGATCGCAGCGGCTATCATGTGATTCTGGGTGTATGGGAAATTGCAGATACGGTGAATGCTTTTTATCAGGTAATGGATGTGAATTTGATTAACGATGATAACGGGAATCCAAACCCAGAGGACACAACGGCACCAACGGCGCCTACTGCTGTGGCATCTCCTGTACAAACGACGAACACTGTTGAATTACGCTGGAATGCGGCTTCCGATAACGTAGGAGTTAGTCATTATGACTTATACCGTAATGGTGTGAAGGTACAGACGGTAACAGGCACATCGGTTGTCGATACAGGTTTGGAAGCAAATACATCCTACACATATACAGTAAAGGCTGTGGATGCGGCAGGCAATGTTTCCAAGGAAAGTGCTGCGATTACAGTGACAACGAAGCCAATCCCGGTTGATGATACAACTGCTCCAACGGCACCGACATCCTTGCACACTATGGGACAGACGACCTCGACGATCAATCTAATGTGGAACGAATCTACGGATAACGTAGGGGTGAAGCATTATGAAGTCTATCGTAATGGCGTTAAAGTACAGACGGTAACAGGTACAATGGCAACGGACAGCGGCTTGCAGCCAAACACAGAGTACACGTACTTTGTGAAGGCGGTTGATGCAGCAGGCAATATATCGGATGCGAGCAACTCTATTACAGTGAAAACAAAAGAACAGCCAACCGGACAATTACCAGAGTGGGAATCAGCCAAGGTGTATACAAGCGGAAACCGCGTTCTGTTTCAAGGCATAGAATATGAAGCGAAGTGGTGGACGCAAGGCGATCAGCCGGATACTTCTGATGCATGGAAGCTATTGAACAGCAGCAAAACGCCAGTATGGAATGCGAGCAAAGCTTACAATGGCGGAGATCGCGTCATATATGAAGGAGTTACGTACCAAGCCAAGTGGTGGACGCAAGGCAATGTGCCTAGTAAATTAGATGTTTGGCAGGTTGTACAATAAAGAATGAAGTCCACTTTTGCAGCATAAAAAAACGGCTTTGCCGTCCTATTGGGACGGTGAAGCCGTTTTTGTTTATTTGGACTATCCCCCTACAAATCTCCCTAAACTCCACAGTTAGGAACAGGGCGAATCTATGGCAAAATGAACTATTCCAACTAACACACTCTCTGTCTCCGAAACCCCTCAGAACTTGCTGGACAAGCAGTTCCATCCTTCTCCGCTATCGGGGGAGGTAATTTAATCCCCGTACCACTGAACCATTTCCCCGAATTAATTTTTGGATAATAAAGCCATTCCTAGCTTTGGCACGTCTAATTAGATATATGGTCTAAAAAGTGGGTGAGGAAAATAGAAAATCTCGTACATAAAGCACGATCAGGTGATCACCATGCGTACATCACGCTATTTCAACAATATGAGCAGCAATTGTATCGAACAGCCTTCGTGTACGTGAACAATCAACAGGACGCTTTGGATGTCATCCAGGAAACTGCCTATCGCTCATTCAAGCTAATTGCGACCCTGAGGGAACCAAAATATTTTAAAACGTGGTTAATCCGAATTTGTATAACTTGTGCAATCGATCTGCTTCGTAAGCGGAAAGAAGTCGTTCATCTAAAGCCCGAACACATCGATTTCGCTGTCAGTAATGAGGATTACGATGTGCCGCTTTCGATTTCATTAAAACAATTAATTGAACAGTTAGATGAGGATGAACGAAGCGTAGTCCTGCTGAGATTCTATCATGATTTCACGATCAAGGAGATTGCCAAAGTCCTGCAAATCCCTCTCGGTACTAGCAAAACGATACTATACCGCGCCTTGCATAAGCTAAGGAAGGTAGTTAAGGAGGAGTCTGTATATGAGCAATAATATAAAACAAGCCATTGAGGAAATCCCTATTCCTGCAATGCTTCATGAACGAAGTTTAATGGGCATTCATCAAGCGAAAGAAGAATGGGATGCGGCATTAGCTGCTCCAAAAAAGAGGAAGCGGGTTATGAATCGAGTTGTTGCTGCTTCCTTGATCGGCGTACTCTCCATTAGCGCAGCCGTTACATTCAATCCCCATCTTTCAGCGGCCATTCAAAGGGCTCTGCAATTCATTCCAGGAATCGGTGTGGTTCAAGAGAGTAGCACAGACTCTTATATGCTGACAGAACCCATTGATATTAAAAATAGCAATCAGACCGGCGCTACCGTAACTGCTATGTTGGTTCAAAAGGATTTGACTACAATTGAAATGAACGTATATCCAAACTATTCTTACGATATTAGAATCAAGGACGAATCTGGTAAGGTCCACAAAGCTTCATCTTCTCATGCTTACGGCTCACATATCACATTAAAGTTCGCTAGTCAGGTTGATGCTAAAGATCATGCACAATTGTTTTTTTTAGATAGACCCAATGAAGTCTTTACCATTCCACTTAGCAAGGTGGATAGCATTGACAGCCTAAACTCGATCGGAGGATCCGTGGAAGTCCATGATCTAAAGATTACGGCTATTCCAACTCCTGCGGGTCATAAGGGCAGAATATTTTTAAGTACGGAACACTCGAATCCATTCAGGTATTCTGAAGATTTTTATAGTAGTTCTGCTGAGAAAGGTGATCTTATTATATTGAATGAAAATATCATTGTTACGGATGAACTTGGTAATGACTATCCGATAGATAACAAGGGCACATGGATTCCTTTTAAAGACATTTATTTCAACTTGGGAGACTCAGATGTTAAGCAATACACGTTAACCATTCCGCAATTGATGATTGTCGGGCGAGAAGAAGTCAAATTATCGATCAACATTCCTGACGGAGAAGAAGGTCCATTAAACCAATCCTTCGACATAGCAGGTTACCCCGTAGAACTAACTAAATTTAAAAAATTCAAATCGAAGGATAACGAAGACTACATAGAGATATATGTAGAGATGCCAAATCCGCTGCAGCTAAGCCATTCTTTAATAGGCTTCGATGCTTACACAGATATTAATTTTGGAGCATCTAAGGCATATGATCCAACAACTGGCGTGATGGAATTTTTCTCGATGAAATATGATCCTAACTCGACGAAACTGGATGTTACTGTATCCAAACCGATTATTGATATGAAGGGGCCATGGAAATTTGAAATAGCAGCAGATAAATTTAAGAGCAAACAGGTCGTCGAACACGAATAAGAGCAGAGATCTCTGGTCTAAATGATCATGGCGACTGCATGTACTAAAATGGAAGTTTGAATTCCCGTCGTTAAGAAGCCTAGTAATTAGAAAAGAGAGCAACACGAGTGACTGCCACTACGTGTTGCTCTCTCTGTTTTGTTTGTACGAAAAGCTTCCTTACATGACGATTCAGTCGGCTGATCGGGACACCTCACGCGACTCTCGGCGCGAGGTGCTCGGTCATACGTCGGCCGGACTTATTCCCGTTCTCCTGCCGCATATTCGCCCGGACTGACGTCCATCACTTCTCTGGAAGGCTGGATCAGCGACATTTCGAACCTGCAGGGCCAATACACGTCCGGCGCCATCTCCCCATTCAGCAAGCCAGCGATCGTTTCACCTTCGCTCACCGGCACATCCGCTTCAAACAAGTAGGCTGCGACATTGAATGCATGCCGTGACACGTCATTCGGATCCAATGTATGAAAGTGGTACTGGACATCCGGAAGGCCGAGCGCAAAGAGACCGAGTGAATCGATCAAGCTGTCTTCGGTCCCATGAATGGTAAAATAGCGGATATTCATGCCGAACTGCAAGAACCGGGCAGCTCCTTCGTACGGATTATCCGCAATTTCGGCCGTATGCAGCAATTTCCCGCTTGATGGAATCCAGATCGCTTTGCAGGTGGGGAATAGACTTACGGCAGCCTCCAGCCAATCCGCCAATAAGGCGCTGCGCGATTTATAGTCCAGCCCCGCCGCCATGAAGTCGCTGATCAGCAGCTTATAGCGGCATTTTTCCAGAACGTCCTCGGCGTCCGGCATCGTCCAAAACTGGGTGCGCTCCAAGTCGGTAATCGTCTCCGGTTGAAAAGGAGTAACGTCTGCCATCATCACCTGAGCTGGCAAGTTCCCCTCCTGGTAGGCTACTTTATAAGCCTCTACGGCAAACGACGACAATGCGCCATCTGCCGACACGGTATCCGTTTTCCCGCATCGGGTTTCTAACGCATTCCGGACGGCTTCCGCATTCGGCCGTTCCACTTTCTCCTCAAACAGCAGATACATTTGAAATAACCGCTGAAACTCACTTTTTTCATCCAAATCTTGCTGAAGCACGCGTCCGCTCTCCATTCTACCCTACCACTCCGTTCGTATGTCGTTCCCTTCTACTATAGAGATTGCCGCACGGTTCACGCAAGTCCGGCCAGGAAATTGATTCCAAAGTCGGATCTAGGGGGTTACAGCCTTTCCCAAATCCGAAATCCCATCTCTGCCTTACGCCTATCAAAGCAGTCGGGTGAAACTGGACCTTCTGTAGCCCCGTCAACAAATAGCGAAAAACATGGGATCGGACGAACACCATTTTTTACAATGCGGAATATACAAATGAATAGGCACTTATCCCAATCATGCTTATTCTGTAAACTTTGCTAATCGGAATAGGCACAAAGGAGTGTTTCAAGTTGGTAGTAAAATCATCTCACTATTTTGCCCACGGCAACACTGCGCACGGAGCTCATTTCTTGTATACATCCGCATTTGATGGGCTAAACAAGATATTTGTCCTTACGGGGCCCCAAGGTACGGGGAAATCGACGGTCATTCAAAGCTTGGCGGATAGCCTGCTGGATAAAGACTTGCATGTGCAATGCTTCCACTCCCCTCTCCGTCCCGACGAACTGGATGGCATCATTTTAACGGAATTGAAGGTTGGTATTGTCGACGGGCGAGTCTGTAAGGGGATTTCGGATAGCGGGGCCGGTGAAATCGTCTTTATCCACTTCGAGGAAGCGTTTGATAACAGCCTTATTTTACCGGAACACTTCATAACGATAGAAGATCTTAGAGGCAAGCTTGAGAGCGCCTATTCAAAAGCGTATGAAACGTTCGCAATGGCATTGCAGATTCATGACGAGTGGGAAAAATATTATATCGAAAATATGGATTTCTCGAAGGCCGACCAGATTGCGCAGGATTTGATTCAAGAATTATACGTCGGTCATGAAAGCGATACGCCAACCGCTTCACGTCACTTATTTTTCGGAGCTGCGACTCCGAGGGGGGCATTCGATTTTATTCAAAGCTTGACCGCTCAGCTGGAAAGACGGATTTTCATCAAGGGAAGGGCGGGTTCTGGCAAATCGACGTTGCTGAAAAAGCTTGCCTCCGCTGCCGAACAGAAAGGAATCGAAGTTCAAGTGTTTCATTGCGGCTTTGATCCGAACAGTTTGGATATGTTGATATTCCCGAAGCTTCGAACAGCTATCTTCGACAGTACCGCTCCACATGAATACTTTCCGGATCGGGACGGGGATGAGATCCTAGATATGTATACACGGACTGTAGCACCTGGAACAGATGAAGCTCATGCTGCCGAAATAGCCGGTATCAAAGCGCGCTATTCGGCAAAAATGAAAGAGGCCACCTCCCATCTGGCGGAAGCCGAAGCCATCGATTCTCAAATTAAGGCCTACTATGTTGCAGCCACAGATTATTCGATCGTAGAGAAACTCCATCTGCAATTACAGTCTGAATTGAATGAACTGATCAACTCCATTCAGCTTTCAAAATAAAGATACAACCCAAAAGCATTCTATTTCTGACGGGGCTCAGCAGTCTAATGCAAGCTAAGTCCCGTTTGAAATTGAATCGGCTTCCACTTCTCCTATGGCCTTCTCCAAAACGACTGTGCGTATGGGACTGCAACGAAGTGCTCTCCCTTTATTCATGAATACATCTCTCTTATCTGCGTGTACAATCGCCGTTTTCTCGTAGATGCGAGACACACTATAACGTGTGTCGTGTAGAGATATATTTAATTACGGTGACCGATTGCATTCAAAATTCGCCCTATAGATGATACGGTTCCCCGTATCATCTATAGGGCGAATTTTGGTGCGACTAAACGGTAAGCCTTTCGAAACCGCCCATCCGATCACCGGATTGGCGGTTCTTACTTCCTACTTCTCCTGCTCCTTTATCACCTGCTCAATCCCGAGCAGAATCAGCTTCAAGCCGAACTCGAACGCCTTGTCGGTCCCCATCAGTTCGAACAGCCCGTTCGCGAACATTCTCCGGAACAGTCCCGCATCCGTCTCGCTCATGGAATCCAGAAGGCGAGTCATTTCCTCACCCGGAAGCGCTCCCGCTCCATGGTCCTTAAGAATCGCGGAGACATTGCGCTGGTGCTCATAATCGTCCAGAACGAAGTTGAAGACATAATTCATAATCGTAAGAACCGCTTGTATTTTTTGCTCTTGCTCAAGCGGCGTCGATTCCACGCAAAGCAGCATACGGTTGGTGAACCGGATGATGTCCGGTTCGTGGGGCAGCGTCGACATCATGAGCTGCGTGGAGCAAGGATACCGGCTGAGCACGCTTCGGACCGTTACCGCAAGCCCCTTTAGCTGCTCCTTCCAGTCCCCATCGGAGTGGTACTCCTCCAGAATGATTTTCGATACCTGGTTGGCCAGACGCTGGTAGAGATTCTGCTTGCTCTTAAAGTACCAGTATATAGAGGGAGCCTGAATCCCAAGCCTAACGGCCAATCGTCTCATGCTGAATTTCTCGATCCCCTCCTCACCAAGTAACTCCCACGAGGCTTCCAAAATCCTATCCTCCGAAATCTGAGGTTGCTGTTTTTTCATCGTTATCCGCCCTTTTATCTAACAGTGTAAGTTTATACTTTACAGGTTCATAGGTTCATGATATCATCTAACACTGTAAGGTTCAAACTAACACTGTAAGATTGAACTCAAAATAAATAAAGAAAGTAGTGACCCGCATGGATGCAGAAAACCTCCATTACTTTGAAAAAGCCCCGGTCGGAAAAGCCGTAGCTCACTTCGCTGTACCTATGATGCTAGGCACGTCAATGAGTGTCATCTATTCCATCTTGAATGCCTATTTCCTTGGTACACTTCACAATACCGCCATGTTAACCGCACTCGCGCTAACCTTGCCGTTATTCGCAATTATTATGGCGCTAGGCAACTTGATTGGCATGGGTAGCGGTACATTCATCTCTCGATTGCTGGGAGAGAAAAAATATGATGACGTAAAGCAAGTATCGTCATTCGCTTTTTACAGCAGTTTGGTTCTCGGTCTGATTGTGATGGCCGTCGGTCTCCCGTTGATCGATCCCATCGTTTATGGCCTGGGGGCAACGCCTGACTCCTTCGGATTCACGAAGGACTATGTCACGATTATGCTTATCGGTTCACCAATCGTCGTATTATTCTTCACGCTGGAGAATATCGTGCGCTCGGAGGGTGCAGCCATCACATCGATGATCGGTATGATTCTCAGTGTGGTCGTCAATATTATTCTCGATGCGTTCGTCATCTTCATGTTCCATTGGGATGTGATCGGCGTTGCGTCTGCTACGGTCATTTCCAACTTGGTTGCGAGTGCATTCTACGCCTTCCATATTAGATACAAGAGCCAATTCTTAACCGTCTCCGTAAAATGGTTCAAAGCTTCCAAGGAGATTCTGAGCAATGTATTCAAAATCGGAGTTCCCGTCTTTATTATGAGTATCTTTTTGGGTGCAATGTCGCTTATCTTAAATCTTTTTCTTGTTGAATATGGAGAGCCGGCCGTAGCGGCTTACGGAATTTCATCACGTTTATTGCAATTTCCTGAGTTTATTCTGATGGGCTTGTGTGAGGGAGTCGTGCCGCTCATTGCCTTTTCCTTTACAGCTAATAAATTACGAATGAAGCAAACTATTGGATTTACGATCAAAGCGATTGTGGCGTTAGCCGTCGTGTTCGGTGTCATCGTCTATCTGATTTCCGATCACTTAATCGGTTTATTTACGAATGACCCGCAATTAATAGAAATGGGCAGCTACATTTTGCATGTGACGTTCTTATCCTTGTTCATTACAGGAATGACCACGTTGTTTACGGGGATCTTCCAAGCAACAGCGCAAGGAACGGCCGCGTTTATTATGTCCGTTATTCAAGGAGTTACTCTGATTCCTGTGCTCTATATCGCCAATCGGATGAACGGCTTCCACGGGGTGGTCTGGTCGCTCGTCATTGCGGATGCCGTCGCATTCCTTGTCGGTGCCATCATGCTGTATGTTTTACGGAACAAATTGCAGCCGGATTTTGATAGTTTAGTACAGTAGAAACCTAAAACACGCAAGAAGGGAGGATAAGGGCACCCCCTGCCTTTTTTATATACGGTGAAGCCAAAAATTTCACCGAATACAAGAAATATCTGATCATTTGATTTATTTTTATTTACATTGATGCGGTTTGGAAACTATCACGAACAATTCATGCACAGCAAGTAACTGCACATCGAATTGTTGAATCACTTCATTCTTTTTTGATTTTATTAAAAGAAGAGAAGTATTCAAGCCCAAAACAAGTTTACTGAATTTGAGAATGATTTGATTAAAATAGTCACTGAAACCTATCTTCATTGGAAGCAATATAGCTTAAATGGTGATTTACATGAATATCGGGTGAAAGATGGTTTTTTTTTGATCCCAGCCCTCAAATGGGATACAGTGATACAATAATAAAAATGGAGACAAAAGGTTTGAAGCGGTATCTCTAACGGGCAAGGCCAACCAAACCGGTCGTCTATTTATTTCTTCATCGCTTCGATTGCATACTCCAACTCGACGTCTTGCCCGTCCATCATGCTTGCTTTGAACGTTTCTTCATTTAGGGGGATTTTGATATCGGGAACCGCGCCCCCCACTCCGGTTTGGTCGGCGTCTCCCTGGACCTTCTTGTTCTGATTGAGCGACCTTCCATCGGGGAACTGGATGACGTAGCCTTCCGGCATCTTGATCTCGATCGGGCTGCTCATAAGTCCGAACGAACCGGCCGTTGAGGTGAACCCTACGATTTTGACATTGGGTACGCCTTTTAGAACAAGAGGCATCCCTTCTCCTGAGCTTCCGGTTCTGCTGTTGATCAAGATGGCCACCTTCCCGTCGAAATAGGGCTTTACGGGCTTGACCTTGACGACTTCATTCCGGTTCAGTTCAAACTTTCCGGCTATATGGCTAATCCTTAAAGGATTCAACCGGGCGGATGCTCTAGAAAAGAAGGTGTAACGGAAATGAATGCATCAGAACGTTTCTGGGACAAAACAGCAAGTCAATATGATCAAATCGACATGAAGGATGAACAGACTTACATCAATATAATAAAAAGAACGAAAACGCATCTTAAAATAAGCAGCATTGTTTTGGATTTCGGCTGTGGCACTGGGTTGATAGCAAATGAAATTGCCAAATATGTGAAAGGGATTCATGCGATTAAATATATCTTCGAATATGATCGCAATTGCAGAAAAAAAGGCAAAAGAGCGAAACATCGCAAATATAAACTACGCTCATGCGACCATTTTCGATGAAAGGTATAAGAAAGGCTCATTTGATGCCATCATGGCCTTCCATGTTCTGCATTTGTTGGAAGATGAACATATCGTTCTGCAACGAATGAATGAACTGTTGAAACCGGGAGGATTATTGATTTCTGCAATACCATGCATGGGAGAAAAGAAATTTCTAAGCAGCTTGTTATTCATTGCAGGTAGAGTTGTCTAACGCCGAATATAAGATCATTTAAAATACGAAATTTAATCGATACAATTGAGAAAGGGAGTTTTTCAATTGTCGAATCGGATTGCTTGAAGAAAAGCTCTCAGGAATATTTCATTGTTGCTAGGAAGATTTGATATGTTACTAAGGAGACGTTTCACCCCAATTTTTCGCCGTTACTTATGGTACGGTTCTCCCCGATTAATCTTCACCGCCCGTACACCTGCTCCACCAACACCAGTCGCCGTTTCAGGGAAATTTCGGTACATATATCATATGCTAATGGGATGGACTGCAAGCATCTCGGCAACGGCGTCGTTCAACTGTGTTATGCGATCGATAGAATATTCTTGGGAAAATATCCCTGTTTACTAAGCGGTGGAATAGAAGTACTATAAATCTAGATGCTTCCATAATTAAACAAATTAAAGTTTTTTTGGAGAAACATCAAAATAAATAGAAAAGAGGATCGAACAAATGAATCTATTCAGAGTCATATCAGGAATGGCTTTATCCTCCGTAATGTTACTAGCTCTTTCTTCCAGTGCATTTGCTCAACCAGTGAGTCAGGGAACGGAGGGAACGTCCGATGTCTCTGTAACATTGGACGGAAAGACAACTCAATTTACCAGTTCAGAAATTACAAAACTGGCGGAATTAAACAATGTCGATCCTAATGAACTGAGGAAGGCAATTGAAAGTGGACCGTGATGTTCGCTCCCAAGTCGTCGTCGGTTAAGGTGCTTCCAGATCACCACCAAAAAACTTGCGCTACTTATGATACGGTTCCCCCTATATTCCATAAGGGCAAAAAAGGGCATCCTCTAGGATACCCAAAACTAGTATAAATCCTTTATTAAGATTCTCATCGTTATTCTTTTTAGGAATTGCTCCAAGTATCGGCACATTCACCAAAGGCTCGAAAGCGTGATTCATACCCGCTACATCGCAAACCAAGGGATTCCACGTGCCGTGAATCAGATTTTGTAGTCAAGTGATGTTTTAAGTGTTGGTTTTTCAAAGTATGTATAGTGCTTGTCAAACTATTATGAGAAGCCTAAGTATTCGTCAAGATGTCGGGTTAATTTTTCTGCCCCTCTTGCATTAAGATGAATAGCATCATAATAATCGTTATCATCAAACATATCAGAATCATACAAATCAATGACTTCCATTTTATAATTCCCCCTAAATTTATTTATTATTCCATAAAATTCATCAATACGGTGTTCCGAAAAATATTCCTTATAGTATCTGGTCTTCGGGCAAATTAGAATTATCGGCTTAATATTATTTGAATGTAATAACTCTAAATAATTTTTTAGGATACCAATATTCTCTTCAACTGTAAGAGGGAATTTCCTATTGCTATCGTGTTCAGCTAACATTTTACCGTACTTCTTTTTTTCTTCGTCAATTGAGCCTGAAACCAATGCAAGTCTCTCTTTATCAAAGGATTCTTTCCTCAACTCGTGCAGCAAAAACATATAATTTTTTGATAATAACTTTTGGGTAATCGGTTCAAATCTATGATATTGCTGCTTAAACCAGTCAGCTTCTTTATTATCACCTAAATTATGTAAATTTCTGAAAAAGGGATAGTGGTTATATGTTTTCGATTTGTATATAGATTGTGATAAATCATATTGAAAGCTATAATAACTTAACCCAATTATGCAGTGTTTAATGGTTTTATTGACAGCATAGCTTTCAATAACGTTTTTTGCCGTACAGTAATTGAAAAATAGATCTTGGCTGGAAACAGCGAGATTGACCATCTTTTTAGATAAGAAATCGGGATTGATTCCTACCAAGTGATAAGAAATACCTGTTATGATTCCCTCCAACTCATTTGTACTATAGTATTCCTTGTAATTTGTAAACATTTCATAATCATATATTTTATTCCAGAAAAAAGTCAGGAAAGTCTGTAAATCAAAAATGTTCTTTATATCAATTATTCCGGATTCTATTGTCCACAACAATTCATTTGAAATATTTTTAGTAATGATTAAGTAGTCACATGTCGTATGGGACAAATCAGCTAAAGCTATTAATGGCTTATTCTCATATGATGTGATGGTTGGTTTATCTTCCACATAACAGACAACTTCATTAGAAACTAGATCCATTAGTAGGGGCAAGATCTTTGATAGGGAATTATCGATTCCATAAATTCCGACTTTATTCTTTTTAGAATTAGCTTGAAAAAAACTTTCCGTTTCTTTAATGAGATTTTCCAATATTGAGCTGTATTGGTTATTTAATATATTGTAGATCTTGATAGTATTACTATTGGATTGAAAAAAGTCCAAACAGTCGTTTAATGAACTTTTAGCATCCGTAAGTAATAAATTGATGCTCATATTAAAATCAAGTTTTGAAAGGTAACTAACCAAATAAATAGAATCTTCAAATAAAGCGGCTAGTATTTCCTCACTTGCAGAGAATAAGTTATTCTTGATGTATTCGTTTGATTCAACTAATAATTTTAGATTCATTTTAACCTCGACAGCTTCCATAAAAAGTCACCTCATGTTTGTTATGGATGTAAAATCATATAGTATACATACTCTGTATTTTATGCTTCATCGAACGCTTAGTCTATAGAATTGATCAACCGCAGCATCTTTATCATTTCCCTTGTTTTCACACTAACCAGCGCATGCGAGCACCGCCATCTAACCAAACCCAATCCCTGTATGGCTTCGTCACATAAAAATTTCGCCCTACTTATGGTACAGTTCAGCTTAACGGGTCTAACGGCGAAAAACTCTTCTTGGAAAGACCAGTCTCCATGAAGAGTTTTATTGTTAAATGATGTCTATATGATTTACTGTTGGTGATCTTCAAGTGCATCGAGACTCTAAGTCAAGAACCGGACCCCGCTATCAGTGCCTCTTTGGTTTTGACATACGTTCCATAATCAAAGCCACCCTCCGCCTGCTGAAAAGTCGGATCATTAGAGCCATAAAGTAATTGCTACGGCCATCGATGATATAGCTGCGTCCCTGGTCAATTCCGCGGAATCCGGCCTGTACAACCTTTTCCGGGGTCGAGAGCTTCTGACCTGCTCCCATCTCCTCGCTGCCGACCGCATCGAAAAATCCCGTCTCTGTTGCACCCGGGCACAGTGCGAGCACGCGAACACCACGCCCGCGCGTCTCCGCCCATAGCGCCTCAGAGAAGGACAATACAAATGCTTTGGTACCCCCATAAACTGCAGAATATGCACAAGGCATGAACGCAGCCATCGAAGCCACGTTAACGATGACTCCATCCTTTCTCCTCAGCATATCGGGCAGCAGCCGATGCGTAAGATCGACTAACGCAGCCGTATTCAACAGAATCTCCTCCTGCTCGCGCTCCGGGTCTATTTCCTCGAAACGGCCATAAGTGCCAACGCCTGCGTTGTTGATGAGAATATCGACCGACAAGCCCAGTTCGGATATTTGTTCGGCCAGTTGACGCGGGGCATTCACTTTGGACAAATCGCAAGCGAGCGCATAAGCCTGTACGCCGTACTGGCGGTTGATTTCCCTTGCCATTGCATCCAGTTTGTCCTTGGAGCGCGCTGCCAGAACGACATGACAGCCTCGTGCCGCCAGTTCTTTGGCATACGCTTTCCCGATTCCGGATGAAGCACCGGTGACTACAGCCAGCTTGTTTCTATATGCATACTTATTCAAGATACAAAGCCTCTATCGATAGCACTGCACTGATGTAAATTATCTTAATCGTACTATCGGTAGGAGGGGTTAGCCACAGAATGTCTATATTATTAACGAGAGTAACAGCAACGGTACTCGTTATGGTTCTCTTTTGTGGCAACGAAACCTTAATAGAGATTATAATGATCGTATACGAAGTGCTTTGAGTCTATTTGGTTAATTACGATACGTATTCTTCCATATAAGTAATTAGAGGTGAGCTGCTTGAAAACAAATCGTTTCTCATCCGCATTGGGTGAGTTCATAAAATCGCGCAGAGAACGCTTGCAGCCTTCAGAGGCAGGGATCCAGCCGCTGCCCGGACGAAGACGCACTCCAGGACTTCGAAGAGAAGAAGTCTCTTATCTTGCCAATATAAGCGTGACTTACTATGCCTGGCTGGAGCAAGGCAAGGAGGTTAATCCTTCGCCGGAAGTGCTGCTAAGTATCAGCAAAGCGCTTCAGCTTGACGAAGACGAGCAGAAGCATCTATTCGATCTGGCCAATGTAGATGTGGCGAGCGTCGTCACAGTGCCAAATAACGGTGGGCCGGATATGGGAGTTCTGCAGAAAATCGTAAATCAATTGCATTATCCTTCTTTTATCACAGACGAAGGTACGGATGTTATCGCCTGGAATCGGGCGGCTGAACTGATCGTAGCCGATTTCGGCAGACTGCCGGACAACGAACGGAATATGATGGACATTATGTTTTTAAAGCCGGATTACCGCAACAGACTGGTGAATTGGGAAGGCGCTGCCCGTTACTCTGTAGCCGTTCTGCGGGCAGGCTTCGATCTTTACAAGAACAACCCGTTATATATGGAACGGTTTGAACGCTTGACGCGGGAAAGCGTGGAGTTCGTACATTTCTGGGAGCTATATGAAATCAAACAAAAACGCGTAGCCACCGCTTTATTCCGTGTTCCTGACGCACAGGAGATGGAGTTCGAGCTCCATTCCGCGGCTGGAATCGATAATGACCCGGGACTGCACTGGTGTTTCTTTGTTCCGGTGCCCGGTTCAGGCACGGAGGAGAGATTATTGCGTTTACTTGAGCAGGACAGGCAGCTACCGTAGACTGTTACTCCTGTTAATAGAATAGACGTGCTGTGGCTAGCACCCTCCAGTTGCTTGTATGATTCAGTGGAAGACAACGATTGGAGGGTATTTAGTATGCAAACATGGTTCATTACAGGAGCGTCAGGAGGCTTGGCTTCACGTATAACTCGCCGGTTGCTTGATAGGGGGGACCGTGTAGCCGCAACGGTACGCAAGCCGGGGGTGCTGGATGAACTGCAGGCACAGTATGGCTCACAACTTTGGCAGGCTAATTTAGATCTGACAAACTCTCAGCAAATTGCTGAAGTGGTGGAACGTGCATTTTTAGAACTGGGCACGATCGATGTGTTTGTCAATAATGCAGCCTATGGCTTGTATGGCGCAGTGGAAGAAGCAAGCGACAGGCAAATTGAGCATCAGTTTATGACCAATGTGCTTGGCTCCCTACGTGCAGCGCGTGCAGTCCTGCCCTTTTTCCGTAAGCAGGGCGGCGGTCACATGGTACAGATTTCGAGTATGGCGGGTCATTATTCTATTCCGGGTATGGGACTGTATTGCTCTTCGAAATGGGCGGTCGAAGGAGCCTTTGAAGCGCTAGCTAAGGAAGTGGCTCCGTTCAATATTAAGACCACTATGGTGGAGCCCGGAGGAATCCGAACGAATTTCATTACAAGCAACGCCGTATTCGGCGAGCGGATGGACGAATACCGGGATACGGAGGCGGGCCAATTCGTTAGCCTGATGAAGGGAGAACTGCCTGGTATAGATATGAGCATGTTCAATCAAATGGTTGTCGGCGATCCGGATAAAATGGCGCAGCAGATTATCCGTCGTGTCGACCAGGGAGAGGGTCCGATACGTATGGCGTTGGGCAGTGACGCCTATGAGCAAATCCGGGCAGCCCTGCTGGACAGACTGGCGGCTCTTGAAGCACAGAAAGAGCTGGCTTACTCCACTGATTCAGATGATGTGGTAAAACAATTTTAAAGGATACCAAAGAATTCGACATCCACGGCAACTGATATGCTCCTCTGAAGTAGCCGGTTTATTTATTAATCCTGTCTACTTAAAGGGGAGCTTGTTTAGGGCTTTTCGTTATTTATGATACGGTTCCCCCCGATTAATCTTCACCGCCCGATAAATCTGCTCTACCAGCACCAGCCGCATCAGCTGGTGCGGCAGGGTCATCCGCCCGAAGCTGAGCTTCGTTTGGGCGCGCTTCAGTACGTCCTCGGAGAGGCCGTTAGAGCCGCCAATGACAAAGGCGACGTTACTGGTGCCGTACGTCCCCAGCTTGTCGATGTGGGCCGCCAGGTCCTCGCTGGACCACAGCTGGCCGCCGATCGCGAGAGCAATGACGTGCGTGTCCGGCTTGATGTGGCTGAGAATACCGACGCCCTCCTTCTCCTGCACTTGGCGCATCTCCGCTTCGCTCATGTTCTCCGGGGCCTTCTCATCCGGCACCTCGTGCACGGACAAGCGCACGTAAGGCGCAAGACGCTTACTGTACTCCGCAATGCCCTGCACCAGGTACTTCTCCTTCAACTTGCCTACGCATACCATCTGTATATTCATAGCGTTTTTCGCTCCTTAAACTCTGCTGTTATGTCGTTCATTCTAACATTGTACCGCCACCAATTAAAGGACATACCCAGACCCGCCCCGCCTTCCTACAGCAAGCTCCCTCATTTCCTTGTCAACGCAAAAGCCAGCAGAGCATTAGAGTTTGAGATTGCCAACTCATTTACTTCTAAGCTTGTTCGACTGTGTTTGACCAACTTACAGCGATTATCGAAAAAAAAGAGCCGCTCTCTGAGAGTGACTCTTCTCTTCGTGTCTATTTTAAAAAGACCGGCAGCTCCTTCAGCGCAAACATCATCGTGCTATCCATCCGTTCCAGCTCTACGGAGCGATCACGGCGAAATTCGGGGTAACGATCCAACAGGGTCTGGAGGGCAATCCGGGACTCCATCCGCGCCAGCTGTGAGCCCATACAGTAGTGGATGCCGCTTCCGAGGCCCAAATGCGGGTTCAGATTCCGGTGGATGTTGAATACGTCCGGCTGCTCGAACACATCCTCGTCATGATTGGCCGAAGCCATCCAGATATAAACGAACTGTCCCTGCTTCAGCTCCTGCCCGCGCAGCACCGTGTCCTGCTTCACGCTGCGGAACATCAATTGAACAGGTGAGAAGTAACGGAAGACTTCTTCGATTGCCCCTGGAAGCATCGTTGAATCTCCAAGTACCTCTGCACGGACCTCAGGCAGGCTATCAAAGGCAAGCACCGCCGATGAGATCAGATTAGTTGTCGTTTCATTACCCGCTACGAGAAGGAGAATACAGAATCCGATAATCTCCAGGTCGGTGAGATGTTCATTGTCAATGCGCGCCTCCACCAGTTTCGTAATCAGATCGTCCTGGGGATGACGACGGCGATTCTCCGCGATTTCGGAGAAGTATTCGCTCATCTCACGCTGACACTGATAATAAGCATCCTCATTGTTACCTACCAGGGCGTCCGACCACGCCTTAAATCGCTCCCGGTCCTCCATCGATACGCCGAGCATCTCGGCAATCACCGTGATCGGCAGCGGACTTGCGAGATCGGCAACGATATCCATCTTCCCCTTCTTCTCCGCTTCGTCCAGCAGGGATGTCGTGATCTCCTGGATCTTGGGGGCAAGCGATTCTATGATACGAGGCGTAAAAGCATGGGATACCAGCTTACGCAGCTGACGGTGCTTCGGCGGATCCTGCCGCAAGATGCTGGATTCAATCGGATCATCGGAAGAAGAGGACCCTTGAGAAGAGAACAATTCGTAATTCGTGAAGACGGCTTTAACATCCACGTATTTATAAACGTTCCAGCCTCCATTACCCTCAATTGCCTCCACCGGAGATTCCGTCCGCATCTGGCGGAACCATTCCAGCGGAAGTAAACCGTTCTTATTCCATTCCATGCTTAACACCTTCGCTTTCCATCGCTAATTTGAACTGACTGGTCAGTTATACATGCTTAAAAAAAGAAGGCCTTGCTTATTCAAGCGATATAAACAGGCCTTGGGTAATCATCGTGAAGGCAAACCGCTCCAGATCCTCGCGTGAATACGTACCCTGATGATTCAGGTAATAATTACATGTGCTCTCCAGCGTTCCGACAATACTGGCAGCGGCCAGATTAGGATCAACGGCACGGCACAGGTTCTCTTCGCACTGACCTTCCTCGATGATGCTTGCCAGGAAGCTTAAATACTTCCGTTTCAGCTCCTTCAACTCGTCCAGAACATCCTGCTCGATGCCGTTCGAAATCTCATTAAATACGATGTGCGAGAAATGGCGGGATTCGAGAAACAGATCCAGATGATGGCGAATCGTGCGCTCAATCTTCTCCTTCATTGGCAGGGAGGAATTCAGATCTGCCTCCGTCCGCTGCATAATATCTTCGAAGCCCTGCTTCACCACCGTCTTGAAGAGCTGGGATTTGCCCGGGAAGTTATAGTACAGAGTCCCCTTGGCAACCTGTGCGCGGGCGGCAATCTCGTCCATGCTTGCGCGGTGATATCCGTTCTCGGAGAATACTTCAATGGCTGCTTGGATAATTTTATCTTTGCTCACAATCGAATCGGCCCTTTCACAACTAAATTTCAGATCACCGTTCTTATTCTGACTGGTCAGTTCAAAAATAAAATACCATGCTGGCAAAAATTAGTCAACCGAAGACATGCCCCTACTTATACCGAAATCTCAATCTCCATATAATTCGATTCTTATGTTGATTTCCGTGGTATCCTATACATATGGCCCAATACAGTGTATATTTCAACAGTGCTGGTAAACAATCAGCATATAGGGACAAGAATATACCGTAACGGAGTGATGGGTTGAGTAAATCCAAGGGCAAGGGCGGAACAGGCAGAGGCACAGGCAAGAAGGGCTGGAGCCGCTGGGATGCAAGTGCGAGAAGAGCGAAGAGTAAACCCAAACCTTATACCAGTAAAGGGGCCAAGCAGGCAGACGGTACATCGGAAGCCGAGAATCATAAAGGTACCCCGAAATGAACATATGGTACAGATCGACCTGATACATCATATTGAAGGAGATGAAGAGCTTGGACAATCAAGAATTAATAACGGACATGCCCGAGAATTACGAGGAGCTCAAAAGCTCCGCCAACCGGAATGCCAATTGGAGAGAACGGTTAGACGCGGTGGAAGCGTTGGGAAATTGGAAAAATCAGAAATCCATTGATATTTTGCTGCATAGACTAAATACGGATGCGGTTTATCAAGTGCGAGAGGCAGCCTATCGTAAACTCCTGGCCTTTGGTGAGGACGTGCAGATGCCGGAAAGACCCAAAGGCGAACTGATGAAGGACGTTTCGAAGGTGTTGCTCCGCATTAAAAAAAGCCTTCCCCGTGACCACACGTATGAAGACTTCAAAGAGAAATTAAAAAAGATGAGAATCGACATCTACGATACGTACGAAGGTGACAAGGGCGATGACTTTGATCACTGGCTGGAACAGACTTGGTCTTCATTATTAAGAAGATAACAAGGCGTCAAGCCTTCCGGAGCTGACTCTGTATATGAGAAATCCGGTTATGTTATACTGAACACAAATATTAGTTATAGGAGTGGTACTCTGAGAAAGCAAAAGCCCATGTCGTTTGATGATCTGTTGAAGGAATTACAAGGCCAAAAATCGGTACAGGAGGATCCGGATAACATCTCTCTGGAAAAACTGTTCAATGAATCGTTTATGCGTAAACATTCATCGCACAGCAGTTTTGGAGATTTTGTGGTAAAAGGTAACTTCCAAGTGGAAACGCACGAAGATATCGATAACATTCCGGATGAACTGTTTGACCGTCATGTTTCAAGAGAAACCGATTTCCCAGATTGGAAATCGATGCTGGAGCAGGCAAAAGCCGATCACGCTGCGGCCATTAAGTAAATCATGATAATGTCGCTGCAATGACGCAGCTATGATCAGGGGCCGTTGGCCCCTTTTTCTATTTCCATTCGTTAGATGTGGAATGCATTCGACATCGTCTTCCTTACTTCGACTCGGACTTGGATTCCGATTCCGATTCGGTTTCCGTCTCCGCCTTCTCCCTGAACCTCTTGTAGAGCTTCGTAATATTCGCCGTATTGATCTCGATGTTGTGCTCGTAAGCGTATTTCACCGCATATCCCAGCGCCAGGGTAGTGGCACCCGCTACCGTTGCTCCGGCGACCGACCCCGCTCCAGGGAAAACCTTCACAATCTGCCGAAAAATACTCTTGCCGATATTCCCGAATATCGTGGCAATGACCAGCTCCTTCGCCGTCTCCTTACTGATCGGCCTATTGTACAGCACCGCAAGCCTGGTGAGCAGACTCACCTGAATGCCGGTGATCGGAATGATATCCGACCCCGGAATGGGTGATGCGCCTACCGCTCCTGCCGAGATCGAGGCTCCGATGATCCATCCGTTGGCAGTCGCTGACTTCTCCTTGATACTTTTGGCAAAGAGAATGTCTTTAGACTTTTTTTTAAGCATCTCCAGAATGCTGCTCCGCAGCCGGTCAATGTTCTCTCCCGTCCGTGAAGATACCGGCGCAACCTCATAATGCCCACCGGTCTCCTTCTTAATCCGTGCTACCAGGCGGTCGATTTCATCTGCAGCGTCTATTTTGTTCAGCACGATCAAGATGTTGGAGTTCACGTCCTGAATCTTCTCGAAGGATTTCTTCTCCGCCTCGGAGAAGACCGTACCCGCAGCGTTCAGGAAGAATAGAACGATATCCGCTTGTTTATAGTATTTCAAGGTGATCTCCGAGTTCGCGGTGTTCACATCATTCAACCCGGGTGTATCCATGAAGTAAATATGCTCCTTGTACTTATGCGGTTTAATTTCCGTCGTTTCTCCAGGCTCTGCCCCGACACCAGCGACCTCTTCACCGACAATCCGGTTCATGGTGGAGGACTTGCCTGTATTCACATCACCTATCAGAGCGATGAGAATTTCCTCCTTCAACTGTCGGTTGATGTCATCCATTTCTTTCTCATAGGCCTCATCGGCTGCCCGACTGATCTCGTCTTCCCATGATCTTCTGTAGTCACCCATTTCTGATCGTCTCCATTCACGCTAGGTTACCCGCGCCTCCGTGCAATCTATACATCCATCATACACTACGGAGGACTGTCCATCGAAGCTTTGTTTCTTCTATTCACTTCAACATCTCTTTAAACAAAAAAAGCGTGAATTCATCACGCTTTCTCATTTGGATTATTTATTTAATTTAAATATTCACGTTACACAACTAAAAACTCAGCATGCTTCTCGCACTCCGCGCACTTCACCGGTGGGTCCCAGTCCGAAAACTCGGTCTCCTTCAGATCAACAATATCCGGGGCATCCTCATATTCATCCACGAAATTTTCGATCGCTAGTTCCACATGTTCCTTGCATACGACGTACATTCTATGCATCCTTTCTATCTTTCGCCTCATGTTGTGTTTTTCTTCAAACCAGTATAGCCACTCTTCTGTTCTACCACACTCTACGAGAAAAAGAAATGTTTTTAACCCATTTGCTCATCCCGGCCGTTTTTCAATCCACAAAAGCTTCCTATCTATCCATGGATTTCACATCCAAAGTCCTTATACCCACCATCATTTCGATGCAGACAGCAAAAAAAGAGCGTAATCCACGCTCTTCTTCGCGGCCGTTTCACGGCTCGTATCTAACCTTTTTCAATCTCTCTATATTGGATATTATTCAACGCTAACCATAATATATACCCATGAACCTACTGCATTAAACAATGGACAAGCACATTTACTCCAAAAAATCTGCAGTGACTTGGGCCAAGCAAGTCAGCCAATATCCAGCCGGTATTATTCTCCAGGCTTCTCTTCCAGCATCACCTTCAGCGACTGCAGCTTGCCGTCACGATAGAAGGTCACGTCCAGGTCTTTGCCCACCTTTGTGTTAAGGTAGAGATGCTTACGCAGCTCCAGCGTTGTCGTGATCGGTTTGCCGTCCAGTTTGATGATCACGTCGTTCAGCTGCAGGCCGGCATCCAGCGCAGGTCCAAGCGCATCCAGCACGACCACGCCTTCGGTTACCGTCTTCGGCAGCTTGAGGTTCTCCTTCTCCTTCTTGCTCAGTGGAGCATACGGGTTACCCAAGTCCACGGTGTATACGCCAAGATAAGGGCGTGCAATATGCCCCTTCAGCATTAACTCGGTTACAACCTCCGTAATTTCATTGACCGGAATTGCAAACCCAAGCCCTTCTACGCCGGTGTCCGCAATTTTCATCGTGTTGATGCCGATAACTTTACCGTTCAAATCCACCAAAGCGCCCCCGCTATTCCCCTCATTAATGGCAGCGTCGGTCTGAATGACCGCCTGCTCCCAATCGTAGATGCCGTCCTGGTTCAGGGATACCGGTATCACACGGTTCGTGTAGCTGACAATCCCGGATGTGAGCGTGTCGCCCAGGCCCAGCGGGTTGCCGATAGCGATGACCGTTTCGCCGAGTCGAAGCTTGGAGGAATCCCCAAACTCTGCGACCTCTCCGATGCCTTTACTGTCAATCGACAGAACAGCAATATCGCTAACTTTGTCTGTTCCGACCAACGTCGCCTTCTTCTTCTCGCCACCTACCAGCACTACCTCAAGGGAAACGGCACCTTGAACCACATGGTTATTCGTAATCACGAAGGCTTTGCCTTCAAGTTTCTTGAAGATAACGCCAGAGCCCAGGGTGTCTTCCTGTGAACTGCCGAAATCATTTCCGAAATCAAAATCCTCACCGAAGTCGAATCCCTCCGGAAGCTCAAAGTCTCCCTCTTCCTCTGGCAGGGTACCGAAATCCTCTTCCACCCCTTCTCCCTCAGGGCCTTCCTCTTCAGGCACCGCGCTCTCTTTATGTGTCAGCACACTGACAACAACCGGTCGCACCTTCTGAGCAACGCTAATAATCCGTTCATAGGGATCCCCATCGGACGTGGACAGCTGATGGCTGCCATTAATCAGGGTAATCGGTGAAGAGGTTGCAGGATGGCCCGTTATGAAGCTAAACAGCATCACCGCAATCAGAGCACTGCACACCGAACTGATCGCGGAAATCTGGAATGTCGATAAACCCTTTTTACGGCGGGTCGTCCGCCACTTCGTTCGCTCAGGTCGGTCCTCGCTGGTATTTTTGCTCCGTCTGGAAATTTTAGTTGAATAGAAATCATCGTCAAATAATCCCATTGCGATCCCTCTCTCCCCTTGGTTGCTACGCGTCAAGATACTTTACCAGCTTCAGACCCTCCGCCATTACCGACTGACCTATGAAATCATCTTGTCGTCATAACAACCTGCCCTGTACCGAGTGTATCTAGTTTCCTATGAAATCGGCAGCGTATCACCTGTTAAATATCTCTCTATTGTAAAGACTCTTCAGCGGCTAAAAAAGTTGCATTTTTGAGCATTCTGCTTGAACTTTTATCGAAATATGGCTTTACATTGAATATTTCAATCCATAGTCTGAAATGTAGTTCCAAAAAAGGTATGTATTGCCACCCAACAGTTCAAAAAAAACCCTGTATTCTTCTATTACCACAAACAGGGCGACTTAAGCGCAAAACATCTGTTTTTTCTGAAAAAAGATGGGAAAACCTGGGCTGGCCGCATTTTAGAAATGCAAACGCCCTGGTACTTATTCGATGCAAGTGCTTAACAGAAGCATTCAAACCTTCTAGGTTTCTATTGTACCACACGAACAGAGGTTCACGTCAGCTTTCTTTAATAAATACAAATGCCAAATTGATGGCAATTTTGAGAGTCAGTACAATGAGAGATTCTTCATTTCATAACAACGAATAGCCCGGATGAACCTATTAACCTTGTATACGTGCAGACAACCAAATGGTTCCATTATGCAGGCATTTTCTTCAATCCAACTTTTCTCTTCCGGCATATCCGCTATTCCTAACAGCCTACAACCCTCATTCGCGCATTCCCCCCTTAAACAGGATACCGGACAATTATGTAAAGAAAATGGCAATATTGTCAGTCTCTCATGACAAATCGATCCAGTCCAGAACACAACGTTGAAGGGGACTTCGGCGACCCACACATCATTCCTATTTGGATTCCCCGCAACTTATTCTTCCTAAGCCACCCCTTGGAAAAATTCTTCCTGCTACTCTCCGCTTGACCCCTGTAGACAAGATCGGCTTATCCCGTTTCCCTATTAAAAAAACCAGAAACCCTATCACATATGGTAGGGTTTCTGGTTGAAGATGAATCTAACCTATGCGCCCACTACTGACAAGATAATAGGCTCTCCCCGCAATTAAGCGAGCACGGCATCCATCACCATTCGTAAGAAACGGCGGTAGTCCGCTTCATAGGCCACATTGATCTCGGGCAAATGTTCCCAAGTATGGTGATGGCGCGTATCCAAAATCGTCATGCCCAGGGTTAATTCCCCCTTCGTCTCGATCCCAACCTTGCCCTTCACGTATTGAATCAAGGAAGGCTCGATTACTGCGGCGACAGCCATCGAATCGATGAGCACGCAATACGATTCAAAGCCGCGTCCCAGCACGAATTGAATCATGTTATGCAGGAAATCCGCCTCGCGGTTTTGAGACTGCTTCAGCTCGGCAAGCTCACTCTCCGTAAAGTTCACGTCAAAATGAGTAGCAACGTCCAATCCGATGGCATACAGCGGCACGCCTGAGTTAAATACGATCTCTGCAGCTTCCGGATCCACGTACACATTCCACTCACTCTGCGGATTATCGCCGGTAGCGTTAGCTGTTGCATATCTATTAAGACCATAGGAACCGGCAATCGCCGTGATCGAGCTGATCATCGGTTTGATCTCCGGTGCAATCATCATGGCCAGCGCCACATTGGTCAGGGGACCCAGCGCCAGAATATGAATATCTCCCTCATTCTTCTTGACCATCTCTATAATCATGTCAGCGCCATGCAGGCTTGACAGCTCGAGCTTCGGCGCCGGCAGATGATATTCAGCTTGTCCGTCCGAACCATGACTGAACGGATCGGAAGCCAGTGCTCGCACCAGCGGTTTCCCCATGCCTTTAGCCACAGGGATATCGATCTTCCCAAGCAGCTCCATGACTTTCAGGGCATTCGTGCTAGTCACATCGATCGGATAGTTACCGGCTACCGTCGTAACGGCCTCTACCTGAAGGGCAGGGGATTTGATCGCCAAGATCAGGGCCAGGGAATCGTCCATCCCCGGATCACAGTCAATAATTACCTTTTTCATTGAATTCTTCCTCTCTCCATACGAAAAATATTACTTTACACTTCCCTGGGTGAGACCGCTCACCAAATAGCGCTGGAACACAATCGTTAGTACAATAACAGGCAGGCTAGATATCAAGCCGCTGGCCGACATCAGCCCCCGGTCCAGTCCGCGTTCGCTCACGAAGGTGCTGGTCAGAACCGGCATCGTCTTCGTATGGGCGCCCGACAGCGTCACCGCGAACAGGAACTCATTCCAGCAGAAGATGAAGCAGATCAGCCCCGCTGCCGCAATGCCCGGGATGACCACCGGCAGCACGATGCGGAAGAACAATCCGATGCGGGAACAGCCGTCAATCATCGCCGCCTCCTCCATCTCCACGGGCAGCTGGGCGAAGAAGGAACGGAGCAGCCATATGATTAGCGCCATATTCAGCGCAGAATAGGTAATGATTAAAAGAACATACGTATCCAGCAGATTTACGCGGTAAGCCAGCAGGAAGATCGGCACAATCACGACAACGGGCGGAATCATCCGCGTCATCAAGAGCAGATTCGGCAGCAGCGGGCCCCCGGTACGGAAGCGTTCAATCGAATAAGCCGCAATCGCACCGATAACCACGGTGATCAACGTGGCAATGCCGGAAATCAGCAGGCTGTTCACCAGGCTTGTCACAAAATCCGGATTCTGAAACAGGGTCAGGTAACTGTCAAAGACCGGCTGCTCCGGGAACCAGACCGGCGGAATGGCCATCTGGTCAACAGGGCGTTTAATCGATGTCAGCGCCACCCATACGATCGGCAGCATGAAGAAGAGGAAGAACAGGAGAAGTATCCCTGTTTTGAATCCCGTAAACAGATGGTCTTTCAGTTTTCGGCTATTCATCGCTTCTTCCCTCCCCGGCTAAGCATATAAAGCGCGCCGAATATGACCACGGCCAGCAGTATCATCACGGCAGTGGAGACAGCCGACGCATATCCCATGTCATAGCGGCTAAATGCGATTTTATAGTTGTATACAGACACCAGCTCGGTTGCCGTGCCCGGTCCGCCACTGGTTAGAATGTAGACCAAGTCGAAGGTCCGGACGGCGTCCATCGCCCGCAGCACGGCTACAGACAGCAAAGCCGGGGCAACCAATGGCAAGGTCATCGACCAGAAGGTCTTCCATCTGGAAGCCCCGTCCATCTGGGCGGCCTCGTACACATCGTCCGGGATCCCTTGAAGGTTAGCGAGTACCATAATCATGACAAACGGACTCCACTGCCACACGTCCGCCAGAATGACAGAGAACATCGCCCAGCCCGGATCGGTCAGCAGCTTCGATGTATCGAAGGGAATATGCAGAAATTTAAAGATGGGTCCTAGCGGCGTAAATTCCGGAAGCAGGAACAGCCTCCAGGCTACCCCGACAACAACCGGAACCATCATCATAGGGACCATAAAGGCAACTTTGAAGAATGACTTCCCCCACACATGACCCTTCAGCAGCAGGGCCAGCATCGTTCCCACGATCATTTCCGCGGCAACGGCACCTACCGTGAACTGGACACTTCTCCATAATGAATTCATGAAGGTGGTGTCCGCCAGAAGCCTTTTGAAATTATCGAGTCCAATAAATTGGATGCCCAAATCCGGTCGCTGTAGCGGGTAGGAGAAAAAACTGAGTCCCAGTGCTGCCAGAATCGGAATCAGCAGAACCAGAACGATGATCAGAATGCCCGGCAAAACGAACCATAGTCTTTCACGTGGTTGAGATGGCATTGTTCATTAACCGCCTTACGTTAGAGAATATAGAGAAAGGAAGGGTGCCCCTTCCTTTCTCTTAGCAGCGAACTGCTGTCATTCCTGTATGATCCTTAGTATCCTCGCGATTTCATCAATTCATTGAATTCGGTTTCCGCCTCTTTCAGGGCATCCTCGGCAGCTCGTTCGCCGAACAAATATTTCACGACGGCATTCGGCAGAATTTCGCCTGTAATCGTCGAACCTTCCGGAATGAGCGGCAACGTCTCCAAGCGGAAGGAATTCATGATGTCCGCATGCGGCTCATAGAAGCTGTATTCCGAAGCCAAACTTCCAGTAAGTGCCGAAGTACGGGCAGGAATGTTTCCTACCGGCGCCGCTTTCTCCATCATTTCCTGGCTGGTTGCGAACTCCATCCATTGGAAAGCGGCTTCCTGATTGTCGGAATGCTTGGTCATGACAAAGCCGTATGGCAGATAGAAGCGTTTAATGTCGCTGGTGTTGTCGTCATTTGCCGGAATTGCAGTGAAGCCAACCTTACCGGCAATAGTGGACTGATTCGGATCCTGCGCCATTTGCGCTACCGTAGTGGCCATCTCCGCCATCGCGCTGCGTCCTTGCAGGAACTCGGAGGAAGCATCCGACCAACCATACTGTCTGGCCGCAGGAGAAGCATACTGGAACAATTCCTTGAAGTCTTTCAGCGCTTTGATACCCGCTTCATTGTTAAATTGCTGTTTATAATTGTCGTCGTATAAGTCGCCGCCGTAGTTAAACAGACGGTTATAGAACGCAAAACCGGACAGAATGCTATTCTCGCCCATCAGAGTCACACCGTACAGGTTCTCGTCCGGACGGTTGAAGAATGCCGCGATATCCTTGTACTGCTGCATCGTCTGCGGCGGCTGAAGCTCATAGCCATACTTCTCCTGAAACGCTTTCTTCTCGGCTGCATCTTCAAACAGGTCGGTCCGATACAGAATACCGTGCGTTTCATTCATATAAGGAAGGAAATACAGCTGTTTGTCCGCACCGAAATAAGCATTGTCGATTCCCGGAAAATCATCCAATTCCAGCTCGTCCAGTTTGGCCTGCTCCGTGGCAATCGGAACGATATAGTTCGCCAGTTGGAATTCAGGCACCCAGCCGATCGGGATGTACGCCAAATCGAAATCGACCTGTTCGGATACAAATTTTAATTTAAGCTGTTGTTGATACTGGTCGTAAGGAAGTTCCACGACATTCACTTTCACGCCGTACTTTTTCTCGAAGTCAGGGATGATGCTCTTGAACGCATCCGCATGGGAACTGGTTTCCGCCATAATCGTCAGGGTCTTCGAACCTGATTTCTCCCCCGATCCACCCGTACTGCTTCCAGTTCCAGACCCGGAACATGCGGAGAGCAATAGTGAAACCATGAGTAATGCCACTAACATTGTAAAACTTCTCTTTTTAGAAAATACCATGATAAGCCGACTCCCCCGTTTTTCTCTATAGTTTGTTGGTTCCTAACCCATAACCTGTAACGAAAATAACAAAAATACCGACAATAGAATAGAAACGTCCCCCTAAAGCATAAGATGACACGCCTTGTCGAATTGTCATAATAGGAACTAACTGATAGGATAATAACAATAAAACAAGCGGGATATCACCCGAATTCGGTCATCTTTTTATAATAATCGGCTAATATTTAGCCACAAGGAGGGGAATTATGAACCGGTTGCTGTTTCTTTTCCATACTCACCATAAAAAAGACACCTACATTCAGCTGCATCAGCATAAATGCTATGAACTTGTTTATTACTTTGGCGGAAGCGGAAATACGCGGATCGGAACGACCAATTTCACCTTCAAACCGCATACCTTCGCCCTCGTCTCTCCGCATACCCTGCACGATGAGAAGCATACCTCCGATTCGGAGCTGCTCTTTATCGGCTTTCTCTGCGAACAGGAAGAGGTCATCCGCAATTTGAACAAAGTCATTGAGGATGACGATAAACATACGATCCAGCAGCTGATTCTGAGGATGGAATATGAGTTTACCTCCCAGCAGGAGGGATATTATGAGATGCTCAATCTGCTCGTCAGCGAGTTGACCACGCAAATTCAGCGTCTGGTAGGTCTGAACAAGCATCTCCAGCCGGTTGAAGGACGGCTTAAATACGCCATCAATTATATGGACGAGCATTTTCAGCAAAAAATTTCCGGCGAATCATTGGCCAGCATGTCCGGGTACAGTTACGAGCGCTTCCGCCATCTGTTTAAGGAAACAACCGGCGTCTCTCCCCAGCACTATTTGCTGCGCAAACGGCTGGATCATGCCAAGTCCCTGCTGCTGCACACGGAAATGACCATCTCGCAAGTGGCTAACGATTCGGGATTCGTCAAGGACTCCCAGTTCTGTGCTGTATTTAAGCGGGAAACCGGGGTTACCCCGATGACCTTCCGTAAACAACCCAGCCTCTAATACGAAGTACATCTAAAGGTATACCTTTATGTTTATATGGTGGGTAAGATTTCGTCAGATAATGAATGCAAGCGATGCTCTGATTCTGTCTTATGTGAAGAATTTTCCACCTCTCCCACGACCCCATTCTCTTCAGCTCTTCCCATAGTTGAACTGGTTAGGTTATCCATTCATCTGTAGGTGACCTGCAGGGAATGTTATGAAGGGGAAACCATACTGTAAGGAGGGGTTATGGAATGGCTAGAAGATCAAGGCGGCGCCGGAGTCCCGAAATGCAGCAGTTCATGACCAACGTCATGCGGGAGGAAGGCTATCAAGTAGACCCGCAGAGACAGCAGGACGTCAAATATGAGGTCGCCAAGTCACTTGGTGTACCCCTTAAACCGGGCGACAACAGAGATTTGACCACCGAGCAGGCCGGTAAAGTCGGCGGTGCGATTGGCGGTTCCATGGTCCGGGAGATGGTTCGTATGGCGCAAGAGAGCCTCAGCAAGCGCTAGAACGAGCCTTGTTTCTCGGAATATGGTATTCCTTAAACAGAAAAAACAGCTCCATATCATAGATCCCTATGACGGTGGGGCTGTTTTTGTAATGCCTGTATAATGATAAATAATATATGATGGCTTCGAAAATAAATTTCCTACGGTAAACCTGTCGTTGCCGAAACCTATTCTCCCACCTTATCCCAAGGGGTCGGACGGTCATAATACGTATCGCACAATTTAAACTCGCTATCCTTAAAGAAGCAGCCGCGGTCCTCCATCGTATCGCGTACGGTCATTCTCGCCAGCTCCATCATGTTATGATCGAGACTGAGATGAGCAAGATATGTACGTTTGGTATCTCCCGTCAGCAGCTCGCTTAAGGCATCGCCTGCCGAATTATTCGATAAATGCCCCATGTCGCCGAGAATCCGGCGTTTGGTATTCCACGGATAGCGTCCCATCCGGAGCATCTCAATATCGTGATTGGCTTCCAGGACCAGGACATCCGATCCATCCAGCGCTTTCTTCACCTTATCACTGACATAACCGAGGTCCGTAGCGACGCCCAGCTTCTCCTCGCCGTCATAGAAGCAATAACCGACCGGTGCCGCAGCGTCATGGGATATTTCAAACGGCTCCACCCGAAGCGTGCCAAAATCCTTGACCTCATGACTCTCCAGCACAATCCGGTTCTCTTCCGCAATCTTGCCCAGCGACTTGCTCATCGCTTCCCACGTCTTCTCATTCGCATAGATCGGCAGATTGTATTTGCGTGCCACTGCGCCAAGCCCACGGATATGATCCGAATGCTCATGCGTGACCAGGATCCCGTCGATTTCTTCTCCCATCATTTCGCGTTCCTTCAACAGCTCATCAATGCGCTTTGCACTTAAGCCCGCATCAATCAGCAGTGTCGTATCCTCATTGCGGACAATGGTCGCATTGCCCGTTGAGCCGCTCGACAGCACGGAAAATGAAATCCCCATAGTCTTGTTACTCCTTTGTCGTATCGCTTTTTGGCGTCAGCACGTCCCCGCTGATGCCTTGTACATAGATCATCTCGCCATGATCCAATGTAAACCGCCAGGTTGGTGCTGCTAACTGATCCTCCGTATTAAACAACTGTCCATAATAGCCAAGCTGAATGTCCCTTACCGCCGAATCAGGCGGGATGAAATTACGTTCAATAAGTGTCTCCAATGCCTTCGATGCGGGCAGAACCTTCTGCTCCACCATATCGCTGCTTGGCAGAATCTCAAACACGGGTACGCGAAACGCATGGATCTTCTGGGATTCATGGATGAACTCCAATTCCACATTAAACAGGGGCCATTCCTTCTGCACCAACGGTCGGAATACGAAGACGTTCTCCTTATCCGATGGCTCATCATGGCGATAGTTCCCAAGATCCGCGATCTTGCCTTCCAGCGCATTCCGCAATTCCTTCTCATCGGCATAAATCAGCTTGGTATCCACCGGCTGCTCCAGCCCTACCGGCCCTCCCTGGGCTTCCGCGCTGTAGATATAATTAATCTTGGGCAGCTGCGGCGTTTCTGTTGGAATCGGGCTCAGCAATTGAATCCCATTCTCCTCCATCACCTGTTGGGTACTGTCGGAAAGCGAGGTAAAATCCAGATTGGAGCCTACCTGCTCGCGGTAATCCATCCAGAGCTGATAGCCCAGCACCAGATTCAGCAGCAAAAACGCGTAAATCAATACATTTTTTGCACGGCCCCAATCCATGATTTTCCCTCCTTGTGATTCAATTATATCTAAATCATTTATTCGAGTGTGATAACTGACCCGTTCTGGAGCTCTAAGGCCCATACCGGCTTCAGCAGCAGCCCTTCTCCCGTCAGCACCGGTAAATAAGCAGGATCCAGACCCATAACCATATTTTTCTCCTCGATATAAGGCTTCAGCTTCGCTTCCAAGGCCTCGCCCCCTGTCAGCTTCACCATCTGCTTCTTCAAGGCAGCAGACTCAAGATATAAGAGCGAGCGCTCATACGAGGTGACTGTTCCCTGCTGTAAATCCAATTCCATGACGCCATACTGAAAGCCTGGTGTATTCAGGATCGGGTATCCGCCATAGTACTGCTGGAATTTGACCAGCGTCCGATCCTCGGATTCACCCGCCTTAGCCAGCCTGTACGTGCCATTCCAGCCCCCGTGCTGATTCACGAAATCGATGGCGGACAGCACGTCCTTGCCGGGGCTGCTCTCACCGGATGGCGGCGCAGCCGGATCGGTATAACTGACCCATTTCTGCCCCTGATCTACCTGCAGGCTCCGTTTACTGTCCGTATAAATCTCGGACCCGTCTTTTTCCCGGATGTTGCGGGTGATACTAGGGTCAAAGAACAGACTTCGCTGCATCTGCTCTACCGTATATTCGCCAATCGGCAGTTCAATGCTGACCATATTCAGTTCCTTCTCCGGGGTATAATACCGGCCATTCACCATCTTATACGGTGTCCAGCTCAGCCCGAAGTCCACCAGTTGATCCACGTCCTGGACGGTCAAATCCGCCTGCGCAGCTTCATAAACGACATCGCCCTTCGTACTGAAAAACATCACATGAATCTTCGCTTCGCCTTCCACGCTGTACAGCCATATTTTATTGATGCTCTCCCCTTCAAACAGGGAATCCGGAACGATCTGCATCACTCTCTGGAGCAGGGTAACCGGAATGCCGGAATCAAAGCTCAGCTCAATGCCCCGATTCTCGGAGCGAACCTTGGCCCAATCGATGTTACTGACCATCCGTCGCTGGAAATTATCAAAGGTTCGGCCTTTAAGCCGGTTATATACGAGATTGTAGAACGTATCATTCGGATAGAACACCGTATGTTGGTCTTCGCCCAGATGAATAATCATCTTGTCGGGAAAGAGCAGATTCTCAGCCTTTTCCTCCGGGCCCATTTCCTCGGTTCGGATATAGGCGTTCTTAGATTGCACAACCGAATCACTGCCTGGAAAGCGGAAAATCAAAACGTAACTCTGCAGCAAACTGCCAACGACCAACACAACCAACAGAATGGTCTTTAATCGTTCCTTCACGTTAACGCCCTCCCCTCATAATCCAGGGGCAAGGTGAAGGTCACCGTGGTGCCTTTCTCCAGCTCGGAATGAAGCGTAATAAAACCTCCATGTGCCCTGACAATTTCCCGGGCAATGGATAGACCGAGCCCCGTTCCGCCTAAATTGCGAGTCCGGGCCTTATCTACCCGGTAGAAGCGCTCGAAGATCCGATCAAGATCCTTCTTCGGAATGCCGATCCCGGTATCCTTTACCGATAAGGACAGCATGCCTTCCTCCGTAATGCTTGCATCCATGGTGATTGTGCCTCCGTCTGGCGTATATTTAAGAGCATTAGATATCAGGTTGTCGAGAACCTGATCAATGCCATCCCGGTCCAGCATAGCTGTCGATACGCCCGGTTTCACCTCAATAATGGTACGGATATGCTTTTGCTTCATTTGGAAAGAGAAACGGTCCTCTACGTCCTCCAGCATCTCCACAATGTCCGTTGGCTCCTTATGCAGCGCAGCCTCCTTGTAATCAAGCCGTGACAGATGCAGCAGGTCCGTTACCAGCCGGATCATCCGGCCGGTCTCATTCTGAATGACGCCGACAAATCGCGGCCCCATCTGTTTATCCTCCAGCGCCCCATCCTCGAGCGCCTCGGTATAACTCTTGATGGTTGTCAGCGGCGTGCGCAGCTCATGGGATACATTCGCCACGAACTCCCGCCGGGATGCTTCCAATTTTTCTTGCTCTGTAACGTCTTGCAGCACCGCAATCGTACCGGTGATGCCAATCTCCCGCCGGTGAATCGGAGTAAAGGTCACACGCATCATGAACGGTTCGCTGCCCTCGTGCGGAACAATCTCCAGCAGTTTGGAATCATGACCTTCGCTGAGCGCCAGCGCCTCCGACTCGGACTCCTCAAGACCCAGTAGGGACACGATATCGTGTCCTGCCAGCTCTTCCCCCTCCACGCCCAGCATTTCTCCGGCGCGCCGGTTCATTAGAATGACGCGTCCCGCTTCATCGGTTGCGATAACACCGTCGCTCATATTGGTCAGAATCGAAGCAAGCTTCTCTTTCTCTTCTTCGTTCTGCGAGAGGGCTTCGCGCAGACGGCTGGTCATATAGTTGAACGCCTGGCTGAGCTGGCCGATCTCATCGCTGCCGAACACTGGCGTTTTCTCGGTAAACCGGCCATCCGCGACCGCCCGGGCATGCTTGGTCAGCTCCTTGATCGGATGGGTAATCGTATGTGACAGGATTACGCCAAGCACCGCCGTCAAACCAAGGGCCAAGAGAATGCCCGATATAAAAATATTGTTGATCCGCTGCATCGTGCTGTACAACTCGCTCATGCTGGCTACGATATAAATCGCACCGACGATTTTCTCGTTGTACATGACGGGCTTGGCCACCACTTTTTTGCGGATATTATCATCATCGATGATATACTCTTCATTATCCTGTATTCCCTGCAAGGCCCGGCTGACAACCGTCTGCGTGTTCTTGGTGTTCACATAATCAGCGTGGGAGGGCAGCGAAGTCGTCAGTACCCGCCCGGTGGGATCCAGCACCTGGATCTCGGCTCCGTTCAGATTGAACAAATTGTTCACCATGACACGCAGGCTCTCATACGGGTCCTCCTCCGTATCATTCTCGCCACCAAGAGTTTTGGCTGCCAGAACCGACATCAGCTCTGCGCGCTCCTGCAAATCCTTCGTGAAGTTGCTGGTCAGCGAGTTCTTCATCGCACTAACAAAATACACCCCGATCAGCTGCATCGCGATCAGAATGAGAAGGACATAGATGATAATGACCTTCGCCTGAATGGTGCGGAAGAAGGACAACCACTTCATTACAGGCCTCCGTTTTTAGCGCTGCGCATCAGGTAGCCTAGTCCGCGCCGAGTCAGGATATATTCCGGCTTGCTCGGATTCTCTTCAATCTTCTCGCGAAGTCGGCGAATGGTAACATCCACAGTCCGCACATCGCCAAAGTATTCAAAACCCCATACCGCCTGCAGCAAATGTTCACGAGTCATCACTTTGCCGGCATTACGGGCCAAATAATACACCAATTCATATTCGCGGTGCGTCAGATCAAGCGCATCCCCGCTTTTGTAAACCATGTACATATCGGTATCAATAAACAGCTCAAACAGCCGCAGGCCTTGTCCGCCTACACTTGTGCCGCCTGAGTTATCCGCTGAGTTGTCCGGCTTCTGCTGACGGCGTAGATGCGCCTTCACGCGTGCCAGTATTTCTCTGGTGCTGAACGGCTTCGTCACGTAATCATCCGCGCCAAGCTCAAGTCCAAGCACCTTGTCGATCTCCCCGTCCTTCGCCGTCAGCATGATAATCGGGATCTGCAGGTTCGCGGCACGTACCTCGCGGCACACATCCATTCCGTCTTTTCCGGGCAGCATCAAATCAAGCAGCATTAAATCCGGCCGCTTCGTGAGTGCAATCTCTACCGCGCTAATGCCATCAAAAGCGCAGATGACCTCATAGCCCTCTTTTTCCAAGTTAAACTTTAAAATATCGGCGATGGGTTGTTCGTCATCCACCACCAGAATGGTTCCCTGCATTGTCCTGTTCACCTCATACCTTCACTTAAAGTGGATGTTCAAAAAAGCCCCCTTTGATCACGATGCAGCACCAGTAGCCCACTCGACATCGAATCTTGAATTCAGCCGGGCTTTCCGGTGCTCACGTACCCAAAACGTACGCTCCGCTCCTAATCCCTAGCTTCATCCAACCTTCTCGGTGCTGAAAGTTTGACTTTTTGAACTCACCACTTAAACGGTCTTCCTCCCATTTTACCACACCTGCCGCCGCTACACACCCACAGCTCCTCACAGCTCACCTGATTCAGGGGGCGGCTAATTTAATGATAATCTCGAATGAATAACAGATTAAGAGAGCGGACTCCCTTCGCTTTATGAGTGCGCGGATTAAAATGATGAAGATCGTGCTCTTGTAAAACCGTCTCGATAGTTGAAATTCATAACTTTTCTGGATTATGATGGAATCATGCTTTAAGGGAGTTTCATCCGTTTTATTTAAGTTAAAAATGAGAGCTCAATCTATAAATACAGGGAGGGGTTATTTGGATGGAAAGTACAAATATAGTTACTCATTTTAGACCCATATATATTCTGTTTATCCTCATTCTGATCATCTCATTGTTCATCATGATTTTTCGGAATCGCCATAAAATAATCAATGGCTTTACAATCGCAATAATTACCCTTATTAGTTTGGCAGTATCGGCTCATCTGACCTATCAAATAGGTTACCTTGCAGATGAATTAGGAACCAGCGGCGACGCTGTTTCCTTTATGATGTTTATTGCAGTGGTGATACTATCGTTGGTTAATCTCCTAGTCTACGCCTACAAAAGAGAATAATTCTTATCGAGGGACACCACTTGCGCCCCCACTGCAGACACTTTCCCGTTCTGTCCCCACTCACACCGCCTCCCTACGGCCGCTCGATTTAGGGAGCGGCCACCAGCTTCGCAGCCTGGCGGAATACGGGGATGGATTCGACAGATAAGGGAAAATATCTTGGAAGACGCCTTTGGGAGTCCTTTGTCCCCTCATAAAATTCAATTCAGACAAAGGGCGGACAACAGCGGCCGGAAAGACATTTCCCGTTCTGTCCCACCCACACCGCCTCCCTACGACCGCCCCGATTCAGGGGGCGGCCACCGCTTCGCAGCCTGGCCGAAATACGGGGATGGATTCGACAGATAAGGGAAAATATCTTGGAAGACGCCTTTGGGAGTCCTTTGTCCCCTCATAAAATTCAATTCAGACAAAGGGCGGACAACAGCGGCTGGAAAGATATTTCCCGTTCTACCCCACCCACACCGCCTCCCTACGGCCGCCCCGATTCAGGGAGCGGCCACCAGCTTCGCAGCTTAGCAGGAAGGCACGGGGATGGATTCGACAGATAAGGGAAAATATCTTGGAAGACGCCTTTGGGAGTCCTTTGTCCCCTCATAAAATTCAATTCAGACAAAGGGCGGACAACAGCGGCTGGAAAGATATTTCCCGTTCTACCCCACATCCCCACTCCGACTGGCAAGACGCAAAGATGGCCGCCCCCGTTAAGGAGCGGCCATCTTCACTATTATGATATATGAACCAATAATGGCTTATGTCGCATTGGTTTACCTAGTATAACACAGAACTACAGATAATTCATCGGATTTTGGGCAACTCCATTTTTTTGCACTTCGAAATGGAGATGAGTTCCAGTAGAACGGCCCGTATTGCCCATGACGCCCAGCTTGGTGCCTTGTCCAACGGATTGTCCGCTGCTCACGGAAATCCTGCTCATATGCCCATATAGGGTGCGGTATCCATTGCCATGATCGACAATGACGACATTGCCGTAACCGCTCTGCTGACCAGCGAAGACCACGGTTCCCGAGGCGGCTGCCATAATCGTGCTTCCGCCAACCATATCGACACCCTCATGGCTTCTTCCCCAGCGATGACCGTAGGGGCTCGTAATACGCGCGCTGCTGACCGGCCATGCGAACATGCTGCCGTCGGATTTCTGGGTCACCGTTACTGCTTTTTTCTTAGGCGCCACCTTGGTGCCTTTGTACACAACTTCCGGCAGCGATTCCTGAACCACCTGTTGACCCGTCCATTGCTTGGAGATAACCTTCCCGTTCTCTTTGGTCACGATGTAATCCACGGTTTTGACGCCATCCCGCCCGGGACGGACGACCTTTCGTTTCCCAAGTGGAAGCTCACTGCTCTTGCGGACAATCGTTTCCGGTTTGCTTGGCTGCTTCAACGACACCGTCTCCACCGTTCTTACCGTCAGCGGCGCTTCCGGCTTCGTCACCTGCAGCTCGGCCCCGATCTGAACATATTTCTCCTCCAGTCCGGGATTCAGCGCCATGACGTCCGCAGACTTCATACCGAAATGCTGTGCAATTGAGGAGATCGTATCCCCCTCTTTCACCGTGTACACCACCGGCTTGTCCTTCGTGCCGGTCAGCACCTTGACCGCTTCTTCCACGTCCAGCACCTTGTTCGGATCAGCCTTCGTGTTGGCCAGCGAGATTTTTTCTTTAATGTCAACCGATTGGAGCCCGCTTCCGTCACCACTCTTCTTGCCCGATGCCGATGCGGACGTCTTCGTGAAAGCGACCTTCTGCGTCTTCTCTTTCTGGGCAGCCGCCGGCGCGAACTTCAGCTTGGCTGCTTCGACGGCAGCTTTGGCCGTCTGCTGATCCTTCACGATCGCCACGGTCTTGCCGTTCACCTTCAGCTCCACGCCGCGGGCATATGCCTTCAGGATGTTATCCAGCTTATGGAGTGTCTCCTCGCTGTTCACCTCTGGTTTATAAGAACGGTCGGCTTTGGTTGTAATGCCGTTGGTATTGAGCACCATAAGTACATCTGGGTACTCTTCCTGATATTCCTTCTGCTTCTCTTTAATCAGCTGGTTAAGCTGGGCATCATCTTGAATGGTACCGATTGCTTTTCCATCTACATACACATGATAGAACGGAACCGTATTCGCGTTCACATACGCTTTTCCGCCCGTATATATCGATCCTGCTATGAGCATTGCCCCTGCCGAAATCCAAATCCACCTGCGCGGTGAGGTCCATCCCCGTTTTTGTGGATTTGACGGCTCCGAGGGCTCACGATTCGAGTTGTTGTTGTGGGCAGAATGATCGGCTGCTTGCTTACGCAAGAGGCTGTCTATCCACCGTTTCCCCTTAGAACCTTTCATGTCTCTCTCCTTTAAGCCTTGTTCATATGTAAGAATCCATTCATCTGAACATGCTGACTTAGCATTGAATGTGACACAACCTGTCAAAAGGTATCAAAATTTTAACCTTTTCGATCTTCGTATACTTTAACATAGCCTTTACAATCATTTCAAGTTTACGAAAACAGCGAAAAACCCGCGCCCAGCGCGGGTTTCCTCATTTTTCCTAATATATATCCTTAGCAAGTCAGTGACAAAACAGTGACAGAACAGGCCTGAACGCCGTCATACCGTTATTCTTTGAGCATGGTAATCAGTTTATCGAATTCCTCTGCATTCAAATATTTGGATATGCCCTGTTCGATGTCCGCAAGTTCCGCTGCGGTCAGACCATCCTCCATCGCCTCGGAGATCTTCTGCATTTCCGATTGAGGCAGCTTATTCATCAGCATGGTAAAAATCTCTTCCTTCTCCTCTGTTGGCAGACTGTCCTTCCGATCCACAATTTCCCCCGGTGTCATTACAATCTCCTGATCTTCCAGCGAGGAATCATCAGGCTGCTCTGTCGTGTTCGTGCCCATCACTGGCAAAGAATTATCCGGTGCCTCTTCATCTGCTGGCGGCTCACCCGTCGTCCCCGATGGGTCCGAACTGGTCTCCTCGTCCTCTTTTGCCTCACCTTTCGTCTCTGATCCGGCTCCTGATGCCGGTTCGTTGGACTCGGTACCTTTATCTTCTGCCGATTCGTTATCCTTCACGGCGTTGACGCTGCCAACATCCGACTTTGTGCCGGAGCCCATGCCCAGCATCGACTTCATAATACCTCCAACCCCCATCGACTCTGTCTCCAGCTGAATATTAAAGCTGGATAACACCGATTGAATATAGGCATTGACCACGATGCCTGTTGTCACAATTGTGAGCGTGCTCACCAGGATGGCGGTCAGGCTGACTTTCAGCAGCCATTTCATCCACTTCATCCGTACTCCTCCTTCGCTCATGCATGCTCTGAAATGACATGACAATGATTGCTTTCTTTTTCCAGTATTGACGGCTCGGTATCGCTTCAATCCCATATCATCCATTTTTTCTACTTCCATTTGATATATTTCATGATTCAGGTGATTTTAGGCCACACTACTTCCGTGCTATGAAGGCTGCAATCGACCGCACAGGGGTATTTATGATACATATATAGTCATCGGAACTACACATGAAGGAGGTTCATTCTAGTAATGATTCATATATTAATCGCGGATGACGACGCGCATATTCGGGAACTGCTGCAATATCATCTTCAATCCGAAGGGTACACGGTCTTTACTGCTGCTGATGGGGAGGAAGCTTCTGCTTGCTTAGCGGAGGAACAGGTTCACCTGGCTGTTGTGGATGTCATGATGCCGAACAAGGACGGTTATCAGCTCTGCGAAGAAATTCGGCGTTATTATGATTTTCCCGTTATTCTGCTGACGGCCAAGGATCAGCTCGTGGATAAGGAGAAAGGCTTTGCTGTTGGAACGGATGACTACTTAACCAAACCATTTGAACCAAGGGAGCTGCTGTTTCGAATCAAGGCGCTTTTGCGGCGGTATCAGATGGTCAGCGCGGATAAGATCCATCTGAACGAAACCATCATCGACCGCAAAAGCTATGAAGTCCAGGGGCACGGGAAGGTACTGATGCTGCCGATGAAGGAATTTGAACTTCTCTCCCAGCTTGCGAGCTACCCGGACCGGACGTTCTCGCGCGAGGAATTGATTCAGCTCATCTGGGGAACGGATTTTGACGGAGATGACCGGACCGTTGACGTCCATATCAAACGGCTGCGGGAACGCTTCGCGGACCGAAGCGGAGATTTCCAAATACGGACCATTCGGGGTGTGGGGTATAAATTGGAGGCGATGCCGCAGTGAAAACCCTCTATTCGCGAATCGTCCTCACTACCATCGCCATTATGGTTATCAGCAGCTTGATTGCTTTTGTGCTGTCCAATCTCTACTACCAGTACAATCTCAAGCCATTTAATGATCAGAAGGTCACCACCATGGCCAAGGATATCGGCGATTTCTATGACAGCCACCCGGAGATTGATATTCATGAATATCTCCACCACATCGGACAGCTCGGCTATCAATTCTATCTGGTGAACAATCAAGGCAAAGAGTGGTTCTATGGCGGCTTATTCCGTGAACGCGATCTCTCGACCGAAACGGTGCAGCGGGTACTGAACGGGAAGGTGTACCATGGCATCGGGGAGTTCCCATCTGAACTGTTCATTACCGGTTTTTTCGACAATGTCCTAAGCAATTCTATCGGCATTCCATTACAGGTTGACGGCAGGTCTCACGCGCTCTTCATCAGGCCCGATATTACCGTTCAATTCGGGGAAATGCGGATCTTCTTCTCGATCATTATGGCCATCGCCATCCTGCTGAGCATTCTGCTTGTAGGCATCATTACGCGATATATCGTGAAACCGATTGTGAAGTTAACTGAGGCTACCCAGAGCGTGGCGCAGGGCCAATATAACATTGAGCTGAATGTCACCCGGCGGGATGAGCTGGGACAGCTCGCAAATCATTTTTCCCAGATGGCCAAAGGTTTGGCGCAGCTGGAGCAGATGCGTCAGGAGTTTGTATCCAATGTATCGCATGAAATCCAGTCACCGCTTGCCTCCATTCAGGGCTTTTCGCAGACGCTGCAAACCAAGCGTTTGTCCGAAGAACAGCGGCAGCGTTACTTGTCGATCATTGAAGCGGAGAGCCGCCGAATATCCCAACTTAGCAAACAGCTGCTTATGCTGGCTTCCTTGGATAAGGAAGAGAACATTCTGGAGAAATCCACCTTCGACGTTGCCGAGCAAATCAGGCAGGTATTGTTTCACACCGAATGGAGCTGGCGCAGCAAGGACTTGACCATCGATATGTCGCTGCCTTCAACCTATATCTATGGTGATCAACACCTGCTGCATCAAGTATGGACCAACCTCATCACCAACAGCATTAAATTTACGGCTCCAGAGGGCGTCATCTCGCTGCGTGTCACCGAACAAAACAACAAACAATGCAGCATCGAGATCTCGGATACGGGCATTGGCATTCCGCAAGAGCATCTCCCCCACATCTTTAACAGGTTCTACCGTGTGGATGAGGCTCGGGATCGTTCCGAGGGCAGCAGCGGATTGGGCTTATCCATTACTCAGAAGATTGTTGAGCTCCATGGCGGGCGTATTGAAGTAACGAGTGAGCCTGGAAAAGGAACCACCTTCACCGTCATTCTCTCCATCGTGTAATGCAGCCTTATCGTGAGTTCATGCTCCGTTCATATTCCATTCCTATACTTGAGGCATATCCCTCAGAGATCGATAAAAAGGGATGATGCGCTACTCAATTACAGGAATGGAGATGAGAAACATGTTTCTTGCACTGCGCGAACTTCGACATGCGAAGCTGCGCTATCTGCTGATTGGCTTCATTATGGTGCTGATTGCCTGGCTCGTCCTGTTCGTGACCGGATTGGCCCAGGGACTCTCCTCTGATAACGCCTCTTCCATACAAAATATGAAAGCCGACTATCTGGTCCTTCAGGAAGAGTCCGATCATCGGATCAATCGCTCCATCCTTACCGAGGAGCTCTGGACCGAAGTACGGAGCCACCCAGGTGGAAACAAGGCCACCCCGCTGGGGGTACACATGAATACGCTGACTAAGGAAGGCTCTACAGCTAAATTCGATGCAGCTTTTTTTGCCATCGACGTGGAGAGCATGTTAGCTCCCAAGGTTGTTGAAGGTACCATGATTAACAATACGGATGCGGACCATGTCATGGCTGACCGCTCCTTGAAAGATGACGGATACCAGTTAGGTGACCGGATCGTTGATCAGGCTACAGGCGCCACATATACCATTGCGGCGTTTACTGAAGGACAGTCCTACAGCCATGCTCCGGTTATTCATATGAATTTTGAAGGGTGGAAGGCTCTTCAGCCAAGGAGTGCGAAGCAAGAACCCATCTATAGTGCAATTGTTTTGAATGGCAGTCCGGAACAAAAGGAAACCCTAGCGCGGGACATATCCGGCATTGAGATCATGACGAAAGACGAAGCGCTGCAGGGCATCCCCGGATTTAAGGAGGAGCAAGGCTCTCTTATCATGATGATTGTATTCTTGTTTGTGATCGCGGCTTTTGTCCTGGCTGTGTTCTTTTACGTCATCACGATTCAGAAAATGAATCAGTTCGGCGTCCTGAAGGCCATTGGAGCTGGAACCGGCTATCTGGTGAGGAATCTCATTTTTCAAGTCCTGACCCTTACCATCGTCAGTCTTGCGATCAGCATTGGCCTGACTTATGGAGTATCGCTCCTACTGTCCGGCATCGTACCGTTTTCATTACCCCCTTCGGTCGTCCTGCTCTGTTCGTTGCTATTCCTCGCGGTATCCCTGATGGGATCGCTATTGTCGCTGTATCGCGTCATCAAGATCGATGCCATCGAAGCTATCGGGAGGGCTGCATAATGAAATCATCCAAACTGTTATTGGATCAGGTGAGCAAACAATTCGGCGATGGGGATACCACAGTTAACGTACTTAACAACATATCACTGGACATCAAAAGCGGGGAATTTGTCGCGGTTGTTGGGCCTTCCGGCTCCGGCAAAAGTACCTTTCTCTCCATTGCAGGGGCACTGCTGTCCCCTACCCGGGGACGAATATGGATGGGCGATCAGGAGGTTACAAGGCTATCTGCAAAAAAAATGAATCAGCTGCGGCTGAACCATATCGGATTTGTCTTTCAATCCTCCAATCTGATTCCTTATCTAACTGTTCGCGATCAGCTCCTCCTGATTGCCAAGCTGGCAGGTCAGCACGGCCAGGAGCCGCAGCAGCGGGCGGATGAGCTGCTTCATCGGCTGGGTTTATCGCACCGTAAGTTTCATTACCCTGAGAGCTTATCCGGCGGCGAACGGCAGCGCGTTGCCATTGCCCGGGCATGGATGAACAATCCGGAGCTCATTCTTGCAGACGAGCCGACTGCAAGCCTGGATTCGGAGCGCGGTCGAACCGTTGTTCAGATGCTCGCCGATGAGGTCAAGTTGCGCCAGAAAGCCGCCGTCATGGTCACGCATGACAAGCGCATGCTCGATCTATGTGACCGAATCGTCTATATCGAGGACGGCAAGTTAACCGAACAGCGACCGCCCACTCTGCTATAGTATGAAAAAACCGGATTCATCCCTAGTAACCTAGTAGATGAATCCGGTTTTTATTATGCTGGATCGTGTACCTTGTCCAGCTCTCAAGAAGGCCATACGCCTCATTGAATTCGTATGGCTTCTGTCCCCCCTACATTGTTCTGACTGCATATACCCGCTGCCTTTAGCCCCAATTCCAAATTATCAGCGTGCTGTCCTCTATGTCTCTCTCCATTATAGGGTGGATGGACAACCGACTAAGGGATAATATTATTCAAATGAAGGGACAAATTCTTCCACATTTTGGGTATCAATGTTATCTCAAAGGTGTTTCTTGATTTCACTTCATTGCCCAAAAGAAAAACCCGCCGACAATATCATCGGCAGGATCATGGACCTATCTTATTGTTGAAGTTGAACTTCTAGTCTCTCTATTCTTGGTCCAACGCTAGATTATTTCTCGTAAATCGGAAGCACTTGATTCGTCTGCTCCCGGTTGCGGCCAACGGAGAAGATAGCAATCGGAATGCCGGTCAGCTCGGATACGCGCTCGACATAGCGACGGGTGTTCTCCGGCAGATCCTCCAGCGTTTTTGCTCCGGTAATGTCTTCGTTCCAGCCTGGCAGCTCTTCATAGATTGCTTCGCATTCAGCAAGCATTTTCAGGCTTGCTGGATAGTGTGTAATTTCTTCACCGCGGAATTTATATGCTGTACAGATCTTAACGGTCTCCAGACCACTCAGCACATCAAGCGAGTTCAGGGACAAGCCGGTAATTCCGCTCACACGGCGGGCATGGCGTACAACTACGCTATCGAACCAGCCTACGCGGCGAGCACGTCCGGTCACCGTGCCGTATTCATGTCCTTTTTCACGAATGTACTCACCGATCTCATTGTCCAGCTCCGTTGGGAAAGGTCCATCCCCTACACGCGTCGTATAGGATTTAGCCACACCGATCACCTGTTGAATCTTCGATGGCCCTACACCGGAGCCGATACATACACCGCCGGCAGAAGGATTCGAAGACGTAACGAACGGGTACGTGCCTTGGTCGATGTCCAGCATAACGCCTTGCGCGCCTTCGAACAATACTTTTTGATTCGCATCGATTGCATCATTCAGGATGACGGAAGTATCACGCACATATTTACGAATGATTTCGGCGTATTCCAGGTATTGCGTCAGAATCTCTTCGACATTGAGTTCTTCCCCGCCATACACCTGGGTAATGACTTGATTCTTCTCCTTCACCAGATGGCGAAGCTTCAGCTCGAACTCTTCCGCATCCATCAAATCTGCGATCCGGATGCCGTTACGTGCCGCTTTATCCATGTAGCAAGGGCCGATTCCCTTGCGGGTCGTACCGATTTTGTTCGGACCTTTTCGGTCCTCTTCCAGAGCATCCAATACCATATGATAAGGCATGATAACATGAGCACGATCACTGATTACCAGATTATCCGTGCTAAACCCGTTATCATGAATATAATTAATCTCTTCAATAAGTGCAGCCGGGTTAACGACCATACCGTTTCCGATCACACAGGTTTTATCTTTATAGAATACTCCGGATGGAATCAAGCTAAGCTTGAATTTTTTACCGTCAATCAGAATGGTGTGGCCGGCATTGTTGCCGCCTTGGTAACGGGCTACCACGTCAGCGCTTTCCGCCAAATAATCCGTGATTTTCCCTTTCCCTTCATCTCCCCATTGTGTTCCCACAACGACTACCGTTGACATATTCATTCCTCCGCCCGGGCTGTTACACCCTTAATATTTCACGTAACACTGAAGAAATAACCTCTACATGATGATTAAAATTCAACCTCACTGCACTAAAGCAGCAATACCAGTGTAACAGTCCCCATTTTTAAAGTCAAATACAAAAACGAACAATCGCACATCAGTGTGTACGATTGTTCGGAATTAGGACGAGATTATACAATGATTGCCGCATTATTCGGGGAACCACCATAAGAAAAACGACTGTCGACGTACTTTCTCTGAAGACAGACCGCGGTTAGAGGAAGTTTTTCTTGCGATATCAGGAAGGCCCAAGCTTCGAAGTTTATACTTGATATCTTAAGAAATGCCCCTAACTTACAGCCAGTGGCAGGTATCTGTCTGGCTAGACTAAGGTTGAATACCGCCGTTATCCGGCGGCGAAGGCATCGGCATGGGTTCGCTCGTAATTGACGAATTTATTAAAGTTCTTCAGGAAGACCAGTTCCACCGTGCCTACAGGACCATTACGCTGTTTGGCAATGATGATCTCGATGATGTTCTTCTTCTCCGTCTCCTGATTGTAATAATCATCCCGGTACAAGAACGCAACGATATCGGCATCCTGCTCAATCGAACCGGATTCCCGAAGGTCACTCATCATCGGACGCTTATCCTGACGCTGCTCCACTCCCCGGCTGAGCTGTGACAGAGCAATAACCGGCACTTCGAGCTCACGGGCGATTTGTTTAAGCGTACGCGAGATCTCGGATACCTCCTGCTGCCGGTTCTCCCCGGCCTTGCCGCGTCCATGAATGAGTTGGAGGTAATCGATCAGGATCATGCCGAGCCCCTTCTCCTTCTTCAGACGGCGGCACTTCGCACGTATATCGGCAACCGTAACGCCCGGTGTATCATCAATGTAGATCTCGGCTTCCGACAGAGCTGCAATGCCCATCGTGAGTTTGGACCAATCCTCATCACCCTTGAAATCACCGTTACGCATGACCCCGGCGTCCAGGTTAGCCTCCGCACAGATCATACGCTGTACGAGCTGCGGCGCTGACATCTCCAGACTGAAGATCGCTACGGTTTCCTTGGCACGAATCGCCACATTCTGGGCGATATTCAAGGCAAATGCGGTTTTACCTACGGAAGGACGGGCAGCTACGATGATCAAGTCGTTGCGCTGGAATCCGCTTGTCATTTTGTCCAAGTCCACGAAGCCGGATGGAATTCCCGTTGTATTTCCCCGGTTCTGATGGAGAACCTCCACCTTCTCGAATACTTCCATCAGCACATCGCGGATCGCAATAAACCCGCTGCCTGTGCGTCGATTGGAGATCTCGAGAATGCGACGCTCCGCCTCGCTGAGCATACCGGATACATCTTCTCCTCCGGTATATCCTTCACTGACAATCTGTGTTGCGGTTCGAATCAACCGCCGCAGCATCGATTTCTCTTCGATGATCTGGGCGTAATAATCCACGTTTGCAGCCGTCGGAACCGCATGTGCCAGCTTGGCTAAATAGCTGACGCCTCCGACCTCTTCCAGCTGCCCTTTATCTTGCAGGAGAGATGTAAGGGTCACCAGATCGATCGGTTGATTGCCTTCCCCGAGCTGCACCATAACTTCATAGATCATCTGATGCGTTTTGTCGTAGAAGTCCTCGGCCTGCACCCGCTCCATCGCTGTAATCAGCGCTTCACTTTGCAGCAGAATGGCACCCAGCACCGCCTGCTCTGCCTCAAGGTTCTGCGGGGGGACCCGATCGAAATAGAGTTCTCCTCCCATATTACTCCTCCGTAATTTGAACCTTGAGCGTCGCCTTGACGTCAGGGTGCAGCTTCACCGGAATCTGGGTAACACCCAGACTGCGGATCGGATCGCTAAGTTCAATTTTGCGTTTGTCGATTTTGATCTTCTGTCCTGCCAGAGCTTCAGCAATTTGTTTGCTGGTAATGGCACCGAACAAACGGCCGCCCTCTCCAGCTTTAGCTTTCAGGATAACCGTCATCTCTTCCAGCTTCTTGCCGAGCGCCTGCGCCTCTTCCTTCTCCTGGGCTTTGCGCTTCTCCTCGGAAGCCTGCTGCTGCTCCAGCGTCTTCATGTTGCCGTCGGTTGCCGGACGAGCGACTCCCCGCGGAATCAGGAAGTTTGTTGCGTACCCTTCCGAAACTTCCTTCACTTCACCTTTCTTGCCTTGACCCTTCATATCTTTTATGAAAATGACTTTCATTCAAATAACCCCTCTTTCGCTTCGATGTCCTTCAGTACCTCCATCAACTTCTCCTCGGCTTTCTCAGGCGTCGTATCCAGTTGTACTGCGGCGTTCGTTAAATGTCCGCCTCCCCCGAGACGTTCCATAATCATCTGAACATTCATCTTGCCCATGGAGCGGGCGCTAATGCCAATCTTGCCGTCTGTGCGTTCGCTAATGACAAACGATGCCTGCACATCCGTCATATTCAGCAGCATATCCGCTACTTGAGCGATCAGCAGCTGCGGCATAGGCTCCCCGCTCGTCGATACCGCAATGGCGATATGGTCATATACCATTTTAGCATGTTTCACGATTTCTGCCTTCGCTATAAATTCTGTCAGATCTTCCTTGAGCACCCGCTGAATCATCATCGTATCAGCTCCGTGACGCCGTAGGAAACCGGCAGCCTCGAACGTTCTCGATCCCGTGTGGAGGGCAAAATGCTTGGTATCTACCGTGATCCCCGCCAATAGGGCCGTCGCCTCAACCGGAGTAAGGGATACCCGCTCGTGAATATATTGCAGTACCTCGGTAACCAGCTCACAGGTCGAGGAGGCATACGGTTCAAGATAGATCAGCACTGCATCATTAATAAACTCTTCTCCGCGCCGGTGATGATCCATCACCACAACCCGGCTTGCGCGATGAACCAGCCGCGGCTCCATCGTCATTGAGGCTTTATGCGTATCAACCACAACGAGCAATGTATGCTCTGTCATCATCTGCATCGCTTGTTCGGTGGAGACGAAGCGGTTCATCAAGGCCTCGTCCTTGCGGACCTCTTCCATAAGCCTCGAAATCGACGGATTCATTCCCTCCATCACGATATAAGCCTCCACTTTATACATCTGGGCTGCTTTCAGTATGCCGATTGCAGCGCCGACCACGTCCATATCCGGCAGCTTATGGCCCATGATGATCACTTTGTCGCTCTCCTGCATCAAATCACGCAGCGCATGCGAGATGACACGTGCCCTTACGCGCGTCCGTTTCTCCACTGCATTGGATTTACCGCCATAGAAGGAAAGCCTTTGACCCGCTTTGACGGCAGCTTGATCTCCGCCGCGGCCCAGCGCCATATCCAAACTGGATTGTGCCAGCTGCCCTAGCTCCGTAATGTCCTCTGAACCGAAGGCAAGGCCAACGCTTAGCGTCAGCGGTACCTTCAGATCGGCGGTCATCTCCCGGACTTCATCCAAGATGAGAAAACGGCTGTTCTCCAGCGCATCCAGCGACCGGTGGTTGAGCATCATCAAATAGCGGTCCGAGGAAAGTCTCCGCAAATAGACGTTAAATTCACGCGCCCAATCGGTGATCTCACTGGTTACCTTCGCAATCAATGCCGTACGCTGTTGATCATCCATCCCCTGCGAGGCCTCATCGATGTTATCCATCATGATAATGCCCAAAGCCAATCGCTCATCCTCATACCGCTGCCTTAGCACGGCCAGCTCGGTAATCTCATCCAGATAAATGAGTCGCTCATCCGGAATGACGGTTGCTCCATAGAACTTATCCTCGTGGGAGATCTCCAGACGAATTTCTTTCGGCAGCTTCTCCTTGTTATCCTTCTTCTCTTGGGCTTCCTTCATCGCGTTAACCAGCTGAGGAAACAACTCCTGCAAGGATACCCCGACCAACGATTGATGCGGAAACATATTGACTACGAATTGGTTATGCCACTCCACTGTCTTGTCTTCGCTGTACAGCACAATGCCAAATGGCAGTACGCTTACCGCTTCGCCCTCGACCCGCTGAATCCGAAATGACAGATCCCCAATATAATCCACCAGCTCGCGGCGGAATCGCATCTCCGTCTTCAGCATCGCATAGCCGCCTACCACCGCAAGCAGCAATCCGACCAGCCCCAGAATGGTATTGTAGAACGACAGAAAAATAACAAGCAGAAGCACCAGCGCAAACGCCCAGACGGTATGATAGCCGTGCCAGCGCTTCTGCAGAAATTTAGGCATGACTCATCACCCTATCTTTTGGTTTTACTAAACGCCTGACGAAGTGGGAACGCCAAGTCCAGGATTCCGATAATCATAGCCGGCGGGAACAGCACAATCGGTAAAGCCGTCAAAAGCGGCACAATCGGATGCCACTTCCGTTCGTGAGCGAGATAGTAGAAGAACCCCAGCGCTTGGATCATGAAGCAGATCTGCAGCAAAGGTGTAGCGTTAGCCACAATCATCTTCATGAAGGTATTGTCCGAATCGACGGTTGCTATGTTGATGAAGAAAATGAGCAAGTAGTACCAGATCAGGGAACGCGGCAGCATCCATTCTCTAGCCGGCTTCAGCCGCGGCACGGACAAGCCCATGCTGCCCAGTGTAGGACGAGCCAAAGCATGGGTTACCACCGTCATGAGGAACGAGCTGATAATCATCGCAAATGGAACCAAGCGCATCGTTTGATCTTTAATGAACTGTGTATCGAGTTCTGTGCCAAGGAACTGTCCGCCTAGGCCGCCTTCTACACCCATCTCAGTGAGCGGAGCGGTCGTCATCTTCACAATCTCATCCACGTACTCCGACAGATTTAATTGGAAGAAGGCCGTGCTGATCATGAGCAGAACGAGCATTTCCACCAGCATGACAGCCATGCCATACTTCAATACCTGCATGGCAGCCTTCCGCTTCCGGTACAAATACCCCATGACGATCCCCGGAATGGCAAAATAGATCGCGAATAACACATATATGGGATGAATCAGAAGCGCGATCAGCCACACGGGCACCACATGCATGATAAATGATTTTGTATTCAAAGCCGTAAACAGAACCGCAACCGGCAGAACTAACAAGAAAGCCGTTACGATCGAAAAGGGTGTGAGTAGTGATAGCAGCAGAAGCAAATAAATAACGCTCCATACCGCCGTAGTCCAGCGCAGTTTCAATATGTTCACCTCTTACGTAAATGTTCTTCGAGCGCGGAAATATCCTGGTACCAATCTTCCAGTTGATGTCCTTCCTGCTTATGCTTTTTCAATTTCTCTAACAAGAGATCGTCCAAATCCCGATAGGTCAAGCCGAGCCTTCGGCCCAGTATGTATGAGCTCATCATCAGGCTTGCCAAACTGTCTCCAACCTTTGTAGTGCTGCCTTCCCATAGAGCTTTGAATAACCGGGATACATTGTCAATTACTTCGGTTTTGAGCCATTCAATCACTTTGGCGCGTTTAGCTACATCCAAGTCCTTCGGCATATTTGGCATATCCATCTCTCCCTGAAAACAGCTTTATTCTCCATTATAGCATAAAAAAAAGCCGCCCACACAAAGGCCCATGCACCCTGTCCATCCTTAGAACCAGCGGATAGAGATAAGCTACCTTCTCTTTGTACTCCAATCGGGCCCCGGTTATTCCTCCCCGCTCTTTCACTGCTGCCTCGCTTCTATAAAAATAGGACGTGTTACCCACATTGTCATCGTGGTCCCACGCCCTTGTTTATTCACAAATCTACTTGATTATGATGCCCCGTGAGACTCCATCGTCTCCTTGGAGACAAACCGTTCACAATACTCAATGATAAGGCTTCTGCGTACAATGCCGATAAAGCGGTTCATATCGTCCACCACAGGCACAAAGTTCTGCACCTTGGCCAGATTAATCAGATCCTCCATCCGGGCGTCAATCGACACCGGTTTAATATCCATACGAAAAGGAACATCCTTCAATAAAAATTTCGAAGCATTCTCAAAGGTGATTTTGCCATCCGAATTTTTCATATGCCACAACAGATCACCTTCCGTTACAGTCCCTGCGTACTGTCCGTTCTTATCCAGTACGGGCACAGCCGTGTATCGGTGAAACTCCATCCGTTCCAGCGTCTGCCTGAGCGTAGAATCCAGTGTTAAACAGATCACTTCCTGCTTCGGTAATAGAAAAAAAGCGATATTCATAATGCATTATCCTCCTTATGACTCCAACTTCTGAAGTCATGTTAAGTAACCTTCCTGATTTAAAGCCTAGGTATGCAGGTTACTCCTTCCCCTATCCATACTCATACATACGTTAACTTCGTCGTTCTGATTCCTTGTATAGGGCACAAAATCAGCAGCCATCCGACTGCTGATTGAGATGAAGCAACGTACTATGACATTCATCCGGGTATACCGGTGTATATTTATTTCAACTTTTGCTTCTCTGCATCTTTGGGCTGCAGCAGCTGGTCAGCCGGTGTATCCGGATTCATCCAGTTGTCAATTAAATCCCGAGCTTCCTGCACATCATCCATGTCGGGCTCGTTGTAATAGACGCCGCCAATTTTCATGCCTTCCCCCATGATTGTAAAGCTGGTCATATCCACTTTACCCCCGGTCAGCATCTGCTTCGCCAGGTCAATAATGAATTTAGGCTGCATATCGGTCTGGAAATTATCTCCCATGATCTCGATAAGTTCAGGCACCTTGCCGATCTGATCAAGCTTCATCACCCGCTTGGCCGCTACGTCCAAAAACACTTGTTGTCTCTTCGCACGATTAAAGTCGCTATCTTCCCGATATCGGACATAATTCAAAGCTTCCTCGCCGTTATAAATCGGTTTGTTGGCTTCAATCGTGAATTTCTCATGGTCTCTGCCTTTATTGACGATATCCTTGCCGATCGGCAGCTCCACGCCCCCGATGGCATCAACAACATTCTTCAAGCCCTTAAAATTAATGGAAGCATAATAATTAAGTTCTTCCTCGAAAAATGCCTCCATTGTATCTTTGGCCATTTGATGTCCGCCAAATGCAAACGCGTGGTTAATCTTGTCTTTCTTGTCCTTACCGATAATATCGACATACGTGTCCCTTGGAACCGATATTAAGAGCACTTTGGACTCCATGGGACGCACAACCGCATAGATCAACGTATCCGAACGCGCAGGTTCATCCTCCCGCTGGTCACTCCCAAGCAGCATAACGGAGAACGGTTCGCTCTGGAGTACTACAGGTTCAGGGGTCTTGTCGCTCTGGAGCGGTTTATACGATTTCTGCAATGATTCCTCTACATCTTTTGCCATAAACAGATCAAATGCTACAACCGCAAGCTGCGTTCTGAACAGAAACGCGGTGGAGCCCAGCAGTATGACCAAAGCGAGAGTAATATATATTGATTTCCTCTTCATGAGTTCGATTCCTTCTTTATTATAAAATAATTTAATGGATAAGTCAGATCGTTAAAGGTCCTTGCTTGCACCCCAAGCTACTTGGCTCACCCTCCTCTCCTTATTAAACGGGAACTCTTCCCGTTGACTCACTTCATATCAGTAGGTCAGTTCCAACACATCATCTATTGTAAACCAGATTATTGTCAAATGTGAACCCTTCACGGGCAGTTCTATAAATCTACCAACTCTTCAACGATCCGCTAAACGGGTCTCTTATCATACGTAAGAGCGGCTGTGACTCCTGAATATTGAAACCAGTCATCCAGTCGCTCTCTCCATGTTAACGTTTTAGCAAATCCGTAGTCAAACAGCTTGCGTGTCTCTTCGAATCTTGCTTCTTTAGACTCGGTACCCATGACAACGGCAACAAGCCGACTGCCTTGTTTCTCCGCGGTGCCCGTGAAGCAGTATCCTGCATTGACCGTGTACCCTGTTTTTAAGCCGTCCGTGCCTTCATAGGAATAAGGGCCTCCTACCGATGGCAGCATCCAATTGGTGTTGCTTAAATATAAATTGCGTCCACTGATCTTGGTTTGGGTCTTGCTGGAGGTGCTAAGAATATCCGGGTGGCTGCGAATCAAATGCGCTGCCAGTTTGGCCGTATCCTCTGCGGTCATCACTGTTTCTCCATTCAATGGCCAGGCTTGATCGCTGGCTGTGTCTCGCTCGACTCCTGACGCGTTCACGAATCGTGTCGCGCTGGATAAACCAATCTCTTTTGCTTTGGCATTCATTTTTCGGACAAACGCTTCCTCAGAACCCGCAAAATGCTCGGCAAGTGCTACGGCGGCATCATTCGCCGAATAAACCGTTATGCTCTGGAACAATTCGCGCACCGTCAGAATTTCACCCGATTTCAGGGCAATCTTAACTCCTCTGACGTCCGTTGCGAGATCGCTTATTTTGACTTCATCGTCCCAGGATCTGTTCCCGGTTTTGATATCATCAAGAATAACCAACTCGGTCATCAACTTGGACATGCTTGCAGGCGGTAAAGGTACATCGCCATTTTTGCTGAGCAAAATACGCCCGGTGTTTAAATCCATCAAGACAACCGCTCGCGCGTCCACCTTCGGTTTAAACCCCGCTCGTTCTATATTTCCTATGACAACCGCCCCAATCGGGACGATAATTAACAACATCATGACGAACCAAAGCCACCGTTTTCTCATAGAATTAGCCCTCCATAGTTATAGACGGTTGAAAGGCTCTTTTGGTCTGCTTTTTTCCAGAAATTTTATTTAGAAATTTTTGTAAATGCAGTCGATTAGTCACTCGAAAATAAAAGAGAGACCCCCTTCCGTCCGCAGACGGAGGAAGTCTCCCTATGAATCTATTTATTTTCTAATACATGTTCTAATTGCTGTCAGAAAACTTAGATATGAAGAGTCATATTAAGCGTAGTGACAAGCAACGAAGTGGTTATTACCCATATCACGATACTCTGGAATCTCCTGCTTGCATAGTTCTGAAGCCAGTGGACAGCGAGTATGGAACTTGCAGCCTGATGGCGGATTGGCCGGGCTCGGAATGTCGCCTTGCAGTACAATCCGCTCGCGCTTCAGCGTTGGATCCGGTACCGGAACTGCCGACAACAATGCCTTCGTATAAGGGTGCAGAGGATTGCGGAACAGTTCTTCCTTGCTAGCCATTTCTACCATCGATCCCAGATACATTACCCCAATTCGGTTGCACAGATGCTCTACAACACTGAGATCATGAGAAATGAACAAGTAGGTCAACTGTTTCTCGCGCTGCAAGTCACTAAGCAAGTTGATGATTTGCGCTTGAATCGATACGTCCAGTGCAGATACCGGCTCATCCGCTACGATAAAGTCTGGATTCAGAATCAACGCGCGGGCAATCCCGATCCGTTGACGCTGTCCACCGGAGAATTCATGCGGATAACGATCATAATGATAGGCAGCAAGGCCGCAAATCTCAAGTGTTTCAATCACGCGATCTTTAAGGTCCCTACGGTTAACTAAACCATGGTCAATGAGTGCTTCGCCGATCGCTTCGCCAACCTTGATTCTTGGGTTCAGGGAACTGAATGGATCCTGGAACACGATCTGCATTTTCGGACGGAGTGCACGCATCTTCTCTTTGGACAATGTATGGATATCTTGACCATTAAAGATAACTTTACCTTCCGTTTTCTCCAACAAACGGAGAATGGTTCGGCCAATGGTGCTTTTGCCGCAGCCGGATTCACCTACAAGCCCAAAGGATTCCCCTTTGTTGATGGTGAAGCTGACTCCGTCAACTGCTCTTACATTACCCACCGTCCGCTGCAGTATGCCGCCGGTGATGGGAAAGTATTTCTTCAAACCATCAATTTCGATCAATGCTTGACTCATTACGCTTTCCCCTCCTCTTCATACAACCAGCAAGCGACCTTATGGCCGTTAGGATCCGTACCGAGCGGAGGTGTCTTCTCTCTACAAATCTGCATGCATGATTCACAGCGATCATGGAAATGACAGTTATCTCCAAGATCTACCGGATTGGGTACCTGTCCCGGAATCGAATACAGACGTTCTTGGGTCTGGTTAATGATGGGCTTAGCTTTCAAAAGCCCTTTGGTATATGGATGCTTCGGCTGCTTGAAGAGCTCGATTACCGGAGCTTCTTCAATGACTTTTCCTGCATACATAACAACAACGTAATCAGCCATTTCGGCTACGACACCCAGGTCATGCGTAATCAGCATAATGGATGTATTCATTTTCCCTTTGATGTCGCGCATCAGATCCAAAATCTGGGCCTGGATCGTAACGTCCAGCGCAGTTGTTGGCTCATCTGCAATTAGGAGTTTGGGATTACAGCTAAGTGCAATCGCGATCATAATCCGCTGGCGCATACCACCGCTGAGCTCATGCGGATAGGAGTCGAAAATCTTCTCCGCACGCGGTATTCCTACCAGATTGATGAGTTCGATGGCACGTTGTTTAGCCTCTTTACGGTTTACGAGCTGGTGTAACACAATTGGCTCTACAATCTGCTCCCCGATCGTTAATACCGGGTTCAGTGAGGTCATTGGCTCCTGGAAGATCATGGCGATATCGTTGCCGCGAATCAAGCTCATCTCGCGCTTGCTCATCTTCAGCAGGTCCTTGCCTTCATACAGAATTTCTCCTCCTACTGGAGGTGTATCGATTAAACGCATAAGAGACATGGCTGTTACGCTTTTACCACAGCCCGACTCGCCCACCACGCACAGTGTTTCACCTTCACGGATTTTGAAGCTGACATCGTCGACGGCTTTTACAGTACCTGCGGAGGTTTGAAAATGCGTTTTTAAATTGCGGAATTCAACTAATTCTTTTGCCATATTCGCATCTCCTACTTCTTCATTTTCGGGTCAAGTGCGTCGCGAAGCCCGTCACCGATCAAGTTAATCGCAACAACGGTCACAAGAATACACATGCCTGGCGGTATCCATAACCATGGTCGCTTGCGGAAGTCGATGAGATTGTTGGCGGCAGAAATCATATTTCCCCAGGATGGTGTTGGCGGAACAACCCCGACTCCTAGGAAACTCAGTGCCGATTCAAACAGGATAGCTCCCGCTACACCAAGCGTTGCAGATACAATTATGATTGGAATCGTATTAGGAAGCAGATGGCGGAAGATTTTTCGGCGATCCTTAAGTCCCAAGGCTTCCGTTGCTTGCATAAATTCCTGTTCACGGAGCCCCAATATTTGACCACGTACGAGACGGGAAATACTGCTCCAACCCAATATACCAATGATAAGCATCAAGAAATAGATGCGTTTGGAAGGATCTACCTTCAAATCAGACAATACCGCACCCAAGATGATGAGGATTGGGAGCGTAGGCAATGCCATAAAGATGTCGGCCATACGCATAATCAGCGTATCTACCCATTTACGGTAAAACCCTGCCAAAGCTCCAAGGGTAGAACCGATAATAATGGAAATACCTGTCGCTACCAGTCCAACTGTGAGGGAAATCCTGCCTGCAAGCATCATGCGCAGGAGAATATCGCGCCCCAGTTTATCGGTTCCTAACCAATACTTTGAGCTTGGAGGCAAATTCTTATCAGCCACACTGTAATCAAATAGGGAATATGGTGAAAATATCGGGCCCATAAAACACAGCAAAAACATAAATACAATTATGAAAAGTCCGATGACAGCAAGACGGTTTCTGGAAAAACGGCGAATGGCCATTCTCCATGGAGAATCCGGCTGCTTCTTCGATACTGGTAGATTCGTTTTTAATGGTGCAGCCTCTGCGGACAAATGAATCTCCTCCTACTTTAAGCGAATTCTTGGGTCAGCGGCGCCATACAGGACATCAGATAACAAGTTACCTAGCAATGTCAATACGGAAATAAATACCGTGAAGCCGAGCATAAACGGGTAGTCCCGCATATTGATCGATTCCAGATATACCTGGCCAACCCCAGGCCAAATGAATATCTTTTCCAAAATGATGGCTCCACCAAATAAGCCTGGCAACTCGAAACCCATCAAAGTGATCGCAGGAAGCATTGCATTACGCAAAGCATGCTTGAAAATAACCGTACGTTCCTTCAATCCTTTTGCACGGGCTGTGCGGATATAATCCTGACGGATAACTTCCAGCATGCTTGTACGGAAATACCGTGTCAAGCTGCCTGTGCTTAGCATTGTAAGTACAGTCACTGGCAAGAACATATGCCATGCGATGTCAATCAGTTGCTGCCATGTGTTTCCATTCAAGCCTGAAGTTTTCATACCACCAACCGGAAACCATCCTAAATCCAAGGCAAAAATCTTGATGAGAAGGAGTCCGATAAAGAAAGAAGGCAGTGACATACACAAAAAGATAAATAAGGTTACGATCTTATCAAACAATGAATACTGAAATTTAGCCGAGAATACCCCTGCAAAGATAGCGATTATCCAGCTAAATATCAACGAAAAAACAGCAATAAAAACAGAGTTCCATACATAGTTACCCATAACGGTGGTAACCGGTTGTTTGTGCTGAAGGGAATCTCCGAGATTGCCCTTTAACATATTGCCAGCCCATGTGAAGTAACGCTCCACCGGCGGCTTATCCAAACCATAAATTTCCCGAAGCTGAGCTGCTTTCTCAGCAGTCATCGTCGGGTTATCCATTGCAGTGATATAATCACCTGGCACCATTGCTGATATTGCAAATATGAGAATCGAGATCCCGATCATTGTCGGGATAATCTGCAGCAGCCTCCGGATAATGTACTGCTTCATAATATTCCTCCCGGCTTATAAGTGGATATGCCCAGCTCTTGCGAGCTGAGCATATGTTTCCTGCTGTTATTGTTCAAGTTCGACTTTGTAAAGATCAAGCACGAAGTTTTTGTATGGAGTGATTTCCATGCCTTTAACTCGGCTGTTGATACCCCACATATCACGTCTTTGGTAAATCGGGAGATCCGGAACGTCTTGATTCAGCACTTGATATGCTTCTGCATATGCTGCTTTACGCTCTTCAAGATCGAAGGCTTTCAGACCTTTATCCATTGCTGCATCATAAGCAGGATTGGAGTATCCGATATCATTTTGCTGTCCATCCGTACGGTATACAGTAGATTCTGGATCTGGAGTCAAGCCCCATGCAGCAAAGAACATTTCGAAATCGCCTTTATCCTTCTTATCCATGATCGCATTGAAGTCTAATGTTTCTGCAATGATCTTAATGCCAAGCTCTTGGTAGTTCTGATTCATTACCGGAATCAAAGCATCTACAACCGGATTATCAGCTGTTGCAGAGAAGTGAAGCTCAAATTTCTTGCCGTCTTTCTCGCGGATGCCGTCAGCACCTGGAACCCAGCCTGCTTCATCAAGAAGCTGCTTCGCTTTCTCGATGTCGAAATCATGTGTGTCGATACCTTCAGTAGTATATGCCCACGATACATTCGATTGTGGAATGTTGATTACGTTAGCATAAGGACCATAGATAATTTCAACGATTTCTGCACGGTTCAAACCGTATAATAATGCTTGACGAACTTTCGGATCTTGGAACTTAGGATTTTTATGGTTCATGGCAACGTAACCATACCCATTGGTTGGGAAGATGTTGATGTCCAAGAAGCCCATGGATTTCAACTCTTCTACGGTATCTTCGTTAACGGTAACCATATCCATATCGATTTCACCGGATTGGAACATGGCCAATTTAGTTTCATCAGTAGTTGTTTTGTAAATTACGTTTTTGATTTTCGGAGCCCCCAGGAAGTAGTTCGGGTTAGCTTCCAATACAACCTCTTGACCAGGAGCGAAGCTCTTCAGTACATACTGACCACTACCGATTGGTTTAGTATGCAGGTTCTTCATGTACTCCAGGTTGCCTTGTTTATAATCTTTACCGTAGTATGCTTCTGGTACGAAAGAAATGTCTCCTAGAGAATCCTTCGTCATAGCGTTTGCTTCAGTTACTTCAATCTCAATGGTGTGGTCATCGATAACTTTAACACCAGAGATGTCCGTTGCTTTACCATCATGATACTCTTGACCACCTTTTACATGTGTCGAGAAGATATCAGATTGACCGTCATAGCTAGCATCATGAAGAACTTTCATCGCAAATGCATAATCTTTTACTGTTACAGGTGTGCCATCTGAATAAGTTACACCCTGTTTCAATTTAAACGTATATTTTAATTTATCCTCGGAAACTTCAACGCTTTCTGCCAAACGGTTCGAATACGTTCCATCACCGTTCAACGTGAAGAAAGAATCGAAAATTGCTTCTACAACATATTTATCATATGCTGTTTGCCAGAAGAACGGGTTGAAAACACCTTTTGGTGAAGTCATACCAACGATCAGTGTATCTTTACGATTTTTAGCAGCTGTTGGATTCTTAGATGGATCAGTTGCTTCGAAATAACCTTGGCTTTCGTCTCCAGTTTCAGCAGGCGGTTCTGTAGTATCTTTGTCGCCTTCAGCTGGTGGTGTTTGCTCCGTTTGCTCCCCTTGACTTGGCTGTTCTGCTGTTCCTCCGCCTCCACATGCTGCCAATACCGTCATGGCCAAAAGCATGATTGCAAGCAGGAGTGACATTCTTTTCTTCATGCGAATCCTCCTCTTAAAAAATGTTGTTGCAATATAAATTATCAGGACGAATATTGAAATCATCCTTAAATAATTTCGGTATTGAAGTTCTCTAGGATGTCATTGCATAATGTGAAATAAATTGAAAGTTTTACAGAAAATATACCATTGGTCAATTAGTGCCAAAGTCTCTAGCAAAATCTTCTTGCCTATAAAATTAATGTTATGATACGTGTAAATTTAGGTAACGTCAATTACTTTTTTTCATTTTTCTCAAAAATCATGTTTTTAACGTCATTTTCGAGGTTAATAATTAAGTTTATCTCCGTTGGATATCCTTAGTTTACTGAAAATGTATGTAATATCAAGATTTATTTACAATTTATAACTATATTCGTTCATGGTTTTGCAGTGTTCATGTAATATTAAATTACATATATTTCGGAATTAAAATCTATTTATTAATTTTTCGGTCTATTAGGTAATGTGTATGTTATTTAATTTAACATAACTTGAGTTGGTCTTCCCTGAATACAACTAGGAACCATTTTTATGTAATATATTATCCTTACGATATGCTTCAATTCGTTATTAGATGACGCAGATTTATGGTTCTACTTTTTCATAGTTTAGGCTCCTACTGCGTTAAAGCTTAAAAAAGCAATCCGGGACTGTGATCCGGATTGCTTTCACGTTGAATTTCATGTCAGATAAATCAACCTTGCTCTTTCATACTTGTGAACTACAGATTCTTTACCCAAGCGAGTTTTAAATCCATCTCTTCAATGCACTGCTGGTGATCATGTGTATCATCAGCCACTAACGGCGTGACCGGATACATTCGCATCTGTCCGCGGTACGTATGAAGCAGCGGATGAACCGCATGTCTTCCTTGGATTTCCGGATCCAGCCACTTTGCCATATTTTCCTCAGACAAAATCGCCGGCATTCGGGTTTCGAACTCTCGAATCGCTTCATTGGCCTCTGTCATTAGAACCGTACATGTTCTCATTTCATTTCCTCTTGCATCTCGCCATGTCTCGTATAGACCGGCCATACCAAATATTTCATGATCTCCGATAACGGTCCGTACCGCATAACTCCGTTTGCCAACCGTTCTCCAGTAATATAAACCGTTACAAGGGATCACACAGCGTCTTGTATCAATCGCTCTACGGTAAGTGGGATTTTGATCAACCGTTGTAATATCCGCATTGACCGCATCTTTACCCCAATAGGGCACTAGCCCCCACCGATACTCGTCGAGCACTCGCTCTCCCTGTTCCTGTACAATGACCGGCATGGTTTGAGTAGGGCTAATGTTGTATCGGCTTTTGTAGTAATACATTACCCGATTGATGCCAAAGCGTTGATTCACTTCATCGATCCCTGCGGACAGCGAGAATCGTCTGCACATACAACTACCTCCTTTTTCCTTTATCGTTTGGATAATAGAGGCGGAATATGCATAATAAGACTAACAACATGGAGCTTCCACTACTTGTACGCTTGTATCCCTGGAGTGGACATTATATAATTGAAAGGTTTCTGCAAGTTTTATGTAATCACATTATTAAATTTTCTTTAGCGCTCTGTCGTACCAATGTTCTGATATCATGTTTGTATACGATAGACATCATCTTCGATCAGGTAAGCTTGGGATCTACCTATAATCCTCTCTTTGGTGAGGCACCGTTTTGATGGTACTTTATTTTCAATTTTGTGATCTTCCCAGCTCTCATTTGATGAGCCGATACATACCTATATATAATAGAAGGAATTTTTTCAGATTTCTTTTTTTCGCCTTCATAATCGTATTTTTAATTCTTACAAGAGTACTCCAGTTATCTTATAAAATGTATTGCTTACAATAGACACTGTCCATTTAAAGCAGACATGGTTTCAGGGCTTTAAAACTGGAAAGCTTTACACTAGGCTTGTGTTTCTCGGTAGCTGCTTTTCCTTCTTAGTGTACACTCTGGGGAGACACGGTTCTTCTGTGGAGACATTATACACCCCAACATTTGGATAACCCTGATTCATCCCAAAATCAATAATTTCCGCATCACGTGCTGAGCTTTCACACCTGTGAGGTAAGCTTGGATTGTAACTTGTAAGACTCTCGTCTTTAACAACTCTCATCACATCCCTCCTCGAAACCAGCCTGTACTCTTCCATAATAAAAAGCGGCCCAGCCTATAAGTTAGGCTGGACCGCTCTGACACAAATGATTACTCAGTTGTGTATGGAAGCAATGCGATTTGACGGGAGCGTTTGATCGCAATCGTCAGGGCACGCTGATATTTAGCGCTAGTACCTGTTACACGACGAGGCAAGATTTTTCCGCGCTCGCTGATGAATTTCTTGAGCAGGTCTGTATCTTTATAGTCAATGTGAGTAATTTTGTTCACAGTGAAGAAACATACTTTACGACGCTTGTTGCGGCCGCCACGGCGTGCCGGTCTTTTGTCGTTGTCTCCGCCTTCTCTTTGTTTAAAAGCCATGTGTTGTCAGTCCTTTCCGTATTAAAATGGCAAATCATCATCCGAAATATCGATCGGTTTTCCTTCATCGGAAAAAGGATCCTGATTGTTGTTTCGTGAGTTGTTATTGTTCCCACGGTTTCCGCCACTGCTATTGCTGTTGCTTCCTCCGCTAAACGATGATTCCTCACGATTTCCTCCGCCACCGCTTGTTTCACGGTTTGACTCCAAGAAGCGAACATTATCGGCAATGACTTCGGTGACGTATACACGCTTACCTTCGTTATTCTCGTAATTCCGCACTTGAATGCGCCCTTCTACAGCCGTCAGACGGCCTTTACGCAGATAGTTTGCACAAGTCTCCGCAAGCTGTCTCCAGGTCACGACCGGAATGAAATCCGCTTCGCGCTCCCCGCCTTGTCCAGTAAACGGACGATCAACAGCAAGTGTAAATTGCGTTACAGCAACACCTGAAGGAGTATATCGCAGCTCGGGATCCTTAGTCAGTCGGCCAATCAAAATGACACGGTTCAACAATCCAATCCCCTCCTTAGAACGAAATCAATTACAAAGTTTTTTTACGTATTAAGCAACGTCGTTCGTGATGAGATAACGAATAACTTCGTCAGAAATCTTCATGAGACGCTCAAGTTCAGCTACAACTTCAGGTGTTGCATTGAAGTTTACCAGAACGAATACGCCATCACGGAATTTCTTGATCTCATACGCAAGACGGCGTTTACCCATTACGTCATGCTTTGTAATTTCTCCGCCGTTGGAGATGATGCCTTGGAATTTATCGACTGCAGCTTGAACAGCTTCTTGTTCAATGTCAGGACGAATAATGTACATCACTTCATATTTGCGCATATGTTTCACCTCCTTATGGACTTCGGCCCTCAATCTCTGTTGAGAGCAAGGAGCGAGTCTAACTCGCACCATAATACTATATCAGAACGGGTGATCGGATGCAAGTTTCTTTTCAATGCTGAATATGCTCTCTTCCCTTTATTACCGCGCTTTTCTCACTTTCCCTGCGATGATTTAGAATCCAATGGCGCATGATAATACATGCAGTCCATCCATCATAATGAGGAGGAATTCCACAATGGGAGAACAGTCCGAATTTCGTGCAGGTGACAAAGCCCCAAACAACGGCATTTATATGGAAGTGGGCGTCAGAGACCATATCATGGGGATCGAAAATCCTCGTCAAATCCAAATGAACAAAGGTGATACGTTTCCTGAAACCCAAAATGACGATCGTGTATGGTTAAACAAGCGCAGAGTGCAGCCTAAGTAACCACCTGAAGACATCAGCCTGGAGTTTTTACATTATGCTTACCTCGTCCTTTACGCACGGTACGAAGTCAGGTCATGGCTTAAATCACTGTTGACCAAGCCATGCAATCTAAACATTTGATATTGGAATTTTTATCCGGTGAATTTTGTGTGTATACAAAGACACCTTTATGCGCACATTATAATCAGGCGGTGCATGAGAGAGGTGTGGTTCCGTTGAACGTTGCAGCAGAACGACGCATGAGGTTTCTGATCGTCACACGGATTGCAAGCTGAGGAAATGAGCCGAATGCTTGACCTCTTGGACAAGTGAAGCTATTGACAAGGTTCGCAGAAGTGCTGATAAAATGATTCCAATTCACAAGCACCGCCTACCCAGAAGGAAGGGCCCAATCGGGCCCTTCTTTTTTGTGCAAAAATACTCGGGACCAAAAACTCAAGTTTGTTCCAACGAAAAACACCCTCTGCAGGTCGTCTGCATGAGGGTATTTTATTCAAAGGCGCTTTACAGCTTAACGCCTAACTTATGTATCAACATCGTTTATAACCATAACAGCGGAACTTTAAACGATTGGTGGCGGAAAGGGTGGGATTCGAACCCACGCACGCCTTGCGACGCCTAGCTGATTTCGAGTCAGCCCCCTTGGGCCTCTTGGGTACCTTTCCACAGCAAGATTGATTATATCATGGAAACATTATATGGTCAATAGCTTGTCTTAACGCTTCGGGGAGGAGATATTACGGTGTATCCCCTGCCCCTTCCGTCTCTTGAGCCGAACGCAAAACCTTCTTCATATTCTTCTCAAACTTTAAACGGGGGATCAACACACTATGCTGACATTTTGTACATTTGATCCGAATATCCATCCCCATGCGAATAATCTCCATCTCATTATTCCCACAAGGATGCGGCTTCTTCATCTGAACGATATCCCCTAACTGAAATACCTTGCGCTCCATGGCTACCGCTCCCTTTTACTTCTATCACTTCTTCTATCTATTATATATCATTGGTTAACCGATTAGATCAACCCTGCACGCGTTCTTGTCCCAAATCCCGTGCTTCAATCGCCTGTTTGATATCCGTAAAAATCTGACGCTCCACATCTTCCCTTGCATTCGGATTGCATTCCGCCACAATACGAACAACATATTCGGAAGTATTCAATGACTGGATTCCTAATACATCCGGTATCCGCTGTACCTCTGGGCGACGGTCCATGATTCCCGTAAGGGCCGCTTGAATCAGTGTAATCGTGTCCTTCACCTGCTGGTCGTTCTTTACCGGTAGATCTACAATGGCTAATGAGTTGGAAAGGGAGTAATTCGTGACGCTGGTAATCATCCCATTCGGAATGATATAGGTCTCCCCATTCAATCCCTTTACACGCGAGGTGCGAAGCCCGATCATTTCGACAGTTCCCCGGTACTCACCACTTTTGATTACGTCACCTACCGCAAACTGATCCTCGAATATAATGAAAAATCCAGTAATAACGTCCTTCACTAAACTCTGTGCACCAAAACCTATAGCAAGACCAAGGACTCCGGCACCGGCTAACAGCGGTCCTAACTCGAAGTGGAACTCCGAGAGAATGATCAAAATCATGACAAAGTTGCATACAACGGAGGTTACATTTTTTAACAACTCCCCTACCGTGACAAAACGTCTTGAGTTCACTTGTATTCGACTCTTCTCCTGCCTAAGGAGAAACTGATCAATCATTTTATACACAACCCGTATCACAAGACGCGTCAGAATAAAAATGATGATAACCCGAATGCCGGATGACAGGATATGCATCCACATCTCTTCATTCGTTAACCATCCCCAGACTTTATCTTTCAAGCCCTCAGCCTCCTCAGCTATAGTTTTTAAATCTACACCGTCATCCGTTTCCGCTGATAAGTAACCAAAGCCCCTCATCCTGATGTCCTCCCCTTACTCTTCGATGTTGATATACCTCTTGTTGTTATCCAGCGCAAAGATGCCTCGGATCTCCACATGCTCCTGCTGAATGATCTCTTGAACATCTTTTAACGCATCAGGTGGGAATTGAATCGATAATGCACAGCCTGCTGTAATCTCTTTTGGTGTAGGAAAAAGATCAATTTCGATATCCGCGTACTCCAACAGCATTTCCGCACGCAGTGCCTGCTGGGTGGAATCGAATGCGATCAACATCGCGCCTTCCACTGCCCCGTCCCCCTCCATCATTCCTATCATTTTGTATGTATGTTCTTCTCTTCATCATTTCCAATGATTAAGAGTTTTATATAAACCTTTTCATAGATCAACATATTCATATACCTCATGCAGTCCAGGTCATACCCTCTTTCTAAGAGCATACTTCTGTCTGACATGAATATAAATCACATTTTAAGCGAATCCCAAAGTATAAAAACAGTCTTTCATCCATATACTGATACTACCAAATGCAGACGAAAGGAAGATTCTATGAACCGTCTATCTAAAATCACGTCTCGCCCGGAGGCTTCCAGCTTAAAAATACCACACACGGACCCTAATATCCATTCTGCTATTATACATCGCTTGCTCTTCCATCTCTCTGACGCCCGTATTCAGCATCGTCCGCTTGTCATTGTCTGCATCGGTACCGACCGGTCTACCGGCGACTGCCTGGGGCCGCTTGTCGGCACCTCACTTGCACGCTACAACAGTTCCATGTTTCATCTCTACGGTACGCTGGACGAGCCTGTCCACGCCATGAATCTGAAGGATACGCTAACGGCCATATACGAAAAATTCGACAACCCTTTTGTAATCGGAATTGATGCTTGTTTAGGGCAATCATCAAGTGTAGGCTCTATTCAGATATCCGATGGTCCTCTAAAGCCTGGAGCCGGCGTACATAAAGAATTACCGCCGGTCGGCGATATCCATGTAACGGGTATCGTCAATGTCGGCGGCTTTATGGAATACTTCGTATTGCAGAACACTCGCTTAAGCTTGGTCATGCGGTTGTCTGATATTATTGCAACCTGCCTATTTGCAGGCATCAAAGAGTGGAACCGTTCTACCCTTCTTGCAGCGCAAGAGTGACGGCCTCTTTTTCTTCCGGAGACAATGGATATTTGGACTGCCCATCCTTCAGTGGTTTAGCATACACAAAAGAGCTCTCCCGGTTATGCAGACCGGTCAGCACGATCCCTTCCTCTTGTTCGCTGAGAATAGCCAGGGAGAAGCTCATTTCGTTTCCCCGCTCGCCAAACGCATTGTATCGTACGATACCAACCTTGGACTTCATCCCTTTCAAACTGCCGCTGATCGTATCCAGCATTTTTTGATGATGGGCATGTCCCTCTTCAATCTCATCCATTTGGATTTTCAATTGGACCAACAGCGATTCGATGTCTTCTACCCCACTGCCTTCCATCATCGCATCATAACGTCGCCTCATTTTACGCAGTTTTGTCCCTTGTACAATTAAAGTTACCCATAAGATCAAGATGATCATGACCATTCCGACGACAAACCAATGAAGCTGTTCCATGATCAATTCATTTAATTCAGACATGCTTTCTTCCTTCCTCTTCTCCATCTTGATCTATTCGATTAACTATGAATCTCTGCAATCGCTTTTCGCATGAACTCTACCTCGTCACGGCTAGTAGATATCCCCACGCTTGCTCTGATTGCACCCGTCTGTTCCGTGCCTGATACCATATGGGCAAGCGGTGTACAATGATAACCGGCACGCACAGCAATTCCATATTCCCGGTCCAGTCGGAAAGCCAATTCAGACGCACTGAATCGCTCCGACACAAATGCAACAATACCTGTCCTCGCCTGTCCAAGAGCAGGACCTAGTATTCGAAGGCCTCCTACCTCTTGTAGACCCTCCATCATATATTGCGTTAACTCCCATTCATGCCGGTAAATATGCTGGGGTGTCCATTCAAGCACCTTCTTCACACCCGCTTGCAATCCCGCATATCCAATCGTGTTAGGCGTCCCTGCCTCATATCGATCCGGACGTACCGTTGGCTGTTCAATAGCCTCCGATTGACTCCCTGTGCCTCCGTGCAGTAATGGTTCCAGATCAATATCAGGCGAGATATACAACCCGCCTGTCCCCTGCGGCCCCAGAAGCCCTTTATGCCCCGGAAAAGCCAACATGCCTACATGCATCTCCTCCACGTGAACATCCAGCATACCGGCACTCTGGGCAGCATCTACGAGCAGTACGGCCCCTTTCCTCTTCACCAGTTCTCCTATTTCAACGAGAGGAATAATCGAACCAAGAAGGTTGGAACTGTGACTACATACAACAAGCCTAGTATTAGAACGAAAAGCGCCCTCCATTAGTTGCACATCAAGCTGGCCTTCCTCATCGACAGGAACGTAGTCCACTTGTATCCCTCGGGTGCGTTTCAAAAACTCTAACGGTCTTCGCACTGAGTTATGTTCAATCATAGTGGCAATCACATGGTCGCCTTCACGCAAATAGCCTTTGATTGCTAAATTCAACGCTTCTGTTGTATTCGATGTCAGCGCAATATCATTAGGATTTTTCACCCCAAACAAATCCGCGAGCGTCTTTCGCGTTCCGTAGAGTACACGAGAAGCTTTCACCGCCATCCGGTGACTCCCACGTCCCGGGTTTGCAGCCTCCTCCTCCATCGCCTTTCTCATCGCCTCAAATACTTCAGGAGGCTTTGGCCACGAAGTGGCTGCATGATCCAGATAAACGATCGGGTCCATGATGTTTCCCCTTCATCTTTACCGTATTGGTGTCTCTTAACAGGATATGTCCAAAAACCTCTTTAATCCAGCATCAAGGCTATGGCTTCACGTTTAGTTAAATAAAGACATATCTCATTCCCTTACAGGAACGTCGACATGTCTTTGGTTTTTAATCACACTCATTTGCTGTTCGACCATTTGTTGTTCAACCCGTCACTCACAATAGTATCTTCTTCAACAAAACTACGACTCTTTATTGAAGAAGTTCCAACAACCGCTCCAGGTCCTGTCTGCTATAGTAATTAAGCTCAATCTTCCCTTTATCCTTATTGTGCTTAATTTTGACAGTTGTTTTAAACCGTTCTCTCAGATCCTCTTCCAAATGATCGATATAAGGATCTCTATTCTTAACCTTAGGCTTCGCTTTATCCGTTGGTTTACGATCCAGATTCTTAACAGCTTCCTCTAGTTCACGAACACTCCACTCTTGCTCAACACACTGTTTTGCCAACTGCTTAACAAGAATTGGATCCTTTATTCCAACGATCGCTCGGGCATGTCCCATGGACAATGTTCCACGTGAAACATTATCCTTCACTTCTTCTGGTAGGGAAAGCAACCGCAAAAAGTTAGCGATGTGAGAACGAGACTTACCTACCTTCAATGAAAGCTCTTCTTGGGTTAAGGAAAATTGTTCCATTAAACCTTGATAAGCTACAGCAATCTCCATGGCGTTCAGGTTCTCGCGCTGAAGGTTCTCAATCAGGGCAATTTCCATAACCTGTTGATCGCTAAAAGATCGAACCACCGCCGGAATCGTAGCTTTTCCGCAATATTGGGATGCCCGGAATCTGCGCTCCCCGGCAATAATCTCATACCCTTTCAGCACACTGCGGACGATAATCGGTTGTATAACTCCATGCTGACGGATCGATTCCGCCAATTCCTGGATTGCCTCATCGTTAAATGTCTTGCGCGGCTGATACGGATTCGCTCGCAATTGACTGAGCGGAATTTCCACTACCTTGTCATCATCATGAATAGACAAAGATGGAATAAGCGCATCCAGCCCTTTTCCCAATCGTTTACTCATACGAGATCACTTCCTTTGCCAGCTCCAAGTATACTTCCGCTCCCTTAGAACGAGGATCATATGTAATGATCGACTGTCCATGAGAAGGTGCCTCACTCAAACGAATGTTTCTAGGAATAATCGTTCTGTACACTTTTTCCTGAAAATACTTTTTCACTTCTTCAATCACTTGAATGCCCAGGTTCGTGCGCGCATCCAGCATCGTCAGCAATACGCCTTCAATCTTGAGAGAGGTATTCAGGTGTTTCTGAACAAGGCGAACCGTATTCAGCAGCTGACTCAGACCCTCCAGTGCGTAATACTCACATTGAATCGGGATAATTACTGAATCGGCCGCGGTCAATGAATTGATCGTTAAAATGCCAAGCGATGGAGGACAATCAATCAAAATATAATCGTACTGAGGCTTGATTAATTGTAGTGATTTCTTCAATCGTACCTCACGAGAAATCGTAGGGACAAGCTCAATCTCAGCACCAGCCAATTGAATGGTTGCCGGAATGATGTCCAATCCTTCTATGTTAGTCCCACAGATGGCGTCCTTCGGGTGTACTTCATTGATGATAATATCATATATGCAATTTGCAACATCGGCTTTATTAATGCCAACCCCACTCGTTGTATTTCCTTGGGGGTCTATATCCACCAAAAGCACCCGTTTGCCTAGCGAAGCCAATCCAGCTCCCAGATTGACGGAAGTCGTCGTTTTGCCGACACCGCCCTTTTGATTTGCTATGGCAATTATCTTTGACACTCATTTCACCTCAATGTAGGAAGACTCTTCTAAGTAGTCGCAATAGATGATATACAGCGATAGGCTGTATATGTGTATTAAGCGAACGTTCCCGGTAACTCCAGGATGCCCAGGATATAGCGGATGAAAATGAGTAATAATAAATTACATGGTTCTCATCTGTAACAACAAACCTAACCCCTTCGTTAATCGATACAGTCTGGTGTAGAGCACTATCTCTTGATCAACAGAAAAAGCGGTACGATGCATACCGCTTCACACCATATCTTAACGTTTAGGTATTTTTATAACGATTTCATAGTGATCTTCATGATCATTCTCTGTTGTTTTAATTGCCATCCCGGAACCGGATACCATATCAATCGATTGACGAATCGTGTTCAAAGCCAGGCGAACATCCTTACTATAAGATATACGCTTAGACTTCTTCATCGTTGTTACTTCTTTATAAAAGGCGATTCGTGCCTCCGTCTGCTTCACATTCAGTTCCTTGGTAATGATCTCGTCCAGCACCTTGAGCTGGGTTTCTTCATTATCTAAAGAAAGCAGCGCACGAGCATGGCGTTCCGTCACTTTACGTTCCATCAAAGCCACTTTGACTGCTTCTGGCAGCTGCAGCAAGCGAATCTTGTTTGCAATCGTAGACTGGCTTTTTCCTAAACGCTGTGCCAAGCTCTCTTGTGTCAGTTGATGAAGATCAATCAGCTTCTGATAAGCAACAGCCTCTTCAATGGACGTCAGTCCTTCACGCTGCAAATTTTCGATTAACGCAATCGATGCCGCCTGTGAATCGTTGAACTCCCGAACAATGGCCGGAATCGTGTCCAGACCCAGCTTCTTAACCGCACGCCAGCGGCGTTCCCCTGCAATGATCTCATACATGCCATTACGGACGCGAACAACGATAGGTTGAATGACTCCATGAGTTTTAATCGTCTGGAGCAGTTCATCAATCTTCTCATCATCAAAAATCGTCCGTGGCTGGTATGGGCTGCTGACAATCTCGTTTACCGGGATTTGTTTCACTTCATCCCCTTGGTTCCGCTCTGCCGCTAAGCCAAACAATCTCGAAAATTGTTCTTTCATTCCGTATATTACCACCTAATTTCATGATAGCACGGATAAGCCTCCGAATATCCCGGAATCGGTTAAACGATTGGACAACCACAATATGGAGCCATACACAGATGATTCCACCATCCATTGGCGCTAGAATCCACTGTGGTGCCAGGCATTTCCCTGCAAAAACAGATTTCATGCTGATCAGAGAAAAGACGCCTGTGGTGATCATAGACGTATTACTCTGATCCAAACCGCTGCATGAAGCGGTTTCTTCTTGAGAGATATAACAGGAGGTTTTATCATGATGCTTACTATCAATCGATATCTCACAAGTGGTATATATGTTTTCTACTTCGCATAAGGCCATGATCCCCTTGGGATCGCACGGCACTTTCCAAAAAACAGCAGCCACAACGATCAAGGTTGTTGACTGCACGAAGCAAGGATGGAAAAGTGACCAAACCAGGATTTATACTCTTTCATCCTATTAAAGAACGGGCAAACCGGCCCTTCTGTCCAAATGGATACTACGATTCTATTCTACCACTTTTTGTCCTATAACTCTATTCTCCAATATCACCTTTTTTCCTTCATTTCTCGCTTGCTTTATACATGATTTGTGCACAGTTCCAAAGTTTTTGCGTCGATATCATGTTAATAGGCCACATTTATCTATCCTGCAGCCTTTCTAACGATCCTAGCATTCAGAATAATTGTGGGATTTGCCAATAGATTAGATCTTTCAAACGACCAATATCATCCAAGTCAAAGACGAGCTGAATCTCAAAAGCTAGTAGATGAATGAATACGAATTATGTAACATCGTGCGTCACTGCTCCCTTTGCGCACTTAGCGTTCTCCGGCGCAGATTATGATACCTTCAAACTTCCTTTCCTTGGGGGGTCTATCCTTCAATATCCAAGTTAGATAACATAGTTGATATCAAAATAATCTGACAAGAAATAACACTTCCAAAGGGATGTCTATTTATATCCGACAACTTACTTCTAATGTTTCACGTGAAACATTGCAAATTTATCAGGTGCATCCACAGTGTTGATTTCATTCTTATCTATAAGCTCAGCTTGAACTTAAAAATCTCCCTTTAGAAGCCAGCCTTGGTTCTGTTTAATAAAATCCACGCAAAGGGTGAACGCGTGATCAAAACCTAAAGATGCTTCATAGACTTCCTCCCACTCGGTGATCCAAGTCGAATTCCTTATGTGATTTCACCCCACGTCCCAATCTATAGAATAGATAAACGTACGGATGGACTTAACCAACGAAATTAAAATAAACAACGGTCTCTATGTATTGCATATGTGAATAGAAAAAGATATTAACGACCGATCTGCCCGCTCAACAAATCTTACACAGCCAATTAAAAAAGAGAAGAACTCCATAGAGTCCTTCTCTTTGATTAGTTTACTTGTCTCCTTGCCAAGCTTGCTTCTGCAAGGGAGTCATTGATAGTGCCTTAGATCGGAGTTGCAAGATACTTACACAATCGGCGTCTTGCTGGCCGTACCCGCCTTGCGGGGGTACTTGGAAGGCGTGGCTCCCTTTTTATCGATTACCACGATATGCCGGCCAGATTCCTCTACGGGTAAGGAGAACGAATGAACCTTGTTCAAAGCCCCTCTCAGCTCCTTCAAGCTGCGAGCCGCCTCCTTCACCTCTTCCGTAGGGTCACTGCCCTTCATAGCGGCGAATCGCCCCCCTACCTTGGTGAAAGGTAGACAGAACTCGTTCAACACAGCCATGCGAGCAACCGCTCTTGCGGTGACCAGGTCGAACCCGTCACGGTACCCCTGCTTACGAGCAACCTCTTCCGCACGCCCGTGAATCAGTTCAACCCCATTCAGGCCAATCGTATCCACAACATGCTTCAGAAAGTTAATTCGTTTGTTAAGCGAATCCACAATCGTCAGTTTCACATGCGGGAAACATATTTTCAGAGGAATACCTGGGAAGCCAGCGCCTGATCCGATATCCGCCAGATTGCCGATTTGAGTCATATCCACGTAAAAGGCGAGTGTAATCGAGTCGTAAAAATGCTTCGTATAAACTTGCTCCCGTTCGGTAATTCCGGTTAAATTCATTTTCTCGTTCCACTCTACCAGTATTTCGTAATACATCTCGAACTGGTGAAGCTGTATCTCATCGATCGTAATCCCGTGCTCACCGAGCCGGTCAACAAAAGCCTTCTGAATGTCGTCCATTCCTTATCCTTTCGCTGCGGTTACCCGGTTATAATGCTCCAGGTAAACGAGAAGTATCGAAATATCCGCTGGCGTTACACCTGCAATGCGTGATGCCTGACCGATGGAGATCGGACGGATCTTGTTCAGCTTCTGCCGAGCTTCCATGGCCAGTCCGTTGATTTCGTCATAAACGATATCTTCGGGAATGCGTTTTTTCTCCATCTTCTGCAGCTTTTCCACATGACCCAGCTGTTTCTCAATATAACCCGCATATTTGATTTGAATTTCGACTTGCTCCTTCATTTCCTCATCCAGTTCGTAAGGAGACGGTGAGAGCGACTCAATCATCGCAAACGTGATTTCCGGACGACGCAGGATCGTCAGCATATTGCTTCCATCCACAATTGGTGCAGAACCGGCCGCTTCCAGCATCGCATTCACTTCAACGGGCTTCACCTTCGTTTGACGAAGACGTTCGATCTCTTGCTCAACCAGTTGCTTCTTCTGAATGAATTTAGCATAACGCTCTTCCGAAATGAGGCCGATTTCGTGACCGATTTCAGTAAGACGCAAATCGGCATTATCATGACGAAGCAGCAAACGATATTCTGCACGGGAGGTGAGCAAACGATAAGGCTCATTTGTCCCTTTAGTCACCAGATCATCGATCAGCACTCCAATATAACCCTGGGAACGATCCAATATCACTGGCTCTTTGCCCTGCACTTTACGTGCTGCATTGATTCCCGCCATAATGCCTTGTCCTGCTGCCTCTTCATAGCCCGAGGTTCCATTGATCTGTCCGGCTGTGAACAGACCCGGCAGTTTTTTCGTTTCCAAAGACGGCCACAGCTGTGTTGGCACCATTGCATCATACTCGATAGCATATCCGTTACGCATCATTTCTACCTTCTCCATTCCGGGGATGGAACGAAGAACCGCAAGCTGAACATCCTCAGGCATGCTGGTGGATAGCCCTTGCACGTAGTATTCTTTCGTATTTTTACCTTCAGGCTCAAGGAAAATTTGATGTTTCGGTTTGTCGGCAAAACGAACGATCTTGTCCTCGATGGATGGGCAATAACGTGGCCCAGTACCTTCAATAACGCCGGAGAACATTGGTGCGCGGTGAAGGTTGTCATTGATGATCTGATGCGTATCCACCGACGTATACGTCAACCAGCAAGGAAGCTGCTCATTGTCGGAGGACTTTGTTTCATAAGAGAAGAACTTAGGCTTCTCATCCCCAGGCTGAATTTCGGTCTTAGAGAAATCAATCGTATCCTTATGCACTCGCGGGGGTGTACCTGTCTTGAAGCGAACAAGGTCAAATCCAAGCTCGCGCAGGTTATGCGCAAGTTTTACCGACGGCTGTTGATTGTTCGGACCGCTCTCATACATCAATTCACCCATAATAACTTTACCGCGCAAATACGTACCGGTTGTCAGCACAACGGCTTTCGCACGATATTCCGTACCCGTCTGCGTTATGATCCCCACGCACACACCATCTTCTACGATGAGCTGATCCACCATACCCTGACGAAGGGTAAGCTTCTCTTCCTTCTCCATCGTCTCTTTCATGGTATGCTGATAAGAAAACTTATCGGCTTGAGCACGCAGCGCATGGACAGCCGGACCTTTACCTGTATTCAACATTCGCATTTGAATGAAGGTTTTATCAATATTGCGTCCCATTTCTCCACCCAGTGCGTCGATTTCGCGCACGACATGGCCTTTGGCAGGCCCTCCAATGGACGGGTTACACGGCATAAAAGCAACCATATCCAAGTTGATGGTAACCATCAACGTTTCAGCACCCATTCGTGCAGATGCAAGTGCAGCCTCGCAGCCGGCATGTCCTGCACCGACTACAATCACGTCATAAGTGCCACCCATATAGCTCATAGCTCACCATCCTGTTCTAATTGTGTTATATACGTAATCAAAGGGCATCCACCTCGGATATCCCTGAAATTGCTGAGCCGTTCCTACTATATATAGTAATCCTTGGGGCTTATTTACCCAAGCAAAACTGTGAAAAAATCTGATCAATGAGCGAATCGCCAACCGCTTCGCCCAATATCTCACTTAACTGCTCCCAAGCCATTCTCACATCGATTTGGATCATATCAATCGGGATGAACTGTTCAGCCGCATCGTAAGCATCCTGCAGCGACTGCTTGGATTTCTTCAGCAAAGCGATATGTCGCACATTGCTTACATACGTCAGATCTCCGCCTTCAATCTGGCCGCTGAAGAACAAGTTGGATATAGCCTCTTCCAACCGGTCAATTCCCTCTTGTGCCTTCATCGACATCGGAACAATCAATTCATCGGGGTAGTACCGATGCAGAATGTCCAGATCGAGATTAGACGGTAAGTCCATTTTATTCATAATGACAATACATTGTCTACCGCGTATTTGTTCCATCAATTCCAATTCGTCCTGATGCAGCGATTCACTGGCATTCAGCACGAGCAGAATGAGATCCGCTTCGTTTACCGCATGCTTGGATCGTTCAACGCCGATCTGCTCGACCACATCCATCGTTTCCCGGATGCCCGCAGTGTCGAGCAGCTTCAACGGAATATTGTTAATAGTCACAAATTCCTCAATCACATCGCGAGTCGTCCCCGGTATATCCGTGACAATCGCCCGATTATCCTGGGCCAGCGTGTTTAGAAGCGAAGATTTGCCCACATTAGGGCGACCGATAATAGCTGTCGTAATCCCTTCACGTAGGATTTTCCCTTCTTGCGCAGTCTTCAGCAGCTTATCAATTTCACCCATGACAAGCTGGCTTTTCTCTTTAATGAATTCTGAAGTAAGCGACTCCACGTCATGCTCAGGATAATCGATATTCACTTCAATATGGGCCAGCGTTTCGACCAAGGTATGACGAAGCTCGTTAATCTTACGGGATAACGTTCCTTCAACCTGCTTGAGGGCAACGGAAAAGGCGCGATCGGATTTCGAACGAATCAGGTCGATAACGGCTTCCGCCTGGGATAGATCGATCCGCCCGTTTAAGAAAGCCCGCTTCGTAAATTCACCCGGTTCCGCCAAACGGATGTTTAATTGAAGCAACAAATCCATCACCCGCTTGACGGAGATGACCCCACCATGGGCACTGATCTCGACGACATCCTCGGTCGTGAACGATCGAGGAGCACGCATCACCGTCACGAGCACCTCTTCGAGGTTTTCTCCCGTTTTCGGATCTACAATATGACCGTAATGAACGGTATGGGAGTCCACTTCCGTTAACTTGTTTTTACTTTTGAATATACGCTCCACTTCCTGAACGGAATCCGGCCCGCTAACGCGAATAATCGCAATGCCGCCTTCACCGACAGCTGTTGAAATAGCTGCAATCGTATCACTAAACATCGTTTCCTTCACCTCTTTCTTTCGTTAAAAACATCAGAATTACAGCCATATCATATATAATCCGGCTGCTACATCTATCAACGTTAAAGAAAACCTCCTGCTGGAGTCTTCCTGTATAGGTCTTTTTAAAAAACAATGACTCCCTCTTGAAGCTTAAGGAGTCATTGTTTATATATACTCTTCAACTCATTTAGGACGACTTGGGTGTAATGACAACCCGCCGGTTCGGCTCTTCGCCCTTGCTGTACGTCTTCACGGCTCCATGCGACTGGAGTTTGGCGTGAATCACTTTCCGCTCAGCAGCAGGCATAGGCTCAAGCACAATCTCTTTACGGGTCTTCAGAACCCGTCCCGCTAACCGATCCGCCAGATCCTCCAGCGTCTTCTTGCGACGGTCACGGAAGTTCTCAGCATCCAGTACGATGCGAAGATAACTGTCGGAGTAACGATTAGCTACGATATTCGCCAGATACTGAAGGGCATCCAGAGTCTGACCTCTGCGCCCGATCATCAGTCCAAGTCCGGCGCCGGAAATTTGAAGCGTGGTAAAGTCTTTCCCCTTCTCGACGTCAACCGAAATATCAAGCCCCATGGCTTGTCCGGTTTCAATCAGAAAGGTGATGGCCTCCTGGTAAGGATCCTTGCCTGCAAGCGAAGCTGTGTCAGGGCTCTCTGTATCCATGCTGACAGCAGGTTCCTGCGTCATTACAGAGGTATTAGAGACCTGAACCACTTTGGCTGGAACAGCTTGCGCGTTCGTAGGTGGTACTTCCTTCACAGATGAATCGCCGCCAGCACCGTCAGGCAGGAGCGTTAGTTCGACTTTCGCTTCCTTGACCCCGAACAGGCCCAGGAATCCTCTTGATGGCTGACTCAATACTTGAACCGATACACGGTCTTGACTTACACCCCATCGGGCCAGCCCTTGTGCGACAGCATCTTCAATGGTTTTTCCTGTTGCGACGATTTTACTCATCTCGACTTCTTGGCTCCCTTCGAACCTTTTTTCCCACCTTTGCTGCCACTCTTTTTCCCGCCCTTGTTACCGCTCTTATTGCTCTTCTGACCGTCGGTTGCGCTGGCAACGCTTGCCACGATAGCAGCCTTGTCATTGTTGCGGTACAAGAAGTAGTTCTGCACGATCGTGTAGAGGTTACTGTAGAACCAGTACAACGGAAGTGCCGAAGGGAACTGGAAGGACATTACAAAGATCAGAATCGGATAAACAAACAGCATGAACTGCATCATTCCCATTTGCTGAGACGGGTTCATCTTCATCATCATTTTCGTTTGGAAAAACGTAGTTACAGCGGCAAGCACCGGCAAAATAAACAGCTTGTCCGGTTGACCTAATTGCAGCCACAGGAATTCGTGATCACGAAGGAGATTGTTATAGTAAATCGAATGATAGAGTGCGATAAATATCGGCATTTGTACGATCAGCGGCAAACATCCCGCCATCGGATTAACCTTATTCTCCTGGAAGAGCTTCATCGTTTCCATTTGAACTTTTTCAGGTTGATCTTTATATTTCTCGCGAATTTTCTGAATTTCAGGCTGAATGGCCTGCATTGCCTTCGAGCTTCTGACCTGTTTCAGAGTCAGCGGTAAAATCAAAGTACGGACGATAAGCACCATCACGAGTACGGACAATCCGTATTCACCGTTAAACCATGTAGCAAACGTATCAAGTGCCCATGTAAAGTAATAAACAACGTTGCTCTGCCAAAAGCCTCCATTTTTCAAATCTTCAATGGTACGCGTTTGGTCAGCTCCACCAGGCGCACAACCTGATATAACGGCCACTGCAAGTATTACAGCGGTGAGGAGGAACCATTTCCCTCGTCTTGTCTTCATGAACGACACTTCAAAACCCCTCTCTTCGCCATTCCATTCCACGGTAAATCATAACATATTTATATGGACAAATAAACACATGGTTCAGCCCCTCTTCGCTTTCAGAAGGGACGATTTCCTCAATACATGAAGCACGCTTTTTTCCAGCTCCTGATATGACTTATCGAGTGCTCCCTTTCGAACGATAAAGATCAGGTCAATATGCTCGATAATCTGATGCTGATGGTGCCTGACAATCTCTTTAACCAGCCGTCTCATCCGGTTGCGGACAACCGCATTGCCGATCTTTTTGCTGCATGAAACGCCAACGCGAAACTGCTCTACCTCTTTTTTGCGTGACCAATATACAACAAATTGATGATTGGCGAAGGACTTTCCGTGTCGATATACCCGGCTGAAATCAGCGCGGTTCCGTAAACGAAGTTTTCTATGCACAAGTTTCTCCCGCCCTGCCGTTAATCAAGTTCAAGAATCAAACGTTTCTTTGGCATCTCTTCTATTATAATAGTATAGTCATGCCAAAACCGCTATAAACACTCACTTGGAATACTTTAAGACAAACTATAGCCTATATCCTGCCGATTTCAAAAGGAAACTCCTCACACTGCAGGAGATATTACGAAAAAAAGACCACCTCGGTGGTCTTCGTGGCACAATATTAAGCGCTCAGTACTTTTCTGCCTTTTTGACGGCGGTTAGCCAATACTTTGCGTCCGTTCTTCGTGCTCATTCTTTTACGGAAGCCGTGTACCTTTTTACGTTTGCTTACATTCGGTTTGAAAGTCGGTCTCATGAATTAATGCACCCCCTTACAGGAATATGTCGTACCCATATTTTAAGATCATAACGTCAATCGACGCACTTTCACGGAAGAATAGACCGCGATTTGTTGAACCGACGTCTATGGACGTATCTCTTGTAAACAGACCGCTAAATGGTAGCGGATAATGTTCTCATCTTCACAGAAAATGCCTTTATACATTTAATCACGTTCAGGCCCAAAAGTCAAACCTTAGTTAACTTCAGCAAGCACTTAAGTTTTCCACAAGTAGTCATTATTGCTAGTTTTGAATTATCCACATGGGGATAACCTATTTAAATAGGTTGTGGATGTCATTTTTCGATCCATATAACGCCTTTCATCCCTAAAATGTCCCTTATTTACACATGCGCTATAAAAGAGTAGTATAAATAATTGAATTTAAGTTGTATACAAGTATACACCGAAGAAGGAGCTGCTTTGTTTTATGAAAATAGGCATGATCGGTCTGGGGAAAATGGGGCTCAATCTGGTTCAGAATCTAATTCATCATCAGCATCAGGTCGTAGCTTACGACTTAAATAAGGAATTGGTCGATCAAGCTGCCCAGTGTGGTGCCGAGGCCGCAGCATCAACTGAATTGCTTGTTGCCAAACTGGATAAACCCCGCATCGTTTGGATGATGGTACCAGCTGGAGATATCGTGGATTCCGTCATCGATTCCCTCACCCCACTCCTCGAGTCCGGTGATATTCTGATTGACGGTGGCAATTCACATTATAAAGATTCCAAAGCCCGTGCAGCGCGGCTGGCGGATCAAGGCATTTATTATTTTGATGCCGGCACTTCCGGCGGTATGGAAGGCGCTCATAACGGTGGCTGCTTTATGATTGGGGGCAACCGCGACGTATTCAACAGCATTGAACCCCTATTTAAGGATATGGCTGTTGAGAACGGTTACTTGTATGCCGGGGAAAGCGGCAGCGGTCATTTTCTGAAAATGGTCCATAACGGAATCGAATACGGCATGATGCAATCCATTGCGGAAGGCTTTGAAGTGTTGGAAAAAAGCGCGTTCGACTTCAACTATGAGGATGTCGCGCGGGTATGGTCCAATGGTTCCGTCATTCGGAGCTGGCTCATGGAGCTGACGCAAAACGCATTTTCCAAGGATCCGAAGCTGGATGGCATCAAAGGCGTCATGAAATCATCCGGTGAAGGAAGATGGACCGTTGAAACGGCACTTGAGGTTCAAGCCAGCGCTCCAGTCATTGCCATGTCGCTGTTCATGCGATATCGCTCCCTTGACCAAGATACGTTCCACGGCAAAGTCGTTGCAGCACTGCGTAATGAATTCGGTGGCCATGCGGTTGAAAAATCGGAATAGCATTAATTCTCTTCTATAACCTGCTGTTTCTTAAGGGCATCATGTCATAGTCTCTTTATGGTCCCTTTTCCTTTCGATGTGGTATCATTACCACTAGAGAAAATTAGAATCAGTACCGGATTGGAGAATTATGCTATGAAATTTCCCTCAACGTGGCTTCAAGGAGCCTCTCTCGGAGAGGCCATCGCCAGTGAACTGAGATTACAGATTATTAGTGGTACCATCAAGCGCGGAGAAATCCTGTCCGAGAACCGGATTGCAGGTGAATTCGGCACCAGCCGATCTCCTGTGCGGGAAGCAATGAAAACGCTGTCCAGCGAAGGATTGATACAATTGGAGCGCATGGGCGCCGTTGTCATGGGCTTATCGCTTAAGGAAGTAGAAGAATTATACGATGTCCGTTTTCTTATTGAGAGCTTTGTTCAAGGCCAAGTGTTTGCGAATCCCCAGCCGAAATTAATCCAACATTTAAAACAAATCGTTGATCGGATGGAGCTTGCAGCGAAACATCAGGACCCGGTTGAATTCTCCTATCAGGATTTGGCTTTTCATGAACGGATCATTACGGAAGCAAACCATAAACGGATTCTTCATCTGTGGAAGAGCATTCGCCCTATCGTGATCACAGTCATGTTAATTACGACCCGTCAGGTGTTCGGTGGCGGAGGCACCAAGATTCGGTATGTCATGGACAAGCATCTTCAGCTTATTGCAGAGATGGAATCCCTGGATCCGGCACGGATCCAAACGGCGGTTCAACATTATTTCGATGATTCCCGTCAAACGCTTCATCTTAGTTTTCCGGAGGGTTAGCTTAATCCTCCCTTCCTCCGTCTTACGAAACACTGCATGCGCTCTAAGTTGTCGACAAGTATACAATAGAATTCAGCTTTGTTTTGGGTATACTACCGCAGAACAGCTCGATATGAACCATTTCCCAATTCAAAATGGGTAATCTATAGGAGGAAGCAAGATATGAACTCACTATTCGGTCTCAGTCATAATGCTACATTAATGATCTGGACGCTGCTGACGATCGTCTTCCTGATCGTGCTGATTTCCAAATATAAATGGAACCCTTTCGTGACCCTACTGATCTCCGCTCTGATCCTTGGTCTATTGACGGGCATGCAGCCTGCGGATGTTATTACTTCGATCACAGGCGGCCTGGGGGGAACGCTTGGAACGATTGCCATCGTTATCGCCCTTGGTACCATGCTCGGAAAAATGATGGCTGAATCCGGAGGCGCCGAGCAAATCGCGACCACCCTCGTTGATCGCTTCGGCGAAAAGCGGGTCCATTGGTCCATGATGATTGTCGGCTTTATCGTCGGTATTCCCGTATTTTTCGAGGTGGGCGTTATCCTGTTGATTCCTATTGTCTTCACGGTTGCACGCAAAACGAAAATGTCTCTGCTGCACATCGGCATTCCGATTCTCGCCGGATTGTCCACCGTTCACGGTTTGGTGCCTCCGCATCCCGCTCCAATGATTGCTATTGAAGCTTATGATGCGAACCTTGGCATGACGATCCTCTACTCGCTCCTGGTCGGGATCCCTGCAGCGATACTGGCCGGTCCGGTGTTCGGCAAATTCATCGGCAAACGGATCCGAACCGAACCACCCGAGGAACTTGCCGAGCAGTTCTCAAGCAAAGCTGAACGCGGATTACCCGGCTTCGGCATCACTTTGTTTACAATCTTGCTGCCGGTCATTCTGATGCTTATCGGTTCCGCAGCCGATATTATCGATCCGGAGTCCACCAGCTTTATAGCCGTGTTCTGCAAATTTATCGGTCATGAAGTCATTGCACTGCTCATCGCTGCAGTCTTCTCCTTCTTCTCGCTGGGATTCGCACGCGGCTTTAATAAACATGATCTGTCCCGCTTCACCAGCGAATGTCTCGCTCCGATCGCTACGATCATTCTGATCATCGGTGCGGGCGGTGCATTCAAGCAGGTTCTGATCAACAGCGGCGTCGGCAATGCCATTGCCGAAATTGCAACCGGTGCAAATATCAATATCATCCTGTTCGCGTGGCTTGTAGCCGCACTCATTCGAGTTGCAACCGGTTCCGCCACTGTAGCCATGACGACTGCCGCTGGGATTGTCGCTCCTGTGCTTGCCATGACGCCTGGGGCTAACGTAGAGCTTGTGGTGCTTGCTACCGGGGCAGGCTCCATCGTACTGTCTCACGTGAACGATGCCGGCTTCTGGATGGTAAAAGAATTCTTTAACATGACGGTAGCCCAGACGCTGAAATCCTGGACCGTGATGGAGACAATTCTGTCCCTGACCGGACTGGTGTTGGCTCTGGTTCTCAATGTAATTGTATAATGAAGCAATAAGTCACATGGGGGCTCCCGGAATGCTGATATTTTGACAGCGAACCGGGTGCCCTTACGTAGAAAGAAGGTATGTCTCTTGAGTACTCAGAACTATATGATCGGTGTCGATATCGGAACAACCAGCACCAAAGCCGTGCTTTTCAAGGAGAATGGTGAGGTTGTAGCCAAAGCCGGCGGCGAATATCCGCTGCTCACCCCTACTCCCTCTACGGCGGAACAAGATCCGGAGCAAATCTTTCAGACCGTCATTTCCTCTGTCCAAGGGGTCATGTCGCAGAGCGGGATTGATCCGGCTCAAGTTCTGTTCGTTTCTTTCAGTGCGGCCATGCACAGCGTCATTGCCGTAGATAGCCAAGGTACCCCTTTGACTCGCTGCATTACTTGGGCCGACAACCGCAGTGCTGCCTGGTCTGCAAAGCTCAAAAAAGAACTCGGCGGCATGGAGCTGTATCTTAGAACCGGAACTCCGATTCATCCGATGTCGCCTGTGACCAAGCTGATGTGGATGCGCCATGAGCTACCTTCCATCTTTCATCAAACAGCCAAATTCATTTCGATTAAAGAATATGTTTATTTCAAACTATTTGGCCAATATATTGTAGACCACTCCATTGCCTCCAGTACCGGAATGATGAACCTTGAGGCACTGGCATGGGACCAGCAGGCGCTCGAGCTCGCTGGCATCACGGAGGACCATTTATCTGCGATAGTACCGACGACACATATTATAGAAGGCCTAAAAAGCGAGTATGCCGCAGCCATGGGGCTCTCCACTTCCACTCCCTTCGTGCTTGGAGCTGCCGACGGCGTGCTGTCGAACCTCGGCGTGAATGCCATCAAGCCGGGAGTCGTTGCCGCTACCATCGGTACGAGCGGTGCCATCCGTACGGTTGTTGACAAGCCGATGACCGATCCGAAGGGACGGATTTTCTGCTACGCATTAACGGAGAAGCACTGGGTCATCGGGGGTGCGGTCAACAACGGCGGCATGATTTTCCGCTGGGTTCGCGATGAATTTGCCGCCTCCGAGGTTGAAACGGCCAAGCGGCTCGGCATTAATTCGTATGATGTACTCACCAAAATCGCGGACCGTATTCCGCCAGGCTCGAACGGCCTGCTATTCCACCCGTACCTGACCGGAGAACGTGCGCCATTATGGGATCCGAATGCCCGTGGGTCGTTCTTTGGTTTAACCCTGAATCATAAAAAAGAGCATATGATCCGCTCCGTGCTGGAGGGCGTGATCTTTAATATGTATACCGTTCTGCTGGCGATGGAGGAACAAATCGGCCGGCCGGCCAAAATCCATGCCACCGGCGGTTTCGCCCGTTCACCGATCTGGCGGCAGATGATGGCGGATATTTTTGACCAGCAGGTGATCGTGCCGGAGAGCTACGAGAGCTCTTGCCTTGGCGCCGTAGTCCTTGGTCTGTACGCTACAGGAAGAGCCGATTCACTCGACATTGTAGAGACGATGGTTGGCGGCACCCATGAACACCAGCCTGTGAAGGAAAGTTCTGATGTTTATAAGGCTCTGCTGCCAATCTTCATCCGCATTTCGCGGAAACTGGAAGAAGATTATGAAGCCATCAGCCAATTTCAGCGCCGATTCGAGCAATCGTAAGCTTACTATAGTAAGGAAAACGTCTATCTACGTACATTCTAGAGAAAACAGACCGGCGATTAGATGTTGTTTTTCTTGCAATATCAGGTAGGCCAAGTTTCGAAGTTTATACTTTATCTGAAATAAAAGCCCGTTTTCGATGGATCCGATCCATGGCGAAAACGGGCTTTTTTTGTCATAATGCCTGTGTGAAAAATATCCACAGTGAGAATCCCATACCGAAAATTCCCCCTGCCTTACACATAAAGAAGTAAAAATCGCTTGGCTCCGGATTATCAACCATCCAATTCGAGGGCGACATATGAAACATAAAGCGTTGAAAGGCTTCATAACGGAATCCGCACCAGGCATAGATCAGCATCACGAGCGCCAATATGAAGAATCCTACGCTGCCGTTAGGGTCATGAAACTGCTCGTCGGCAGCCTTTGCAAGCTCCGTGGGGAAGTAGCGTGGCTCTTCCGGATCGGAACGGTGAACTTGGCTGCCGACCATGAACCTGATGCCGGGTACCACCATCTCCCCTTCCTCGTTGTAAGCAAGAAAGCTCCGGTCTCCAAAAGGTTTCACGAGGTAGGTCTTACCGTCAGGATAACTCACTTCGTATGATGCAGAATGGCCTGATTCCTTTTCATATGCCCGGATTTCATATACCTCGCCCGCAATCTCAACCCGTTTCTCATCTTCATAAGTATGAACATAAATCGGCTCGCCGCGGCCAAATGATGCCCTATATACGATGCTCCCGCTTCCCAAATCGGCATATTTGGCGTACTTTAGTCCTTCCATATGAAACACTTTCTTCGAATAATAGCCCTGGGCCCACACGGTAATTAGAACCAATGCGGCCGCCAGAGCGAGTAATAACCCTATTCTTCTCCAATTCAAGGCCTTCCCTTCCGTCCGCATCCTTGACTCCCCGTTCCGATTTTTTCTAATCATACGGTCCCTTCACAAAAAAGGTTTCAAAAGCCAAAGGATTGCCTATTGCCAACTTAAGTCCCTAATAAACTGCCGTTATACGATACCCATCGCGATTTAAACCTTAAATAAGGGGCCTTTCAAAGGCTCACGAGTACAGATTAAGCAAGATTTTTCTATAAAAAAAGCCCTCAAATGGAAATCTAGCGATTCCATTTGAAGACTATCCACAGCCATTTTTCACCTTTGGTCGATTGATTGGCTGCTAGAACATTCAACCATAAGTTATGAACAGATGGTGAGAGAAGAAAATTCTGCTTGTGAATCGGACAACCTGTGAATAATTTTTTGCGTTTTGAGGCCAATGATGTCGAAGGCTAAACAAATTATAAACAATATATAGTGGTGTGAATAAAAATTATGCACAACGTATTGAATTTGTGGATAAATTAGCGACATACATTGAAAATAAGGCCTTCTTTTGCTATGATGATATTACTTTTGGTTGTGAATATGTGAATGAAGCTATAATATTATCAACAGGCTGTGGATAAAGTTGTGAACAATTTCAATTTATCCATATTTTTTTGTTTCCACAGGAGTTAGTTCTGGGGATAATTAGACATCATTCATTTTCTTTCGACAATTCCACACATGGCTCTAGCCACATTTGGAAGATTTAAAGGAGTGACAGTT